>CAYWRG010000012.1:0-9845 GCA_964460715.1 uncultured Opitutus sp. | reverse complement strand
CCACGGGTCTGAGATCCTGAAGTTCCATCGCAATCCCTTCATCCGCCCTCTCGCCCGCCGCCTCATCCGCAATGCGGCGCGCATCAGCGTCCTCAGCAACTACACCCAGCAACTGCTCTGGACCCATTTCCCCGAGGCCATCGAGAAGACGCTCCTGACGCCCGGCGCACTCCGTTCGGATTTCGCCGTCATCAATCCCACGCCGACCCCGCGCGACAGCCGCATCATCGTGCTGACGGTCGGCCGCCTGCACCCGCGAAAAGGCCAATTGTTGGCCCTGCAGGCCCTGCAGGCGCTCGCCCCCCGCTTCCGCCAGCAGATCGAATACTGGATCGTCGGCTCCGGCAACAAGCCGGCGTACGAACAGAGCCTGCGCAGCACCGCGGCCAGCTGCGATTTTCCGGTGCGGTTTCTCGGAGACCTGCCGGATCGTGAACTCGACCAAGTCTACGACCGCGCCGATCTGTTTGCCATGACCAGCATCGACTACGGCCACAGTGTCGAAGGTTTCGGGCTCGTTTACCTCGAAGCCTCCGCCCACGGGCTGCCCATCGTCGGGCACGCCGTCGGCGGTGTTTCCGAAGCGGTGGTCGACAATGTGACCGGCCTCCTCGTGCCGCCGCATCATCCCGCTCAACTCACCGCCGCTTTCGAAAAACTCATCAGCAACCGCGATCTCAGGCAGCGCCTGGGTACGGCGGGACGCGACTGGGCCCGCAAGCACAACTGGTCCCACTCGGCCCGGCTGCTGTTCAGCCCGGTCGATGCGACGGACCCGGCTGATTGACGGCACCACGCCTCCGGACGGCACTTTTCACCATGATTCAATCGCGCACCGAGATCGCCGTCCGCTACGCCGAGACTGACATGATGGGCGTGGTCTATCACGGCAGCTACCTCCCGTGGTTCGAGGTCGGCCGCACCACTCTGCTCCGCGAGCAGGGCCTGCCCTACCGCGACCTCGAGGCGAGCGGCTTCCGCCTCCCGGTCCTTGAGGTCGCCGTGCGCTACCTGAAGCCCGCACGCTACGATGACACGCTCACGATCGTGACCACCCTGCGGGAACGTCCACTCCTCCGCATTCGCCTCGAGTATGAGGTTCGCCTCGGGCCGGAACTCCTCGCCACCGGCTCCACCCTCCACGCCTTCATCGATCACGCCGGCAAGCCCGTACGCCCGCCCGGCCGCTTCGTCGAGGCCATGGATCGCGCATTTCAAGGCCGCTAGGCCGTCCCGGTTGAGTACTCCGCCAGCACGAGCGGATCCGATTCGCGCGCGCGCGCCGGCTCGAGCGCCGCACGCGCCCCTAACTCAATCGCCGCCCACACGGCGTGCGCGCGCACGACCGGCGAGGCATGACCGGCCAGCGCCACGACGGCGTCAACACACTCGGTCGCGCCGGCGTTGGCTGCCACGATGCAGGCATTGCGCAGCAGCCCCGCGAGCTTAAGCCGCTTGACCGCCGTCCGGCGAAAGACCGCGGCGAATCGCTCGGGCGTCAGCTCGAGAATCTCACGCAGCGACAACTCCGCGAGTTCCTGGCGCGAGCTGAGCAGCACCTTACGGCCCTCCTGCGCAAATCGGTTCCACGGACAGACCTCAAGGCAGGTATCGCAGCCGTAAATCCTCAAGCCGATGCCCGCGCGCAGTTCACGCGGGATGATCCCGCGGTTCTCAATCGTCTGGTAGGATACGCAGCGGCGAGCATCGAGCACACCCGGCGCGGTAAAGGCCTGTGTCGGGCACGCATCAAGGCAGCGGCTGCACTTGCCGCAGAGCAGGCCTACGCCGGAACCGGGCTCGGGCGGACGCCGGCGGATGGGTTCGTCAGGCACGAGGTCGATGCGTGTGAGGATCGACGCAAGGAACAGCCAGTTTCCATGCCGCCGGGAAATCAGCATCGAGTTCTTGCCCGTGAAGCCGAGCCCCGCCTCCGCCGCCCAGCTGCGTTCCAGCACCGGCCCCGTGTCGACGTAGAAACGATAGTCGTCACCAGAAACGCCATACAGCTCGCGCAAAACGTCCCCGGCCGCGATCAGTGCCGGCTTGATCGTGTCGTGGTAGTCCTCATTGAGCGCGTAACGCGCCCAGCGCGGCCCGCCTTCACGGCCGGGCGCGGCGGCACTCCAATAACTGATCCCCAGCATGATCATGGAGCGCGCACCCGGCAGAACCTGCTGCGGATCAGCTCGCTTCGCGGCCGAGCGGTCCATCCATGCCATGTCAGCCTGATAGCCAGCCGCCAACCAGGCACCGAGGCCCTCGGCACCGGGCGCCCGGCCCGCGACCTGCGCCACCCGGACGTCATCGAAGCCCAGCGCCTCCAGGCGGCCGCGAAGGACCGACGAATCAGCGCCGGGCGCCGGCATGAGCCCGCCTCCAGTCACCCGCCTCGCGTCGATAGGACCGCAAAAGATGGGCGATGATGTCGCTCGTTGGACGGGAATCGGTGAGGATCACCGTGCCTGCCTTCTTGTAGATTGGCTCCCGCGCGGCATAGAGCTCACGGATCCGCACCAGCGGATCGACCTCCCCGTTCAGGAGCGGACGCGTGCGATTGCCTTGCGTCCGCTTGAGGATGGTCTCGATCGAGGCATGGAGGCACACGACCACGCCGCGCTTCTGCAACTCCTCCAGCATCCCGGGCTGCACCACCAGGCCGCCGCCGCAGGCGATGACACAGCCGCTTTCCGGATGCCCGGTCAGGATGAATTCACGCTCCATCGCGCGAAACACGGGCTCCCCGTCCTGCGCGAAAATATCCGCGATGGTCTTGCCTCGAATCCGCTCGATCTCGTGGTCGCTGTCGAGCAGCCGGAATCCCAGTCGCTGCGCCACGGCCCGGCCGATCGTGGTCTTGCCCGTCCCCATGAAGCCCACGAGGTAAAGGTTAACATCGGTGGTCGGCGGGCTCATGCGTGCAGCCGCCGACGTAACGCGCGCCGGCGGACGATGCCAAACACAATTCGCTCCAGCCCCCACGCAGAAAACCTTAGCGTCACACCCGCTTTGCTGCTCTCATGCCGTGATGTCAAAGCCCCGGCCCAACCACCACTTTGCCAGTGACAACACCTCGGGCATCTGCCCCGAAGCCTGGGCTGCCCTCGGTGCCGCCAACGCCGGACGCGTGCCGTCCTACGGTACGGATGCCTGGACTCAGAAGGCCTGCGACCTCATCCGTTCCGTTTTCGAGAAACCTGACGCGGAGGTCTTCTTCGTCTTCAATGGCACCGCAGCCAACTCCCTCGCCCTCGCCTCGCTGTGCCAGAGCTACCACAGCGTGGTCTGCCATGAGACCGCCCACATCGAGACGGACGAGTGCGGCGCGCCGGAGTTTTTTTCCAACGGCACCAAAATCCTCACCGCCGGCGGCCCCAACGGAAAACTGACACCCGAGGAGGTCGATCGCGTGGTGCTCAAGCGCACTGATATCCACTACCCCAAGCCGCGCGTTCTATCGCTGACGCAATCCACGGAGTGGGGCACCGTTTACACGCGCGACGAGATCACCGCGCTGACCGCCGTGGCCCGCCGGCACCACCTGCACGTCCACATGGACGGCGCCCGTTTCTCGAACGCAGCCGCGCGACTTCGCGAACGTGACGGGCTGGCTCCGGCCGACTTCACCTGGCGCGCCGGGGTCGAGGTCCTCTGCTTCGGCGGCACCAAGAACGGCATGAACACCACGGAGGCCGTGGTTTTCTTCAACCCCGCGCTGGCGCGCGAATTTGACTACCGCTGCAAGCAAGCCGGCCAGCTGGCCTCCAAGATGCGCTTCCTGAGCGCCCAGTGGGTCGGGTTGCTCGAGGACGGGGCTTGGCTCAGGCACGCCGGTCACGCCAACCGCATGACTCAGCGCCTGGTCACCGCGCTGCGCCCCCTGCCGGGCGTGAGCCTCATCGTCGAGCCGGAGGTCAACGCGGTATTCGCCAAGATCCCGGCTCCCGCCTCCGCGGCACTTCGTACCGCCGGCTGGTCCTTTTACACCTTCATCGGGGCCGAGGGCTGCCGGCTGATGTGCTCCTGGGATACCCGCGAAGAAGACATCGATTCTTTCGTCGCCGATCTAGAATCCGCCTTGGACGGCAAGCTTTAGGCTGTACGAAACGCCCCTCCCGTCCCTTCCCCTCCCCGATGAAACTCCGTGTCTCCCACCTCACCCGGTACCAATACGATCGAGAGGTCAGCTTCTCTCCCCATATCCTTTATCTTCGGCCCCGCGAATCTTCACTCCACCGCCTGCGCAGCTTCAGCCTGAACATCTCGCCGAACGCGAAGACCTTCGCCATCCGCGATCCACACGACAACGCCCTGACCTGCGCCCACTTTTGGGACCGCGCCGACGCGCTGAACATTCGCACCGAGTTTGAGATCGAGACCCTCGACGACAATCCGTTCGATTTCATTCTCAAGCTCTACGCGGCCAGCTTTCCCTTCGCCTACGAGCCAGTCTTCGACTTCGCCCTCGGCCCCTACCTCGCGCCGCCCTTTGACGAGACCCAGCGCCAACTCCGCGCCTGGTTGGACGAACACTTTCTCAACCGGCCGGCGGATACGGTCAGCTATCTCAGCCAACTCAACGCGCTCGTCTTCGAGAAATTGACCTACGAACGCCGCGAGAGCGGCGGAATCCAACCCTCCTTGGTTACCCTTGAGCGCGGCGCCGGCGCATGCCGCGACTTCGCCGTCCTTTTCGTCGAACTCTGCCGCACGCTCGGCCTCGCCGCACGCTTCGTCAGCGGCTATCTCTACGCCCCTGCCGACGACAACCATCGCACCGCCGGGGCAATGCATGCCTGGGCCGAGGTTTATCTGCCGGGCGCTGGCTGGAGGGGCCTCGATCCCACCCACGGGCTCTGGTGCAACGATGCGTTCATCCCCGTCGCCCATGCCGCCCAAGCCGAAAGCGTGAACCCCATCCAAGGCTCCTACTACAACCCCACCGCGGCCTCCTCCTCGCTGCATACCGATGTGATGGTGGAAAAGATCAACTGACCATGTCCACGCCCTACGCCGACGCCGTCTGGAAAAAAATCTCCGCGTGTGGCGACGCCACCGAGGCCTCGCTCGCGCAAAGCGGTGTGCTGCTGACCATGGGCGGCGAGCCGACCTTCATTCCCTTCGATCCTCAGGGCGCCGAGTGGAGCGTCGCCGCGCTCGGGCCGACAAAACTCGGCCTCGCCCGTCGCTTCACCCGCCAACTCATCCTCGATTCCTACCCGGGTGCAGTGGTGCTCGAAACCTCGGGCAAACATTACCCGGGGGAACCGCTGCCTCGCTGGGCTCTCCTCGTCCAGTGGCGCGCCGACGGCGTGCCCCTGTGGAAGGATCCTGTGCGGCTCAAGGACTCGCTTGCCCCCGGCGATCACTCGGCCGCGCAAACCGCCGAGGTTGTTCGCAAGCTCGCTACTGCCCTCGCCCTCGATCCCCGCCGCGCGCTCCCGCTCGCCGAGGCGGGCAAGCCCAGAGACACCATCGGTTGGGTTCTTCCTCTCGACCATGACGGACAGCATTGGATCTCGGACGACTGGCGGCCCGCGCTCGGGACCGAGGCGGCGGTACTCCTTTCGGGTGACAGCCTCGCCGGGCTCCGCCTTCCGCTCGATCGCCTCAGCGAGAAAAATCTCCGCCGCGCCCTCACGGTCGAACTCCGCGAGGGCAGCATCACGGTCTTCATCCCGCCCCTAACGCTTGTCGCCTACCTCGATCTGATCCCGCACATCGAGTCGGTGCTCGCCGCACTCAAGCTTACCGGGTGCGTCCTCGGCGGCTATGCGCCGCCCACCGATGCGAGCCTACCCACCATTGGTTTCGCTTCAGATCCCGGCGTCATCGAGGTCAACCTCGCCGTCTGCGCCGCGTGGCGCGACTACGACCGCCAGCTCGAGCAACTTTACGCAGCTGCCGCGAAGACCGGGCTGTGCGCGCGCAAGCTGCAGTTCAACGGACGCGAGACCGGCACCGGCGGCGGGGCCCATCTGGTGTTCGGCGGGCCGATTGGACTGACGTCACCTTTCTTCGCGTTCCCTGCGCTGCTACCGTCGGTCATCCGCTACTTCCAGCATCACCCCGGCCTGAGCTATGCCTTCACTGGCGCCTACCTGGGCCCCAGCTCGCAGGCGCCACGCATCGACGAGTCCACGTTTGAGGCGTTGTACGAGCTGGAAATCGCCTGCGCCGGAGCGGAGCAGGTCGGCACGCCGCAAAACCTGCCGCTCTTCGATCTGCTCTTCCGCGACCTCCTGATGGATCGCTCAGGCAACACCCACCGCGCGGAGATCAGCGTCGACAAGCTCTGGAACCCCTTTGCCGGCAACGGCCGCCTGGGCCTGGTCGAGTTCCGCGCCTTCGAAACCCATCCGACCTCCACCGCGATGAGCGCGACCGCCCTCTTCGTGCGCGCCATCCTAGCCCGCCTCGCCGCCGATCCTTTCAAGGAACCGTTCGTCCGCTGGGCCGGCGAATTGCACGACCGTTTTTTTCTGCCGACTTTCATCTGGTCCGATCTCGCCGCGATCTGCGACGATCTCAAGGCGCACGGCATTCCGTTCGACGTCGAGTGGCTGCGCCCGCTCTGGGAATGGCGTTTCCCGAAACTCGGTGAGCTTCCCCTGGCCTCACCCGCCGACAAGTCCCAGCCCGCTCCGTCCGTGGTCTTCCGCCAGGCACTGGAAGCCTGGCCGCTCCTCGGCGAGTCGCCCAATGCCGGCACCGTTTCGCGCACGGTCGATTCGAGCATGGACCGGATCGAGGCCGCGCTGGAACCCGCCGCGCTTGAACAGGGACTCCTGCTGGTCAACGGCCTGCCCTGCGAGTTCCGCGAGTGCCACGGCGCCTCCGCCTGCGGCATCCGCTTCCGTGCGTTCTACCTCACGCCCGCGCTGCATCCGCACATCCCCGTGCATGCCCCTTTGCTGATCGAATGGGTCGACCGCCAGACGCTGACCGTCGTCTCCGCCGCCCGCTGGCATGTGTGGAACCCCCGCAGCTCCCCCTACGCCGCCCGCCCGCGAGACGAAGCCGAGGCGCGGGCCCGCCACGCCGAGCGCTGGGAAATCTGGCCGCACACGGTCGGACAAACCCGGTTCATCCCCAAGATCGATTTCCCGCCCGAAGGCCGCCACACCCTCGACCTGCGCCGCTACGCCGCGCAGACGCGCGCCTGAGGCGAAATCCTGCACCGACCGCGAATCACGCGAATCGGCGCGAACTCAGAAAAGAAACCACGAAATACACGGAACACACGAAAACGAAGTCCATGCAGTGAGGATCGAAAGATTTCGTGTGTTCCGTGTATTTCGTGGTTTATCCGGGGGCCCCGCATCCGCGGGACCGCCGTTGAAAGCGCAAGAACTCGAACTTCGATCAGGGTTGCGCGGGGGCCGCGGGGGCCGCTGCCGCCGGCGGATTGATCTCCAGCAGCTCGACCTCGAAGATGAGGGTCGAGGCCGGGGGAATCATGCCCTGGCCCTGGTCGCCGTAAGCGAGGGACGGGGGCAGGTAGAGCTTGATCTTACCGCCTTTGTTCACCTTCTGCATGCCCTCTTTCCAGCCGTCGATGACGCCATCGGAAAGGGAGAGCGTGATCGGCTCGCCGCGCTGGACGGAGCTGTCGAAGACGGTGCCATTGACCAGCGTGCCGGTGTAGTGAACGCGGATCGTGTCGGTCGGCTTCGGGAAGTCGCCGGTGCCGGGCGTGACGATCTCGTAGGCGAGACCGCTTGGAAGCGTCTGCACGCCGGGCTTCTGCTTGACCTGGGCGAGGAAGGCCTGGCCTTCAGCTTCCCCCTGGGCCTTGAGCTTCTCGCCGTAGGCCGCCTGCTTCTGGGCGATGAAGGTATCGAGCTGGGGCCCGATGGCCGCAACATCATAGGGTGCGTCGCCCGCGGTCGCCGCCTTGCGCAGCCCCGCCACGATGGCCTCGATCTGAGCCGGGGTGAACTCGAGTTCCGCGATGCCCATGCGACGACCGACGAACCAACCGAAGGTCTCACAGAGCTGAGCCTCCGTGAACGTGGCCGCCGCAGCGGCCGGCGCCGCCGCGGGTGCGGGCTGGGCGCGAAGGGCAACAGTCGCGCCAAGGGCGCAGAGGGAGAGCTTCAGGACTTGGGTCAGTTTCATGGGTGGGTTAAGGCAGTGGGGTCAGACCGGGAGCAGGGCTCCCGGTTGCGTAAAAGCTGAAGAACGTGGGGCGGAACCCTCGGAAACGCAATCCTAACCTATCCGCTTGAGTCCGGGCCACCGCATGAATTGGCTCTTCGACCCTGCCATGAACGACGATCAATTCTGGACGAGCCAGGACGGACAAGTCCTGTCGGTACGCCCCAAGGATGAACGCAGTGTCTCCGTGACGGTCGGCTTCTGGCCGCGCAATCCGGCCGAATTCGACTTTCTCAAGGCGAAGCTCTCCAGCCTGCGCTTCACCGAGCGGAGCTCCCTCGCCCGCATCGGCATCGAAATGCTCTTACTGAGCGCGCCAACCGTGGCGGGCAACCGCCTGGAGCTGGAGGCGGAGGCCTTCATCTACGACTCAAGTTTCCCCAACGCCCCCTACTGGAAGAAGCTTCTGCGCCCGGGCACACCGGTCGGCCGCCTGTTCCATGCGCCGGCGTCAGCCAAGCTCTCCAGCACCGAGATATGGACCGCCCTGCAGCAGAACCTGCTCAAGCTGCCCCGCACCCTCTCGATCGACAGCCGCGGCCGCGTCTTCTTCACCCCGCACCCGGTGAACTACACGCTCAATCCCCGCCTGCAGCGGGTGAACTTCGAGCACATCGTCGGCGGCCACGCCGGCCGCTCGTTCATCGACAAGGTCCAGGTCCGCCACGAGGCCTCCCCGCTTGCGATCACTCCGCGCTCGGGGATCCTGACCAGCTGCTCGATGTATCTCAAGGAGCACTACGTCGTCCTCAACCCGGGCGAGGGCAATTTCGGCCTGCACACCAGCGCCATCCTGCTCGATCCGATCAAGACGTTCGGCACGAACATCATGCTCGAGATCTACAACACCGGCGACCAGCCGGTGGTGAACCCGATGGTCTCGCTCGAGGTCTTCCGCGCCCCGCCCTACACTGACCCGGAGGCAAAGACGCTGACCAAGAAGCGTCAGCGGCTGCTTGGCACCGCGCAGAGCCTGTTCAAGTGCCTCGACGAGTTCCCGGCCCGCGACACCGGCGAGGCCCGGCCCAAGACCAAGATCACCGTCCGCGGCCAGAGCGCCACGATGGAGAACCGAGCCATCCTCGTCCGTGCCAACGACGAGGAACTCCGACGCCTGCTCGAGGGCGAGGCCTGCCCGGTCGGCAGCCGCACGCTGATTCAAGGCTTGGACACCGCCCCGGCGGATGCCGACACGCTCATCGTCGACTTCTTCCCTGACCTGCTGGAGCACATGGAGCTGATCACCCGCCTCGGCGACGTGAAGATCAAGCGGATCATCTTCCGCCGCGCCTCGCGCACCCATGGTTATTTTCTGTCGAGCAATGCGCACGCCCGCCTCGACACGTTCCACGCCATCGGGATCAAGGTCTATTGGTACGACGAACTAACCAAGGATCTCTACCTCCACACCTACAAGCGCGACCACGGCTTCTTCGTCCGCGAGGAAACCGCGCGCAAGTTCCAGGAGGCCACCATCCTCGCGTTCTACGGTTCCGCGGTCGGACTCGACCAGGTCGAAACCGATCGCATCTCGTCGCTGGTCGACAAGCTCACCAACTTCCTCGGTTCAAATCTTGGTGTGCTCACCGGCGGCGGTGGCGGCGTCATGCGCCTCGCCACCGACCAGGCGCGCGGCAAGGGTGCCCTCACCGGCGCCTGCTTCCTCGAACTCGAGGCCCAGCCTC
>CAYWRG010000011.1:69222-86304 GCA_964460715.1 uncultured Opitutus sp. | reverse complement strand
CCCCCTAGCACGCTGCTCTCCCTCTCATGAATCTCACCAACCTCATCGACGGCCAAAAGGGCGAACCTAGCGTTACCCAGTGGGGTGATGTCTTTAATCCCTCGCGGGGCGAAGTCATCGCGCGCGTGCCGATGGGCGGCGCGGCCGAGGTCGACGCTGCGGTCCAGTCGGCCTCGCGGGCCTTCCCGACGTGGTCGGCGCTGGCGGTGCCCAAGCGGGCGGCCGTCATGTATGAATACAAGCGCCTCCTCGAGCTTAACGCGGATGCGCTCGCCCGGCTCGTGACGCGCGAGAATGGCAAGACGCTGGATGAAGCGCGCGGCGATGTACGCCGTGGCATCGAAGTGGTCGAATTTGCCTGCGGGATCGCGCACCTGGCCAAGGGCGAGAGTTTGCCGCAGGTGGCGGACCAAATCGACGCCGTTACGATGCGCGAGCCGATCGGCGTCTGCGCGGGCATCACGCCATTTAACTTTCCGGCCATGGTGCCCATGTGGATGTTCCCGCTGGCCATCGCTTGCGGAAATACCTTCGTCCTCAAGCCGAGCGAAAAGGTGCCGCTCACCGCCCTGCGTTTGGCCGAAATCTTCCACGAGGCCGGTCTGCCACCCGGGGTATTCAATATCGTCCACGGCGGTCGGGAAGTGGTGGATGCGCTCTGCAGCCATCCGAAGGTCGCAGCCGTTAGTTTTGTCGGTTCCTCCCGTGTGGCAAAGCACGTCTACACGTTGTCGACGGCTCACGGGAAGCGATGCCAGGCGGCCGGAGGGGCCAAAAATGTGCTGCTCGTGATGCCTGATGCCGAGCCGGAGCCCACGTTGCGCGCGATCTTGGGCTCGTCCTTCGGCTGCTCCGGTCAGCGCTGCATGGCGGGCTCCGTCCTCATGGGTGTGGGCAAGCACACCGCCGATGAGTGGCGCGAACGCGTGGGCGGCGCGCTGGCGCAGCTGAAAGTCGACGATACGAGCGCCAATGACCAGGCGGGCATGGGGCCGGTCATTGATGCCGCCGCGCAGAGCCGGGTAAACCGGATCATCGACGCGGTTTCGCCGACCGGCGCGGAGATCGCATTTCGGGGTACGAACGTGCCGACCAACGGCTTTTTTGTCGGCCCCACGCTCATTGATCGCGTGAAGCCCCAGATGTCGGTGTTTCAGGATGAGATATTCGGACCGGTTCTGTCGCTGGTCCGTCCTGAGACGCTGGATGAGGCGATCGCGACGATGAACAACCTCAGCTTTGGCAATGGCGCCACGATTTTCACGAGCAGCGGTGCGGCCGCCCGGCAGTTTACCCGCGAGATCCAGTGCGGCATGCTGGGCATCAATATTGGGGTGCCGGCTCCGATGGCCCTCTTCTCCTTCAGCGGCTGGAACGATTCCTTTTACGGGGATCTTCACGTCCAAGGGAACGAAGGCGTGATGTTTTACACCCGGCAGCGCGTGGTGCTTTCCCGTTGGGACAAGGGTTATGTCCGGGCGCAGGGCTGGTGAGGTCCCCACGATGAGTTTACAATTCAACATTCCCTCCACGATCATCTGCGGGGCCGGCGCCTCGCGTGAATTGGGGCCGCAACTTCAGCGGCGCGGACTGAACCGCGTGCTGCTCGTCACCGATGCGTTCATGGTCTCCAGTGGACTTGCGCCCCAGGTGGTCGCGGCGCTGACGGCGGCGGGTATCGCGGTCGAGGTGTTTGCCGACGTGCAGCCTGATCCGACCGAAGATAACGTGCTGGCTGGCTTTGCCCGGTTGCAAGCCTGCGGGGCGCAGGCGGTGGTGGCGCTCGGGGGCGGTAGCCCCATTGATTGCGCCAAGGTCATCGCCATCCTGCCGCACAATCCGCCGCCGATTGCCGCTTTCATGGGCCGGCACAAGGTGCCGCGGGCCGGCTTACCGCTCTTCGCCATTCCCACGACGGCCGGCACAGGCAGCGAGGTGACCAAGGTGGCCGTCATTACGGACACGCGACGGGATGTGAAGATGATGATGCTCGATCAGCACCTGCTCCCTGCCGTGGCGTTGGTGGACTATGAGCTCACGCTGTCGATGCCCGCAGCGCTGACCGCCGCTGTCGGCGTGGACACACTCACGCATGGCATCGAGGCTTACGTGTCACGGCTGGCCACGCCGCTGACCGATCCGCTTGCGCTCTCCTGCATCCGGCTCTGTGGCGAGCACCTCGAGACCGCCTGGCGCGAGCTGGACAACCGCCCAGCCCGCGAGGGTATGATGCTGGCCGCCACGCAGGGCGGGATGGCATTCGCCAACAGCAGCGTCGCGCTCGTTCACGGGATGAGCCGGCCAATTGGGGCGCTTTTTCACGTCCCTCACGGGATCTCCAATGCGATGCTGCTACCGACGGTAACACGATTCTCGATCGCGGGCGCCTACGAGCGATATGCCATGATTGCTCGAACACTGCAGTGGACTGATCCCGGGAGTAGCGATGAGTCGGCGGCGATCGCGCTGGTGACAGGACTAGAAGCACTTAATCGACGTCTCGCGATCCCTCGCCTGCGTGACCACCCGAAAATGGACGGGCCGCGCTTTCACGCGTCGATTGAGAAGATGGCGGAAGATGCGTTGGCCTCAGGCAGCCCGCAGAATAATCCCGCGATTCCCACGGCCAAAGAGATCGGTGAACTTTACCGGCAAGCTTGGTGAGCGATCATTGGCATGCCAATGAATCTTCATGGATATCGGGCCCTCGTTACCCGATTTTACCGCGATCACGTCAGGCAGTGCGGGCGACCGATTCGTCTGTGCTCAGTCGCTCTTGCGCTAATCCTTCCATTGGTGGCGGCCTCAGCGGAGCCAGATCGGTATTTTGAGCAAGATGTCGCTGAGTCAAATGTGCGACGGCTGGCGCAGGCTGAAGAATTCGGCGACTACATCCGGCACGTCAGAGACGACCCCTCTCAACTTGGAACGGTCTTTCGTCCTGAGTTCTCATCGCCCGCAGCTTTTGTTCGATCGGCTCAGGCGTACCGATCGGCCTTTGCCCTAAGCATAGGCTTTCCCGCCCCTGGTTCGGTTCCGGACGAACCGGCGCGTTTTGAGCGGATCGGAGCTGACTCAATCGGTACTTACTACCGAGTTTACATCCCCGTGCGCTCGAAACTGAACACCGAGGGCATCTACGTGGTACCGAAGGGTGCGACTGGCCCCGTGCCGCTTGTGATCGCGCAGCATGGTGGCGCCGGTTCACCCGAGCTTGCGCTGTTCAAGGGCGGTTCTAACTACCACGGCATGATTCGCGATGCGGTAAAACGCGGGTATGCGGTCTTCGCACCGCAGTTGCTGTTTTCGTCGCCGGGGCTGGTGGCCGGCAATCGCATACAGACTGACCGCCGCCTTCGGCAGGTCGGAACGAGTATCGTTGCGATCGAGATCGCCAAGATCATGCGGAGCATTGATGTCCTAGCCGCCCGTCCAGAGATCGATCCTGCGCGGATCGCCATGGTCGGTTTGTCCTACGGCGGATTCTACACCTTAGTGACGACAGCGATGGATCCACGGATAAAGGCGGCCGTGTGCAGTGGCTACTTCGGCATTCAAGAGGGGCGGTATGCCCGGGATGATCTGTCGATCGCCAGCGACCTTGAGTTTCTAGGGCGTTTCACTCGCTTTCGCGACCCCGATCTGGCTGCCCTGATCTGTCCTCGTCCGCTGCAAATTCAAGCGGGTCGGGGCGATGATCCACTTCATCGTGAGGCGGGTGAGCAGCTTGTTCCTCAGGCCGCGGCTTACTGGGAACGGCTTGGTTTTGCGGATCGCTTCGAGCATCGCCTTTTCGATGGTGGACATGAGTTCAACGATGCCTTGGCGTGGACGTTTGTGCAGAAGCACCTCGAAACGAACGTCCCATGATTCTTGAAACAGCCTTTTTTTCGGTTCCGACCGATCAACGCAGCGCTTTTGAATCCGGACTCGATCACGCCTGTGCACTTTTCGCACGTACACCGGGGTATGTGCGTCACGAGATACGTTGTGGACTGGAAGAGCCTGATACCTCCCTCCTGCTGGTTTGGTGGGAGACACTTGAGTCTCACACGGTCAACTTCAGGAATTCTCCTGCATTCAGCGAATGGCGCGCCTACATTCGTCCCCATTATTCGGGTTCCGCCGTAGTGAAACACTACCGTAGGGTCGGGTAGTCGCGGTGATCCGGCGACCGCACCAAGGTCAGAGCAACTGGTGCCCGAAGCGGCGGGAAATCTGCGCTGCGGAGGCGCAGACATCTTTGGCAATTCGGTGGAGGTCAGCGGCGGAAAAACGAAAGCTCGGTCCCGTGACCCAGATAGCGGCGGTGGGATATCCGCGATGGTTGAAGATGGGTGCCCCTACGCAATGCAGGCCTTCGATCTGTTCGGCGCAATCGAGGCCATAGCCTTGGGCGGAGACCTGGTCCAGTTCACGTTCGAACTTGGCGCGCGTGTCGAGTGTTCGCTCATTGAAGCGAGGGAACTTCATACGTCCCAAGATGGCATCGCGCTCGAGCGCGGGGAGGAACGCGAGAAACACTTTTCCCGGGGCCGAGGTGTGCAGCGGGAATTGCGTGCCGGGATCGACCACGAACTTTACAGGCTGATTGGCCGAGACTTGTTCAAGTACCACACCGTGAAGATCAGCGCGTACCCCAACGAGAACGGTTTCCTGGGTCGAATCACGCAGCTTTTGCATCACGTCGAGCGAGTACTCGATCAGCTTCTCTTCGCCGATAGCGGCATAACCAAGGGATAGAAGCTTGCGTGAAAGGCGGTAGCGCATGTCATCTGGATCGCGGATGAGATAACCTCGTTCCTCCAACGTACCCGTGATGCGGAACACGCTGTTGGCGGGCAGATCCAGGGTCTCTGCAATCTCACGCATCCGCATCCCTTCGCGGTGCTGGGCGAGGAGTTCGAGTATGCTGAGGGCTCGGGTGAGGGCCGGAACTTGGTACGCCTCTGTGGTCATCTCGCTCATTAGTTACTTGTGTGCGTTTGGTCTATGGAACGCAATTCCAGTTTCCTGTCGAACGTATGAAGTTTTTTTTGAAACGTAGTGTGTTCATTTCGAGAGAGAAGCGCAATTAGATCCGAACTGAACTTGACTAATAGAACAGGATTCCATTTATAGAACGTGCTGGGCGCCACCTCCCGCCCTCCTAAATCAGCGGCCAATGCCGCGGTTTGACCCCTAGCGCTTAACCCCAACTACCGATGAACCTACCTGATACCGGGTTTCTCCTCAGGCGCGCCCTTGCGCGCGCCTTATTGATCGCCACCCCATCTGTGAGCCTACTCGCGCAATCAGGTCCTACTCCTGCTGCAGGCGAAACCGTTCAGCTAAGCCCATTCGTCGTGGCGAGCGATGCAGATGACGGCTACTCTTCGACTGAAACCGCGTCGGCTTCCCGGTTCCGTCAGAAGCTCAAGGACATTCCTCAGAGCATCACGATCATGAGCGCTCAATTCCTCAAGGACGTCGGTGCGGTCGACCTTGAACATGTCATGCCGTTGATCGGTGGCACGGTATCAGGCGGCACGAGAAACCAAGACACGTTCACGATCCGAGGGTTTGCCGTCCAAGAATCCTACCTCGATGGCTTTCGCGATGTCCTAGAGTGGGGTGGCGGTGACTTCGTTCACGTTCAGCAGTTGGAGATCATCAAAGGACCGTCCTCCAATCTCTACGGAAATCCTAAAGGTCTGGGCGGCATTATTAATCGGGTCTCGAAGACCCCCCGCAATGTCCAGTGGCAGCAGGTCGCCCTTACGATCGGTGATTACGACAACTACCACTTCACGGTCGACGTCACGGGGCCGGTCAACGAAAGCAAGTCGCTGCTGTACCGGGTCAACGCGGCGTACCGGAATGTCAGCTACAACCGTGACTTCAAGGACATGGAGCGCGTGTTCATTGCCCCAGTCTTTGAGTGGCGCATCACGCCTTCAACCAAGCTCAGCCTGTTGACTGAATTTATGCGTCAGGACTACCAGGAGGACAATTGGATCCCCACGGTGGTCAACGCGACGACCGGTCTCCGCGAACTAACCGTCCCTGACGATCGACGCATCGACGATCCGTGGGCCGAGTCGAGAATCGAGAGAGAAAAAGTCCGTCTCACGGCCGAGCACAGCTTCAACGAAAACCTGATCGCGCGAGTCGCGGCCCAGCAGACGTACATCAACAACCCGATCACCCAAGTCGAGTTCCTCAGCCTCGCGGCAGACAATCGGACGGTGAACCGACGAGCGTTCTGGCTCAATCGCTGGGAGGACTACACCTTTATCGAGGCTAACCTCTTCGGTCGCTACAAGGCGGGTGCCATTGAGCACTCTTTCATCCTCGCGGCTGACTACTATCTGACTGACTATCGCAGCAACGTACGCCGGACCGCCTTAGGGAGCATTGATCTCCTTTCTCCCGTCTACAGCAATGTTGCCCCGGCGTTTCCAGTGAGCGGCGTAGCCACCAACACCTTGGGTGAGCTCATTACCACCGGCTACACGGGAACCTACCAGCTCAATGCCTATGATGGGCGGGTGATCCTGATTGGAGGCTGGAGAAAATCCGAGGTGGAGAGCTCCCGCTATGCAGAGATCGGCACCGGTCCATTTCCCAAGATCACTGACCCGAATACCGAAGCTGAGCTTCCCCGCTACGGCGGAATGGTACGCCCCCTGAAGAACGTTTCCTTGTACTACCAGTACAGCGAGGTTTTTCAGCCGCAAGGCGCTGGCGCACTGCGTATTGACGGATCGCCGCTCGATCCCGTGACCGCTTCGTCGGAGGAGTTTGGTCTTCGCCTGTCGTTCTTGAATGAACGCCTCAACCTCGAGGTCGTGAAGTACGAGATGATTGCGGACGGCCTGGCTCTCCGGCTGCCTGCACCCAACAACTCTTTCTTTGAGAACGGAGGCCAGACTACGTCTGACGGTTACGAGTACACGCTGACCTATAACGACCCTCGTCTCTCACTTCAGGCCGGCTGGGTCGATGTGAATGTCAGGGATACTACGCCTGGTGTTCTGGGAGCCCAGCAGGGGGGGCAGCCGCCCTATCGCGGTCAGCTCAATGCCCGCTACAAGTTTGTGAATGTAGGGAAGCATGGCGGGCTTTCGATCGGCGGTGGAATCATTCACACGGGTGATCGTCCGCTCTCAGCGACAACGGTTACCCAAAGTATCCCCGCGTATGAATACTACAATTTAAACATTAACTATGGCGTAGCCAAGGGGATGAACCTGGCGCTTGCGGTCGGCAACATCTTCGACAAGCGCACCATTGTAGCCAACAATGGTATCCTTTGGCGTCCCCTCGATCCGCGCACGATTAAGCTCACGCTTAGCAAAACTTGGTAACCTTCGCGGCTGATTTAGCAGTTCGCCCCCTTGTGCCCTAGGGCGTAAGGGGGCGTTTTTTTGCTAAGCAACAATTCATTCTTTGTCCTACCTCCCTGAAGGAGGCGATTATTTCTACATCACGGTGGCTTAGCTGGGACTTGCTCCGTGTCGTCACTCGAGCCGACTAGAACCGAGAGTGTGAAAGCGAGTCGGCCTACGGTTAGTTTTTTTTCGCGCCTTTTAGCTGTGCTTTGCTTTTACCGCTGGTGCCATGCGCGGTAGAAACCAGACGGGTCCCCATAAGAGAGTAAGCGTCTGGCCGGGGACCCAGCGCGGGAGGATTGATGGTCACCGTGGGTGACGCGCATGGTGACTATGAGCATGCACCCATGGTCACCAATAGGATCAGGAGCCGAGCCAGCTGGCGCGACTGCGGCAGCTGGCTCGTGAGAACGACGAGTTAAAGAAGATCGTGGCCGACCAGGCCCTCGACATCCGGATGCTCAAGGACGTGAACTCAAAAAACTGGTAGAGCCCGCCGCTCGCCGCACAGCCACGAATTACCTCACCGAGGCGTATCCGGTTAGCGTGGTGCGAGCGTGCGGGCTGCTGCACTTGGCCGTGAGCAGCTACTACTACCATTCCCACGGTCGACGCGACGAGGCGCCGGTGCGCTCCGCACTGCGACAGCATGCCGAGGTACGCAGGCGCTGGGATATCGGCGTTTGCTCGTGTTGCTGCGCCACGACGTATCCCGGACAGCCACAAGCGGGTTTACCGGCTGTACTGCGAGGAGCGTTTGCAGGTCCGGCAGCGCCGGCGACGCAAGCAGCGCCTCGGGCGCGGCACCGAGCCAGCAGTGCGACCGCAACGTCCCAACGAGCGGTGGATCACTGTCCGTGAAATCGGTTAAAGCCTAGGCTTCCTCGTTGCGAACAGGGTTGGTGAGCAAACCAATGTGTTCAATCTCGATCGAGACCGTGTCGCCGGCACGTAACCATCGGGGATTGGGCTTGGCGGCCATACCGACTCCGTGGGGAGTACCGGTGAGAATGACGGTCCCGGGGATAAGGGTGGTGCTGCCGCTCAGGTACTCGATCAAGGCGGGAACATCGAAGATCATGTCAGCGGTTGTCCAATCTTGGACGCGTTCTCCGTTGAGAATAGTGGCGATCTTCAAGGCATTGGGATTCGGCACCTCATCACGGGTCACCAGCCTCGGGCCTAGTGGAGCGAAAGTGTCGAAGAATTTACCTCGGCACCACTGGCCACCTCCGAGCTTAATCTGATGGTCGCGTGCTGACACGTCATTGCAGCAAGTATAGCCAGCGACATGTTCGAGGGCATCTTTGCGCGAGACGTTCTTGGCTGCTTTGCCAATCACGACGGCAAGCTCACACTCGTAATCGACTTCGTCACTTCGCAGATGTTGGGGAATCTCGATGGGATCATGTGGGTTCTGCAGTGTATTGATACCCTTGACGAAAAGGATGGGCCGCTCGGGGATTTTTGCGTTCGTTTCAGTGGCGTGGCGGCGATAGTTAAGGCCGATGCAAAGGATCTGGGTCGGCGCGATTGGCGCGAGGAGCTTGGCCACGGTGTCCACCTTCGAAGTTACGCTATAGTTTGTGTAAAGGTCCCCTTCGATTCGACGTACTGAGCCGTCAGATTGCTCTGCGCCCTGATAGATCTGTCCGTCAGAGTTTATGTAGCGGATGATTTTCATTTCTGTGAAAGAATCTCCTGCCAGACCGATCCTTCAGGATAGCGGTAGGCGGCGAGGGAGGCGGGCTTCATGGTGATGCTGGTTCCCGACGCCGTTGGGATTTGATAGTGACCACGCTTCACCACGCAGGGATCAAGAAAGTGCTCGTGGAGGTGGTCGACAAATTCCGTGATGCGCCCTGCGAGCGAACCGCTGACGCAGATGTAGTCAAAGATCGATTCATGTTGGACGTATTCGCACAGACCCACGCCGCCGGCATGGGGACAGACTGGTACGCCGAATTTTGCTGCGAGCAAAAGTACGGCGACCACCTCGTTTACTCCGCCTAAGCGGCAAGAGTCGATTTGGCAGTAGGAGATCGCCCGGGCTTGGAGGAGTTGTTTGAATATTATCCGGTTCTGACAGTGCTCTCCTGTCGCGACGCCAATACCGAGAGGTTCAAGGGCACGCGCAATCGCCGCGTGTCCCAGGATGTCGTCGGGAGAGGTTGGCTCCTCGATCCACAGCGGACGCGACGAGGCGAGGGCGCTCGTCCAGTCGATGGCTTGATCGACGTCCCAGCGCTGGTTTGCGTCGACCATTAAAGTAAGATTGGAGCCGATTTCTTCTCTAATGATTGCCGCACGTCGGATGTCGTCAGCGCGGTTCGAGCCCACTTTGATCTTAAAGTGCGTGAAACCGTCCGCGATGCCCTCGCGGCAAAGTCTTCGGATCTTTTCGTCGGAGTAGCCGAGCCAACCAGCCGATGTTGTATAAGCTGGGTAACCTCGGGCACGCATTTCTGCCTCTCGGGCCGCGCGCGACGGGGCAAGACCCTCAAGCAGGGAGAGTGCCTCTTCGGGCGTTAGCGCGTCCGTGAGATAGCGCCAGTCAACCATCTCGACGATCTGCGCAGCGGTCAGATCGCAGAGAAGCTTCCAGAGGGGCTTCTTTTCCAGCTTGGCCCAGAGATCCCAGAGCGCGTTGACGACCGCTGCGGTCGCGAGGTGAATGACGCCTTTCTCCGGTCCAATCCACCGTAACTGCGAATCACCGGTTAGGTGTTTCCAAAAAGCCCCCGGCTTAGAGCTGAAAGCGGCAACGGTCTGTCCCACCACGAGGGGACGTAGAGCCTCGACCGCAGCGCAGACGATGTCCGTTCCACGGCCGATCGTGAACGTAAGGCCATGGCCTTCAATCCCATCGCCGCGATCTGTGCTCAGGATGACGTAGGCTGCTGAGTAATCCGGATCCGGATTCATGGCGTCTGACCCGTCGAGTGACCGTGATGTAGGGAAACGCACGTCGATGACGCGCAAGTCAGTGATGGTGCCAGAGTGGGGCATGAGAGCAGTTAACGAGTGTTACTTGCCGGCTGACCACCCGCCATCGACCAACAGGTTGGATCCTGTGACCATGGCTGATTCGTCACTGGCTAAATAAAGAGCGGCCGCAGCAATCTCGTCGGGGCGTGCCATTCGACCGTTAAGTTGGGTCGATGCCATATCCGCGTAAGCCTTTGTAGGGTCTGGATACTCAGAGATACGGGCCTTCACGAAGGGTGTTTCAACGCGTCCGGGGCAAATTGCGTTGAAACGAACTCCGGTATGAGAGTGATCGAGGGCAAGCGCCTTGGTCAGACCGACGACTGCATGCTTGGTGATCGTGTAGGCTAGACGATCGCGGACTGCGACGATGCCGCCGATTGAGGCGAGATTGATCACACTTCCTTGGCTCCGCTCCAGCATGGCAGGGACGAAGGCTTTGCACATATTAAAAGGCCCGCGAACGTTGACGGCATGCAAGCGATCGAGATCGGTTGCTGCTGTGTCCGTTAGATTCCCCACGTGACCGATGCCAGCATTGTTGACTAGGATATGCGCGATCGGGATTTGATCGATGAGTCCGCGCACAGCAGCCGAATCGCTGACGTCGGCCACCGAGTAGTCAGCCACGCCACCGGTGTTACGGATCGATTGAATGGTGGTCGCTGCTAGGGTGGAATCTCTTTCGATGACCCACACTCTTGCGCCTTGGCGTGCAAACAACAGGGCGATGGCTTGACCTATACCCGAGCCGGCGCCCGTGACAATCGCGATCTTGTTTTTGAGGGAGAACATGAGACCGAGCAACCAAGTCAGGTGGCGTCTTTAGTCAGGAAGATTGCTGCAATGCAGGCCGCGACGGCGACAGCACTGGCCGCGAGCAGGGCCGTTCGACAATCGCTGCGGGACCCAGCCAGCCAAAGATCAGCGAGGCGCTTCGCCTTAGAAGCCGGTGCAAGTGGAAGAGAATCGAAGGTAGCCATGAGGTGACGCAACCCAACAAGTTTATTAGCAAAAGTAACATTAATTAGCGCATCGATGTCAATCCTGGGATGCCGCAAGTCGGCTAGTGATTGCCGTTCGCGCAATGATCGTCAGCCTGTGCGCACAACTATGCCCAGGAAACCTGACTATTCTGTGCCAGCATTGGAGCGAGGACTCGACGTGCTGGAGGCGCTCGCCAGCCAGCGCCGCCCGTTGACGCTGACGGAGGTCGCCCGTCATTGTGGGCACAGTGCAAACAGCCTCTTTCGCATTGCCGACTGTCTGACGAAGCGTGGCTACTTGGAAAGGGATGCGGCCGGTGCGTTTCGTCCTACGCTTCACCTGTTTGAACTCGCTCATGCCCACTCTCCGGTCGACGCGCTGGTGCGGGCGGCGGCGTTGCCCATGGATGATCTCGTCGCGGAGTTAGGAGAGTCATGTCACGTGGCGGTGCTGAACGGCTCGGATCTGGTGATTGTGGCCCAATCACTCGCCAATCGCCGGGTACGCGTTTCGATTGAGGTGGGATCGCGCTACCCTGCGGTGAAGACGGCCTCTGGCCGCCTTCTGTTGGCTCATCTTGATCCGGATGCGCGTCTGAGCCTTCAGAAGCGGTCGCCAGCCGACTCTCCTGCGCTCACGGAGGCGGCAATTCGCCGGCTTCAAGCGGAAGGCCATTGCGTAGCCTATGAAGATACGGTCCGAGGTGTGCTCGATGTCGCGGTATTGATCGGAAATCCTGAGGTTGGGGTAATGGCCACGTTGGCGGTGACCGCCCTTTCGTCAGGAAACGTGGATGCATTTGCGAAGAAGGCATTGTCGGCGCTCCACGCCGCCGCAGAAAGGATCGCCGGCCAACTGGGTCTTCGCAGTTCCCGTTAGAGCAGGCTGACGGGTGACATAATAGTCAGCTTTGCCGGTGGAGTGACTTTCGCCACTGTGCTGGCGACAACCCGTGCACGTGTTTGAACAAGCGGGAGAAATGCAGCGGATCATGAAATCCGGTGCGCGCCGCGACTTCCTTGATCAGGCAGTCCGACGCGAGGAGGTCGCGTGCGGCGAGGTTCATTTTCTGCCTAAGTAGGTAGCGATAGGGGGTCGTTTCTTGGTGGATTCGGAAGAGTCGAAAAAGATAGGCCCGCGATAATCCTGTCTCACGGGTAAGGGCTTCGAGCGACGTGAAGCGGATGGGATCGGCGTCAACTAGCGCCTTGCAACGAACAAAAGCCTCGCGGTGACGATCCATCGCCGGGCTCAGGGTTGCGCAGGCCTGCTCTAGCTTCATACGCAACCTTTCAAAAAGATTTAGGCACAGCCCCGCTGCTCCCGGGCGTTCATCCCGACCTTCGCGGATCAGGAGATCAAGGACCTCGCGCAGTTCCGTGTGGGCAGGCAGCTTGAGCTCGCGTCCAAGCATCGTCACCGGCCGCATGAGCGCCGCCCGTGCGCCTTGGCCGGTCAAACAGACGAAATACTTCATCATTCCGCCGCTGCGCGCGGTCATTTTTATTCCAACGCGTGGCCCATATGCGAAGAAGCTCCCGGCTCCGACCGTATGCTCGATTCCGTTGCCAAAGCTCACGACGCCGCTTCCCTCGGCCACATATTCCAGGGTAGGGAAGGGATAGGTTGTGCGCTCCACTAGATAGCTCTCCTCGCAAGTTTCCCGGCCTCCAAATGCGACCTTCAGTGCACCGCTCGCCCGCTCATTCAGGTCGAGGAAAAAATAATGCCCCTGGGCGCGCTCCGAGAGCAGCCTGCGCTGAGCTGCATCCTGCACCAGATTCATGAAAACTTTTATCCATGAAAATGAAAGCTCTGTCCATTCACTAATGAATGTATTCATGGTAAGTTCCTCTTCTCCGTAAACCCCTGTACTTCGCCGCGGAGAAAATTTCGTCTATGAAGCGTACCCGTAAGAAAACGCGTATCCTGCTGGTCGCTAACGGCGGTCTCCGCGCGTCCGCCAATGAGAAGTTCTGGCCGGCGCAGGTGGCGATGGAGAGAGAGCTCTCTTCCGTCGTGGGGTCGCAAAATGCCCGACCGCAACCGTGTCACCGCCTTTTCTCCAGTTTTCCGACGCTCACGCGTCCAACCAATTTGGTTCCCAACATGGGTTGGGAACCGGGGGACATCAAGCGGGTGCGGCTGTTTTTGGGGCCTCCCTGCATGATTAGAGACCGAAAATAGCGACTACTGACGGCGTGGTGCCGCTAGATCCGGTGCCACGCCGCTCAGCGGTACACGCGTTTTGTCCATACTCAGCTTTTCAATTATCCGTGTCTAGTTCTCCCGATCGCGTGGCGCAACTGCTGGAGCTCTCTCATCAGCTCGGTCGAGAGGATCGCGACTTGGCGATTCTCGGAGAAGGGAACACGTCGGCGCGTACCGACGCCGATTGCTTTCAAGTCAAGGCGAGTGGGTCGAATCTGGCCACACTGTCTCCGGAACAGACTACGCAATGTCGAATTGCTCCCCTAGTTGCCCTACTTGCTGCACCAGCGCTGAGTGATTCGCAGGTCGACGAGGCCTTGCTCGGTGCCCGGGTCGATCCGAGCGCGCGTAAGCCATCGGTGGAGGCCATGTTTCACGCTTGGTTGTTAACGCTTCCGGGAGTTAATTTCGTTGGCCACACCCATCCGGTCTCGGTGAACGCATTGCTTTGCTCACCCTTGGCTGAAACGTTTGCCGGCAACCGGCTTTTCCCCGACGAGATTGTTTGCTGCGGCCCGGAGTCCGTTCTGGTTCCGTACGTCGACCCCGGTTTGGCCCTTGCTCGCTCAATTCGTGACGGGGTCAATGCCTACGTGGTCCGCAGGGGAACGGTCCCGAAGATCATCCTTTTGAAGAATCACGGCCTGATTGCGCTTGGAGCGACTGTCGCGGGCGTACTAGCGGCGACCCTGATGGCGGCAAAGGCGGCAAAAATCACGCTCGGAGCCGGCAGTGCGGGTGGTCCGATCTACCTTAGCGGGGACGCGGTTACTCGCATCGCTGGACGTAGCGACGAGCACTACCGGCAGAGGGCGCTCGGAATCTAGAGCGCGTTAGCCGACAGCCGGCTACTGTTGGTATGTCGACACCTGACTCGATACGAATAGTTGCAAAAAGATGGTGAAAGTTATGATGCGTGATGCGCTGTACTCCGGTCTTGGCGTAGGCGGCATCGATGCTCTTTTGGCACTTCGAAATGCGGGAAATCGGATCACTGGGTCCGGTGCTGGCCTTGCCATCCTCGCTATATCTGGCCGCTGCCGTGCGGCGCTCGTACACCCTGGCGAACAGCTTCTCGAGAGCAGGGAAGAGCGGTATAAAGCGGTCGGAGGCCTCGGTCTACTTTCCTTGGAGATGTACGAGTTTTCGGGGACGGTCGATGCAGCCCCACCTTAGTCTCGGCATCTCGCTGACCCTCGCTCCTGTGTACATCAGATCACGGCAGAAGTCGGCTGCTTCCTTTTCCCAGCCGCCGGGTGCGCCGTTGTTCCCCATTGCCGAAAAGATCTTTTCGACGTCTGCCCGGCTGGGCAGGACAAGTTTCTTGGCGACCACCTTTTTCTTCAGTTTCCCCGTTGGGGGCTGTACGAGGACCGGATTGGCATGGACTTGGCCCTGCTCGATTGCGATGTCGAGTAGCCGGTGGAGGGTGTCGATCGCCCGGTTCACGGAACTGGCGGAGTTCCCTTTGGATCCTGATTTCGCGCCAGGCGGGATGAATCCGGTGCCCTCGGCTTTGAACCGCGATGCCCAGTTGCAAATGGCTTTTGGCGTGATGTTTTTGGGCTCAAGATATTCGATTCCTTTCCACGTCTTCGTCAGCTTCTTGATCTCGGCGGCCCGGTCTGCGAGCCGGAGCTTTGCGACCGTGAAAACGTCGGTATCCAAGGCTAACCATTTTTGCTTGCCGTGCAAAGTGAAGCGGGCGTAGTACCCACCGCTCTGCTTGTTTCTAAGCAGACATTGTGCGTTCGTTCTTTCCCATACCGTTTTCGCAGCCTTCGGGACCTTTGATTGCATGGCTACCCTGTAGAATAGCCCTGTAGAAAGAAGTAAGACCAAGTGCCTAAGTGACGGATGATCAACTAATTGCCAGAGTAGCTCAGTGGTAGAGCAGAGGACTCATAAAACGAACAGGCCATTTTAGCCTGTATCCTCCTGAATCATCGTGAGTTGTAAGTCGCTGTATTCAGAATCAAATACGACGATTTGTAGTTGTCTTGAGTCATCTCGAAAACGCTCATTTTCTGAAGTCGGGTGACAACTCGGGTTACAACTTTTCGGAAGGCAATCCGTCATCCTCGTCTCCCGGTATGACGCAGAGTTCCCATTCTAGTTTAGGTGAAACCTCGAACACGTCCGAAGTTCCCCTGACGTTCTCCTCCGATGCCGAAAAGGACCGCGCGCTGAAAGTTGCGTTCGCGTGGGCTGACCTCGAGGCGCTGCACAATATTTTGCTGGCAGAACTAGGAGAGCCGAATCTCGCAGCCCCGACATATCCGCCATGGGTTTGGAAGGCGGGAAAAAAAGTCTGCCGAGGTTACTACCCGAAGCTCTACGCACTTTCTGATCCCGGCCCGAGCAGCGCATATAAACAGGGCATCTGCTTTGGTCTAATGATCGGAGGGCAACGCAAGCTCGTTGAAACGATGGAAAGAGAGGAAATTGTTCCCAACCGCGATCTCACAGCGGTGGAGATTCAGCAAGTTGCCGATAAACTCTTTGGACCCGGTGAAGGTCTCTCCCTTCCGGTAGACGGAAGCTCGCTCATCCCAAAAGAAATCGCGGACGAAATGGAGCGTCGACTGGCTACCCTGCAGCGGAGATAGCGTGACGGCTTCACCCAAACGGCAGCCGGAGTAGGCGAGCAGCTCAACCAGGTCGGCACCTGGCTTCGCCTTCTTTTGGCTATCGGGTCGGCCGTCAGACTGGCGAATGGCGGCAACGAGGTTTCGGAACTGCTCACGGGTGGGAATAATGATGGGAGCCTGGATCACTTTCCGGCGCTTAATCTCCTTGGCTGGGTTGGTCAGCATGAGCCCTAAGCGGACCGCGTAATCGAAGACCGCCCGCATGGTGTTCAGTTCGTGGGCCATGGTCTGAGCCGCAATTTTTGTCACCCGCGTTGTCACCCAAGCCTCGCAGTGTTGGGTCCGAATGTTGCGGATGGTCACGCCCTTGAAAAAGGGGCTGAGGTTCTTGATGCATCCCCGACGCCGGGTGATCGTGCTCGCCTTGAGAGCGTGGGACGTGGCCGCCATCCAGCGGTCGGCGATATCGTCAAAGGACAGTCGCGAATCCTTGGAAATCGTGAGGCAGCCGACTTGCGCTTGGTACTCGGCCAGCCGGCGCTCGGCTAGTTTGCGGTCCTTGGTCTTGAGGGACCGTCGAAATTGCTTGCCGCCTCGTTTGACGAGAGCGTAATACCCGCCACTCGTTTCCAAGCGATAGAGGTTCTCTGACACACGATTAAACACCACTTTGGGGTGACCGGACTTAGCCTCCCTAACGGCTTCGTTTTCCATGGTCACGCAGCATAGGGTGACAACTTTGGGTTACAAAACCAATAACGCCGGAACGAAAGATCGTTGTAAGTAGTTGATTTAAACCATTTTCGCCAGAGTAGCTCAGTGGTAGAGCAGAGGACTCATAAGCCTTTGGTCGCCGGTTCAATCCCGGCCTCTGGCACCATTCGTCAGCCGGCGTGGCGCGAGCATCCCGCCCGCCTGTACTGGCTCGAGGG
>CAYWRG010000011.1:52530-69212 GCA_964460715.1 uncultured Opitutus sp. | reverse complement strand
CCCTTGGGCCCCCGGTCAAACCCCGCCCTCTGCCACCACTTTCCCAAACAAAACGCCGCCCCGCATACCCGGGGCGCCTTTTTCGTAAAAACCGCCGCAGCCGCCTTACATGCCGGCCGCGCGGGCGTCGAGCGGGCGTACCCAGATGTTACGGAAGGCTGTTGGGTTGCGATGGTCCTGGAGGGTGATGGGCAGCTTGTCAGCGTGGGCCTCGTACTTGGGGGCGCCGCGGAAGACGGTGGGGCCCTGAACCTCGACGTGGTTCTGGACCAGGACGCCGTTGATGAAGGCGGTCACGCGGGCCGGACTGACCAGCTTGCCGGCCGCATCAAACCGGGGCGCGATAAAGATGATGTCATAGCTCTGCCATTCGCCGGGCGGCCGGGCGGGGTTGGCGAGCGGGATATGCTGCTTGTAGACCGAACCCAGCTGGCCGTTGGGGTAGGTCGTGTTGTTGTGCGAGTCGAGGACCTGAAGTTCGTAGAGGCCCATGAGGAAAATGCCGGAATTGCCGCGACCCTGGCCTTCGCCCTCGACAACCTTGGGCGTGCGGAACTCCGCGTGCAGCTGCACGTCACCGAAAACCGCCTTGCTGCGCTGATCTCCGGCCCCGGGCTTCACCACCATGGCGCCGTCCTCGATCAACCAGCTGCCGCCATTGGCTCGGACTGGCTCCCAGGCCGCGAGGTTGGTGCCGTCGAAGAGGACGATGGCGTCGGACGGTGGCTTGCCGGCCTCGGCGGAGACGACCGGCGGGACTGGCGTCCAGACTTCCGTCGCTTCCGGCGGAGGCAGCTGACCGGCGGCAGGGGCGGCCGCCGGCGTGGCGGCGCCGGCCAGTGAGGAGGCGATGACAAGGGAGCAGAGCAGGGCGTGGGGTTTCATGGGAGGTGATGGGACGGAAAATCGTTCTCGTTCTTCGTTCTCTTACTCGTTCTCGGGTTTAAGGGAAAGCCGGGTCGGGTCGAATGCGCCCGATTCAAACTGAACCAAGCGCGAGAATGAGAACGAGCACGATACGGAAGCCGGGGGGAGTTACTTCGTCTGCAGGTAAGCCACCACATCCGCAACGTCCTGCGCGCTCAGACCGAGTTGCTCCGCACTGAGCATCAGGGAGCGACCAAGGCCCTTGCGGGACTTGATGCGGTTGGCGGGGATGAGCTGCGTCAGGCCGCCGGTCGAGCGGACCACGACCGGATCGGTGTTGGCGAGAATCATGCCGTGGATCGTCTCGCCGGTGGAGGTGAGGATCTCGGTGCCCTCGTAGCCGTGGGCGATGTCGGCCGAGGGATTGAGCAGGGAGCGGATCGCGACCTCGGTCGTCTGGCGGCTGGCCCAGCCATCGAGGACCGGTCCGTACTCGACGCCGGTGTCGCCAATACGATGGCAAAGCAGACAGGCCTGCGCGAGGCTGGCGCCGCGCGCCGCATCGCCGCGGAGGGCGAGGATGCCGGCGACGTCAGGCAGGGCCGAGGTTGAGGGCGGCACGGCGACTTCGCTGGAGGCGATCGCTACGGAGGCTGGATCGTAAAGTCCGCGGCGCTTGAGCTCGTCGTTCAGGCCGTGGCCGGCCCAGCGGCTGTCCTTGTAGTTGAGAATCCACCACAGCGAGGTTTCCTTTACGGCCTGGTCGCCTTGCTGGGCGAGGTCGAGCAGGGCAAACGCGGCCTCGCGGGTTGGGGTGAAACCCAGCGCGGTGACGGCCGCGAGCCGCTCGGGTCCGGTCAGGTCGGTCATGCGGGCGCGGGCGGCAAAGGCACCGGCGGCCTCGGGCGGGGTCAGGCGCCAGACCAGGCCGGCGGTGGCGGCGGACCATTTCGTTGGATCGCCGCCCGGCTTGAGTGCGGCGAACACGGCGGCTTCCTTGCCGGTCGTGCCCGTGCCCCACGCCTCGAGGTAGGAGCGGTCCTTGCCATCATAGCCTTGGGCAAGGGTGAGGAGGATCTCGCCCGACTGGGCAAAGGGAAGGTCGCGCATCGAGAGGGCAACCTCGCGCCGGACCGCGGATGACGGATCCTTGGCGAGGGCCTTGGCGTGCGTGAGCAGGCGGTGGTTTGACTTGCGGATCGTGCGGTACGCCGCGACCCGCATGAGGGGATCGTCATGGCGGAGCAGCGCCTCCACGCGGGCCAGGCCCTTGGGTCCGAGATCAGAGAGGAGGAAAACCGCGCGACCGCGGATGTAGGGATTGGCGTCGTTGAGGAGCGCGGCCACGGCGGGAATCGCCTTCTCGCCCTGCTCCCGCAGCTTCATGTAGCCCAGCGCGCGGACATTGATCGCCGGGCTGCGGAGCGCGGTGATCTGGCCCTCGGTCGTGGCGAGGTCGAACTTCGGGGCGACGGACTTGAAGCCCTTTGGCGCGATGCGGTAGATGGCGCCGGAGGCGCTCTTGTCGAGGTCCTGGTGACCACCGACCCGCGGATCGAACCAGTCGGAAACATAGATGGCGCCATCGGGACCGACCGAGATGTCGGATGGACGGAACTGGGTTCGCAGTTCGCCGGTGATGGAGCGGGCGCCGCCCTTGAAGTCGACGCCCTCGAACTGGCCGCTTGTGTTGCTGGTGAAGAAATTGAATCGGTCGAGCGCGTAGCCGGCGCCATCCGCCTTGGGGAAGTAGCCAAAGACAACGTTGCGGGCCGCCTCGCAGCTCAGGAGCACGCCCCGCCATTTTTCGCCGAGCGCGTCGCCCTCGTAGAACACAATGCCGGTGGGCGAACCGCCGCCATAGACGTCGCCCGCGGGCGCGATGCCGGGGTCTTCCTGCCGCCACTCGGCGACGGGGATCGTCTGGCCCGGCCGGCGATCGGCGGCCCAAGTGCGCAGGCCGTCGCGCGAGGTGAAACCATAGTTGCCGTACTCCAGCAGGAAAGCGGTGCGACAGGCCGGCGGGTCGTCGTTGTCGTTGTAGAACACATCGCCGAACGAGGTGACCGTCTGCTCGTAGCTGTTGCGGTAGTTGAAGCCGATGATCTCGACATCAGTCGCATCGGGATTCATGCGCATCGCGAAACCGCCGACGTAAACATGGCCATCGTCGCTGGGCTTGCCGGAAAAATCCGCGGGTTTCCAGCCATAGACCGGCACCGCGCCACCGCTGCGCACCGGATCGTACACGCTGCCTACGCGGAAGGTGCGGCCGGAGCGGTCTGTGAACATCGCGCCGCTGTTGCCTTGATTCAAATAGTAGCGGCCGTCGGGACCGAACGTCACGGAGTGGAGCGAGTGATCGTGATTGCGGCCGTTGAAGCCCGTCAGGAGCACCTCGCGTGTGTCGATGGCCGGATCGAACTTCCGGTTGCGGTCGACGTCGGTGTAAACAATCAAGTCCGGGGCGTTGGAAACGATGATGCGGTTGTCGATCACCGCGATGCCGAGCGGAGCGACCAGCGTCGGCTCCTGCACGAAGACCGAACTCGAATCAGCCACGCCGTCACCATTCGTGTCCTCCAGCACCATGATGCGGTCACCGGCCGGGTCGCGATTGCTGCGGCGGTAGTTGGCGCCCTCGGTCACCCAGATGCGGCCGTCCGCATCGATGTCCATGTTGGTCGGGTTGCGCAGCTGCGGCGTTTGCGCCCAGACCGTCACCTCGAGGTCGTCCGGTAGCGTGAACAGTCCGGTGGGGACCATGGTCGGCCCGGCGGGTTCCGCCGGAGCCGCCGGCGCTGCGGGGGCGGCCGGGGATTGCGCCCAGAGCGCCAGGGGCGTGAGCGAGAGGGCGAGGGTGCCGAACAAAGCGGTGCGTTTCATGGGGAGTGTTTAATAGCTATTAGTGAAATCAGAAGGCGTCGGCGTCAACGTACGCCTTGATCACGGCGGACTCGCCGTCGCGGCCCGGCCGGGAGTTGCCGTGCTCCATGCCCATGATTCCGGAGAAGCCCTTGGCGTGGATGTGCCGGAAGACATTTCGATAATTGATCTCGCCGGTGCCCGGCTCCTTGCGTCCGGGGTTGTCGCCGGACTGAAAGTAGGCGATCTCCGACCAGGCGGCATCGATATTGGGGATCAGATTTCCCTCGGTGATCTGTTGGTGATAGAGATCGAACAGGATCTTGCACGCAGGGCTGCCGACCGAGCGGCAGATCATGTAAGCCTGCGGGATCTCGCTGAGGAAGGTTCCCGGATGGTTGGTGTGGTGGTTTAGCGGCTCCATGACGATGACGAGCCCGCCGGCCTCGGCGATTTCCGCGCAGCGCTTGAAGTTGTCGATCACGTTGGCGGTCTGGTAGTCCCACGGGAGCTTGCGGTCGGACAGGCCGGGAACGACCGTTACCCAGCGGGCGTTGACCCGCTTCGCGACCTCGACCGAGTCGCGGAGATCCGCCAGAAACTTTGTGCGCGTCGCCTCGTCGTTCAGGGCAAAGGTCGGATTGCGAAAGTCGGACGTGGCGACGAACACCCCCATCGTCATATTGAGGCGGGCCAGCTCCGCGCCGATTCGGGCCTGCATTTCCGGGGAGCGGCTGCGCAGATTATTGTCCTCGATCGCGGTGAACCCCGAGTCGGCCATGAACTTCAACTGATCGATCAGGTCTTCGCCGGCATGGGCCGCAAACATGCCAAAATGAGGTGCATACCGCAGCTTGAAGGCGTGACGGGCCGGCGCTCCTGCATTGCCCCACGCACGCAAGGGAGTGACGGATGCGAGACAGGCGACCGCAGCGGCGCGGCCCAAAAAGGAGCGACGATTCATGAACAGGCGTGGGGTTCGGCCCCGTCCGGGAAGGGACGTGGCGGGTGGGGTGAAAGCAGACCGCCTGAGACAGTCGCGAAAGCTCAGCGCTGGCAAGGGAAACGGACCGCGGGCGATGAATTGCTCTGCGGTCCGTCACCGACAATCAGTAGAGATAGTCGTTCAACAGATTCTCGAGGTACTCCTGGCGACCGGAGCGGAGCTTGGGTTCGCCCAGTTTGCCCTGCACGAGGCGGTCGAGTTCCTTGAATCCGACCTTTCGTTTCTCGATGTCGCGACCGAAGCCTGAGTCGTAGCTCGCATAGCGGTCGGATACGAAGCGCGTGAGCTTGCCGTCGGCGAGGATCCGGCGCGCGATCTTGAAGGCGAGTGCGTACGCATCCATCCCGCCGATGTGGGCGTGGAAGAGATCCTCGATGTCGACCGAGGGACGGCGCAGCTTGGCATCGAAGTTCAGTCCGCCACGACCCAGGCCGCCGGCCTTGAGGATCGAGACCATCGCCAGCGTCAGCTCCTTCACATCGGTGTTGAACTGATCAGTGTCCCAGCCAAGGAGCGGATCCCCGGTGTTGGCGTCGATCGATCCGAGCATGCCCGCGGCGGCCGCGACCTCGATTTCGTGCTGGAAGGAGTGGCCGGCGAGGGTCGCGTGATTGGTCTCAATGTTGAACTTGAGGTGCTTGGCCAAGCCGTGCGTGCGCAGGAAGGCGATGCCGGACGCGACGTCGAAGTCGTACTGGTGCTTGGTCGGCTCCTTGGGCTTGGGCTCGATCAGGAACTGGCCGTCGAAGCCGATCGCCTTGGCGTAGTCGACCGCCATGTGCAGGAACGCGGCGAGATGGGCCTGCTCGCGCTTGAGGTCGGTGTTGAGGAGGGTCTCATAGCCTTCGCGACCGCCCCAGAAGACGTAGTTCTCGCCGCCGAGTTCCTGGGTGACCTCGAGCGCTTTCTTCACCTGGGCCGCAGCATAGGCGAAGACGTGGGCATCCGGATTGGTCGCCGCACCGTTCATGTAGCGCGGATTGGAAAACAGATTGGCCGTGCCCCAGAGAAGCTTGATCCCGGTCGCCTTCTGCAGGGCCTTGGCGTGCGCGACCACCTGGTCGAGGTTGCGATTCGATTCAGCGAGGGTCTTGCCCTCGGGTGCGATGTCGCGGTCGTGGAAGCACCAGAACGGAACGCGGATCTTCTGGAAAAATTCAAAGGCGGCATCGAGGCGTTTCTTCGCCACGGAGACGGCGTCGCGGCCCTCTTCCCACGGGCGGCGGATCGTGCCGGGACCGAACGGATCGCCACCCGTGCCGCGAAAGGCATGCCAGTAGGCGATGGAGAAACGCAGGTGCTCGGACATCGTGCGACCGTCGATGACCTCGTCGGGATTGTAGTGGCGGAAGGCGAGGGGGTTGGCGGCGCCGGGACCTTCGTAGGCAATGCGCGGAACGTGAATCTGGGAGCGGGTTTTCATGGATGGGAAACGGGGGGCGGCAGTGGCCGGGGAGAAACGAGGCCGGATTATGCCAGCATCAGACGACTCTGGCTAGGCATCCCGTCTCGTCTTTTGTGTCAATTGTGTCATCGCTCTCCACTGTCATGGCCCATCGATCAACCCGTCACATCGGTGTACGCGAGCGAATTCCCCTGCACGGTGGGCATTCTTTCCGGCTGCTGCGGTGGAACGAAAGTCTCAGTGCCGTCGAGAGGGTGCTCTCGCCATGGAGCCGCCTGCCGATCAAGGGCGAGGGCATGCACTGGCACTATCACCAAGCGATCGAGCTGATCTATTTTGAAACCGGCCGGGGCACGCGGTTCGTCGGCGATCACATTGGGTCCTTCGAGGCGGGCGACGTGGTGCTGCTGGGCTCGAATGTTCCCCACACCTGGCAGACGCGCGGAGCGACCTCGGGCTGGGCGGTGCAGTGGCACTTTCCACCAGAGCATCCGTTCTGGGGCTTCCCGGAGACGCAGGAGCTTTCCGCGCATTTTTCCGAAGCCGGCCGAGGCATTCGCTACCGCGGGGCCGCGGCGGAGCGTGTTGCGGCGCTCTTTCCGCACATGGCGGCGGCCGAGGCGGCGGGGCGTCTGGGGACGCTGATGCAGCTGCTGTCCGTCACGGCGGGAGCGGGTGCGCGGGAGCGCGAGTTTCTGTCCAGCCGACGACTTTCGCCTTCGCCTGAAAGCGGACATCAGGATGCGGTGCGCGTCGCGGTCCGCTTTCTCCTTGCGAACTTCCGCGAGGAGATCCGGCTCGAGCATTTGCTGGCTGCCACCGGCCTCAGCAAGTCGACCTTTTCCCGCCGCTTCCGGCGGCATGCCGGCCGCACCGTCAGCGAGTTCCTGCAGGAAGTGCGGCTGGAGGCCGCGTGTCGGGATTTGGCGGGCACGACCAAATCGATTGGGGAGATCGCGCATGGCAGTGGCTTCTCCGAGATCTCGTTCTTCAACCGCCTGTTTCAGCGGGCCCGCGGCTGCACGCCCAGCGCCTACCGGCAGCGGGCCGGGCGCAAGGGCTGAGCGGGTTGGGTGTAGACGACCTCGCCTGCCTTCCGAAGCTGTGGCGAAGGAGAGCTGGGGCAGGTCCGGATCACTGCGGAGAATCTCAAACCCCGGGCTCAGCGAGCCTGGCTACATCATGCTCACGGCCCCGCCAGCAGGGCGCGCAGCTCCACCTCGGGTTCCTCGTGGTTCTGGTCCACCGCGAGCCTGAGCGCGTCCTCCAGCACCGGGCGGGCGTCGGTCTTGCGCCCCAAACGGAGCAGCAGTTTGCCGAGGAGAATTCGCGGCATCATCCAATCGGACTTTCGGGCGACGCAAAAGCCGTAGTGAACGGCGGCCTCCTCCAGCTTGCCCTCGGCGTCGAGGGTCTGCGCGAGACTGAAGCGGAACAGTTCGTTCTCCGGCTGCTGGGCCACAAGCGCAGCAAAGCGCGCCGAGCGGGCGGGCGTGCTCATGTCTCCTCCACCTGGATCAGCACCGCGGTCGAGTTGTCCGGCCCACCGCGCGCGTTGGCCCAGCGCACCACCTCGACCAGACGCTCCTGCAGGGGGATGGGACGACTCAGGACGCGCAGAAGATCCATTTCACTCAGCATGCGTGTCACTCCGTCGGTGACGAACAGATAGAGTTCGCCGCTCGCGATGGGCAGTGTTTGCACATCGACCTCCGGCGGCGTCGGCTGGCCGATGCAGCGGGTGAGCGCATTGCGGTAGTGTTCGTGAACAAAAACCTGCTCGCCTTTGGCGCGGCGCTGGCGGGCCTCGTTCTCGACCGAGTGGTCCTCGGTCAGCAGCGTGAGTTCGCCGCCGCGGATGCGGTAACAGCGCGAGTCACCGACATTGGCGAGCAGCAGCGCGCTGTCGCGAAACACGCCGAAGGTGAGGGTGGTGCCAATGCCGACATTGGGGCTCATGGCCTGGCCGAGCGCGCCTACGTTGGCGTTGGCGGTCTGGGCAATCGCAATCAGATCCTCCGCGGCCATCGGAGTGGCGGCGGCGAGCGCTTGGGCGACGACGTCGAGCGCCCGCTGCGCGGCCTCGGCGCCCCCGGGCAATCCACCCACGCCATCCGCGACCCCGTAGGCGGCACGTGCTTCGTCCCGCAGAAAGCGATCCTCGTTCTGACGGCGGACACGGCCGATGTCGGTGAGCGCAGCAGAACTAAGTCTCATAGGGCGGCGGAAGCCTAGCGAGTGGTTGGGTTCAAACGAAAGGCTGAAATCGTTCGGTACGGGTTTGCGCCGTCATGCGTACGTACTCCTGCTTAGGCAGGCAGTCGAGGAACAGGCGTCCGTAGGGCTTCGTCACTACACGCGAATCGAGCAGCGTGATCACGCCGCGGTCCTTGGCCGTGCGGATCAGCCGTCCGATGCCCTGGCGAAAGGTGATCAGGGCGTCGGGCAATGTCAGCTCGTTGAACGGATTGCCGCCGCGCTCGCGAATCCACTCGGTCCGGGCCTCGAGCACGGGGTGGGTCGGAACCTCGAAGGGCAGCCGGGTGATGATCACCTGGCTCAGCGCGTCGCCGGGCACGTCGATCCCGGTCCAGAAACTATCGGTTCCGAAAAGGATGCCATTGCCGGCGGCGCGCAATTGCTTTGCGAGTTCCGTTCGCGAGTGGTCGCGGCCCTGCATGAAGAAAGGCCGGTGCGCGCCGTCGTAGATGGGCTCCAGCTTCTCCGCGATCGCGCGCATGTCGTGGTAGCTGGTGAACAGGACGAGCGATCCGCCCTGCGTCCGCCGCGTGCAGAAGTCGATGTAGTCGGCCAGCGTATCGAGCGAGAGCCGTGCATCCTGCGGGGAGGGCGCGGGGATGTCGGAGGCCACGAACACGCGCATGCGTCGCTCAAAATCAAAGGGTGAGTGTTCCAGCGCCGTGCGCACGCGCTGGGCGCCGATGCGCTCCTGGAAGGGTTCGATCTGGCCGCCCATGGCCAGCGTCGCGCTCGTGCACACCACCGAGGTCTGCCGCTCCAGCAGGGTTTCCCGAATGAAGGGCGCGACATCGATTGGGGCGGTGCGCAGGGTGATGATGGTCTGGCGGCGTCCACTGCGCTCAACCCAATAGACAAACTTGTCCTGCTCGGCCACCGCGAGGAACTGTTTCAGGGTTGTCTGGTAGGTGCGGATCTTTGTCGCCTGCTCCAGCAACTCGTCGCGCTCGCGTCCGTCGTCCATGTGGTCGGCGCGTGTGCGGACCGCCTTGTGCAGGGCGAGCAGCGGTCCGTCGAGCCAAGCCTCGGCGAAGCCTTCTGCGCGGACGCGGACGATGGGCTGCTTGGTGAGGAGGCGCTCGTCGAGAAAGGCAAAAAACTGATGCGACGCCTCGAGCGCATCGCCGACGAGCTGCCGGTCCGTCGCGTCGCCGTGTCGCTGGAGGAGGCCCTTTTTTGTCTTGGGATTGTAGAGATGCCGCAGCAGGCGCTCCGTACCGTAGCTGCTCAGGCGCACGCCGAAATGCTCGGTCGCCACCTCGGGCACGGTGTGGGCCTCGTCGAGGACGACGAAATCATCGGGAAAGAGCACGCCGCGCCCGCTGCCCTTGTCGGCTGCGCCGGCGTTGATGTGCGTGAAGAGAAGCGAGTGGTTGACGATGACGAGGTTCGCGCTGCGGATGCGCGCCCGGGCGCGCTGGTAGAAGCACTTGTCGCAGTCGCAGTACTTGCGGGCGCAGGCGGAGGAATCGGCGTTGACGAGTTCCCAGACCTCGGGTGCGGGCGCAGGGGTCAGCTCGTGGCGCAGCCCTTCAGCCGTCGTTTCCGCCCAGGCGGCGATACGCTGCAACTCGGCGTGCTCGGGCGTGGCGAAGAGCTCGTGCTTGTCCCGCAGGGCGGTGGCCAGCCGGGTGGGACAGAGGTAATTGGCCTTTCCGACGAGGACGGCCGCTTTGAATCCGGCGTACGGTTGGAGCGCGGGTTCTCCGGCGAGGATGCGCCGGCAGAGAGGCAGGTCCTGTTGCTCCAATTGCTCCTGCAGGGCGATCGTGTGGGTGGAGACGATGAGCTGGCGGCTTTGGTCGACGGCGTGGATGATGCCGGGCAGCAGGTAGGCGAGCGACTTGCCGACGCCAGTGCCGGCCTCGAAGAGCAGGCAGGTGTCGTCGTGCATTGCCGCGGCCACGGCCCGCGCCATCTTCTCCTGCTGGGGCCGGTGCTCGAGCTTGAGATTGGCGCACAGCCAGCCGGTCTCCGCGAACAGCTTGGCCGCAAACTCCGGCGCCCGCGAAGGGGGCGGCGGTGGCGGAAGCGCATCGGAGTCGTCGCGAAGACCAATCATAAAGGGGCCCAGCGTTGGGCCGACGCGGCCAAGCGCAAGCCCGCGACTGCGGGAGGTTTGGCGTTTGGAATTCGCGACGCGGTCATCGGGCCGGGATTGCGTCCCGTGTCCGCATGCATTGACTGGACCCATGCAGTCACCATGGACCGAAACCCTAGCGGATTTTCTCCGACGTGAACCCGGCGTGGAAGCCGTGCGTCTTGATCCGGAGTCGCGCACCGTGAAGGTGGCGACGATGGGCGAGGTCGACCTTCCGTCGATCCAGAACCGGCTGACCGAGATCCTTGCCGCGATTGTGGATCAGGTGGACCGGGATGCGAAGGTGCCGGCGGGCTTCGTGCTGCGGCGTGACGGTGGTGTGACGGAGTTGGCGGAGCTCAGTTGTGTCACGGCGCCAAAACTCTGGAAATGGCGTGAGTTTGCCTGGCCCGAGCCGGAGACGGCGGAGGCACACGAATCCGAGTGGAAGGAACTCGCCTGGTTTGCCGGCGCCTGTGGCGTGTCAGGTCTGGCTGCGCTGACGACGGAGCGGTTGGGGCTCGGTCCCACCTGGACCCCGACGGTGCTCTATGCGATTGCCCTGATTGCCGGTGGCTGGGATGCGGCCAAGGACTCTTGGGAAAACATCCGCCAGGGGAAGCTCGACATCCATTTTCTCATGCTGGCCGTCGCGGTCGGCGCCGTCGCGATCGGCGCCTGGGGCGAGGCCGTGCTGCTGCTCTTTCTGTTCTCGGCCTCCGGCGCGATGGAGGCGTTTGCGCTCGATCGCACCCACCGCGAGGTCAACGCCCTGCTCAAGTCGGCCCCGAAGTTCGCCTCGCTCATCCTGCCCGACGGGAGTGAACGCGAAGTCCCGGTGGCCGAACTCAAGGTGGGCGATCGCGTGCTCGTGCGCCCGGGTGGCTCCTTTCCGGCGGATGGTCTTGTGCTCAAGGGCAAGAGCGCCTGCGACGAGGCGGCGCTCACCGGGGAATCGCTGCCGGTGGAAAAGGACCTGGGCGATGCGGTCTTCAGCGGAACGATCAATCTCTGGGGTGCGGTGGAATTTGAGGTCCAGCGTCTGCCGTCCGAGAGCACGCTCTCCAAGATCATCCGGCTGATCCAGACGGCGCAGAAGCTCCGCGCGCCGAGCGAGCGGTTCACCGACAAGTTCGGCGGGACCTACACGCTGTTCGTCCTCGGGGTCTGTGCTGCGATGTTTCTGGTCTGGTGGCTGGTGCTCGATGTTTCGCCCTTCACCAACGACGGGCTGACGACGTCGGCGTTCTATCGTGCGATGACCCTGCTCGTGGTGATGAGCCCGTGTGCGCTCGTGCTGTCGATTCCCTCGGCGGTCCTTGCCGCCATCGCGTGGGGCGCGCGGCATGGCGTGCTCTTCCGCGGCGGCGCGGCGATCGAGAAGCTCGCGGAGATTTCGGTCATCGCCCTCGACAAGACCGGCACGTTGACGACCGGTGAACTGGCCGTGTTGCGCTACGAGAGTTTTCCCGCCGGCCGCGAAAAGGAAATCATGGAGCTGGCCTACGCGCTTGAGGCCAACTCGCAGCATCCACTCGCCCGGGCGATCGTGCGCGATGCGCGGGCGCGCGGGGTGCGCGTGCTCGATATGGCGGAATTTCAGTCCCTCACGGGCAAGGGCGTGCGCGGCCGCGTGGGTGACGCGCAGGTCATGCTGGGCCGCCGGGAATTGCTTGAGCAGGGACCGCTAGCAGAGTGGGCGCGCACGCTGCCCTCTGCGCCGGCGGAACTCGCGGAGGTCTGGGTGGTGGGCCGCGACCTCGTGGGCCGCGTCTTGCTCAAGGACGAATTGCGTCGGGAGTCGCGCGAGGTGCTGGCCCAGCTCAAGCAGGCGGGAATCCGCAGCGTGATGCTCACGGGTGATCGCCGGCAAACCGCCGAATCGGTCGCGCGCGAACTGGGCGTGGAGGAAGTCCGCGCCGGCCTCACCCCGGAGCAGAAGGTCGAGGCGATCCAGCAGTTCCGGGCTGCCGGCGCCAAGGTCGCCATGGTCGGTGACGGCGTGAACGACGCCCCCAGTCTGGCCGCTGCGGATGTCAGCGTGGCCATGGGCGCGCGCGGCAGCGATGCCGCGCTGGAGCAGGCGGAGGTCATCCTGATGCATGACCGCATCGAAAACGTCCTCTCGGCGCTGCGCCTCAGCCGCCGGGCCCGGTCGGTCATCCGCCAAAATTTGGCGATCTCGCTCGGAGTCGTGATCATCATGGCCATCGCCTCGATTTTCGGCGTGGTGCCGCTTGCGCTCGGCGTGGCTGCGCACGAGGGCAGCACGGTGGTGGTGTGCCTCAATTCGCTGAGGCTCCTGTTTGGTTCGAACCGCGCGGGGTAGGGCGGCAAACGCTTTGACCCCTTGAGGGAACCCGCCATGCTTTGCCGGTGTCGCACCGCTTGATTCCGGAATCCCTCTCCCCATGAATCCGACCTTCCCAGGCTCTCGCCTGCTTTTGACCGGCCTGTTGGCTTCCAGTGTGTTGCTTGCCGTTGGCTGCACGTCGTCCCGGCGTTCGCTTCCGGTCTACCGTCCCGGTCAGGTGAATCAGGCCCGCACCAGCGAAGTGGGCCGGATCAACAGTGTGCGCGCGGTGGTGATCGAGCGTGACACCGGCGTCCGCACATCGGCCGGGGCGCGTGCGGGTTCCTCGGTTGGACGGGCGATTGCCACGGGACAGAATCCAGGCGTGGCCCTCGCGGGTGCGGCCGGGTCCGTGGTCGGCGAGATCGCCGGCCGGGCGATCGAGGGCATGGCGTCGCGCGTGGAGGGGCAGGAAATCGAGGTCCATCTCGACGACGGCAACACCGTGACGGTGGTGCAGGAGAACAATCCGCCCTACGTCGGCGGCGAGCGCGTGCGCCTCGTGCGCACCGGGACGCATGTCGAGGTTTTGCCGGAGATCGACGAGACTGCGAACCGCTACGCAGGACCGTAAGAAATTTTCGAATCTACATTTTCGAATTTCGATTTCGGGCGATAAACCGAGGCGGGCGAGGGTGAGTGGAGGCGGACTTGTCTTTGGTGGAGGTTTCGCATGAGGTCACGGGGCGGAATAACCCCTCCCTGCCATGCGCTTTTATCCTGCTGTTTTCGCCGCGCTCAGTGCGGCTTGGTCGATTTTCCCGGTGGGTTTGCAGGCTGCGGCGGGCCCGGCTAAAGCCGCCGCTGTTCCGGCCGATCTCTTCCGCGGCGAGACCCGAGAGATGCGCATGATCGTCGTGGGGCAGGCCTTGGTCGATCTCGACCTGCGCACCTACGCGGAGGCCTCTTTCCTTGAGGCGCGCGGCTACCTAGGCGGGGCGGACGTGGTGTTCACCAATCTGGAGACGGCGGTGCAGGGCCGGCATGGTGGCGATGCGACCAAGAAGAGCATCCATGCGGCGCCTCCGGCGGTGCTCGATGGCCTGAAGGAAATGGGGTTCAACCTCCTCGCACTGGCGAATAATCACATTGGAGACCTTGGCCCCGAGGGCGTGCTGTCGGCAGTCGAGGAGGTCGGGGCGCGCGGGTTCACCTTTGCTGGCGCCGGCGCCAATCAGGTCGCCGCGGCGGCGCCCGGTTTCCTGCAGACCCCGAAGGGCAGGGTGGCGCTGCTAGCCTTCGCGGCCGGTGCGCTTGATGCCAACGGCTCAGCCGGCCCGGCCCGAGCCGGGGTGAACGAGATCCGCTTGGGCGACAACGAACGTTACCGTGCCGAGGATGTCGCCCGTGCCCGCGCGGCAATCGCGGAGGCGGCCAAGTCGGCGGAGTACGTCATGGTCTACCTTCACAATCACCACTGGGGCAGCGATCCGAACACGACGCCGGAGTGGATCAAGGCCTTCGCCAAGGAGGCGGTCGACAGCGGCGCCTCGATCTTCGTCACCCACGGCATCCCGATCCTGCACGGGATCGAGATCTACAAGGGCGCGCCGATCTTCTACGGGCTCGGCAACTACATCTTCCAGACCTTTTCCGTGCCCGGCCGCTGGTTTCCCAATTCATGGGACAGCGTCGTTGCCTACTGCACCTTCGAGGGCGGTCGGGTGAAGTCGGTGTCACTGCGCCCGATCGTGCTGCGCGAAGTCGGCGACCCGGGGCCGAATTTCAACCGCACCCGCGGCCAGCCGCGCCTCGCGCAGGGCGACAAGGCCCGCGCGATCCTGCACCGCCTCGCCTACATCTCCGCTCCGTTTGGAACTAAGCTCGAAGTGGCCGAGGACAAGGCGACGATCGTGTTGCCGTAAGGCCCGGTACGTTTGATCCGAGTGAGGTGCGGGACGGAATCGACGGCCTACGCGGTGATTGCAACGCCACCCGTTTTTGGGGCCGTTATTTGTCAGCTTCCGCAGGGCGCGGGCGACGGCCAAATCTGAAATTTTTAGCGAGTAATGCAGCCGGTTTATAAGCGCAGTAGCCGGCAACCTGCGAAGCACGCCCAAGGGACTCTGCCACCGCTTGAGGGATATGCGAAATGAGAAGCGAGGGGGCGATTCTCGATTTCTGATTTTAGCAAAGCCTGTGCCGTCAACTTCGGCCGGATCCAAATTCGAGAATCCAAATTCGAAAATCGAAAATCCCTAGTCCGTGATGAACACGTGGTCGCCGGTCCGGACCTCGTCGTAGAGTTCGATCAGTTCCCGGGCCTCCACTAGCACGCAGCCGCCGCTCTGCGGCCGGCCGAGTTGGTCCTCGTGATTGGTGCCGTGGATGTAGACGTAGCGGTCGTAGCTGTCGACGTTCCCGCCGGCGTTGAACCCGGGCTCGAGGCCGCGCAGCCAGAGGATGCGCGTCGTGATCAGGTTGCTGCGCGCGTTCTCTTCCTCGCCGTACTCGGAAAAGTGGCGGCCGGTTGGCACGCGGGACTTGAAGACCATGCCGGGGGGCTGGCCGCCGCCGATGCGCTCGGCGATGGTGTGCAGGCCACGGGGCGTGCCTTGGGAATCCTTGATGTTGGACGGCGGGCGGAGGGACGTGGAGATGACGTAACTCTTTACCGGCAAGCTGTTGCGATAAAATTGGAGGGTCTGTGTGCCGATGCGCACGACCAGCACCCGGTCTGCGGGCTTGATGCCGAGCCGGACGCACGTTTGCATAAACAATTCCCAAGGAGTCTCCATCGTGAATAATAACCAGTATGTTGTCGGTATCGTCGGCGCCACGGGCGCCGTCGGTCAAGAGCTTGTGCGCCTGATGCACGAGCGGAATTTCCCGATCAGCCGGCTGCGGCTGTTCGCCTCGGCCCGTTCGGCCGGGAAGGTCGTGGAATTCCAGGGCAAGAAACTGGTGATCGAGGAGGCCAAGGCCGGGGTATTTGGCGACGTGGACGTCGCGTTCTTCGCCGCAGGCGGCTCCGTCACCCGCGCGCTCGCCGCCGACGCGGTCAAGGCCGGCTGCCTCGTCATCGACAAGAGCTCGGCCCTGCGCCAGGACCCGAAGGTTCCGCTCGTCATTCCTGAGATCAACCCGGAGCAGCTCCGCAACCACGGCGGCATCATCGCCAACCCGAATTGCTCGACCGCGGTCATGCTGATGGGCCTCTGGCCGCTGCACCAGCTCTTCGGCGTGAAGCGCATCTTCGTTTCCACCTACCAGTCCGTCTCCGGCACCGGCGCCGAGGCCGTCCGCGAGCTTGACGATCAGGTCAACGCGCTCGTCAAGGGTGCGCCCGTCCCGCGCAAGGTCTACCCGTACCAGATCGCGTTCAACTGCATCCCGCAGGTGGATACGTTCGGCACCGACGGCTACACAGGCGAGGAGACCAAGATGGCGCAGGAGAGCCGCAAGATCATGGGCCTTCCGAACCTCAAGGTGTCCGCCACCTGCGTGCGCGTCCCCGTCGTGCGGGCGCACTCGGTTGCGGTCAGCGCCGAGTTTGAGCGTCCGGTCAATCTGGAGCAGGCCCGTGCCGCCATCGCGGCCTTCTCCGGCGCCGTGCTCGTCGACGAGCCGTCGTCGTCCAAGTATCCGACCCCGCTCGATTTCGCCGAAAAGGTGAAGTGCGGCGTGGGGCGCCTCCGCATCGATACCGCGTTGGACAACGGCCTGTCCTTCTGGGTCAGCGGCGACAACCTCTGGAAGGGTGCGGCGCTCAACGCCGTGCAGAATGCCGAGCTCATGGCCCGCGAGGGCCTGCTCCGGCCCAAGGCGGCGCTCGCTACCGCCTGACCAACCCCCTCTACAAACCGCTCGGAAGCACCGGAATATAGCCTTGTCAGCCCGCCGGGCC
>CAYWRG010000011.1:51365-52520 GCA_964460715.1 uncultured Opitutus sp. | reverse complement strand
TTTACACCGAGGGGGTCGGGGGTTCGAGTCCCTCGGCGTCCACCACCTCTCTTCCATTCACCTTTCACACCATGCGACACACGATATCCGTTCTCGTTGAGAACAAGTTCGGCGTTTTGGCGCGCGTGGCCGGCATGTTTTCCGGCCGCGGCTTCAACATCGACTCGCTCAACGTCGCTCCCACGCACGACCCTTCGCTGTCCCGGATCACCGTCGTCCTCAAGGGCGACGAGTCCGCGCTGAACCTCGCGGTCAAGCAGCTGGTCAAGCTTGTCAACGTGGTCGAGGTCGTCGATTTCAAGGAGGGCCAGGCGGTCGTCCGCGAGCTCGTGCTGCTCAAGGTCAAGGCCGACACGCGCACGCGCTCGGAGATCATGCAGATCTGCGACATCTTCCGCGCCAAGATCGTCAATGTGTCCCCGGACTCCGTCATCATCGAGGTGACGGGCGACGAGGGCAAGGTGAGCGCGTTCGTCAACCTCATCGAGCCCTTCGGCATTCTCGAGCTCGCCCGCACCGGCCAGCTCGCCCTCAAGCGCTGATCTGATTTCCCGAAAATCCCACCTCCAACCCCAACTCGTTTTACCATGCCCGCCAAAGTATACACCGACAAGGACGCCGATCTCGGCGTGCTCAACAACAAGACCGTTGCCGTCCTCGGCTATGGTTCCCAGGGCCACGCGCACGCCCTCAATCTGAAGGACTCCGGCGTCAAGGTCATCATCGGCCTCTACGAGGGTTCCAAGTCCAAGGCCGTCGCCGAGTCGCACGGTTTCGAGGTGGTCGAGACGGGTGAGGCGGTCCGCCGCGCCGACGTGATCATGGTCGGTCTCCCCGACATGAAGCAGGCCGACGTCTACGAGGCGTCGATCCGCCCGAACCTCTCCAAGGGCAAGACCCTCCTCTTCTCGCACGGTCTCGCGATCCACTTCGGCCTGATCAAGCTGCCGAAGGACGTCGACTGCATCATGGTCGCCCCGAAGGGTCCCGGCCATATGGTTCGCCGCCTCTATGCCGAAGGCAAAGGCATGCCGGCGCTGGTTGCCGTCGCGGAGGACCGGGCGAAGTCCGCGCTCAAGACCGCCCTCGCGTGGGCCAAGGGTATCGGCTCCACCCGGGCCGGCGTGCTCAAGACCTCCTTCAAGGAAGAGACCG
>CAYWRG010000011.1:19186-51355 GCA_964460715.1 uncultured Opitutus sp. | reverse complement strand
GGCCTGGGCATCGTCCTGGGGTTCCTGCCCTGCGGCCTGCTCTATGCTGCATTGGCCGCGGCGGCTGGAACCGGATCGGTCGTGACGGGCGCCTTCGCCATGTCGTGCTTCGCAGTAGGCACCGTGCCGGCGCTCATCGCCGTCGCGCAGGACAAGTCCAAGAAGGCCAAGAAGACCGCGCTCGCATGGGCCAAGGGCATCGGCTCCACCCGCGCCGGCGTGCTCCAGACTTCCTTCAAGGAGGAGACCGAGACCGATCTCTTCGGCGAGCAGGCCGTGCTTTGCGGCGGCGCCTCCGCACTCGTCCAAGCGGGCTTCGAGACCCTCGTCGAGGCCGGCTACCAGCCCGAGATGGCCTACTTCGAGTGCCTCCATGAGCTGAAGCTCATCTGCGACCTCATGTACGAGTCCGGCATCGCCGGCATGCGCTTCTCAATCTCCGAGACCGCCAAGTACGGTGACATCACCCGCGGCCCGCGCGTCATCAACAAGAAGACGAAGGCCGAGATGAAGAAGATCCTGAAAGAGATCCAGACCGGCAAGTTCACCAAGGAATGGGTCAAGGAGCACAAGGGCGGCCTGAAGAACTACAACAAGCTGCTGAAGGCCGGTGAAAAGCACCCGATCGAGAAGACGGGCCTCTACCTCCGCAGCATGATGCCCTGGATGGCCAAGAAGAACATCAAGGGCGTCCAGGCGTCGTACTGATGCTTCAGCGGAGCTGAAGTGGCGGTAAGCTCTAAGCGATAAGCTAAAAGCTCGCAGCCGACAGAGGCTCTCGTTTCCAGTTCAAGCTTTCGCGGGGCCGGCCCGGGGGGGCCGCCCCGCATGCTTGAAGCCCGCAGCGTATTGCCTAAAGCTCACTGCTCACCGCTCCTCCCATGTCCAAGATCATCCTCGCCACCCGCAAAAGTCCGCTCGCGCTCGCGCAGACCACGATGGTCGCCGCGCGGCTGCGTGAGGTTCTCGGGGTGGAGACGGAGCTGTTGAAGATCGTCACCACGGGTGACCGTCAAGCCGAGTGGTCGCTGGAGAAGCAGGGCGGCAAGGGGCTTTTCACGAGCGAACTTGAGGCGGCGCTCACCCGGGGTGAGGCGGACCTTGCGGTCCACAGCACGAAGGACCTGCCGGGCACGATGCCGGCGGGTCTCACGATCGCCGGTTACCTGCCGCGCGCCGACGCTCGTGATGTGCTCGTGCTGCGCGATGGCGTGGAAAGCCCGCGCACCATCGCCACCGGCAGCCCGCGTCGCCGGCTGCAGGTAAAGCGTCTGTTTCCCGATGCGGAGTTCACCGAGATCCGCGGCAACGTCGACACGCGCTTGCGCAAGATCGGCACGGATGGCGTGGCTGATGCCAGCATCCTCGCCGCGGCCGGCCTGGCGCGGCTCGGCATCGGCTCCTGGCCGGGAGTCACGTTTCACGCGCTCGAATTTGGCCACATGGTCCCGGCCGTCGGCCAGGCCGCCGTGGCGATTCAGGGCCGGGCGGGGGAGGAGGCGCGTTTCGCCGCCGCCTTCGACGCACCCACGGCACGCCGCGTGGCTCTCGAGCGCGCTTTCCAGGCTGCGCTCGGCAGCGGCTGTCAAACCGCGTTTGCTGCGCATGCAACAGCAGACACCCTCTGGTTCTTCCACGAGGAGGTCGGTCTCCGCAGCCTCCCGCTGGCATCGGCCGATTTCGATGCTCCGGTCGACTTCGCGCGCAAGACGCTCCTTTATCTAGGATTCAAACTCTAAACCCGAATTCCGGGAGAGATGTAGCCGGGGGCGCTGACCCCGGTCGCACCCTTCGCTCGCCGGACCGGGGTCAACGACCCCGGCTACATTCCCTTTCGAATTTCTCCTCATGTCCTCTCCCGGAATTGTCTATCTCGTCGGCGCGGGTCCTGGTGACCTCGGGCTGGTCACGTTCCGCGCCAAGGAACTCATCTCGCGTGCGGACGTGCTGGTCTACGATTACCTCGTCCATCCCGAGCTGGTGGCCTGGTGCAAGGTTGGCTGCGAGGTGATCTATGTCGGCAAGCAGGCCGGGCGGCATTCGGTCCCGCAGGAGGAGATTGAGGCCCTGCTTGTGCGCCAGGCCAAGGCGGGCAAGGTCGTCGTCCGTCTCAAGGGCGGCGATCCCTTTGTATTCGGACGGGGTGGCGAGGAGGCGCGCACCCTGGCCAAGGACGGGGTGCGGTTTGAAGTCGTCCCGGGTGTCACCGCCGCGCTGGCGGCCGGCGCTTACGCGGGCATCCCGCTGACGCATCGCAACACGAGCTCGTCCCTTATTTTTCTTACCGGGCACGAGGATCCGAAGAAACACGAATTGCAGGTCGACTGGCGGGCCTACGGCGCGCTCAAGAACGCAACGCTCGCGATCTACATGGGCATGGGCCGGCTGCGGGAGATCCTGGCCGAACTGCAGGCCGGCGGGCTCGACCCGAAGACGCCGGCTGCGGCGGTGCAGTGGGCCTCGCTTGGACGTCAGCGCAGCGTGACGGGCACGGTCGCGACGCTGGCCGACGAGGTCTCCAAGGCCGGACTGGCTGCGCCCGCGATCGTCATCGTGGGCGAGGTCGTGGCGCATCACGAACAGATCGACTGGTTTGAGCATCTGCCGCTCTTTGGCCGCCGCATCGCGGTCACGCGCACGCGCGAGCAGAACAGCGACCTGCGCGACAAGCTGGAGGCGCTCGGTGCCGAGGTGATCGAGCTGCCGCTCATCCGCATCGTACCCGAGGTGGCCCGCGAGGAGCTGATCGACATCTTTACCGAGTTGGGCAGCTACGACTGGATCGTTTTCACCAGCGGCAACGGCGTGCGCGCCTTCTTTGCCTATTTCTTCAAGGCCTACGACGAGGTGCGTAACCTCGGCATGCTGCGCTTCGCCTGCGTTGGTGAGGCCACGCGGCGTGAAATCGAAAAATATCACCTCAAGGTCGAGTGCATGCCGAAGCTCGCGACCGGCGACGCGCTGGCCGATGCGCTGATCGCGACGGAGAGTCTCGACAGCGCGAAGGTCGTGGTGGTGACGGGTAACCTCAATCGCGACATCCTCGTGGATAAACTTGAGGCCGCCGGCGCCATCGTGGACCGACTGCCCCTTTATCGCACGGAGAAGACCGATCTTTCGTCGGAGCCCGCGGCTGAGGATTTTCGCCAGAAAGGGGCCGATGCGATTCTCTTCGCGAGTTCTTCCGCCGCCCAGGCTTACGTGGACCAGGCGGATGCCCTCGCGCTTTCCGCCAATGCGAAGAAGCCGCTGACCGGCAGCATTGGGGCCCAGACCAGCGCGACAATGAAGGAAGCCGGTCTGCCGGTGGACTTCGTCGCGAAGGAGCCGGGGCTCAATGCCTTGGTCGAGGCTCTCGTCAAGAAGCTCAAGCGTTAGGAAGGCTTGATGTAGCCGGCCTCGCTGAGGCCGGCTCCGGGTGTGAACCCGGAAGTGGGGGCCGAGATGACAAATGGGGTTGGTTTTCGGGGCGTTCGTGTCAATCGTGGGCGCCTCGTTATGAAAGTCCCGTTTCTCGATCTCTCGCTTCAACACAAGGCGATCCGCGACCAGGCACTGGCGGCGCTGACCGCAACGTACGACGGCAATCGGTTTTGCCTCGGGAAGGACGTCGAGGATTTCGAGAAAGCCTTTGCGAGCACGCTCGGCTACCCGCGAGCGCTGGCGCTCAACAGCGGCACGTCGCCGCTCCACATCGCCGCGATGATCGCGGGTTGGGGACCTGGTGACGAAGTCATTGCGCCGCCGTTCACCTTCATCTCGACCGTCTGGGGGGTCAGCTACGTCGGCGCGAGCCCGCGCTTTGTCGATATCGAGGAAGGGACCTTTAACCTTGATCCCGCCAAGGTCGAGGCCGCGATCACGGCGAAGACCAAGGGCATCATTGCGGTGCACCTTTTCGGGCAGCCGGCGCGGATCGATGAACTCGCGGCGATCGCGAAGAAGCACGGCCTCTTCCTCATCGAGGACTGTGCGCAGGCGGTGGGCGCGACGTTCAAGGGCCAGCCGGTCGGCACGTTTGGCGATGCGGGCACCTTCAGCTTTTATCCGACCAAGAACCTCGGCGGTTGCGGCGAGGGCGGAGCGCTCGTCGCGAAGGATGAGGCCGTCCACACCAAGGCCCGACACATCCGCGTCCACGGTTCGGATCGCCGTTACTACCATGATGTCGTCGGCGGCAACTTCCGCATGGACGGCTTCCAGGGCGCACTCCTCAACGTCAAACTGCCGCATCTCGCAGCCTGGACGGCCCGGCGGCAGGCCATCGCGGCCCGTTACCTTGCCGGGATCAAGCTCGCGGACGTTCGTCTGCCCGAGCAGCCGGCTTACGGGAAGAGTGTCTTCCACCAGTTCACGATCCGTCACCCGCGTCGTGACGCGTTGCGTGACCACCTGACGAAGCACGAGGTCGGCACCGATCTGATTTACCCGGTGCCCCTGCACCGTCAGAAGTGCTACGCGTCCCTCGGTTACGGCGAAGGCTCCCTGCCGGTGGCGGAGAAGGCGGCCGCCACCTGTGTGAGCCTACCGATCTTCCCCGAGCTGACGGACGCCCAAGTTGATCACGTGATTGCGAGCGTGAACGCATTCTAGGCCCGCCAACGGATTTATCCCACCGGAGGGAACAGAGAGGAACCGAGCGGGCTCTGATGTTAGATCGCAACCCGGGTTCCCGTGGCGTATCCGCAGCGTGGTTTCTCCGTTCGCCCCGTTTCCCGTAAACTGACCTCCGCCCCCATGATCGACGGCATTCGCTTCAAAGTCTGTGGTCTGACCTCGCTGATCGACGCCGAGCTGGCCGACAAGGTCGGGGCGGATTGCCTGGGATTCATTTTCCACCCGGAGTCGCCCCGTCGGGTGACGTCTGCCCAGTATGGGGCGATGGCGCCGCGCCTGCCGTCCCGCCGCAAGGTGGCGGTGCTGGTGGAGCCCACGCCGGCTGCATTGGCTGAGGTGGTGGCTTTGGGCTTCGATTTTTATCAGGTCCACTTCCGGCATGACCGGCCGCTGGCCGAAGTCGCGGCCTGGTCGAAGGCGGTCGGGGTCGAACGTCTTTGGCTCGCGCCCAAGCTTCCGCCTGAGGTCGACGTGGATTCGCGCTGGCTCCCGTTCGCCCGCTACATCCTGATGGACACGTTTCACGCCGGATTCGGCGGTTCGGGCAAGGTGGGTGACTGGAGTAAATTTGGCCGGCATCAGGCGGCTCATCCGAAGCATGCCTGGATCCTCGCGGGCGGCCTCAACCCGGAGAACATCGGCGAGGCTCTGACGCAAAGTGGATCCAGGTTTGTCGACGTGAACAGTGGCGTGGAGGCGGCGCCGGGCGTGAAGGATCCCGAGCGACTGAAGAAATTCGTGGTCGCGATCCATCGCGCGCGAACCCCGGCGGCACCGTGAAGGCTTGGCTCGGATACATTCTCCGCGGATTGATCGCGCTGTTCACGGCGACGACGCTGTGCGCGCAGGCGGATCGTGCGCCCGCGGTGGTTTTTACGCCCGTTGTGGTCGAGTCGCCCCCCGAGGCGGCGCCCGAGGAGGTTGTTGCAACCGCTGATACACGCCCGGTCGAGTCCTGGCTCGAGGCGCAGATCGAACTCTCGCGTCGCGGCTTTTCCTGCGGTCCGATCGATGGCGTGGGCGGGGCACAGACGGGCGCAGCGCTTCGTGCCTTCCAGGCGGCGAATGGGCTCGAGCCTAACGGGCGTCTCGATACCGCCACGCTCGCGATCCTGCAGTTGACCGCTCCGGCCTTCTTTGTTCGCTCCCTCACGGCTGACGACCTTGCGTCGCTCCAGCCGGTGAGCGAAACTTGGCTGGGCAAGTCGGAGCAGAGTGCGCTGGCCTACGAGACGGCGCTGGAGGCGATCGCGGAGCGCTATCACGCGCATCCGAATCTGGTGAAGAAGATGAATCCCGCCGTCGATTGGACCAAGGTGACCCCGGAGACGCCGATCACGGTGCCGGCGATCGAGCGGCTGTTCCGCAACATCAAGGCTGCACGCATCCACATCCGGCTGGCGGATCGCATCCTGCAGGCACATGACGCGAATGGCGGGGTAATTGCCCATTTCCCCGTGAGCATAGCCCGGCGGGTCGAAAAGCGCCCGGTGGGTGAACTCAAGGTGACCGTGATCGCGCCGGATCCGAATTACACCTTCGATCCTGCGGTGTTTCCCGAGTCGGATGAGGGCCGCGAGCTGGGCCGCCGCCTGATTCTTCCGCCGGGTCCGAACAATCCGGTCGGGGTGGCTTGGATCGGGCTCAGCCTGTCCGGATACGGAATTCACGGAACGCCGATTCCGGAGCACGTGGGCCGGACCGAGTCGCACGGTTGCTTCCGTCTGGCCAATTGGGATGCCCGGGCATTGATCGAACTCGCCTGGGTCGGTCTGCCGGTCGTGGTCGAGCCTTAAACCCTCCGGGTAATGACCAATTCCCAATGTTCAATGAACAGTGGGGAATGGGACAAACAGGTGGAGATTGCCGATACGCAAGTGGTGCAAAGTTGTCCGGAGTATTGATTGGACATTGTTCATGGGGCATTGGCCATTTCCAACTGCCTTACAACTTGAGTGAGATTTCCAAATTTGCGCACTCGGTCTTGCGCGGGGTTGCTGCCGTTGCCACGGTTTCGCCTTTTCCATGCCTTCATCGAATCGTTCCCTGGCTTCCCTCGGTAGCCTGATCTTCCTCAGTCGCTGGCTCCAGGCCCCGTTGTACCTCGGCCTGATCATCGCCCAAGTGGTCTATGTCTACCGCTTCCTGGTGGAGCTTTGGCATCTGATCGGCGTGGCCGCACTTGGGCATGCGGCGCCGGCATCCGTCCCGTCCACGGTGACCGATCTCGAGACCATTGTGATGCTGACGGTGCTGGGCCTGATCGACGTTGTGATGATCGCCAACCTGCTGATCATGGTGATCGTCGGCGGTTATGAGACCTTTGTTTCGCGCCTGAATCTCCAGGGGCATCCCGATCAACCGGAGTGGCTTTCGCACGTGAATGCCGGCGTGCTCAAGGTGAAGCTGGCGATGGCGCTGATCGGCATCTCGTCGATCCACTTGCTGAAGACCTTCATCAACGCGGGCGGTCTGACCGACCGGGTGATTCTCTGGCAAGTCGCGATCCACGTCACATTCGTTCTCTCGGCCATCGCTCTTGCATGGATCGACCGTCTGACACACCCCGCGGGGTCCAAGGACGAGGCGCACTAGGCATTTTCGATTTTCGAATCTCGAATTTCGATTTCCTTCCGCGTTCCGGACCGTGGCGGTTCGGGGTAGCGTTGTAGCTGGAGTCGACCTGAAGGTGGAGCGGCTTGGCTCTGTACGGACCGGAGACAAGGGTTACAGGTGTTCGGAGACATAGGTAACACAAGAGGAGTGCGGGCAGAGCGTGATTTAAGAGTGGAATGGTTAGGGAGAGAGAGGCCGAAGAGAGTGTCGTGAATTAAGAGGGCAGGATAAATCGATGGAGCCCAAGCGGAGCTGGTTGAAGAAGACGTCCCAAAGCCCGTCGGTGTGAGGGCTCGGGCGCAGGCCGACGGGCAGAGAGCGGAAGGCCCGACCGATCATCCAGGTTTGGCCGCCAAACATGATCACTCCGCTTGGATGAACGATGCGCTGGGTGAAGTGCAGGGGATACTCGATGGGAGGGAGCGCCGAAGGCAGTGACCGGGGGCTGGGACGGTAACGGGAGATGGGCGTCTCTTCATCAAGCGAGTCGTGGGGCCGGGTACAGTTGTACTCCGAGCGGAACTGGACGAAGGCGTGGGCGCAGTGCTCAAGGTCACGCCAGGTGTGGCGACTGATAAGATCCTGATTGAGGGTGCGATGGAATCGCTCCCCTTTGCCTTGGGTTTGAGGGTGGTAGGGTCTGCCGTGGTAGACGCGCACCCCAAGCCGCAATAGCCAGACGGTGAGTGCGGTGTAGGCTCCGCCGCCCCAAGGCGCGCCATTGTCACAAAGGATGGCCTCAGGTAGGCCGTACCGGGCAAAGGCCCGGGTAAAGGCCGTCTGCACAGTGAGCCCGGTCTCGTTGCGCTCGGCGGAGAGCACGAGGCTAAAGCGGCTGTGGTCATCGATGACGGTCAGGGGATGGCAGCGTTCGCCACTTTGCGTAGGAAAGTGTCCCTTGAAGTCGGCCTGCCATAACTCGTTGGGCAGGGTGCGTTCAAATCGTTGCCAAGGCCGGGTACGCGGTTCGCCGGCTCTGCCGAGGAGCTGCTCACGACGAAGGATCTGCGTCATCGTGCTGATCGCAGGCAAACCCTCGTGGCCTAGAAACTCCAGTCGCCGGCGCAGCTTGCGTGCACCCCACGTTGGTTGCTCCCGTCGCAGGCCAATCACTGCCGTTGTGATCTGCGGACCTGCGCGCCACGGCGAACGCTTGGGCCGCCGCGACTGGTCCACCAAGCCCGCCGCGCCAGCTGCTTGGTAACGTGCGCGCCACTTGTATCCGGTCTTGGCGCTAATCCCAAAACGTCGGCACAGCAGCCGGAAGTTTACTCCTGGTTGCATCGCCAACACGCAAAACTCCGTTCGTACAGACATGATCGATTGAGGGCTCCATGGCATCCCCATGTGTTACCCATGTCTCCGAACAGGTGTAACCCATGTCTCCGGTCTATACAGGCTCAAGCTGCTGGTTTGAATCGCTTGTCGCCGACCTGAAGACCGACGCGGTGAGGGCAACGCGTTCCACCACGATCCCCGGCCTCAGCGAGGCCAGCCACAACGGCGGTAAAAGGCAGCTGGGGCGCCGACCACGGTCCGAGCGTCCTCAACAACACCGGCCGCCCCGAGTTCTCGTGGGCGGCCGGCTTGAAATCGAAAATCCCAAATCGAAATTCGAAAATCTCTCAGACGTCGCAGATGCGCACCGAGTCGCGCAGCGAGGCGAGGGGGTCGGCGGCCTTCGGGATGAATTCCTGGGCGACAAACCCCTTGAAGCCGGTGTCGACGATGGTGCGCATGATCGCGGGATAGTAGAGTTCCTGGGCGTCGCCGATCTCGGCGCGGCCGGGGACACCTGCTGTGTGGTAGTGCGAGAAGTGGCTGTGGTGGGCCTTGATCGTGGCGATGACGTCACCTTCCATGATCTGCATGTGGTAGATGTCGTAGAGCAGCTTGAAGCGCTCGGAGCCGAGCCGCTTGCTCAGCTCGACGCCCCAGTTGGACCGATCGCACATGTAGTCCTTGTGGTTCACCTTGCTGTTGAGGAGCTCCATCACGAGCGTGACTCCGAGCTTCTCTGCGGTGGGAAGGATCCGCTTCAGGCCGATCGCGCAGTTCTCAATTCCCTGTTCGTCCGCCATGCCGTCGCGGTTGCCGGAGAAGCAGATCAATTGGGTGAAGCCGGCGTCGGCCGTCTGCTTGAGCGCGACCTCGTAGCCGGCAACCAGCGCATCGTGGTACTCAAGGCGGTTCCATGCCTTGGTGATGCCGCCGACCTTGACGCCGTCGGGGCCGTCGACGACCGGGTTGGAGACGAGCGAGACGGTCAGGCCGGCTTTCTTCACGGTGTCGAAATCCGGTGGCGTGATCAGATCGAGCGCGAGGATCCCCATCTCCTTGGACGCGGCGGCGAGTTGGTCGAGCGGGGTCTTGGCGAAGCACCACCGGCAGACCGACTGGCGGATGCGGCCTTTGAGCGGGGGCTCGGCGGCGGACATGGTCGGGGAAAGGGAAAGCGAGGTGCCGGCAACGACGGCGCCGGTGGTCAGGGTTTTCAGGGCATTGCGACGGGTCATGGGGGGGAGCATGGTGCAAAAAACGTGAGGAAGCGGGAGTGGCTACGCAATCCTGCGTGCGCGGTCGGTTCTCGTACAGTTTGAGCGAACCGAGGGCGTCTCGCGTTTCACGGATGCATCAGATGCAGGTGCGCGGCGGAAGCGACTGTCGGCCAGTCGTAACAAAAATGCGTGGAACGATAGATGGACATCCTGTTCATGGTAGGCCATTAATCAAAACGTGAAAGATGAGGCGAGGGAGTTGGCCCATCTTCACCATGCCCTTTCTCGCGATGCACCTGTTGGATAAAGGAAATCTCGACGCGTTGAATGAAGGCCACCCGTTGGGACCCCTCTGACGAACAATCTCGTGATGATGTCCTCCAAGGAAATGCAGCGGCTCGAGACCTTGGCTGATTACGCCCTGATGGGCACATCGGCCGATCCGGAATTGGATGCGCTCACGGCATTGATCGCGGAGATCTGCGAAACCCCGATCGCGTTGATCACGTTGATCGACGACAAGCGCCAGTGGTTCAAATCGAAGTTTGGGCTCACGCTGGATGAAACGCTGCGTGCCGATGCTTTTTGCCTCCATACCCTCGAGCAGACCGATCCGCTGATTGTTCCGGATGCGACGGCCGATGCGCGGTTCGCGTCCAATCCGTACGTGACCTGTGAGCGGGGCGTTCGATTTTACGCCGGGGCACCCTTGGTCACTCCGAGTGGGGTGGCGCTGGGGGCACTGTGCGTGATTGATCACGTTCCCCGCAGCCTGAGCGAGCGGCAGCAAAAGGCGCTGGTGGTGCTCAGCCACCAGGTGATGACGCAGATTGAGGTCGGTCGCCAGATGCGGGAAGCCCAGGCGTTGCAGTCGTCCCTGCGCGACCTGTCCAGTCAACTGGGCTATGAGCACGCCCGCCTGGTCGAGGCCCAGAGCGTGGCGAAGGTGGGCAGTTGGGAAACCGACCTCGCGACACTGGCTGTCAAATGGTCGGAGGAGGCGCACCGGATTTTCGAAACCGACCCCGCGACATTTCTCCCAACCCATGAGGGCTTCATTGAGCGCGTGCATCCAGCCGACCGCCTGATGGTTGATCAGGTGTTCCGCGGGTCGCTGACCCAGCACGATATCTGCTCCGTGGAGCATCGCATCCTCACTCCGGACGGCCGGGAAAAAACCGTGGAGGAGCGGTGGCGTATCTATTTCGCCGATGACGGCCGGCCTCTACGGGCGGTCGGCACGTGTCGCGATATCACCGCGGTGCGCAAGGTTTCCGATGACCTGCGGGCAAGCGAGGCGAGTTTGGCGGCCGCCCAGGAACTGGCTCATCTGGGGAGCTGGAGCCTCAATCTCAGCACGATGACCAGCACATGGTCGGCCGAGATGTGCCGGCTGTTTTACCGTGATCCACAACAGGGGGCGCCGGCGACGGAGGAGTTTCTTCGCACGATGGTCCACCCCGACGACCAGGCGATCAATGCGGCGATGCTGGAGCGTCTGCGTGAGATTCGCGATCCCGTGTCGTATGGCTACCGCACCCATCCCGACCTCGGTCCGGTGCGCCATCTCAGCGTGACGGTTGACATGATCCGCGATGCCGAGGGCAATCCAATCCGCGTGGCGGGCACCGCGCTGGATGTCACGGAGCGCCGGCAGGCGGAGGAGGAGGCGACCCGGTCAACCGAGTTGCTGACGCACATACTCGACGCCTTGCGGGAGATCGCGGTCACGCCGCGACGCCTGCCGGACCTGTTGATGCTGATGGTCCAGCGCGCGCAGGAATGCACCCGAGCGGCGGGTGGAGTCATTGGTTTCATCGAGGGAGACGAACTGGCCTGGATGGCGGCCTCCGGGCTTGCGGCCCCGATGGGCGGCCGCCGCGTTCCGCGTCGGGGCGGGCTGGCGGTTCTGACGGCAGAAACGGGTTCCACCCAATGCTGTGACGACGTGGAAACCGACGGCCGCGTGGACAAGGCCGCCTGGCTTGCGCTCGGCGGTCGCTCGCTGGTCGCGGCGCCCCTGCGTAGTGGATCCCGAGTCGTGGGGGTGCTCAAGGTCGTGTCGGATCGTCCGGCGGCCTTCACGCGCCAGGATGTCGGAAATCTGCAGATCCTCGCGGAGTCCTTTGGCGCCGTCATCGAGCGTGAGCGTACGGCCGAGCGTTTGCGGGCATCCGAAGCCCAGTACCGGATGCTGTTCGCCAGCAACCCGCATCCGATGTGGCTCTACGATGTCGCCACACTTCGCTTCCTCGCCGTGAATACGGCGGCGGTGCAGCATTACGGATATTCGGAGGCGGAGTTCCTGACGATGAGGATCACGGATATCCATCCGACCGAGGATGCCGCGCCGATTACCGCCCTTGTTCGCTCGCTTGCGAGTGGCGAAAAGAGCTTTGCACGTTGGCGGCACCGCAAAAAGGACGGTTCGCTCATCGAGGTGGAGACGTCGTCCGACGGCGTGGAATTGAACGGCCGGCCTGCACGGCTGGTCCTGGCCCATGATGTGACGGACCGCCTTCGTGGCGAACGCGAGCTGGCGCGGGTGACGCAGGCCCTGCAGATGCTCAGCCGGGGCAATGAGGTCCTGATCCGGGCCCAGACCGAATCCCAGTTGCTGCAGGAGATCTGCCAGGTCGCCACCGAGGTGGGTGGTTACCGGATGGCCTGGGTCGGTTATGCCTTTGATGACGAAACCCGGAGCGTCCAGCCGCAGGCGTTCGCCGGTGTCGAGGAGGGTTATCTCAAGGACCTCAAGCTGAGCTGGTCGGAGGATGTTCTTGCCGGGCAGGGCCCGTCCGGCCGGGCCATTCGCAGCGGTCAGCCGGTTGTGATTCTGGATCTGGCGGGAGATGAAGGCTTTCGTCCGTGGCGGGACGAGGCGGTGAAGCGAGGCTATCGCGGAATCGTCTGTCTCCCGCTCGTGGCGGCGCCCCGAACCCTCGGCGTGATGATTTTCTACCTGCCGGAGGTGCGCGAATTGTGGGGGGAGGAACTGAAGCTGCTTCAGGATCTGGCGCGCAATGTGACCTTTGGCATTCTCACGCTGCGGGCCGAGAATGAGCGCCGGAAACCCCACGATGCGGTGCTGGCGATTGCCCGGGCGCTGTCCGCCAGCACGGGCGAGGAGTTTTTTCCGGAGCTGGTCCACAGCATGGTCGATGTGCTCGGAGCGAACGCCGCCATCGTGGCCAAATTCATCCCGCCCGGGCGCACCACCGTACGCACCCTCTCGGTGGTCGCCGCCGGCCAGCCCCGGGAGAATTTTGACTACGCGGTGGAGGGCACGCCCTGCGAGCATCTCGATCGCGCGGATGTCTGGCTGGTGCCGCGTGATGCCGGCAAGCACTACGCCCAGATTCCCTCGCTACCCGAGCTGACATTCGAGGCGCACGCCGGGACGCTGCTGATCGGAACCGCCGGCCAGCCGGTCGGCCTGATGTTCGTGCAGTTTCCCCAACCGATTGAGCAGCCGGAATTCATTTCCTCCACGCTCAAGATTTTCGCGACCCGCGCAGTGGCGGAGCTTGAGCGACAGGAAATCGATGTCCGCACGCGTGAACAGGCCTCGCTCCTCGACAAGGCGCAGGACGCCATTCTGGTGCGCGATCTGCAGCACCACATCACTTATTGGAACAAGAGTGCCGAGCGGCTCTATGGCTGGACCGCCGGGGAGGCGGTCGGCCGCTCGGTGCGGTCGCTGCTCTATCTCGATCCCGCGACGTTTGATCAGACCATGGAGAAGCTGCTCGTGGCCGGCGAGTGGGTGGGCGAACTGCAACAGGTGCGCAAGGACGGCCGCGGGGTGACGATTGATGGCCGGTGGACGCTCGTTCGCGACGAGCAGGGGCGGCCGACTCCGTGCTGGCGATCAACACCGATATTACCGAGCGCAAGAAGATGGAGCAGCAGTTTCTTCGTGCGCAGCGCATGGAAAGCGTGGGCACGCTGGCCGGTGGCATTGCGCACGATCTCAACAATCTGCTCGCGCCCATCACAATGGGCGTCGACCTGCTCAAGCGGTATGAGCCGTCGCCCAAGAGCCAGCAGATCATCGACACCATCGAACGGAGCGCACGGCGGGGCGCCGATCTCGTCAAGCAGGTCCTTTCCTTTTCCCGCGGCGTGGAGGGCGCCCGCGTGCCCCTCAATGTCAGCCATGTCGTGCGGGAGGTGGAGGCGATTGCCGAAAGCACCTTCCCCAAGAACATCAGCATGGAGGTGCATCTGCGGAAGGACCTCTGGCTGGTCATCGCCGATCCGACCCAGATCAACCAGGTGGTCTTGAATCTCTGCGTGAACGCCCGGGATGCCATGGTTGATGGCGGTTTGATCAAGGTCGAAGTCGCCAATGTCGAGATCGACGCCCAGTACGCGGTCATGAACCGCGAGCTCTCTCCCGGCCGCTATGTCTGCATCCGGGTGACGGATACAGGATGTGGCATGCCGCAGGAGGTCATCGATCGCATCTTTGAGCCGTTTTTCACCACGAAGGAGCTGGGCAAGGGGACTGGCCTCGGCCTGTCGACCGTCCTTGGCATCGTGCGCAGTCACGGCGGCCATGTCACGGTCTACAGCGAGCTGGGCAAGGGCAGCACCTTCAAGGTCTATCTGCCGGCGCAGGCTGCCGGGGCGTCTCCGCAGACCGGTGTCGAGACGGTGCCGTCGATGCCGCGCGGAAACGGCGAACTGATCATGGTGGTGGATGACGAGGCCTCGATTCTCGCCATCACCCGGCAGACGCTGGAGGCCTTTGGTTACCGCGTCATCACGGCGGAGGACGGCGCGCGGGCGGTGGCGCACTACGCCACCCACCGGACGGAGATCGCACTCGTGCTGACGGACATGATGATGCCGGTGATGGATGGTCCGGCCCTGATCGTGGCGTTGCGGCGGATCAATCCATCGGTGGCGATCATTGCGGCCAGCGGACTCACCGCGAATGGCAACATCGCGCGGGTGTCGGGCGCGGGAGTGAGCCACTTTTTGGCCAAGCCTTATTCCGCTGATGCCATGCTCGGTCTGATCCGGCGTGTTTTGGAGCCCGCTGGCAGCCGGCCGCCGTTCAGGCCGGCGTGATCATGAGAAATCCGCTCCCGCCGTCACCCCGGATTGTCCCTGTCGCGCCCTCGACCCGACGGCAGCAGGCCTGGTTGATTGCAGGCGGCTACGCGGTGTTTGCCGCCCTGTGGATCTATTCTTCCGACCATGTGCTCAGTGCGCTGCTGGATGATGCTGACGCCCTCGTTCGCTGGAGTGTCTACAAGGGCATCGCTTTTGTCGGGGTGACGGCGTTGCTGCTGCTGGTGGTGATGCGGCGGACGCTGGGTGCGGCTGATCGTGGCTACGAGCATCTGCGCCGGAGTGAGGCGGCGCTGGCGCGAAGTCAGCGCCTGTATGCCGCCCTTAGCCAGATCAACCAGTCGATCGTGCGCATCGGGACGCGCGATGAGCTGTTCCAGCGGGTGTGCCAGGTCCTCGTCGAGCAGGGCGGCTTTCACATGGTCTGGATCGGCTGGGAGGATCCGGCGACCCAGCGGCTGGTACCGCTGGCGGAGGCGGGGGACGAGAATGACTACGTGCGCACGCTTGCCATCTACACGGACGAGCGGCCCGAGGGCCAGGGGCCGATGGGCAAGGCCTTCCGTAGTGGCGTGCCCTACGTGTGCAATGACCTGCTCAACGATCCGGACACGCTGCCCTGGCGCGCGGAGATCAAACGTCGCGGTTTCCAAGCCTCGGCGGTGTTCCCGGTCCGGGTCAAGGGACGGGTAGGCGGGCTGCTGAGTGTGTACTCCGATGAGCCGGGATTCTTTCAGGATCAGGAATTCGCGCTGATCGCGGATGCCGCCGTGGATCTCTCGCTTGCCCTCGACCATCTGGCGCGCGAGGAGGCCCGGCGGGGAGCGGAGCAGGCGGTCCACAGTGAGCGGCATTTCTCGGATGCGATGATTGAGAGCATGCCGGGCATCCTCTATTTCTACGACGAACAGGGCCGGTTCCTGCGGTGGAACCAGAATTTCGAGCAGGTCTCCGGTTACTCACATGAGGAGATCGCTCGAATGAGCCCGCTCGATTTCTTCCGCTCCGAGGACCGCGCCGACCTGGCCGCGCGGATTGCGGAAGTGATGGCCGACGGGGAGTCGGCTGTCGAAGCGCCCTTTCTCGCGAAGGATGGATCAACGGTCCCGTATTTCTTCACCGGCCGGCGTGTAATCTTTGAGGGTCAGGCCTGCCTGGTCGGCGTTGGCATCGACATCTCGGAGCGAAAGCGCACCGAACTGGCGTTGATCAAGTCCGAGCAACGCTACCGGTCCACGCTCGATACCATTCTGGAGGGCTGTCAGTTGATCTCGTTCGACTGGCGCTACCTTTATCTCAACCCCGCGGCGGCGATTCAGAACCGTCGTCCGAACGAAGAGCTGCTGGGCCGGAACATGCTGGAGATGTGGCCGGGCATTGAACGCAGCGGGCTCTTTGCACTCCTGCGCCGCAGCATGGAGGAGCGGATCGCGCTGCACGAGGAATCGGAGTTCACGTTTGCCGACGGCACGCGAGGCTGGTTCGACATCCGGGTCCAGGCCGTGCCGGAAGGGATCTTTGTCCTGTCGATCGATATCACCGAGCGCCGTCACGCCGAACAGGCGCTGCGCGACAGCGAGACCCGCCTTCGCCGGCTGTTTGAACAGGCCCCGTTTGGGATCTTCGTGGTCGACAACGGGCACCACATTATCGACGCCAATCGCGCGGGGGGCGAGATGATGGGCTACCCGTCGGGCGAACTCGTCGGGATGCGGGTGACGGAGCTTTTGCAGGCGCAGGAACACGCCCGATTGGACGGAGAACTGCCCAGGATTGCGGAGGGCCGGGCTCACGTCGCTGAGTGGCAGCAGGTCCGGCGGGACGGATCCAGCTTCCCTGCCGAGGTCAGCGCCCGCCGGCTGAACGACCAGTCCTATCTGGCGATCGTTCAGGACCTGACCGATCGAAAGGAGGCGGAGCGCGTGCGGGCGGAGTTCACGGCCTCCCTTGAGCGCAAGGTCGAGGAGCGCACCAATGAACTCCAGGCCGCGCTCGTCCGGGCCGAGGCGGCGGACCGGATCAAGTCCGCCTTTCTCGCCACGATGTCACACGAGCTGCGCACGCCGCTCAATTCGATCATCGGGTTCACCGGCATCGTCCTGCAGGGCCTTGCCGGACCGCTCAACGCCGAGCAGACCAAGCAGCTTGGCATGGTCCGGGGCAGCGCCCGTCATCTGCTCGAGCTGATCAACGACGTGCTGGATATTTCGAAGATCGAAGCCGGCCAATTGGAGGTGCGCGCGGAGCCCTTCGACCTTGCGGCCTCGATCGACCGCGCCATCACCTCGGTCCGCCCGCTCGCGGAGCGCAAGGGACTGGACCTGGTCGCCAACGTGCCGGCCGAGCTGGGACAGATGACGGGCGACCGGCGACGGGTGGAACAGATTCTCCTCAACCTGCTGAACAACGCGCTCAAGTTTACCGAACAGGGCCGGGTCACGCTCACGGTCACGCTTGGCGCGACCCTGCCGGCGCTGGCCGAGTACGGTGACCAGCCCGCCGTGCGCATCGAAATTGCCGATACGGGTATCGGAATCAAACCCGACCATCTGTGCATGCTGTTCCAGCCCTTCCGGCAGATCGACTCGGGATTGTCACGCCAGCATGACGGTACCGGCCTGGGGCTGGTCATCTGCCGTCGGCTCGCGGTCTTGATGGGCGGAGAGATTTCCGTTACCAGCGAGTGGTCGAAGGGCAGTGTGTTTACCGTGGTTCTTCCCTTGCACCCTCTACACTGAGCCGACCCATGCGCGCCACCATCCTGTTGATCGAGGACAACGAGCAGAATCGCTATCTTGCGACGTTCCTGCTCGAACAGCATGGGCTTCGCGTGGTCTCCGCTCCGGATGGACGGCGGGGAATCGAGTCCGCCCGCACGCTCAACCCCGACCTCATCCTGCTCGACATCCAACTTCACGGGATGGACGGCTATGCCGTGGCCCGCGCGCTGCGCGAGATCGACCGGCTCCGCGCCACACCGATCGTTGCGGTGACGTCCTATGCGATGGTCGGCGACCGGGAGAAGTGCCTCGCCGCCGGCTGCAACAGCTACATCGAGAAGCCGATTAACCCGGAGACGTTTGTCGCCGAGATCAGCCGCTTTCTGCCGCCACCCAGCCCAGCCCCTGCAATCCCATGACCCGCGTCCTGATCGTCGATGACAAGGAGGAGAACCTCTATTACCTGGAGGCGCTGCTGACCGGTCACGGCTGTAGCGTGGAATCGGTCCGCCACGGCGCCGAGGCTCTGGTCAAGGCCCGTCAAAATCCGCCGGATCTGGTGGTCTCGGATTTGCTCATGCCGGTAATGGACGGGTATACCCTGCTGCGTCACTGGAAATCAGACACCCGGTTGAAGGGCATCCCCTTCATTGTCTACACCGCCACGTACACCGAGGAGGAGGATGAGCGGCTCGCGATCAGCCTCGGCGCCGACGCCTTCATTCTGAAGCCGGCCGAGCCCGAGGATTTTCTCCGCCGCCTGCGCGAGGTGCAGTCCAACGCGACCGCGGCCGCACCCGCGTCGCCCCGGCGACAGGTCGGGGATGAGCATGCCCTGCTCAAGGTGTACAGCGAGGCGCTGATCCGGAAGCTGGAGGAAAAGACACTGCAATTGGAGGAGACCAACCGCACCCTGCAGAACGACATCGCGGAGCGACGGCGGGCGGAGGAAAACCTGCGCGAGAGCGAGGAGCGTTTTCGCGCCACCTTTGAACAGGCCGCGGTGGGCATCGCCCATGTCGGCAGCGACGGCCGGTTTCTCCGCGTCAATGACAAGCTTTGCGAGATCACCGGCTATCCGCGCGACGAACTGCTGCGCGTGACGTTCCGCAGCCTCACGAATCCGGAGGACCAGGCCGAGGGGGATGGTGCTCGTCGCGCCATGCTGGAAGGGAAAAGCACGGCCTACACGACGGAGAAGCGCTACCGGCGCAAGGACGGGAACCTCATCTGGTGCAGCGTGGTCACGACGCTCCTCCGCGACGCCGCAGGCGCACCGAAGTACTTCATCACCGTCATCGCCGACATCACGGAGCGCAAGACGCTTGAGGCGCAGTTCCTCCGGGCGCAGCGCATGGAAAGCATCGGCACCCTCGCCGGAGGCATTGCGCACGATCTCAACAATCTGCTCTCACCCATCGTCATGGGGGTGGAACTGCTCAAACCGGCCGTGGCCGACGAGATCCATCGCAAGGTGCTCGAAACGATGGAGCACAGTGCGCGCCGCGGGACCGATCTGGTCCGCCAGGTGCTTTCCTTTGCGCGCGGGGTGGAGGGCGCGCGCGTGGCCGTGCATATCGGACACATCCTGCGGGAGGTGGAGAGCATTACCCTCAACACGTTTCCGCGCAGCATTTCCTTCCGCTCAAAGGTGGAGGCTGGTCTCTGGCTGGTGCAGGGCGATCCCACCCAGCTCAACCAGGTGCTGCTCAATCTCTGCGTGAACGCCCGCGACGCGATGCCCGAAGGCGGCACCCTGATCCTGGAGGCGCGGAACGTGACGATCGACGAGTCCCACGCCGCCATGAACCGGACCATTCCGGCGGGGCGGTACGTCGCGATTGACGTGATTGATACCGGCTCCGGCATCCCGCGCGACGTGGTGGACAGGATCTTTGAGCCCTTCTTTACCACGAAGGAACCAGGGAAGGGTACCGGGCTCGGCCTGTCGACCGCGCTGGGCATTGTCCGCAATCATGGCGGCGTCGTCACGGTGGAGAGCGAGTCGGGCAAGGGCAGTACGTTCAGGGTCTACCTGCCGGCGCAGGCGGATTCGGCGGCGACGGTCGCGGATTCGGAAATTCCGGCCGAGCGACCCCGCGGCCAGGGCGAGCTGATTCTGGTGGTGGAGGATGATGCGTCCGTCCTCAGCATCACCACGCAGACGCTCCGCACCTACGGCTACGAAGTGCTCACGGCGGAGGATGGTGCGCAGGCCATGGGGCTCTACGCCCTGCATCGCGACCGGATTGCGGCGGTCCTGGCGGACATCATGATGCCGGTCATGGACGGCGTGGCGCTCATCACGGCCTTGCGCCGCGTGAACCCGGAAGCCCGGATCATCGCCACGAGCGGACTGCACGGGAATGCCGCCAAGGCCATCAGTGCCGGGGCGCAGCATTTTCTGATGAAGCCCTACAACGGCGAGGCCATCCTGGGTACGCTGCACCGGCTGCTCCACGAAAAAACCTGACGGAGCATCCTCGCTTGGATTCCTGCAACCAACCCCGGGAAACCGGATTTCTCCGTTTTGGACCCGGTGCGGGCGCTGCCGGAACGATGGCGGTCGGGGTGGGCGTTTTGGTGCTGTGCGGATGGGCGTGGGATCAGGATGCCTTGAAGCGGATCCTTCCCGGATTCGTCGCGATGAATCCGCTGACCGCCGTGGGCTTTGCTCTCGCCGGGGCCGCGCTCATCCTGCTCAGGCCACGGGGCCGGGCGCTGGCGCGCGACGCGGCGTGGTGGGGAGCGCAGCTCATGGCGGTTCTGGTCATGGCCATTGGCGGGGTTAAATTAATCGAATATGGGACGGGCGTTGAGATTGGACTGGATCGCTGGCTGTTCACGGAGCATCTCGATGTTTCCGGACAGGCGCCGAACCGGATCGCACCGAACACGGCGCTGAATTTCGTGTTGTGCGGGCTGGCGCTGCTGGTGCTGGATGTCCGTACCTCGCGTGGCCGCAAGCCAGCCGAGTTTCTGGGCCTCGCGGTGGCGTTGATCTCGCTCCTCGCGGTCATCGGCTACGCCTACCGGGTTCAGTGGCTTTACGGGGTTTCGGCCTTCATCCCGATGGCTCTGCATACGGCGCTGACCTTTCACCTGCTGGGCATCGGCCTGATCCGTGCCCGTCCGGAGGGCGGGCTGATGGCGCTCTGGATGAGCGACACGGCCGGCGGCGTGCTTCTGCGCTGGCAGTTGCCTGGCGCGGTCCTGATTCTCTTCACTCTGGGCTGGCTGCGACTCAAGGGTGAACAGAGGGGGTTGTATGACACCGACCTCGGCGTCGCGCTGCACACGACGGCGACCATCGTGATTTTCGGGATTCTCATCGGCTGGAGCGCCCGGGTGCTCCAGCGCGCTGACGCCGCCCGCCGGCAGGAGGAGGCAGAGCGCGAGCGCTTCTTCAGCCTTTCGCTGGATTTGCTCGGGATCGCCGCGACGGATGGCTACTTCAAGCGCATCAATCCGGCGTTCACCGCCACCCTGGGGTGGAGTCGGGAGGAGTTCCTGGGCCGGCCCTTTCTGGAGTTTGTCCATCCCGACGACGTCGCGCTCACGAGCGCTGAAGTGGAGCGGCTCAAGCAGGGCAGCATGCGGTAGCCTTTGAGAACCGCTATCGCTGCCGCGACGGTTCCTACCGGTGGATCTCGTGGAAGGCCCAGCCTTTTTTATCCGAGGGCCTGCTTTACTGCACCGGACACGATGTCACCGCCCAGCGGGAGGCGTCGGCGGCGATCCTCCAGCTCAACACCGAGCTGAAGCGCCATGCCGTGCAACTCGCGGAGGCCAATCGCGATTTGGAGTCCTTCTCGTATTCGGTTTCCCATGACTTGCGGGCGCCCTTGCGGCACATTCAGGGTTATGCGGAGATGCTGGCGACGGCGTCCGCGAGCCAGTTGGACGAGCGTCCGCGGCGGTTCCTGCAGACAATCCTGGATGTCAGCGTCGAGATGGGGCGCCTGATTGACGACCTGCTCGCATTCTCCCGCACGAACCGCGCCGGCCTGGAGCGCCGCGAGGTGTCGCTCGATGGGTTGTTGAGCGAAGTGCTGCGCGGCCAGGAGCAGGTGGTCAAAGGCCGGGACATCCGCTGGAAGCTTGCGCCCCTGCCCGTGGTGTCGGGCGATCCGGCGATGCTCCGCCAGGTGCTGGTCAACCTGATCGACAACGCGATCAAGTACACGCGTGGTCGAGCGCCGGCCGAGATTGAGGTCGGCTGCAGCGCGACGACGCCGGATGAGGTGACGATCTTTGTGCGCGACAATGGAGCGGGCTTTGACATGCGGTATGCCCAGAAGCTCTTTGGTGTTTTCCAGCGTCTGCATCGCGCGGATGAATTCGAAGGAACGGGGATTGGTCTCGCCACGGTGCGTCGAATCGTTTCCCGCCATGGCGGGCGCACCTGGGCCGAGGGTCGTCTGAATGAGGGCGCCGTTTTCTATTTCACTCTGCCACGGGGGGCGGTACACTCCGATTCCATCAGTACCCCATGAGCACCCTCAAACGCATTTTGTTGGTGGACGACAGCGCGCGCGACCGCGAGCTGGCGATGGAGGCGCTGACCGCCAATCACCTCGCCAACGAGGTTGTGGCTTTGCGCGATGGGGTTGAGGCGCTCGACTACCTTTATCGTCGGAGCGAATTTGCCGCCACGGCGGGCGGCCATCCGGCCGTGGTGCTGCTCGACCTCAAGATGCCGCGGATCGATGGTCTTGAGGTCCTGCGCCAGATCAAGCAAGACCCCGTGCTGCGTGCGATCCCTGTCGTGGTGATGACGTCATCGCGCGAGGAACCGGACCTGGCCCGGAGCTACGAACTGGGAGCGAACGCGTATGTCGTAAAGCCCGTGCGCTTCCAGGACTTCGTCGAGGCGGTCCGGCAACTCGGCGCCTTCTGGGCGGTCGTGAACGAACCACCGCCCGGCTCCCTGCCTCGTCGTCCCCGGAGTGCATCGTGAGCCAGCCGCCTGCCGTCTTTTCTGAGGTCCCGCCTGTGATCCGTCTGCTTCACCTTGAAGACAGTGCGCGGGATTCGCAGTTGATTGAAGACCGGATCGAGGCGACGGGACTTGATTGCGAGATTGTCCGGGCGAACTCGCGGGAGCGGTTTGAGGCGGAACTCAAGGCGGCGCCCTTTGACCTGATCCTGTGTGACTACAATCTGCCCGGCTATGGCGGGGTGACGGCGATCCGGGACGCGCGTCGGCTGCAGCCGGACACGCCGGTCATGATCGTTTCGGGCTCGATCGGCGAGACCGAGGCGGTCGCCTGTCTGCATGCTGGAGCGACGGATTATCTGCTGAAGCAGCAGATGGAGCGGTTCGGTCCGGCCCTGCGACGTGCGCTTGATGAGGCGGCCAGTCAGCGTCAGCGGCGTAAAGCCGAGGCAGACCTGCGGGCGAGCGAGGCCGAGTTCAGGCTGCTGACCGAAGCGATGCCTCAGATCGTCTGGATCACCCGTCCCGACGGGTATCATGTTCATTTCAACCGCCGCTGGTATGAATTCACCGGGCTCACTCCGGAGCAGAGCCTGGGCGGGGGATGGAATCCGGCGTTTCATCCGGAGGACCAGGAGCGGGCGGCGCGCATCTGGTCCGAGGCGCTCGCGACGGGCGAGCCTTACGAGATTGAGTACCGCCTGCGTCGTGCCGATGGCACGTATCACTGGATGCTCGGTCGCGCCCTGCCGATGCGGGATGCCCGGGGCGAAATCGTGAAGTGGTTTGGAACCTGCACGGACATTGATGAGCTCAAGCAGGCACAGACCCAGATCGGCGAACAGGCCGCCTTGCTTGATCTGACCCAGGATGCGATCGTGGTGCGGGATCTTGAGCACCGTGTCCTCTATTGGAACAAAGGAGCCGAGCGCACCTACGGCTGGACGGCGGAAGAGGCCGTTGGCCGGCCAGTCACGGAGCTGATCTACCGCACGCTCGACGTCCTGACTGGTCCGATGGAAATCCTTCTGCAGCGGGGTGAGTGGCGGGGCGAGGTCCAGCATGTCACCAAAGGAGGCGTTGAGTTGATCATCGAGGGCCGTTGGACCCTGCTGCGCACGCCCGAGGGCGCGCCCAAATCGGTTCTCGCGGTCAACACAAACATCACCGAGCGCAAGGCGCTCGAATCCCAGTTTCTCCGTGCGCAGCGGATGGAGAGCATCGGCACCCTCGCCGGGGGCATTGCGCACGACCTGAACAATCTGCTCGCGCCGATCGTGATGGGCGTCGAGCTGCTCAAGCCGGTGCTGCGCGATCAGACCACCCGTGCGGTGATCGAGACGATGGAACAGAGCGCCCGCCGGGGCACCGACCTGGTGAGGCAGGTGCTGTCCTTTGCCCGCGGGGTTGAGGGCGCCCGGGTGTCCGTGCACCTCGGGCATGCCGCCCGTGAAGTCGAGGGAATCGCGCGCAACACCTTTCCGCGCAACATCGACTTCCGCTTGCAGGTGGCGCGGGACGTCTGGCTGGTGGAGGGCGACCCGACCCAGATCAACCAGGTCCTGCTCAATCTCTGCGTGAACGCGCGCGATTCGATGCCGGAAGGCGGCGTACTGGCGCTCACGGCGAAGAATATCGTCATTGATGAGGCGTATGCGGCGATGAACCGTGTGGTGCCGGCCGGCCGCTATGTCGTGATTGAGGTGTTCGACGCGGGTACGGGCATTCCCAGCGATGTGCTCGACCGCATCTTTGAACCGTTTTTCACCACGAAGGGTCCGGGCAAGGGCAGTGGTCTCGGCCTCTCAACCGTGCTGGGCATTGTGCGCAGCCATGGCGGCGCGGTCACGGTTGAAAGCGAGCTGGGCAAGGGCAGCACCTTCCGGGTTTATCTGCCCGCACGCCCGGACTCCGGTTCGGCCGCGGGCCCCGACCCCGAGAAGGCGTATCCGCACGGCCGCGGCGAGTGTGTGCTGGTCGTCGACGACGATGGCGCCGTGCTTTCCATCGCGAGCCAGACGCTGCGGAGCTACGGGTATGAAGTCCTCACCGCCGAGGACGGCGCCCAGGCCATGGCGATCTTTGCGATGCACCGCGAACGTATCCGTGTGATCGTGACCGACATGATGATGCCGGTCATGGATGGGGCGGCCCTGATTGCCGCCTTGCGCCGGGTGGATCCCGCGATCCGGATCATTGCGACCAGCGGTCTGCATGGCAACGCCGGCAAGGCGGGCAATGCTGGCGAGAAGCACTTTCTCACCAAACCCTACACGGCGGGGGCGCTCCTGACCCTCCTGGCCGAAGTGCTGACCGCGTAAGCGAGCGACGCCGGGCGATTATCGGCGTGGTGGTGCCCGGCTAGGTCCGTTCGGGCGGTATCGCCACACGCGTCAGTAGCCCCTTGCTGTTGCGGTGGTTGGCATACTGTGGATCATCGCAATGCCCGCATGATTCCGCCCCAACCAGCGAACGAAGCCGAGCGCCTGAGCCGGCTCCGTGAACTTGAGATCATGGATACGCCGGCGGAGGCGGACTTTGATGAGCTTGTGCGTCTTGCCGCCGAGATTTGCGACGTGCCGATTGCGTTGATCTCACTGATTGATGAACGGCGGCAGTGGTTCAAGGCGAAGACGGGTATCGACGCCACGGAGACAACTCGTGATTCGGCTTTCTGCGCCCACGCCCTGGATCAGGGCACGCGCCCGCTGATTGTGCGGGATGCGCTGGCGGATGACCGCTTCGCCGCCAACCCGCTGGTCACGGGTGATCCGAATATTCGCTTCTACGCCGGCGCGCCTTTGATCATGCCGACCGGCGAGGCGCTGGGGACCCTGTGTGTGATCGACCGGGTTCCGCGCGAACTGACCGGGCGGCAGGTGCAGGCGCTGGGGATCCTGAGCAATCAGGTCATCACCCAGATGCGGCTGCGCCGGCAGCTCCGCGAGCAGCAGCGCATGGAGCAGGCCCTGGCGCTGAACGAGCAGCGCCTGCACTACGCACTCGAAGGCAGCGACCAGGGCGTGTGGGACTGGAACCTGCTCACCAACGAAGTTTATTTTTCGCCCCGCTGGTGTGACCAGCTTGGCTACGCGCCCGAGGAGATCTCCAACCGGCTGGAGGAGTGGTCCTCGCGCGTGCATCCGGATGATCTCGGACCTGCGCTCACCCTGATCCGCGATCATATGGAGGGCCGGATGCCTCTTTATCTGGCCGAGATGCGCATACGAACGAAAGCCGGAGCGTATCGCTGGATCATGGATCGTGGCCAGGTGGTGGCCCGCGATGAAAGCGGGAAGCCGACCCGCATGGTCGGCACGCATATCGACATCACCGCCCGGCGCGAGGCGGAGGAGGCGCTGCGCCGCCGCGAGGCCGAGTTGCTCGAGGCCCAGCGCCTGGCCCGCATGGGTGACTGGTGGTTCGATCTGCGGACCGGCGAGGTCCACTGGTCGGAGGAGATCTTCCGCATGCAGCGATTGCCCCCGGCCGCGAAGCCGCCGCTTCTGCCTGAGCAGCGGCAGCATTTCACGCCGGAAAGCTGGGACCGGCTCACGGCGGCGATGCAGGTCACGCAGGAAACCGGCCGTCCCTACGAGTTGGAACTGGAGATGGTCCGCTCCGATGGCTCGCATGGCTGGATGCTGGCGCGAGGCGAATGCGTGCATGATCACGAGGGCAAGGTCGTGGCCTTGCGCGGAATCGCCCAGGATGTGACCGCGCGGGTGCAGGCGGAGCTTGAACGGGTCCGCCTGCTCGCCGTGCTGGAATCCAGCCTGAACGAGATCTACGTCTTCGACGCGCACACGTTCGCGCTGGAATTCGTGAATGAGGCGGCGCGGCTGAATCTCGGCTACACACAGGAGGAGATCCGCCGCATGACCGCGCTGGATGTGGGCCATGGCTTCAGCCGCGAATCGATGGTCGAGGTGCTCAGCCCGCTTTCGCGCAATGAGAAGCCCAAGCTCGTGGTCGAGACCTGGCATCACCGCAAGGACGGCACCGCCTATCCGGTCGAGTCGCACCTCCAGAAGGTGGTGCTCGACGGCAAGCCGGTGTTTCTTGGCATGGTGATCGACGTGACGGAGCGACGCCAGGCGGAGCGCAGGCTGCGCGAGCAGGCGGCTCTGATTGATGAGGCACATGACGGCATTGTCGTCCGGGATCTCGACCACCGCATCCGGTTCTGGAGCAAGGGTGCGGAACGCATGTATGGCTGGACGGCGGATGAAGCCCGGGGCCGGGTGCTGTCCGAGCTGCTGGCGGCGGACACGGCGGTCTTTGCGTCGGCGGATGCGGCGGTGCGGGAGAAAGGGAGTTGGAGCGGCGAGATTTCGAAACGCACCCGGGGTGGGGCGGTGCTCGCGATCGACTGCCGCTGGACGCTACTGCGCAGCGAAGACGGACAGCCCCAGGCGATTCTCTCGTTTGATATCGATGGCACCGCCGAAAGAAGCTGGAGCAACAGTTCCTGCGGGCGCAGCGAACCGAGAGCATCGGCACGCTCGCGGGCGGAATCGCGCACGACCTCAACAATCTCCTCACTCCTATCATGGTCGGGGTGGAGTTGTTGAAGGACGACTCCGACCCTGACCGGATGCGCCAGGATCTGATTCGCAACATTGAGCGGAGCGCGAAGCGTGGATCGGAGCTGGTCAAACAGGTGCTGTCGTTCGCACGCGGGGTGGAGGGGCGCCGTGTGGTGGTGCAGCTTAAGCACATCGTGCACGAGGTGGAGGAAATCGCGCGAAGCACGTTTCCGAAGAATATCACTCTGCGCATTCAGCTGACGCCGGATCTCTGGCCGGTTGTGGGTGATCCCACGCAGCTGAATCAAGTCCTGCTCAACCTCTGCGTGAATGCTCGGGATGCGATGCCGAATGGGGGGCAACTCACGCTCACGGCGTCCAATGCCGTGATCGACGAGCAGTACGCCGTCATGAACAAGGAGGTCGCCTCCGGGCGCTATGTGCGGGTCGAGGTCACGGATGACGGGATGGGCATCGCGCCGGACCTCATCGATCGCATCTTCGAACCCTTTTTCACGACCAAGGCCGTTGGTCAGGGCACGGGCCTGGGGCTGTCCACCACCCAGGGCATTGTGCGCAGCCATGGCGGATTCCTGAGCGTCTACAGCGAGCCCGGAAAGGGGAGCACGTTCAAGGTGTACCTCCCGGCTCGTATCGAAGGCGCATCGTCGGTTGCCGCGGATGAACCGGAGCGCTTGCTGCCGCGCGGGCGGGGCGAACTCATTTTGCTCGTCGACGACGAGCCATCAATCCTGTCCGTCACGCGGCAGACGCTCGAGACCTTTGGCTATCGCGTCATCACCGCGGAGGACGGCGCGCAGGCGACCGCCAAGTATGCGCTGAGTCGCGACGCGATCGCGCTGGTGCTCACCGACATGATGATGCCGGTGATGGACGGCCCGGCCCTGATTGCAGCCCTGCGCCAGATCAACCCGCAGGTTGCCATCATCGCGGCGAGTGGGCTTTCGGCGAACGGTCCGGTGGCGCGCGCCGCGGTTGCCGGGATTCAGCACTTCCTTGCCAAACCGTACACGGCGGAAGCCCTGCTCCGGCTGGTGCGCAAGGTGCTCACGTCGGACGCTGGTGGAACGCAGACGTGAGCGCTGATCGGCGGGGGGCGGTTGCCGCTTGCGATGCGGTCCGCGGATCGGCAACCTTGGGACTTACATTCCCGGGAAGCCGCCGCGGCCCTTCATGGCCTCCATCTGGCGCATCATCTTCTTTGCGCCGCCGCCCTTCATCATCTTCATCATTTTCTGCATCTGCTGGAATTGCTTCAGCAGCTGGTTGACCTCGACGACCTTCACTCCGGCGCCGTTGGCTATGCGGAGACGGCGGCTGCCGTTGAGGATCTCGGGCTTGCGGCGCTCCTGCAGCGTCATCGACTTGATGATGGGGACGCCCGGTGTATAGGCGAACTCGACCTCGTCGGGCAGCTGCACGCCGCTCATGCCGGGCATCATGCCCATGATGCTCTGCATCGAGCCCATCTTCTTGATCTGCTGCATCTGCGCCAGGAAGTCTTCGAGGTTGAAGTCCGCCTTGCGGAGCTTCTCCGCCATCTTCTCGGCTTCCTTCTGATCAATCGTCTCCTGCGCCTTCTCCACCAGGGAAACGACGTCGCCCATCCCGAGGATGCGCGATGCGAGGCGGTCGGGATAGAAGGTGTCGAAGTCCGCGGTCTTTTCGCCCGTACCCACGAACTTGATCGGAACGCCGGTGATGGACTTGATCGAAAGGGCGGCGCCGCCGCGCGCATCGCCATCGAGCTTGGTCAGGACAAGACCGGTGAGCTGCAGCGCCTCGTGGAAGGCTTTGGCCACATTGACCGCCTCCTGACCGAGCGCGCCGTCCGCGACGAGGAGGACCTCGTCAGGCTGAACCTTGGCGCGCAGGCGCTGGACCTCCTCGATGAGGTTGGTGTCGATCTGCAGGCGGCCGGCGGTGTCGAAGAGAATGACATCCGCGTTGTGCCGGTGGGCCTCGGCAAGACCGGCGGCGCCGATCGCGGTGACGTCCTTGGAGACGCGGTCACCGTAGAAGCCGATCTCCTCCTGCTTCGCGAGAATCTCGAGCTGGTCGATGGCGGCGGGACGCTGGACGTCGCAGGCCACGACGAACGGCGTGGTGTAGCCCTTCTTTTTCAGATGACGCCCGAGCTTGGCGGTGGTCGTCGTCTTGCCGGCGCCCTGCAGACCGACCATGAGGATCTTCAGCGGGCGGGCAGGGGAGAGGCCGGTTTCGCCTTCGCCGAGCAGGCGGACAAGTTCGTCATTGATGATCTTGACGATCTGCTGGCCGGGCGTGACGCCCTTGAGCACCTCCTGGCCGGCACACTGGGTCTGGACGCGCTCGACGAATTCGCGCGCGACCTTGAAATGGACGTCGGCGGCGAGCAGGGCCGTGCGCACCTCCTTGAGGGCATCGGCCATGTTCTCTTCGGTGAGCTTGCCGACACCGCGCAGGTTGCGCAGGGCCGAGGAAAGTTTGTCGGTGAGGGACTCGAACATGGTGAATCCGTCAGTGAAACCGGGTCTGGCCGGTTATCCATGCAATTTTTTGGCCGGCGCGGACGATCGGGTCGTTTGGCACCGGTCGCCATCGGTCCGAGCCGACCCCAGAGGCCACGATGGAGTCCCGTGCCCCCCTTCCGGCAGGCCGGATTTGTCGCAACTAGGCCGGCTGAGCGGCCGGTTCCGGCAGATCGGGCTGAATGATGCGCAGCTTGGCCATGACACTGGCCTCGGTCGCTGGCTTGACCATGTAGTGCTGGGCACCGAGTTGGATCGCCTTGATCACGGTCGCCCGGTCGTTCGACGAGGTGCACATGATCACGTGCAGGGAACGATGCAGCGGTGACGAGCGAATACGGCTGAGGATCTCCAAGCCGTCCGGCTCAGGCATGGCGATATCGAGGAAAACGACGTCGAAGTAACGGCTGGGGTCGTCGAGGAGCGCCCAGGCATCGTTGCCGTTGTCGGCCAACGTCACGTGGAAGCCTCCACGCGATGCGAGGATCATTCGTAGAACCTCGCGCGAGACGGGGTCATCTTCAACGATCAGAATCTTCATGGGCGTTCGTTGAGGGGTGATCGTCACAACCGCAGGTCACTTGAGGAGAAAACGAAGGGGAAAATCCCTACGCGCTCCCTGTTCAAGGTGGGCAAGCGGTGATTCTTCAGGCACGGCGAGCCCCGCGCCCAAGCGTGGATTGTCGCCTATTACCTTCATTTCAACGGTCGGCTTGGTTGTGCTCCTCGGTCTGCAGCAACCTTGCCTGGATCGGGCGGGCAATCCTGTGCAGGCGGTTTCCGGGACGGTCTGTGCGGTCGGTTATGAAAATAAGTGTGGATTCCCCTGCCGAATGTCTGCGAAGCTCCGCTTTCCCATGAACCCTGTTCTCAAGCTGTTACTCGACGGCGTCAGCCTCTCGACCGCGCAAATTGCGCAGGTTGCCGGATTGACCGAAGCCGAAGTCCAACAGCATCTGGAGCAGCTGAAAAAAGATAAAATCTTCCTCGGCTGGCGTCCGGTGCTCGATCTTTCGCGCGAGGCCGCCGCTGCTGCTGCTGTGCGCGCAGTCATTGAGGTCAAGGTGACGCCGGAGCGCGGAGGCGGGTTCAACCGCTTTGCGGAGCGGATTGCCCGGTTCGACGAGGTGGAGTCCTGCTACCTGATGTCCGGTGGCTACGACCTCCTCGTCTTCGTCAAGGGACCGTCCCTGCAAAAGGTGGCGGCGTTCGTGTCCGAGAAGCTCTCGACCGTTGAGGGCGTCCTCTCGACCTCCACGCATTTCATGCTGCGTTGCTACAAGGAGCAGGGCTTCTTGCTCGACAGTGGCGAGGCGCCCAGCACGCGACTCACCGTCGCTCCGTAAACCCGAGGGCACCTCCCATGAGCACCGACCCTAAACGCTGGGTGGCGGGCCACGTGGCCACGCTGCCCAAGAGCGGCATTCGCGATTTCTTCGAACTGGTGGCCAAGATGAAGGGCCAGGACGTCATTTCCCTTGGCGTCGGCGAACCCGACTTCGTCACGCCCTGGCACATCCGCGAGGCGGCCATCTACGCCCTCGAGCGCGGCAAGACCTACTACACCTCCAATCTCGGCCTGCTCGAGCTCCGCAAGGCGATCTCGGTCTATGTCGAGGAGCACTTCGGCATCACCTATCGCCCGGACGACCAGGTCATCGTGACCGTCGGCGTGTCCGAGGCGCTCGATCTGTGCTTCCGCGCCTTCTGCAACCCGGGTGACAAGGTGATGTATCACCAGCCGTGCTACGTCAGCTATCACCCGAGCATCACGCTCGTGCACGGCGAGGGCATCGCGGTCCCGACCTACGCCAAGGATAATTTCGCCCTCACGGCCGAGGCCCTGCGCGCGGCGTGGGTCCCGGGCTGCAAGATGCTCATGCTGAATCTCCCGTGCAATCCCACGGGCGGCACCTGCAGCCGGGAGCAGCTCGCGAAGATCGCCGAGTTCTGCGTCGAGAAGGACCTGCTGGTCCTGAGCGACGAGATCTACTCCGAGCTCACGTTTGACGGCACGCACACCAGCATCGCCACCTTCCCGGGCATGGCGGAGCGCACGATTTTCCTCCACGGCTTCTCCAAGGCCTTTGCGATGACCGGCTGGCGCATCGGCTATGCCTGCGGCCCGGCGGTCCTGATCGACGCCATGATGAAGGTGCACCAGTACGCCATGATGTGCGCCTCGATCATCGCCCAGGAGGCGGCTCTCGAGGCCCTGACCCGGGGCTGGGATGCCGTGCTCAAAATGCGCGAGCAGTACCACCGTCGCCGCGATCTCGTGGTTCGCCGCTTCAACGAGATCGGCCTCAAGTGCCACTCGCCCCGCGGCTCGTTCTACGCGTTCCCCGATGTCACCTCCACCGGCCGGTCCGAGAAGGATTTCGCCGTGGGCCTCCTGCAGGACCACAAGGTCGCGGTCGTCCCAGGCACCGCGTTCGGCGACAACGGCAAGGGCCACGTCCGCGCCTGCTTTGCGACCAGCTACGAGCAGCTGATCGACGCCTGCGACCGTATTGATCGGTTCGTGAACGGCGCCAAAAAATAAGTTTCCTCCATCGCGGACCGCAACCCGGGGGGGGGGGGGGGCCCGCGCGGGGGGGTTTTTTTGGGGGGGTTGGTGGGGGGGGGCGGGGGGAT
>CAYWRG010000011.1:10755-19176 GCA_964460715.1 uncultured Opitutus sp. | reverse complement strand
ACCGCAACCCGGCCGGGCTTTCGCCCGGCCGGGTTTTTTTGATCGCGGGTTTAGGCTCGGCTCTCCGGGCTTATCGCTTACAGCTTAAAGCCTATCGCTTCCATGAATCGCACCGTTGCCATCGTCGGCCGACCCAATGTCGGCAAAAGCCGCCTGTTCAACCGGCTGGCGCGGAAGCGCATATCCATTGTCCATGACCAGCCCGGCGTCACCCGGGACGTGATTTCGGCCGAGATCGCCGAGGGCGGCTACACGCTGCTCGACACGGGCGGCCTCGGCCTCAAGGGCGGCGAGACCACCCGCGAGCTGATTGCCGCGTCCGAGGAGCAGGTTGGCTTTGCCATCGATACGGCCGCGCTGATCGTTTTCGTGACGGACGGTCTGGAAGGTCTGACCGAACTCGACACGCGCATCGCCCAGCGCCTGCGCAAGAGCAAGAAGGACGTCCTGCTGGTGGTGAACAAGGCAGACTTCAACGATGACAAGATCGAGCTGGCGGATGCCTATCGTTTGGGTCTCGGCGAGCCGGTGCGGGTTTCGGCCGAGCATGGTCGCGGCGAGGACGAGCTTCGTGCCGAGATCCTGAAGCGCATTGGCCCCGGCCCGACCGAAGAGGAGGCGACTGAAGGCAAGACCAAGACCGCGAGCGACCCGCTCTGCGTGTGCTTCATCGGCCGGCCCAACGTCGGCAAGTCCTCCCTCAGCAACCGCCTGCTCGAGAGCGACCGGCTGATCGTGAGCGACGTGCCCGGCACGACGCGTGACGCGATCGAACTTCCGTTCAAGTTCAAGGGGCGCGACGGGAAGTTCTACCCGTTCAAGCTGATCGACACCGCCGGCATCAAGGCGGCGACCAAACTGGCGTCGCCCGTGGAATACTTCTCCCGCCTGCGCTCGCTGGATGCGATCAAGCAGACGGATGTTGTCTTCCTCGTGCTCGATGCCGTCGACGGCGTGACCATGCAGGACAAGGCGATTGCCGGCGAGGCGATCAAGGAGAAGAAGCCGATCGTCATCGTGGTCAACAAGTGGGACCTCGTGCGCAAGGCCTTTGCCGCGAAGAAGCAGCCCGAGTTCGCCGAATCGAGTGGCATCAGTGATTTCAAGACCGAGCGCGAGTACCGCCTGAAGTACGAGCGCGCCGTGTTCGACCGCCTGTTCTTCACCCCAGGCGCGCCGCTGGTGTTTGCCTCGGCCATGAGTGGCTACGAGGTCGATCGCATGCTCAACGCCGCCGTGCAGCTCAATCGTACCCTCGATACGAAGCTGCCGACCGCGAAGTTGAACAAGGCGATCCTCTACCTGACCGAGCGTACGCCGCCGCCGGCGATCGCCGGCAAGCGCTTCCGCGTCTACTACGCGACCCAGACCGGCACGCGTCCGTTCCGGATCAAGCTGTTCTGCAACCGCGAGGAAAAGCTCACCGAGCAGTACCGCCGCTATCTCGAGGCCGGCCTGGTCGAGGAGTTCAACCTGAGCGGCTGCCCGATCTATTTCGACCTCGTGGGCAAGCAGGTGCGTGACATCGCTGAGCGCCTCGAAGCCGCGGCCCGCAAGGAGCGCGCCTCCGGGCATCGCCCGAAGAAGTGGAAGAACCAGGAGGCGACCGAATCCTCCCATGAAACCCTCGAAGATTGATTACCGGGGAGGCGAGGCGCTGCGTCTAGCGACGAGCAGGATCGAGCTGATTGCCCCCACGGACTTCGGTCCGCGGCTCCTGTCCCTGCGTTCGCTCGCCGGCGGTCCGAATCTGCTGCTCGAGTTTCCTCCCGGCGCGGATGACTCCGCGGGCAACGAGGGGTTTCGTCTGCGCGGCGGTCACCGGTTCTGGCATTCGCCCGAGCACATCGTGCGGACCTATCAACCGGACAATGATCCGCTGGAGGTGCGGACGCGCGCTTCGGGTTTCAGCGTAACCGCGGCGACCGAGGCCAGGACCAGCTTGCGCAAGGCGCTCGCCGTCGACGCGATTGATGCGCGTACGCTGCGTCTGACCCACACGCTTACGAACGACGGCCTCTGGGCGGTCGAGTGTGCGCCGTGGGCGCTGACCATGATGAAGCATGGTGGCTACGGCGTCATTCCGTTGCTGCCCAAGGGTGACCACGCGGCCGGCGATTTGCTGCCGGGCTATTCGATCGTGCCGTGGACCTACACCGACCTTTCGCTGCCGTGCTGGGATCTGCATCACAACCACATCGGCCTCGACTCCCGGCGCGTGCCGAGCCCGCAGAAGCTGGGCCTCACCAACTATCCCGGCTGGTCGGCCTACTGGATTGGGGGCGTCACGCTGGTGAAGCAGGCCCTCGTCGTCCCGGGCGCGACGTATCCGGACCTGGGATGCCCGTTCGAGACCTTCTGCAACCAGACGACGCTGGAACTCGAGACCCTCGGGCCGCTGCGGAGCCTTGCTCCGGGCGAAGCCGTGACGCATGTCGAGCACTGGACGGTGCTCGACGGACTGTCCAAGCCTTCGACGGACGCCGCGTTCGCGGCCTTGGCCAAGGCGGTCAACGCCTGGCTGCGCAAACTCGCGCCTTGATCGTGGGCGCCATTCGGCGTTGATCGGAGCCGCATGTCCGCGCTCCGCCTCGTCTTCATGGGTTCCGACCCGATCGCCCTGCCGCTCCTGGAGTGGCTGGCCGGGGAGGGAGCGTCTGTGGCCACCGTGGTCGCGGTGTTTACCCAGCCCGACCGCCCCGTGGGGCGCGGGCAGAAAGTCACCGCGAACGGGATCAAGCTTTGGGCGCAGGCTCGCAGTATCCCCGTACACCAACCGGACAGGATCACCGAGCCGGTCCGCCAGGAATTGGCGGCCTATCAGGCGCATCTCGCGTTGGTGATGGCGTACGGCCACATCCTGCGCGACGACGTCATCGCAACGCCGCGCCTGGGAACGTTTAATCTCCACACGTCGATCCTGCCGGCGTACCGCGGCGCGTCACCGATTCAAACCGCGGTCGCGAGCGGCGAGCGCGAGACCGGCGTGACCTTCATGCGCATCGTGCGCCAGCTCGATGCGGGACCGGTGATTGATGTCGAGCGGGTGCCGATCGCGCCGACCGATACGGCGCTCGACGTTGAGGGAAAGCTTTCCGCTGCCTGCGTGCCACTGGTCGCGCGGGTGTTGCCGCGCATCGCGGCCGGGACGTTTGCCGAGCAACCGCAGGACGGCAGCCGCGCCACCTTCTGTCGGCGCCTGGCCAAGGAGGATGGCGTACTCGATTTCCGCGTTCCGGCTGCCGTGCTCGCCGGGCGGATCAATGGGCTCTTTCCCTGGCCGGCCTGCAGCGTCGAGGTGGCCGGTCAGACGGTGAAATTCGGCCAGGCGATCGCATGTCACGGATTGCCTGAAACGGGCTCGCCCGGCGAGGTGCTGGCAGGCGAGTCCGGACGTTTGCTGATCGCGACAGGGCAGGGCGTGCTTGAGGTGCTGCGCCTGCAGCGCCCGGGCGGGAAAATGCTGGCGGCAGGGGAATTTTTACGGGGTTTTGCGATCGCGGCCGGGACGGTGCTGCCGTCGACGCCGATGCCGCCGCTCATCGGGACTGAGCCCTTTCGAGCATAGGACGGATGGGACCGATGGGACTTGTAGGTCCTATCCGTCCCATCCGTCCTATCGGTCCCATCTTCCGATCCGGTCCGATCCGATCCGCGACGTGACGCTTGTTTTTGCCGGAGGATTCCCCAACGTTAGCGGCATGTGGAAAGCAGCCTGCGCCGCCGCAACGGTTTTTGGGATGGCCGTCACGCTCACGGCCCAATCCATCCCCATCGAACTCGCCAATCTGCGCGAGGATGTCCGTATTTTGTCCCAACGCACGGGTGAGCTCGCCCTGCGTGTCGAGCAACTCGAGCGGGAGAATGCCGAGTTGCGCCGTCAGACCGCTGGCGACGCCCAGTCCTACGCCACGATTGTTCAGCTGAACGAGGCGGTGGCCGAGCTCAACCGCGCGATCCGCACGGCCGCCAACGGCACGAAGAGCGAGACGTTGCAGCAGGTCAGCGTGCAAATGGAGAGGCTCGCCAAGCAGACCAATGCCGCGATCGATTCGCTGGCCAAGGGCATGGCGACGCGCGCCACGGTCCAGACCACCTTCACCGAGGATTATTCCAAGGAAGGCACCAGTTACACGGTCCAGCGCGGCGATACGCTCGCGGTGATCGCGCGCAACACCGGGGCCAAGGTCCAGGACATCATCAACGCGAACAAGATTTCCGATCCGAGCAAGATCCAGGTCGGTCAGACCTTGTTCATCCCCGGCGGCAAGTAATCTCATCATGGCAGCTCCCAAATCTCGTCTCGGTCGCGGTCTCGGCGGCCTCATTGCCAGCGCCAAACCGGCTTCGGCTCCAACGGCGGAACCCGCCGCTCCCGCTGCGGCCGCCAAGGCGTCCGCTTCGGCCCCGGCTCCGGCCAGCGCGGGTGCGCCCGGCTTCATCGAGATCGGGGTGCATCTGGTCGAGCCGAGTCCCTACCAGGCTCGACGCGAGATTGCTCCGGAGCACCTGTCTGAGCTTGCGGAAAGCATCCGGGCCGAGGGCCTGCTTCAGCCGATCGTGGTGCGCAAGCATGGCGAAAAATTCCAGCTGATCGCGGGCGAGCGCCGCTGGCGCGCGTTCCAGCAGCTCAAGATCAAGACGATCCCGGCGCGCCTGGTGGAAGCGAGCAACGCCTCCTCCGCGGCGATCGGCCTGATCGAGAACCTCCAGCGCGAGGGCCTCAATCCGGTGGAAGAGGCGTATGGCTACGCCAGCCTGATCCGGGATTTCGATCTCACGCAGGAAGCTGCGGCTGAGCGTGTCGGCAAGGGCCGCGCCAGCGTGGCGAACTCGCTCCGCCTCCTGTCGCTGGATGCTGAATTGCAGGGCTACTTGTCCAAGGGCCTGATCAGCGTCGGTCACGCCAAGGTGCTGTTGGGCGTCGAGGATCCTGCACAGCGCGCTGTCCTCGCCCGTCGCACGATTGAGGAAGGCCTGAGCGTCCGCGCCACCGAGAAATTGGTCCAGGCGAAGAAGGCGGGTGCGGCGGTCCCAGTCGGTGCAACCGGACGCAAGGTGCCGGCGGTCGAGGCCGCGGCTGTGGCGGGGATCGAAAAGAAGCTCACCTCCGCCCTCGGCGCGCGGGTGTCGCTCAAGCACTCGGCCAAGAAGGGGAAGATTGTGATCGAGTATGCGGGCAACGACGACCTGCACCGTATTCTGGAAAAAATCGGCGTGGAGGCCTGAAGTCAGAATGGCGATGAACGATGGCGCGGCTGAAGCGGTCGACCAGATCCAACGCTTCTCCCGACGTTGGATGCGTGAGCGGTTTCCGCTTGGCGTCGAATTGCGGCATTACAGCTGGCTGAAGTTCAAATCCGACCTGACGGCCGGAGCGACGGTCTCCCTGGTTTCCATTCCGCAGGCGATCGGGTTTGCCCTGATCGCCGGGCTGCCGCCGCTGATGGTGATCATGTCGGTGGTGGTGGGCGGATTTGTCTGCGGCCTCTTCAGTTCATCCCGCCACCTCGTATTTGGTCCGACCAACTCGATCAGCCTGATTCTGGCTGCGGCGATCTATTCCTTCCCGTCGACGGGACTTTCCGCCGCCGAACTGGCGGTCGTACTGGCCTTTTTGATCGGGGTGTTCCAGTTGACGGCGGGGCTGGCCCAGCTCGGAAAGATCACCCAGTTCATTTCGCGGTCCGTGATCATCGGCTATGGTACGGCAATCGGCCTGCTGCTCGCCGCCGGACAGCTGCCGCACCTTCTCGGGGTTCACAACGTGGAGCGTGGGACGTTCGTCGATGGCCTTTTTCTGACCTTCACGCAGGTCGCACGACTGGATTTCAACATCTACTCCGCCATCATGGGAGTGTTCACGCTCCTTCTTTTTTGGGCCATCGAGCGATTTTTTCCCCGCGTGCCGGCCGAGCTCTTTGGCCTGATTGCCCTCTCGCTGCTGACTCAGCATCTCCAGCTTGATCAGCTGGGCATTCACACGATCAAGGATGAAGGCGCGCTCCTGGCCGCGATCCCGACCTTTATCGGAATTCCTCTGAGCAGTTCCAATCTCTCGATCGTTCCGACTCTGTTGAGTGCGGCGTTGGCCATTTCGATTCTCGGTATGCTGGAGGCCATCTCGATTTCGAAGACTCTTGCTGCGAAATCGGGCCAGCGGCTCGATGCGAATCAGGAACTGGTAGCGATGGGCACGGCCAATTTGTTCACCAGCTTTTACGGCGCCATGCCTGGTTCGGCTTCCTTCGCGCGCTCGGCAGCCAACTACCAGAGCGGGGCCCAGACTCAGTTGGCCGCTCTGTTCAGCAGCGTGATCGTGCTCGGAGCTCTTTTCTTCGTGTCGCCGGTGATCAACTACATTCCCGTGGCAAGTCTCGCCGCGCATTTGATTCGGATTAGCTTCAAGATGATCAACGTCGAGCAGATCCGGATCGCGTGCAATGCGACCCGCTCTGATGCGATTGTCTTCGGCGCCACCATGCTGGCTGCGTTCCTCCTGCAACTGGACGCGGCGATTTACGTTGGGGTAGGGGCGTCGCTGGTCCTCTTCTTGCGCAAGGCAGGCGCGCCGTCGCTGGTCGAGTACTCGTTCAATTCCGAAGGACAGCTTTCCGAACTTGAGGACGGCGGCCGTCGTTCAAACGCGGCGATTTCCATCGTGCACGTCGAAGGAGAGCTGTTTTTTGGCGCAGCGGATCTTTTCCAGGAGCAGGTGCGCTACCTGGCGGATGACGACCAGATCCGGGTGGTCATCCTGCGCATGAAGAATGCACGGCACCTGGATGCAACGTCGGTGATGTCGCTGCTCCAATTGCACGAATACCTGAAAAAATCGAAGCGCCACCTCCTGATCAGTGGCATCAGTCCTGACGTTGAGCGGGTTTTGCGCGCAAGTGGCGCATACGAGCGGATCGGCGACGACAATGTGTTTCCGGCCGAGGCCAATCTCACCATGAGCACGCGGCGGGCCCTGCTCCGGGCGTCGCATCTGCTGCAGCAGGATGGTTCTACCACGAAGGCAGCGGTCAGAATTTTCTATGACAAGAAGCGGGAGAGCGCGGCGGATCCCAGCGCGTCGAAGACCCGCTCGGTCGAGACGGACGGGCCAAGCACCTACGACATCTAATAGCGGGGCGGGAGAGTTGTGCTGCGCAGGAAAATGTGCTGAAATGCAATCCATTGGCTTTTTGTGGTCTGGTCAGCCAACCCTCCCTCCCTATGACGCCTCGAATCCTCTTTGTCTTGGTTGCCCTGTCGGGTGTGGCGCTGGCCGCGCAGCCTTCGCCCGCGCCGGTTCCGCCTTCGGTCGGCCCGGTCGTGGTCCGCAGCGAGGCATCCGAACTCGCCGCGGGGTTCGCCGCCTCGTTTCAGGCGTTTGGCAGTCGCCCGGTGTTTCTCGTCTATGAGCGCGCGGGCAAGACCACGGTCATCCATCCAGTCCGCGCGGTGGAGGCATCCGGTGGCGTGCTGCTCGTGCGGCTGGAAAACCGCTCAGTCCACGCGATCAACGCCCGGGATGTGGTCGCGCTGACGGACGAAGGGCCACCGCGCAACTGAGCGCATGTAGCTGGGGTCGCTGACCCCGGTCCGGTGCTGCCGAGAGGAAACCTCAATCACCGGGCTCAGCGAGCCCGGCTACATTGCCCTCACGCTAGTGCGTTGGCAGAAACAGAAACGCCTCGCGCAACGCCGTGCGTCCGCCGGCTTCGAGGTTGCGGCCGTGGCTGACGACGACGCGGTCGAAGTCCCAGGCGAGCACGGTGTCGAGTGACGCGCGGAATGCGGCCCGGTCCTTGATGGTGGTCCGGAGCAGGCGCGAGCAGGCAAAGCGATTGTCGCAGCCGTTGGCCTTGAGCAGCACGCGGGACAGCAGCGGCATGTCGGGCCCGAGATTGAAGGCGAGGTCCGTGAGGATGAGCGTGCGACTCGGGCGATGGAGAAAAACGACCTCGTTGAGGCGCGGCGCCCCGCGGATCAGGTGTTGATCGAGCAACCCCGTCCAGGCGACGTCCGCCTTGTCGCCCAGCGTATCCGTGAAGTTCAGATCAGGCCGGTAGCGGGTGAATCCCTTGGCGCCATGAAACCGAGCCTGCGGATAAGCGGCAAACCAGCCTTCCAGGTAGGTGTCGTGGATCGCGTTGGGCGCGACGATGTGCGCGACCGGGCCAAGCTCGGCCAGTGCGCTTGCGACGGTGGTGTCGTAGGCGACGGGCGAGTGCACCCACAGCGTGTGGTCGGCAAGGCGCACCACGGTCATGCGATGGCCGAGGTGCATCCCCAGAATCGTCAGAGGCGCGTTGTAATCCCAAATCCCGGAGGCGAGGGGGGGGAGCATGGCGTTACCTTGCGCGCAGACCGGCGGGCAGGCGAACCCGCAGTGCGGGTTGGGAAATCGTTCTTGTTCCTCGTTCTCCTTCT
>CAYWRG010000011.1:0-10731 GCA_964460715.1 uncultured Opitutus sp. | reverse complement strand
CCGGCTTACTCCTCCGGCAGCGGCTTGTCCTTCGTCTCCGGCAGGAAGGGCAGGACGGCGATGCCGACGAGCAGCACCAGGCTGACCCAGGTGCCGGCGGTGCGGAAACTCTCGATGTCACCGCCAAGGCTCTTGGTGATCTTGCCGAGTGTGAACGGGGCGCTGGCGGCGGCGAGGCGACCGAAGTTGTAGCAGAAGCTCGTGCCGGTGCTGCGCAGACTGGTTGGGAAGATCTCGGGCAGGTAGATTGCGTAGACGCCGAAGACCGAGAGCTGGCCAAAGCCCATGATGGGCAGCATCCAGTAGATGTCGCTGATCTCGCGCATGCCCTTGAAGACGAGAATGCTTGAGCCGAAGGACAGCAACAGGGCGACGGCGAAGGCTTGGCGGCGGCCCCACGTCTGGGCGAGCTTGGCCAGGCACATCATGCCGGCGAAGCCACCGATGTTCTGGAGCAGCAGGCCGGCGGAGCGCCAGTAGGCCTTTTCGCTGGCGATGGCGCTGGCGCTGAGATTCGCGCTGGCGAGGTGGGCGTCGATGATCGTGCCGGTGATCTTGGGATGGAAGTTGCCGATGCCCCACAGACCGACGATGCCGGCGCTGCAGAGGATGAGACCGAGCCAGGCATGTTTGGACCACTTGGGGTGCTTGAGCAGGTTGCCGTAGGAGCCGAACTTGATGCCCTTGATTGCACCTTCGTCGCGGGCCTTGCGCCACTTCGCGGGCTCGGGGAGCTTGCGGATGATAAAGACGCAGAAGAAGGCCGGGACGGCGCCGATCAGGAAGAGCGTCTGCCACGACTGAAGGCCGAAGGGCAGGGCAGCACGCGCCGCCAGGATGCCGACCCCCATGCCGATCAACCCGGCAAGAATGTTGCCCCAGGTGGACAACGATTGGAGCAAGCCGAGCGCCGGAGCACGGGCCTTGTCCGGCACGGTGTCGGCGACCAGGGCCACCGCGAGACCGAAGACACCGCCGACGCCCAGGCCGGTTAGGAAACGGTAGGCGCAGAAGTCAATGAAGCCGGTGGAGAGCGCGCTCAGGCCGGTGAAAACGGAGTAGAGCAGGACGGAAACCGCCAGGAACCGCGCGCGGCCATAGCGATCGCCCAGCGCGCCGAAGGTCAGTCCGCCCACGGCCCAGCCGATGAGGAAGATCGAGGTCGTGTAGGGGCCGTACTCCGTGGCTTTTTCCGGTATGAGCTGCTCCATCGCGGCGTCACGGGCGAGGTTGAAGAACTGCTGGTCAAGGCAGTCGAACAGCCAGGCGAGCGACGCGACGCTGAAAACAAACCAGTGTTCACGGTTCAGAAGACGCCACCAGGCGGTGGATGATGAGGCTTGGGTCATAACTATTATGGAAAAAGGCGCTCTTGGGCCGTTGGATGGGGTTGCGTTGGGGTTCGGAGTGAAAACCAGCGGACAGTTCCGGTTGCTGCCTAGCTTCCGGGGGAAGCTCTGTGCTGGCGGGGGCGAGCGAGACGTCACGCCAGTAATTCATCAGCGTCAATTCCTGAACACGATTGTTCATGCGCCGCCCGGTCTTCGGTGTGGTGGTGGTGGTGAGCGTGTAGTTAAAAAAAAGGGCACCGGACTATCGATCAAAGGGAGGCTGTTGGGAAGGTCACAGCAAAAAGCTGTTGACTTGATGGGACCGGTTCCAGAAAAAACGCGCGTGACTGCACCGAAATCCCTTTCGACCCGGAAAAAGGCTTCACTTGCCCCGCGTGAGAATGGGGATGTCGTCAAGCCTCCTACCATCCTGCAGGTTGATCGCGAGGCAGGGGTTTCCAAGACCAGTGTGTCCCGTTATCTTGGGGGAGATCTCGATTCACTCAGCCCGAGCTTTATCGAGGCGATTCGTCAGTCGATCACTAAGCTGAAGTACAGTCCCAATCAGATGGCGAGGGGACTCAAAGGGGGGCGTAGTCGGTTGGTCGGCATGCTGGTGGCCGATATTCAGGATTCCTATTCGATCGCCGTCATGAGGGGTGTAGAGGCGGCGTGTCAGCGGCACGGTTACTCCTTCATGATCTGCAACGCAGCCGGCGGTGATTCTCTGGAGCATCGCTACCTGACTGCGATGAAGTCGTACAATGTGGAAGGTTTGATCGTTCATACGATCGGGCGCAATACGGAGGCTCTCAGGGCGCTGATTGCCGGTCGGGTTCCGGTAGTGTTGCTGGACCGCAAGATTCCCGGCTTTGAGGCCGACACGGTGGGACTCGACAACACGTCGTCAATGCAAGTTGCTATCAATCATTTGATTGAGCGTGGCTTTCGCGACATGCTCTTCATGTCGGGTCCGATCGCAGACACCACGCCCCGCCAGGAGCGGCACGCCGCCTTCAACGGTTTCCTCTCCGCCTGCGCGGGTGTGACGCGGCACACGTGCGAGGTCGATGTCACCGACGCACCCGCCATCGTTGGTGCGCTCAGAAATTTTCTCGGCGAGTCGGGCCGGGGAGCCAAGGTCGTGTTCGCCGTCAACGGCCCGATGCTGCTTTCGATCACCCGGGCGATGCGGACCCTCAAGGTCGTTCCGGGCCGCGATATCGGATTGATTGGAATCGATGAACTCGACTGGTGTTCGCTGGTTGACGACGGCATCACCACCGTGGCGCAGCCGACGTATGATATCGGTGTCAGCGCAGCCGAATGTCTTTTCCGGCGACTCGCCGGCGATGCCTCGGCGCCCTGCGCGCTTGCCTATCCCGGCAAGTTGATCGTCCGGGGCTCTACTGCGCATTTAGACAACCGCTGATGAATTTTTAATTAATAGTTATCATTAGATATGGAACCGGTTCCGAGCAATGGCAAAACGTACGCAATTTGGGGCCGGCGATTGGACCTCACCCCTTTGCTTGATCGCCTACCTTTCACTTCACGTTACTCTATGAAATCACACCTACTTTGCGCCCTTTGCGCCCTCCTCATCCCGGTTACACCGATTCGCGCCGCTGACATCAATACCCTCACCGCTGAAGAGCGAAGCGCGGGCTGGGAGCTCTTGTTCGACGGACGCTCGCTTGACGGCTGGCGCGGCTACGGAATCCAGGAGATTCCGTCCGGCTGGCTGGTGAAGGATGGCACGCTGCGCTCGGTGGCCCTTGATCCGAACGCCCCACGCATGAGCGGGGCGCATCCGCAGGGCCTCGATCTTATTACCAAACGCCAGTTCACTGACTACGAACTCACTTGGGAGTGGCGGGTCAGCTATGGAGCAAACAATGGCCTTAAGTACTTCGTGACCGAATCCCGTCCGTCTGCGCCAGGGCATGAATACCAGATCATGGACGACTATGGTGACCCGACCAAGCCCTGGCGGGCCGAAGTCCACCGCGTCGCCTCCTTTTATGACGTCGTTCCGCCGTCTGACGACAAGCCGATTAGGCCCGCCGGTGTCTGGAACATTTCTCGCTTGGTGGTTCGTGGCGATACCGTCGAGCACTGGCTCAACGGCGTCAACGTGCTCGTGTACGAGCTTGGCAGTGAGCAGGTGAAGGCCGGTATCGCTCGCAGCAAGTTCAAGGATGAGCCGGGCTTCGGCAATAAGATCACTGGGCACATCCTGCTTGTCGCCACTACCCAGCCCGGTCGCGAGTGCTGGATTCGCAACATGAAGATCCGCGAGCTCAAGAAGTGACCCAGCCCGACTTACTCACATTTGCCTGTCTATTCGACCCCTGTCGCCCATGTCTCATCGCTTACTTTACGCCGCCCTGCTGCTGGCTGTAGCTAAGTCCGTGTACGCCGCCACCCCGGCGATGCTCACCTATGACACGCGTCCTCACGGAACGGTCGAAGTGCCTCTTATCCTGCGCACTTACCTGCCTGATCCAGGCCTCGACGATACAGTCATGGTCCATCATGGACGCGGCGAAAAGACGTCGGAATACAGCCCGGAGAAAGGCGAGGATATCCCGGGTGAAGTGGTACCGCTGAAAGGCGTTCCGGCCGCGATCGCGGTGAATCACGGGCCGGAGCTCTCGTACGTCTTCGACACGACGGAGGGGCGCCTCCTCTATGCTTGGCAGGGCGGGTTCCTAGACATGTTTCCCTACTGGGGTGAAAAGGACATGGGCACGCGGCTCTACGACTACGTGCCCCGTCTGGTGGGTATACTGTTTTACCAAGCTGCCGGCCGTCATCCGCTGGAAATCGATGGCCGGAGTGTGTCCGAGGCCGGAGCGCCCCGATTCCTCGGCTACGACCTTGTGGGGAATCAGCCGACCTTCATTGTTCGGTATGGCCGCCACACGGTGCGAACGCGGGTAAGGCCACTCCCTGGGCAGCAGCGTGCGCTGCGGATCGAGTTCAGCGTGGAGCCGGCCGCGCGGCTCTCGTTCAGGACGGAAAATACCTCCTTTGCCCTCAAGAAGGAGGACGGGGTCATGGGTACGCTTGCACTTACGCTCGCCGGCCCGTCCCTCGGATCTTACGAGGGCTACTCCCGCAAGGTGACTATCACCGAGGCGAGCGTCGCCGCGGGCGAACAGTTCGCCCGTAACTATGCCTGCGCGGTCTGCCACTCGACCGACGGATCCATGGGGCATGGCCCGACCTGGGCAGGCTTGTTCGGTCGTGAACGCGTGCTGGCGGACGGCACGAGGACGATCGCCGACGATGCCTACATACTGGAGGCCATCAAGAATCCCGACGCTCGCATCGTGCAGGGCTTTGCGCCCAGCTTCATGCCGCCCTATTCCCAGTTGGGCGAACTCGAATACGAGTCGCTGTTGTTGTACATCAAGTCGCTACGCGCCGGACAGTGACCGACATGTAGAAGCCGCGCGCCCACCCCTGATCCTGCTTATCATGAATCTCCGTTCCTGCATCCTAGTTTCCGTCCTGCTAGCGCCACTCGCGAGCCTGTTGCCGGCCGCACCGCTAGCCGAGGCCTACAAGGTCGACGATATTGCGTTTCCTGCCGAGGTCGCCGCCGAAGTGGGTGGCATCGCATTCGACGCCAAAGGCCTTCTCTACGTCGCCCTGCGGCGGGGTGACGTGCTTACCGCCAAGCCGGTTGCCGATCCTAGCAAGTACGCGTGGCGATTTTTTGCGACGGGCTTCGATAACGCTCTCGGCCTAGCCGTGCCCGAACCCGGACGGATCTTCGTCGCCCATATGCCAGAGCTGACGGAGGCCGTCGATACGGACGGCGATGGCATCGCCGACCGTTATCGTAACAAGGCGGATGGCTGGGGCCTATCGGGGAATTATCACGAGACAATCGGGATGAGCTCGGATGGCGAGGGTGGCTACTACATCGGCCTAGGTACGGCCTCCCACCGCTCGCCAACTTTCGTTCATACCCGTGGAAAGTACTCGCCGGTCGGCCGGCGCGGCCGCAACTACTCGGCGGTCGAATATCGCGGCTGGGTCATGCACCTGAAGGCCGACGGCGAGATCGAACCCTTTGCCTCCGGTTTCCGGGTGACGAACGGGCTGCTGCGCGACGACGAGGGTAATCTCTGGAGCAGCGACAACCAAGGTGATTGGAAGGCCGTCACGCCTTTCTATCACGTTGAGAAGGGAAATTTCTACGGCCACCCGAGCAGTCTGGTCTGGGACCCGAAATGGCCTGCGGACCGCGATCCGCTTGCTGCCTACCGCGCCGACCTCGACACATACAACCAGGACCGTACGTATGCGGCGGTCGAGATCCCTCATCTTGAGATGGTTCGGTCGGGTTCTGAGCCGGTCCAGATTCCGCGGGGAGGGGAGTTCGGCCCCTTCGGCGGGCAGATTTTGCTACCGGACGCGAGTGGGACTCGCATCGCGCGCATAATGGTTGAGAAAGTCGACGGTGCGTATCAAGGCGCGGTGACTCTCTTCATTAACGGCCAGGGGCTCCGCATTAGCAACAACCGCCTCGCGTTCGCCCCGGATGGGCGGACTCTGTATGTTGGCCAGACCTCGCGTGGATGGGGTGCTAGCAAGGGGCCGAACACCGAGGGACTGCAGCGCATCACTTGGCGCGGAGGCGTGCCCTTCACTGTGCAGCAGATGAACATCACGCCGCGCGGCTTCCGGTTGACTTTCACGGATCGCGTTTCACCAGGAGCCCTGCAGGCGACTGGGTATGCGGTCGAGTCGATGACTTACCAGTCGAAATGGATTTACGGCGGCGAGCCGCTTGACGTCCGGACCGAGACGGTTGCCGCGGTGTCCTTGATAGACGACCGGACCGTCGAGATCGCTATCGACGGTTTCCGACCGCAGCGGGTGTATCATCTCCGCTTGGATGGAACGGTGAAAAGCGCTTCCGGTGAAAGCGCCGAGCTGCCTGATTTTTATTATACGGCGAACCGCCTTCCGGCCGTCCGATGAAGGAATCTGTGCACGTGCAATCGCCACAACTAGATGAATCCCGCTGGTTTGCCGAGGAGGTGCAGCCGCATGAACCGGCCCTCCGCGCCTACCTGCGCGGCCGCTTTCCTACACTCAGGGACGTCGACGACCTCGTGCACGACGCATATCTGCGGCTAATGAGTATCCGGAGCACCGACCGTGTGGGGCATACAAAAGCCTATCTCTTCATCACTGCACGCAATGCGGCGCTAGATCGCTTCCGTCGCGATAAGGTCGTGCCGGTGATTGGTATTTCTGAACTTGCGGAGCAGGCGATGATCGAGGAGAGGCCTGACGCGGCTGAACTCGCTAGTCGTGACCAGGAGCTTGAGATGCTTTCCGAGGCCATCCGCTCACTGCCCGAGCGTTGCCGCCTCATCTTTAGCATGCGCAAGTTATTGGGACTCTCTCATCGCGAGATCGCAAAACGTCTGAGCATTTCCGAGCGCACGGTGAATGCGCAAATCGCGATCGGAGTCGCACGCTGTCGCTACTACTTTCGCCTGCGTGGCGACGGGGATGGCTGCCGGTATCACGGCACTCACACGATGAGTGCTGCTGGCTGGCCACCTACGGCCGCGCGAGGCGTGTATTCAGCGGAGCATTTCCATCAAAAAACTGCTTAGAGACTTTCACGCGCCGGACCGTCTGTACTTTCGGCCGAACTGTTAGAACCAACCCTACCATGACCCCAAAAAACAAGCCTCACTTCTTTGGCCATCCCCAAGGCCAATGCCTTAATCGCAGGGCACTTGCTGTGCTCTGCCTCTGCGGCCTCTCCGTCTCGGCGCTTCGCGCGCAGAGTTCGTCGACGTCCACTTCAGACCAAGTCGTCAATCTGCCTTCATTTGAAGTGCGATCACAGCTTGATGATAGCCTGACGGGCAAGGAAGCCATGAGCACGACGCGTACCGGCGTAGCTCTGGCTGATCTCGCACAGTCAGTTGTAGTCGTGAACAAGGAATTTCTCAACGATCTCAAGCCAACGTACATTGCCGACATCATGAAGCATGTGGGCGGCGGCCAGACGGGAACACTTACTTGGACCGGATCGACGCGTTACATGATGCGCGGCTACACCAGTGAGGGAAACTTTGTCGATGGATTCAAGTTTCCGAGTGGCAACACCAATTTCAGCGTGGTTGATCGCGTTGAGGTCATCAAAGGCCCGTCAGCCATCTTTGTGACCAACTCGGCCAACACTGTAGGCGGAATGGTGAACAAGGTGTCCAAGAGTCCGACCTCTTACCGGATCACCGAGATCTCGGCTGAATGGGCGGAGTGGGATCGGGGCTCGATCAGCCTCGATGCGGGTGTTCCCCTCACTGCTGACAAGAAGCTCCAGTTCCGTACCGTCCTGAGCTACACCGATTACAACCGGTATTGGAATAACGACGGTGGTGATAAGCGCTGGTCGATCATGCCGATGATCGCGTACGATTTTAGCTCGGACACAAGGGCATGGATCAAGTTCGAGAAGTTTGACCATGAGTACGGTGCCTATGAGGGCGTCCCACTTGATGGACGGACCAACCAACCTGCTCTGGGCCGCAAAGGAAATCTCCACGAGGAACCGCCGCTTAACTGGCGTAAGGCGAACTATGAAGTGGTGTGGGGTCAGTTCACCACGCGTCCGTCCGACTTCCTTGCGATCCGATTCGCAGGACTCGCTCATTGGGAGAATAATTCGCGTGTTCAGTCGATCGTTACGCCATCAGGCACGGTCACGCCGAGCCTGCAGCAGGATGGCAGCTATGCCTTTTCTCCCTACCCGCAGTATACGATTCCTCCCACTTACCAGCCAGGCCAGTTGCTTCCCAGGACCACGACGGTGAACCGGAATGCTCCCTCCAGTGCGGAGATTCAGAATGACTATGTGTTCAGTTTCGCCACCGGACCGGTCAAGCACACGCTTCTGGTTGGCGGCATTCTGCGCAAGGACGACACGCTGCAGGAAAATTTTTCCAGCGGCAGCAGCAGTACGGCCACCAGCAGTCCGATTGATCCGTTCAATCCGACTTTCCCGGGCACGGTCTTTGTGGACTTTAACCAGCGTCCCACCAATGCCACGGATCGCAGCGATGTTTTTGGAAAGTGGTACATTCTTGAGACAGCCAGTCTCCTGAACGACCGGGTCATCGCCACGTGGGGTGCGTCGCGGAACCGTTTCTCGCAGGCTTCGACCTCGCAGAACTACAACCAGCGCACCCAGGTGCTCTCGGCACAGACCTCGGTTCCCCGCAAGCTGCTCTACAAGGATCTGGTTCAGTACAGCATCCTCTTCAAACCACTCGACAACCTTTCGGTGTTCTATGGCTACAATGTGAACTTCGCGGCCAATCCGATCCAGTTCGGTGAGTTCCTTCCCCCGCAGGAAGGCAAGCAGTCTGAAATTGGATTCAAGAGCGATTGGATGGACGGCCGCCTCAGTGTTTCGGCGAGCTATTTCGACATCGAGCAGGCGAACAATACGGTTCAACCGTTCCCACAGACGACGCCGACGTCCTTTCTGCTGGTCACCGGCGCGACCTCCTCCGGGGTCGATGGCGATATCGCTTTCGCCGTTACGCCCAACTTCAGTGTGATCGCATCGTTCGCCATCTTTAATGCCGAAAACAAGCTGCGCTTTCCGTGGGCCAACACGCCAATGCCCGGAGATGGCAAGACCTACTCGGTGCTGCCCATCAACAACGTGTCTGAGCGCAACTATTCACTTTGGGGCCGCTACAAATTCACTGAGGGCCGCCTGAAGGGACTTTCCGTTGGCATGGGATTGAATAATGTGGCCAAGCGCGCCATCACGGACAATGCGAATCAGGTGTTCTACGGGTACATTCCCGGCTACACCTTGGTGGATGCCAACGTCAACTATGACACCGAACGGGTTCGGTATCAGCTGCGCATCGACAATCTCCTCAATGATTCCGATTACATCCATGCTGCGCGCAGTAACGATGTGATCGTGCCCGGCACACCGATTCGCTTCGGTGGTTCCGTAACCTACAAGTTCTAACCCATGATGGGCCGGAGCCGTGAACCGGCTCCGGCCCATTTACTGACCATCTCCTCATGATTCTCCCATCAAGATTGCTTTGCCGGATTGCTCTCCTCGCGGCTCTATCGTTTGCCTCTGCCTTCCCCGGATTTGCCGCTTCGCCCGCTGACGCCCTTAAGCCAATCTTTAATGGCAAGGATCTGACCGGATGGAAGCTCGTGCCCGAAGCCAATGTTCACTGGCGAGTCGAGAACGGCGTGCTTATCGGCGAAAGCGACGAGAAACGCACGGGCAGCTACCTTTGGACGGAAAAATCTTACAAGGATTTCGTGCTTGAGCTGGACGTCCGCTGGCATGGAGCACCAGAGGACATCGACACCGGAGTTTCCCTGCGCAAGCCCTCCTTCCAGGTACAGATGGGCACGTCCCGTAGTTTGGGACGCGACATGACCGGCTCCATGCTTACGGACGGTGTGGGTCATCCGACTCGCTATCCGGAAGCCGGACGCGCCAAGGATTGGGAGAAGTATTTCCGGAAAGGTGACTGGAACACCTTCCGAATCGAGGCCCGCGGCGACACTTTCAAGGTCTGGATCAACGGTCACCTGACCACGGAGTACACAGATCCCAAGTGGGCCGGCGCCGGTCCGCTCGGGCTGCAGTTTCACGATGCGGTGAAGATGAAGCTCGAGTTCCGTAATATTCGCCTGGCCGAGCTTTAAGAGCGGATATCATTCCCGTCATCGTCCGGCGTTCTTAAACGCCGTCTGGCCTTGCTGTGCCTGTTTGCCGGCGGCTCCGATGCCTTTCAATATTCAACACCTCCCGTCCCATGAAGAAAGCAATTATCCTCTTCAGCCTGATCCTCTCCCTCGGTGCCACCACTGCGTTAGCGCAAACCCCGCCGCCTCCATATGGCGCGCCCATCTCGCACACCGATGCGAAGCGGATCATGGCCTCGGCCGTGGCTGAGGCCATGAAGAACAAGTGGAATGTCGCTATCGCGATCGTCGATTCCGGCGGGCACCTCGTGCTCTTTGAACGGATGGACGGTGTTCAGTACGGCAGTGTCGAGGTGGCTAATGGGAAGGCGCAGACGGCGGCGGCCTTTCGTCGCGCGACCAAGACCTTTCAGGATACGGTTTCGGCCGGCGGTGAGGGTCTCCGCACACTTGCCATGCCGGGGGTTACTCCACTCGAGGGCGGCATTCCTCTGCTGTTGGACGGCAAGGTGGTCGGAGCCATTGGCGTTTCCGGCGTGACCTCCGCACAGGATGCACAGATTGCGGCCGCCGGTGCCGGCGTGCTGTTAAAGTAAGCCGGGCGAACTTATACCAATAGCTAATTGTTTTTGGACTATACAGATGAAGGATATCTGCTAGG
>CAYWRG010000010.1:84729-91795 GCA_964460715.1 uncultured Opitutus sp. | reverse complement strand
TCGCTGCTCTAACTCACCCGCCTGGATCGCGTGTTCCGTATCGGGGCGGACGCCGCGTCGGCCCGTACGCTCGCCTAACCCATCGGCGCCCGCGATGAGCGCCTCCCAGCAGGCCGCAAAGCGCCGGCAGCGAAACCAGGTGGTGGTGGCCGTCGCGTTGCTCGTGGCCGGAACCATCGTGCTCTTCCATGTTTTCCGTCAGGACCTGATCACGCTCAAGCGCGCCGAGGTCGCGTACGATGCGGGTGCCTACGCGGAGGCGGCGGACCTGTACACCCAAGCCGCCGAACGCGGAGCAAATCTCACCAACGCAACCTGGCGTCACGCCCATGCATTGCTCGAGGCGCGTCGCTACGAGGAATCCCTCGCCCTGTACCAGGCGCTGCAGAAGCGCGTCCCCGACGACGCCACGGTCCGCGCCGCCATCACCGGACTCCTCCAATCCCTCGGTCGCTCCGCCGACGCGCTCGCTGCTTACGAGGAGGAAGCCCGGCGTGGACCATTGGCCCCCGACGACCTCGTTCGCATGGCCGGACTCCTCGCGCAAACCGGCCGCTTCGACGAAGCCGTCACCGCCTACCGTCAGGCGATCGACGCGCGGCCCAATGATGCCGCCCTTCTCCGCCAGCTCGCGGATGTCCTCAGCTGGAGCGGACGTCATGCCGATGCCATCGCTCCGCTTCAGTCAGCCCTCGCGCTCGAACCCAACGACCGTGCCAGCCAGATCAAACTTGCCCGCTACCTGTCATGGAGCGGACGCCTCGAAGAGTCCGTGACCGCCTACCGCAACGCCCTCCACCCATGAACGCCTCCCCTCGTCTCGCCTTTGCGTTCGCCCTCATCGCCGCGACCTTCGCCTCCGCCCAGGCGCCCTCCCTGATCCCGCTCCCCACGGTCGAACAGACGCCCCCCGCCCCGGCGCCCGTCGCGCCCACCGCGGGCAGCAGCCGCATCATCTCAGCGCAGGAGGCCGTTCCCGACTGGCAGGCCCGGCTCGAACTCGCCCGCGTGCTCTCTTACCTCAAGCGGTGGGATGAAAGCTTCGTCGAGTATCGCCGCGTCCTCGCCGACCGGCCTGATGACAACGCCGTCCGCCAGGAATTCGGTCAGGTCCAGTTCTGGTCCGGTCGCACGGACGACGCGATCACCACCCTCGAGGCCGTCCCCGCCGCCCAGCTCACGCCGGAAGCCCGGCTCGCCCTCGCCGATCTTTACACAGCCCGCCAGCGCTTCGCTGGCGCCGAGGCGCTGCTCACCGCCCATCTGAAGGCCCAGCCCGATGACGATGTCGTTCGCTTCAAGCTGGCCGAGCTCCTCAGCTGGCAGAAGCGCTACGACGAATCCCTCGTCGCCTACCGCGAACTCCTCGCCCGCCGGCCGGCGGATGTGCAGCTCCGGCGACGCTACGCGCTCGTCCTGCAGTGGTCCGGAGATCTGAACGAGGCCGCCGTCGAACTGCGACGCTCCCTGGCTCCATGAGGTCAACCGGCACGCTTCTTCTCGGCCTCGCCGCCGGACTGCTCGGTCCGGGCGCGGTCGCGCACGCTGCGGAGATGCCGACCTCGCTGGTGCCCGCAGACCGACGCGTGGACGACGCCGAGGCGGAACTGCTGCTTGCGCGCATCCTCTCCTACCGCGAGGCCACCTGGCGTGATTCCGTTGCGGTCTACGAAAAGATCCGCCGGGCCCGCCCGCGCGACCCGGTCCCTCTGCTCGAACTCGCCGATGTTCTTTTGCGGCTCGGGGAGCGGGCCCGGTCCGCCGAGCTGGTCCGGGAAGCGCAGGCACTCGTGCCCGCCGGATCGCCGCAACGGCGCGACCTCGCGCGGCTGCTCGTCTGGAGCGGACGCGCCGAGGAAGCCATCGATCTGATCGATGCGGAGGAGCTTGCTCGCTGGCTGAACGAGCGGCCGGAGGATGCCGCGACCGTCCTGACCCTCGAGCAGGCACGCGCCCGCCGGGATGGACCGGGCTCCGCGCTGGCCATGGCCCGCACGCGATTCGCCGCGGATCCGCAGAATCCCTCCAGACGGCTGGCCCTCGCCGAGCTCGAGGCCATTGCCGGTCACGCCGTGCGCAGCCGCGATCTGTATTCTCCGCTGCTGACCACCGCTGATGAGGCGCTGCGCCTCGCGTACGCGCGCTCCGCGCTGAGTTGGGGCGACATCTATGCCACCGAACAGGCCCTCCGCCAGCGGCTCGAGCGCGCGCTGGACGACGCCGACGCCCGGCGAGAACTCGGACAGCTGCTGACCAGTTTCGACCGTCTTTCGGAGGCGGAAACCCTCTACGCGCGCTGGCTCCAGACCGAACCAAACAATCAGACGGCGCGGCTCGGTCTGGCCGGTCTTCGCCTGAAGGAAAAGCGCTTTGCCGAAGCCGCCGAGCTTGGGCGCGCCTTGCTCCTCGAGGGCTTTGCCGCCGCCACCTCCGCTCGAATCCAGGCGGAGGCGCTCTACGGCGCGCATGACGATGTCGCCGCGAGCAAGGCCTACGAGGACATGAAGGGCGACCCGACCACGCGCTTCGATGCGTGGATCGGACTGGGGCGCATCGCTCGCCGGGCGGACCGCGAGACCGCCGCCGTCGCGGCGTTTGCCGAGGCGCTGCGGATCGATCCCTCGCGCCCGGCCGCCCGTTATCACCACGCCGGGCCGGCCGTCACGCGCACCGAGAGTTTTCTCTCGACCCTGAGCGCGGAGCAGGCGCCCACGCTGGTCGAGTGGGCCGGCCTCTACGCGAGCGACGGTCAGTTCGCGCTCGCCGTCCGCTGCCTCGAGGCGGCGCTGGCGGCGGATCCTGATTATTTTCCTGCGCGCCTACAGCGAGCCGAGTTTCTCGCGATCGAGGAGCGCTATGACGAAGCCGTCGCCGCGTACGATGAGCTGCTTCGCGACTTTCCCGGCAACCGGCAGGTGCTGCTCGGCGGCGCGCGCACCCGGGCGTGGGGCCGGCGCTATGCGGACGCGCTCAGCTGGTACGAGCAGCTCCGCGCGCTCAATCCCACGGATCCGCTGCCTCTGCGCGAAGCGGCCCGCACCGCCGGCTGGGGCAAGGAGCGCGAGCGCGGGGCCAGTCTCTACGCCATGCGGTGGCAGACCTCGGTCGATTCCCAACTCGCCGCGCTCCTCGGCCCGGTGCTCGCGGGCGCGCCCAGCACGGAGCTGACCGGGACGTGGCAGCAGTGGCTCGCTGACCCGACGACCGAAGCGGAACCCTTTGCCGCCACCGCACGGTTCCAACGCGAGCGCGCTGGCCTGCGAGCGGCCTTGCCCGCCGATCGTCGCGCGGCGCTCGATCGCGTCTGGCTGGATTTGCTGACCGACTTTCTCGACCAGCAGGCGTTCTTCATCGAGAACGAGGCCAAGCAGGCCGCCTGGGACCAGCGTCACCGCGCAGCAAGCGCGGCCTACGAGCGTCTGCTCGCCCTCGAACCCGGCAATCAGGAAGCCTGGTTCGACTATGGCCAGACCCTGGCCGCGCAAGGTCTCGGCGCGGCGGAGCGCGTGGTGTTCGGCCAGCTGCTTTCGCTCGATCCGAACAACCGCCTCGCCGGCCGCGGGCTGTTTCGCCGGCAGCGCCGCTCCGAGCCGACCGGAAAAATCGAAGCGCGCTGGTGGCAGGAGGAAGGTCGCGACGCGCTTTCCAGCCTGCGCCGACTGCAACTCTCCGCCTCCGCCCAGCTGACGTTTCATGACCAGGCGCAGCTCACCCTAGGCATCCTCCGCGACCGCGAACGACCGCTTACCCGCACCGACGCCTTCACGGCCGGAGGGGTGTTCATCGAGGCCCAGGCGGTCGCGAACCGCTGGCTCAGCGGCTCGGCTGGATTCAAGCACCGCTCCTTCAGCGATCCCGCGATTGGCAACGCCGACAGCGGCCAGGCCCAAGCCTGGCTCGCCCTCGGCGATGTCGCCCGCGTCGGGGCCGGCTACGAGAAGCGCGAGGAACTCGCAAACGAGTTTGGGCTCTTCCGGGGCACGCGCTCGGATGTCGCGTGGATCGGCGCCGGCGGCGCCGTGAACCGCGAGCTCGGGATCGAGGCGCGGATGGAGTCGCTCACCTACTCCGACGACAATGAAGGCTGGTACGCCACGGTGCGTCCCTCGTACGTCTGGACCGATCATCCCCGCCTCTTCAAGACCACGCTCGCGCTCGACTGGCGCGACACGGACGAGGCGAGCCGGTATGTGCGCACCGGCGGCCTCCTGACCGACATCATCCACCCCTACTGGTCACCGCAGGATTATTTCAGCGGCGGGGTGACCTTCGAATGGTATCACGATCTTTCGCAGGAGTTCTTCCTTGGCGGCCTGCAGCATTTTTATGCCGCACGGCTCACCCTGGGTACGGACTCGGAGGACAACGCCGGCTTCGGTCTTGAGGCCGAGTGGCGCCGCGAGTTCGCCGATCTCTGGGTCTTGCACGCCCTCCTCACCCTCCAGCGTTCGCGCGACTGGGACTCCACCGGAGTGCGCTTCGATCTGACCCGCCGCTTCTGACCCTTCGCCGCCATGTCCACCTCCGCCAAGCCCCGCAGCACGCTGTTCATCTCCGCCCTGCTGCTCGCTGTGCTCATCGCGATCTTCGGCTACCTGATCGGCCGGACGTGGCTGTTCGCGATTGGCGAGGGCCCGTGGTACGAGCGCCTGCAGGCGCTCATTCTCCTGCTGGCCGAGATCTTCATCCTAATCCACGGCATCGGTTACTTCCGCAACGTGTATCGGGTCATCGTGAAGGACGAGCCCGCCCGCGCCGCGGCCAAAGCCGCCCGTCCACCGCTGACCAAGTATCCGCCCGTCGCCATCATCACCTCGAGCTACAAGGAACCGCTGTCCGTCATCGAGGACACGCTCACGTGCTTCTACAATCTCACGTACCCGAACAAGTACCTCTACTTCCTCGACGACACACGGTACGACCTGCCCAATCAGGATCCGGTCAAGATGGCCGAGTACCGCAAGGCCGTTGACGCCCTCTGCCAGCGTATCGGGGTGAACGTGTTCCGCCGCAAGTGGCACGGCGCCAAGGCGGGCATGATCAATGACTGGCTCGAGTTCTCGAACGACCAGTACAAGGAGGGCTTCCAGTTCCGTCCGTACCAGAATCGCCCGCGGCCCGAGCGCGAGAAGTACGTGGTGATCTTCGACGCGGACATGAATGCGTTTCCCGACTTCTGCGAGGAGCTCGTGCAGGAGCTGGAGTCGGACGAGCGCATGGCCTTCGTGCAGACCCCGCAGTACTACACCAATTTCGACATCAACCGTGTCGCACGGGCCTCGGGTCTGCAGCAGGTGATCTTCTACGAGTACATTTGCGAAGGGAAAAGCAGCCAGGACGCGATGTTCTGCTGCGGCACCAACGTGATCTTCCGGCGCGACGCGCTGATCGAGGTCGGTGGTTTCGACCACACCTCGGTGACCGAGGATTTCGCGACCTCGCTCAAGTTCCATCTCAGCGGCTGGCGCTCGCGCTACCTGAACAAGGTTGCCGCCTTCGGCCTCGGGCCCGAGGACATGGGCGGGTACTTCAAGCAGCAGTTTCGCTGGGCGCTGGGCACGGTCGGCATGTTCCGTCCGATCTTCGCCGAGTTCCGCAAGAACCCGCGCGGCCTGCCGCTGACCAAGTGGTGGGAGTACCTGCTCTCGGCCTCCTACTACTTCGTGGGCTGGACATTCGTGGCCCTCGCGGTGTGCCCGCTGATCTACCTCTTCTTCGGCATCCCCAAGTTTTTTGCGCGACCGGACATCTTCATGATGATCTTTGCGCCGTACCTGCTGCTGACGTTCGGCGCCTTTTTCGCGAGTCTGGGCCGGCGCGGCTACACATTGAAGGAAATGGTGACCGCCCTCCTGCTCAACAGTGTGACCTTCCCGGTCTACATGAAGGCCTCGCTGCTGGGCATCTTCGGCGTGCGCGGTTCCTTCGCGGTCACCCCGAAGGGCAGCAGCGCCGCCATGCCGCTCTCGACCTACTGGCCGCAGCTTCTGCTCGGCGCGCTTTCGATCGCCGCACTCGTCTGGGGCAGCCTGCTCCTTTTCTACGGAGACACGCCGCGCTCCCCGATTCTCGTCAACATGCTCTGGTGCGTGTACCATCTCGGTATCGTCAGCACCGTGCTTTATTTCAACTTCCCGGAAGAAACGGCACTCGGCGACGAGGAGCCGCCTGCGGCATGAAGGCGCAACTGCTGCTCCCCGCCTTGATTGCGTTGTCCTCGCTCACGGCCTGTGCCCAGCAGCCCGCCCCACCCTTGTGGGGCTTCGCCATCGAGGGCGAGCCGCGTTCGGCATCGGCCCTCGCCGCCCTCGCGGAGCAGACGCACATGCCTGTTCAGCTCGTCTCCTTTTTCCAGCAATGGCCGGAGGACGCGAGCAAGCGCGGATTCCCGCTCGACAGCCTGCGCGCCATCCGGGAGGCCGGAGCCGTCCCGGTGATCAGCTGGGAACCGATGTACTATCAGGCTGACGGCAAGGAGGTCATGGTGCCCCTCGCGCGCATTCTCGGCGGCGACTACGACGGCTACATTGACGACTACGCCAGGCAGGCCGCGGCCTGGCCGGGCCCGGTCATCCTTCGTCTCGCCCATGAAATGAACCTCGCCCGCTATCACTGGGGCACGGATCCCGCGGGTTTTGGCGAAAACAGCCCGGCGATCTACCAACAGCTGTGGCGTCACATCGTGGGACGCTTCCGGACCGCGGGCGCCGACAACGTGCTCTTCGCCTTCTGCCCCAACTCGGAATCCGTTCCCGCCGCCATCGGCGCCAACCGCTGGAACACGCTGACGGCGTATTATCCGGGCCATGAGTGGGTCGATCTGCTTGGGCTCGACGGCTACAATTGGGGTGACACGCAAACGCCGGAGAAGCACGGCTGGCGCAGTCACTGGCGCTCCTTTGCCGAGGTGTTTCGCGAGGGTCGCGAGACGCTCCGCGCGGTCGCACCGGACAAGCCGCTCATCATTTTTGAAACCTCTTCTGCCCAAACCGGCGGCGACAAGGCCCGCTGGCTGCGCGAAGCCGTCGCCACGGCGGCGGAGTGGCGCCTGGGCGCCGTCATCTGG
>CAYWRG010000010.1:71185-84679 GCA_964460715.1 uncultured Opitutus sp. | reverse complement strand
AGTCCGGCATCCCTGCCACGCTCGCCGGCGAACAGCGCGGCCCGCTGAGCCCGGCCGAGGCTACGGTGGGCGCGTGGAAGAAGGCTCGGTGAACACCGACATTCCGATCAACGACTCACACCGATCTGACCACGGAATAAACCGAACAGACGGAAGGAAAATCCGAACTCAGCCCGTGGATTAAAATCAATCCGTCCGCGGTATTTTTCCGTGTGTTCCGTGTATTATGTGGTGATCCCGGATTGACGGCCCTGGTTCACAACGCCGCGGCGTACAACAGCACGAGCGTGTTGTAGTCGAGGTGGGCCTTGTGCTCCAGCAGGCGGATCGCATCGAGGTACGGCTTGATCGCCGGACTCTCGAACGTGGCCGCGAACAACTCATTGTTGATCTCAGCCTCCACCGCCGCCCGCAACGCCTCCAGATCGACGCATTGCGGCAGCTGGGCCACGGCGAAGTCGGGCGCCTCGACCCGGGCCTTCCAGTCGTCGAGTGCGGCGATGTTCGTCGTGATGCGGTTGCGGATATCGCTGAGCACGAATTTCCGCAGTTCGCCGTAGTCGGCCGTCGGGAAAAAGGTGATACGCGAAAAGAGCGGGACGAGGTGCTTGAAGTACACCCGCGTGCCGCGCTTCAGCAGGGCGAGGTCGCGAAAAAGCTGCCGGACCAGTTCGACCGGGTCGGCCGGCTGGCCCGCCTCATCATTGAAGACGATGCTGCGTGTCTCGATCGAGGCAAACACCGGGTAGGCCAACGGGGCCTGACCGGAGAGCCGGGCCACGCAGCGCTGGGCGTCGAGCTCCGCATCCCACTCGGCGGAGACAACCTCGCCCTCCAGCTGGGTCCGTGATCCCACGCGAAACGGCAGGTGGAAGTTGATGCGCGCGCCGATTTCGAAATGTTCGCGATTCACCACCCAGCGGGGCACGGCAAAGGTCACACCCCGGGCCGAGACATCCTGCAGGAGGTATTGAAACGTGGCATGAGGCGTCACCCGGGAGCCGAGAAACGGCAGGTTCACCGACTCCGTCGGCAGGGCCGGGAGTGCTTGAAACGGTGAAAGGGACGCGGAACTCATGCTGACAACAGGGTGACCGGTTGCCACCCGGTGGCAAGCCGGCCTCTTGAATCTTGTTTACAGTTTTGGTGCCTTGGTGACGTTTCAAGTCTGACCACGTGCACCCGACCCCGCTCGAATCCTTTGCCGCCATCCCTCTGCTCGACCACGAGGTCGCGGACATCCTGTTTGCAGTCGAAAGCCCCGTCGAACAGACCGAGCTCCGCTCCATGCTGGAGGAATTGGAGACCGATGTGGGGGCACGGCTCGGAGATCTCGTCGCACAAGCGACGACGCTCTCCGGACTCGAGGCCAAACGCGCGTGCCATCCGCTCAAGGGCAACACCAGTTCCTTCGGTCTGGCCCGTTGTGCAGCGGTGATGGCGCACCTCGAGCACGGCTGGGAGACAACGCCAGTGGAGCAGCGAGCCATGCTCCTGACCCATGGCCGGACTTGGCTGGCGGCCGGGATCGGCGCGCTGCGCGCCCGTTATCCCTACCTGGCCGCGGCGGCCAACTAGCGCGACGTTCCCGCGACCAGATCCCGGGCCCGCGCGGCCATGGCAGCGGGAATCTTTGACCGGTCGGCAAGGTTGTCGCGAATCGTATTCACCAGCGCACTGCCCACGACAACGCCGTCGGCGCAGGCCGCGACTTCGGTCACGTGCTCGCGCTTTGAGATCCCAAAGCCAACCACGACCGGGAGCGCGGTATGCGCCTTGATGCGGGCCACCGCCGCCGGCATGTCCGCAGCCATGGAATCGCGCACCCCGGTGACGCCCTCGCGCGACACATAATAAATGAACCCGGTGGCGGCCTTGGCGATGACGGGCAGGCGCGACTCCGGCGTGGTCGGGGCCACGATGAGCACGGTCTTCACCCCGTATTTCGCGCACGCCGCGGAAAACTCAGCGCCTTCCTCCGGCGGGAGATCAAGCGTCAGCATGCCATCGACGCCCGCGTCGTGGGCGGCCTTCACATAGGCGTCCACGCCGTTGGAGAAGACGAGATTGTAGTAGGTGTAGAAGACAATCGGGAGTTCAGGGAACTCCGCCCGCAGCCGGCGCACCAGTTCGAACACCCCGGCGGCCGTCATGCCGCCATCCAGCGCCCGCTGGGCGGCAAGCTGGTTGGTCAGGCCATCCGCGAGCGGATCGGAAAAGGGCACGCCCAGTTCCAACAGGCCCACGCCCGACTCGATCAGCGCCCGGCAGGCGGCCAGCGACGTTTCCAGATCGGGGTCACCAGCGCACAGGTAGGCGACAAAAACAGCACGGTGGTTGGCGCGGGCGCGGGCAAAGACTTGGGCAATGCGATCCATGGAACCCAAGAAGTGGCAACAGACTCTCCGGCGCGCGAGTGAAAAACGGTGCGGAGCCGGTACAGATGCGATCCAGATTTGCCCGCGAATCACGCGAATCGGCGCGAAGCGATACGAACCGAGGAACCACCCTCCGAATCCGCGCCGATTCGCGTGATTCACGGGCGGTCATTCCGATCCGGCCCGTCTTAGCCGACCTCGAAATCGACCATCACGGGACGGTGGTCCGAGAGAACGGACTTCACCACTTCGCTATGAACGGCCCGGCAGCCCGGGGGCAGGAAGACGAAATCGAGCAGCCGGGTCGGTAGCGGAGACGGGAACGACCGGCCGGACTGGGGATGGAGCACGTAGTCCCCAAAGTCACAGAGATGGCTGAGCAGGGACGAGGTCGCATCCGAGGACGTCCCGGGCGTGTTGAAATCACCGCACACAATCGGCGAAACCGCCCAGTGGGTCGACCGCAGGCGCTGCTTGACCCGGAGGTAGGCCAGCAGGCGGTCCAGTTGCACCAGGCGATGCACGCGCGACCGGTAGTGAAAGTGCAGGTTCACAAGCGGCACCCGCAATCCACCGGCATCGATCTCGGCAAAGAGAAACCCCTTCTCACCGATCCGGCTGCGACCGAAGACAATGTTTTCCGACACGGCGATCGGATGACGCGACAGGAGCGCATTGCCATAGCTCAAGTTGATCAGGCCCTCGCGCCGATTGTTGATGCCGAAGACCGAGTACGGAAAGTCGGCAAACTCGCGCAGGTAGTCGAGCTGGTCGAAATTGCCGGCCCAGCGGGAGCACTCATCGATCTCCTGCAGGGCAACCACGTCCGGATTGAGCTTCTCCAGGAGCTTGGCAATCCGCCGGAGATTGACGCGCAGCTTGCGGGCCGAGGTCAGGCCCTGGATGGGAGTCAGGCCGCGCGCATGCGCGATGTTGAAGGTGACGAGGCGCAGCCGCATGCAATCAGGGAAGGCCAGCCAACAGCGTCGGCCCGGTTAGCGCAAGGTCGGGCTCAGGGGACTCCCCGTCCTGACATGGGGCATCATTCTCGTTCTCGTAATCGTTCGCACTCTCTTCCGATCCGGAGAACGAAGGAGGGAACAAGGAACGAGAACGATTTCCGGAAACCACGAGCAGCCGGACAAATGCCGGACCCGCTTACTTCAGCGGCGAGAAATCCACCGGCACGAGGTAGAGCGACTTGACGCCGCCGTCGGCCGTCAGATTGCCACCCTTGTAGGCCTCGGCGCGGGCGCTGACGAAGTAGGCATCGGCCCGCAGGTCCGTCCACGCCTGCGTCGCCGCCTCGCGGCTCGGGTGGGCGACGAGGTAGGTGAACTCCTTGCCTGCGCCCTTGTCCGCATCGGTCGGGTCCCAGAAACCAATCCCGGTGATGTCGTGGCTGGCGAAGGACTTGAGGACCGCGTTACGAAAAAATGCGTGCAGCGCCGGCAGCTTGCCCTCGGCCGCCGTGTAGCGACGGAGTTCAAAGACGCGTGGCTTCTCGAAGGAGCCGCCCGGCTTGATCGCCGGGGAGAAATCCGTTGCCTTGAAGAAGATGAACTCGGGTGGCTTGGCCAGGATCGTCCCGCCGACTTCAGAGGCCGTGCGGACGGCAACCCACTCCGGATCGGCGCGAAACGCCGCCCACGACGCGGTCGCAGCCTCGCGGCTCGCGTGCTCGAGGAAGTAATACAGGACCGTGTCGGCTCCTTCCGATTTCTCGAGCGGGGTGAAGTAGCCGATGTTCCGCATCCCATGACGCTCGAAGAGCCGCATGGTGTGATCGCGGAAACGCGACAGGAGGTTCGGCAGCTTGCCGGCGTTCGTCGTGTAGATCCGCAGTTCGTAGACGCGTGCATCGGGCGCCGTCGATTGAGCGGAGGCCGTCAGGGTGAGACCAAACACCAGGGCAAGGGCAAGGAGGAATCGTGATTTCATGGGGTAAGCAGAATAATCAGCCGCCAAACCGGCGGGGCGGCAACCCCGCCGTGGACTCACTTGAAAAAGGTCAGATCGATGGGGTGCTCGATCACGGTGCCGGATTCCGGCGTGATGAGCAGGTGGCCCTCTCGGGGCTCGATCTTCTTCACGCGATCGAAGCGCCGAGGCAAGGCCGCGATGCCCATGACGTAGTTCACGGCAAACGTCTTGTTGGGCCGGAGCGCGACCGCGGTGGGAACACCGGCCGCGGAAAGCGGGTTGGGGGCGGCGGACTCGGCCAGGCCAAAATGGAAATAGCTGGTGACATCCTCCACGCCGAGCACGCGACGGTGACGGCCGGACCACGGCGCGTAGTGCCGTCCGCCATGCGACTGCCAGAGAATCGTCGAGGCCAGCACGCGCGGATCGCGCAGCGAAAACCACAGGTAGCCGTGCGTGGCGACCGTGACCGTGCTCCACGCGAAGGCCTGGTCGGCCTTGGAGGAAACCATCACGAGGTCATCGAAGCCATCGTGCGCGGGAAACTGGCTGACGTCGGTCGTCCCGCCGGTGGCGAGCGGAACCTTGTTCAGCCGGGTGAACTTGGCGCCGGTCTTGAGCGTGGAGTAACCGCGGTTGGCCGGTTCCTCAAAAGGCAGCGGGCACACGCGGCCCTGATGCCAGGGGCTCAGCGCAACCGATCCCACCCCACCCTCAGGAATCTCCAGCAAGGCATGGTGGCCCAAGCTGGTGCGTCCGGCGAAGCCCGTGACTTCGTGCCGGCAGTAAACATTGGTTTCGCCCGCCTGAAGCTCGATCGTCTTGACGACGCGACCGGCGCGGACCTTGGGCTTGAGCTCGGCGACGAAGCGGCTGCGGTCGCCCATCACGGTCGATTCCAACGCGGTCCACGGCGTGCCCGCGGTCTCTCCATGGGGCGGATGTCGCTCGCCATGCCACGGCTTGCCGTTGCCGCCGAACGGCAGACAGAAGAAATCGCCGCGCAGGGAGGTGAGGAGGCCCGGCGTCCCGGCCGGAAGGGTCTCACCGGCGGGCGCCCAGGGCGCCACCGCGAACGGCTGGACCGGACCGCGCGCGGTCTGGAAGGTGACCGGGGCCAGGTGACCTGCCTTGCAGGTGATGAACGCCTCGACGACGTCGCTGGCCAGACGCCAGGACGAAGCGCCTTGCACGGACTGCGTGGGAATGGACTCAGAGTCGCTCATGGGACGGCAAAGGAAGCGGATGCGGCGGAAAAGAAAAACCGGCCCCTGCGTTCAGCAGGGGCCGGTGCGGAAGGATCAGGCCTTGCCCTTGGCGTTCTCCCAGCGGCCGCTCTGGGCCGACTTGAGGATCGCATCGGTGACGTAATCGGTCTTGAGGCCGTCGCGGAAGTCCGGCGCGGCGTTCTTGCCCTCGTCGAGGCCGGCCACGAAGTCGGCGAACTGGTGCGTGAACGTGTGTTCGTAGCCGATCTGCAGGCCGGGCACCCACCAGTTCTTCATGTACGGCTGGTCGCCGTCGGAGACGTGGATCGAGCGCCAGCCGCGCGTGACGCTCGCGTCGCGGTAGTCGAAGTACTGCAGGCGGTGGAGGTCATGCAGGTCCCAGAAGATCGAGGCGTTCTCGCCGTTGATCTCGAAGGTGTAGAGGGCCTTGTGGCCGCGGGCGTAGCGGGTCGACTCGAAGGTCGCGAGCGAGCCGTTGCTGAAGCGCGCGAGGACGGCGCTGGCATCGTCGATCTTGACCTCCTGCATCTTGCCGGTGGCGGCGTGCTTGCGCTCCTTGACGAACGTCTCGGTCGCGGCGGTGACGCTGTCGATGCCGCCGTTGAGCCACATCGCGGTGTCAATGCAGTGCGCGAGCAGATCGCCCGTCACGCCGCTGCCGGAGACACTGGCGTCGAGACGCCAGGTGCCGGTGCCGCCCTGCGGGACGTCGGCGTTGATCGTCCAGTCCTGGAGGAACTTCGCACGGTAGTGGAAGATCTTGCCAAGCTTGCCCTGGTCGATGAGCTGCTTCGCGAGGGTGACGGCGGGAACGCGGCGGTAGTTGTACCAGACCATGTTCGGGACCTTGGCCTTCTCGACGGCGGCGACCATCTGCTCAGCCTCCGCGGCGTTCATCGCGAGGGGCTTTTCGCACATGACCATCTTGCCGGCCTTCGCGGCCTCAATCGCCATCTCGAAGTGCAGGTTGTTGGGCGTGGCGATGTCGATCAGGTCGATGTCGGAGCGGGCGATCAGCTTGCGCCAGTCCGTCTCGACGGATTCGTAGCCCCAGTTCTGGGCGAAGGCCTGGGCCTGCTCGGCGTTGCGGCCGCAGACGGCCTTGAGCACGGGCTGGTGACCGTGCTTGAAGAACACGGGGGCCTGACGGAAGGCGTTGGAGTGGGTACGGCCCATGAAGCCGTAGCCGATGAGACCGATGTTGAGCTTCTTCATTGTGGATTGATTGGATTGGGAGGGGTGGCGTCAGGCTGGGCTCATTCGCTCCAGCCGTGGTTTTCGCGCACGGAGGCCATGCCGGCGAGGACGTCGTTCCAGGTCTGCTGGTTGAGCATGACCTCATTGGAGAACATGCAGCCGTCCCAGCAGATGTGCTTGAACGCCTTGGTGACGGCGCCCTTGTCATCGCGCAGCCAGTAGCCGGCGTCGCGGGTGACGTTGAGCTTGCCCTTCGGATCGCCGATGCGGCAGTGGCGGCCGGTCTTCTCGTGCGAACCGGAGCCGTAGGCCGTGCCGTCGTTCTGGGCGACGTGGAAGTCGATCGTCCAGGGACGCAGCGCGTTGGTCAGCGTCTTCATCGCCTGGTGGAAGGCCTCTGGCTCCCAGTGGAAGCTCTCAGGCACGATGCGGTGCTGCTCGGCGTTGGCGCCGAGGATGTAGAGGTGGGTATGCGACATGTCGGCCTGGAAGCCGACCGTGCCGGGCATGCCAACGGCCTCGAGGGTCTCGAGCATGTACTTCCAGCTGTGCATGCCGCCCCAGCAGATTTCGCCCTCGGCCGCCAGACGCTCGCCGGCGTCCTTGGCGATCTTGCCGGCCTCGCGGAAGGTTGCGGCGATCTGGGCCGTGTTGCCCTTGGCGTCGGCTTCCCAAGCTGTCACGCCAGCAGCAGAGTCGATGCGGACCACACCATTTGGACGGACGCCGAGTGCGCGGAGCTTGGCGGCGAAGCGAACCGTCTTCGCAACGCACTCCACCCAGCCCTTGCGCTTGGCCTCATCGCCCATGGCGGCGCCGAAGAACCAGACCGGGGCGACGATCGAGCCGACGACGAGGCCGCGGCTCTTGATCTTGTCGGCGAGGGCCTTGATGCCGTCGTCGGAGATGTCGATGTCGACATGCGGCGCACCGAGGAACAGGTCGACGCCGTCGAACTTGACGCCGTCCACCTCGGCCTTGGCCGTGAGGTCGAGCATCTTGTCGAGAGTGACGTCGTCCTCGGTTCCGCCCATGCTCTTTTTGCCGACGAGCCCGGGCCACATGGCGTTGTGAAGTTTGGGATAGTTATTGGAAGCCATACGTAGGGTTGGATTGAGGGTTGAGGGAAAGCTTTAACCGGCGGGACGCTGCCTCGCCCGCCGGTCAATGGGATCGGGGGATACCGGGGGACAGTTCAATGCGGGGTACGCAAGGGGCAGAAAAGTAACAGGGGAAAGACACCATAGCGGATCAACCCCGAAATGCCTAGCAAGCCTGCGACAAACTTTGGTCTAAAAACGTCGGATCCAGCCGCACGGTCAGTGGGCAAAACGGGACCGGTAGGCCTTGGGGGTCTCGCCCATCACGCGGCCGAACTCCTTCGTGAAGTGACTCTGGTCGGCGAAGCCGTGATCCTGGGCGATCTCGGCCAGGGTCCGGCGCGAGAAGACCAATGCATTGCAACTGAGCCGGACCCGGGTCTGGCGGACAAAATCATGGGGCGAGGTCGCGTACGTCGCCTGGAACTGACGCTCGAACGCCCGCACCGAAAGCCCGCAGATCGCGGCCAGCTCGGCATTCGTGATCGAGCGCCCGTGGAGGCGCACGACGTGACGGATGGCCGGCCCCAGCAGCGACTCGCCCGGGATGACCGGATCAGCCGGGTCGAGCGGCCGGGTCACACCGGCGGTGCCGACGATGGCCCCGGTCTCATCGTGGAGCGGAATCTTGGACGTCACGCACCACCGGGCGGTATGGTCAAAGCGCCCGACCAGTTCGACGCGTCCCTGGATGCGTTCGCCGCGCAGCACGCGTTCATCATCCACGCGGTACTGTCGGGCCATCACGGGGCCGCACAGATCAAAGTCGGTCCGGCCAATGACATCCTCGCGCGTCGGGAGTCCAAAATTAAGAAAAAAGGCCACATTGCTCCACTGATAATGGCCCTCGGCATCCTTCATCCACAGCAGCAGATCCTCGACGTAGTCGAACAGCTCCACGGCCGCAGGCGGCATGGCACCGATGCGCTGAAGGGTGGCAAAGGGATCCGGGAACGTCGACAAGGAGAGGCGGAGTGAGACGAGGATGCTATGACAACCGGATCCACGGAGGCAACTCCCGGCCGGCCCACCGTACAGTCCTCATTTGCCGGACGGAACGGCCGAGTCGTTCCCGTTCTTCGTTCTCCTACTTGTTCTCGGATCGAGAACGAAGAACCATGAAGGGAACGAGTACGAATTGAGACCCAGCGCTGTCCGCCAACAAAAAACCCGCTCCGTTGTGCGGAGCGGGTCTTCGTTCACCGGCCGAAGCCGGCGGAAAATCAGGCGGTCACTTGACCGTCATCACGCCCTTCATGCCGGCCACGAAGTGAGCCGGGAAGCTGCAGAGGTAGGTGTAATCGCCGGCCTCGGTCGGCGCTTTGAAGGTGAAGGAGTCCTTCTGCTTCGGCCCGAGCAGCTTGGTGTGACCGATGACCTGGTCCGCGAGAGCGGCCGGGATATACTCGGTCGCCGCAGCCTTGAGGGCGGCGGTGGCGTAGGCCTGCGCATTCGCATCCTTCTTCAGGAGGATGAGGTTGTGACCCATCGCCTGCTTGGGCATGGTGCCGACATTCTGGAAGGTGATCGTGATCTCCTCGCCGGCGGCGACTTCGATCTTCGTCACATTGAACTTCATGCTGTCATTGCCGGTGATGACAATCTCGCGCGGGGCCGCCGAGGCCGCGGTGGCGCTGAGGAGCGCGCCAACGGCGAGGAACGCCGCGAGGATGCCTCGCTTGACGTGGTTACCGAAAGACAGGACTTGGGGGACTGATGTGGTCATCATGGTAGAATGAACTAAGGGGAGGTTATGATGCAGGTTGCCGCATGGCAACCCGGGAGCAGGGATTTAAGGCCTTAGAAGCGCGAGGAACCAAGGCTATTCCACGCCATGGATCCATAAAGGTGGGACCTGCGCCCGGCGGGCAGGTTCCCAGGGCTTTCCGGTCGGGAAGCCGCCCCCCTCGCGGCAGGCGCAACCCACAAAAAAGCGGCGGTCAGATGACCGCCGCTTTGCACAAAGCGAGGAAAGGTCGGGCCTAGTGCGCCGCCTTGGCGTTCACATCCACCGGCTTGTAGCCGCCCCGCGACTTGAAGTAGAGCAGCAGGCCGATGTACGTGGCGAACATGAGGAAAGGCAGCACCGAGGCCGTCTTCAGCGCGTTCTTGGTCGCACCGCCCTTGACGCTGTTGACGACCGCCTTTTCGTCCGCGCTCAGGGCGGCTTCCTTGTCGGGCATGATGGCGTTGTAGGAACCGAGCAGACCGGAGCGGGCCTCGGTCACCTTGGCGTGGATCGCCTGGTTCTGCGCGAGCAGGTCCTTGTCCATGGTGTGGTCAACGAGGTTGCCGAGGAACATGGCGCCGAGGATGCCGACGCCGAGGAGACCCGTGCCGCTGATGCCGTTGAGGGTCATCGCGCCGCCGCGGGGGAACTGTTCGGAAACGACGCCGAGGGTGGTCGGCCAGAAGAAGGCCTTGGCCAGACCGTAGAGCGTGCCGCAAGCGAAGATCACCGCCGCACCGGTGGCGCTGGAGAGACCGATCAGGGCGACGCCGGCGCAGAAGGCCGCGACCGCCAGAATGGTGACCGGAGAGGCGATGCGGAAGATCGGACCGGCGCAGAAACGGATGATCGTCATGACCGCGGCCGTGTAGACAAAGAGCCACTTGGCGTTCTCGCCCATGGTCGGCTCCATCAGTGCGGTGATCCAGCTGTCAACGCCGAGTTCGGTCGTGGCAAGCGGGATCATGAGGAGCAGCAGGATGAGGAACATGGGACGCCCGAGGATCGACTTGGTGTAGGCGGCCATCGCGATGGCGACCACCGCGCCGATGACGGCACCGATGGCGAGCGGGTTCTCGGTGTTGAGGCCGGTCGAGCGGAGGATTTCCGCCGCGATCATCCAGCTCATGACAAAGAAGCCAACGCCGCCGACCTCACCGAGGGTCTCGCGGAAGGGCACGCCGGCCGCGGCGCTCTCGCCCACCGGGAACTTCTTGCCGATCAGCATGAGGAAATAGATCACAGCCGGGACCACCGGGATGAGGAGCTTCGTGCGCCAGCCCGCGTCAGGCATCGCGATAATCAGCAGGATGCCGGCGATGACGAAGCCGCCCGACCAGCCGCCGTGAAGGTAGTTCAGCCAGCGGGACTTCTCCTTGTTGAACATCGTGGCGACGACCGGGTTGATGTACGCCTCGACGGTGCCGTTGCCGAGCGCCATGATGAACGTGGCGAGGTAAAGCTGGTCGTACGTCTTGGCCGTGTAGGTCAGGACCACCGACAGCACGTGACACACGAAACCGAAGATCATGGCCACCTTGTAGCCGATCTTGTCCATCACGAGGCTGAACAGGATGATCGAGATACAGAAGGGCCAGAGGCCCGCACCGAGGATCTCACCCACTTGGGTGTTGGTCAGATTGAGTTCAGCGCCCCACTGACCCTGCGTGAAAATACGGGCGATGAAACCGAATGAGGTGGTAACGAGGGCAATCCAGCAGCCCCAGAAGAGGCCTTTGTCTTCTTGAGTGTTCGTCATGACAGAAGCAATACGCGGACGATTGGGTCGGAGGTTGAGGGGACATCCGGCAGCCGCAAACAGGGCTTCGGACGGGGTAACGAGGACCGCGCGATAGCACGTGCCACATTTTATGGTGTCAACGCCAAATCCATGCCGTAGCGTGCTCTACAATTGCAAAATCTCTCATGTGACCTGGTTTGGGCGACGCCAAAAGCGTGATCTCGGGCCCTTAGCCGGATCCGGTGACAGCCCGCGAATCACGCGGATCGGCACGAATCCAGGGGAGCCACCACGCAACACCCGGACTACACGAAATCGGGACCAGACCCCGGCCAGGAATTTTCGTATCTCTGGTCTTTCTTAGCCGTGAATGGGTTCGTTTCCATTCGCGCCGATTCGCGGGCGAATGGATGCACGGGCTGACTGGCGTCAGCGCTGGTGGCGCTCGCGGTAGGTCCGGGGGCCCTCGCCCATCACGCGGTTAAACTCCTTCGCGAAATGGCTTTGGTCGGAGAACCCAAACTCGGTGGCCACGTCCGCCAGCGTCCCGCGTGAGTGCACCAGCGCGCGGCAGGCCATCCGCACGCGCATCTGGCGCACGTAGTCGTGGGGCGAGCTCCCGTAGGCGAGACGGAACTGGCGCTCGAACGCGCGGACGGACAACCCGCACACCTTGGCGAGTTCCTGATTGGAAAGCGGTTCTCCGTAGTGACGGCTGATGTGCAGGATCGCCGCCGTGAGGGGCGAATCCGGTGGCGTCCCCTCCCCCTTGCGATTCAGCGGCCGGGTCACGCCAGCGGTGCCCACGATCTTGCCGCCCTTGGCCACCAGCGGAATCTTCGAGGTGACACACCAGCGCGCGCTGTGATCGAACCGGCCGATCATCTCGATCCGGGACACGATGCGCTCCCCGGCCAGGACGCGCTCGTCGTCAATCTGGTACTGGTTGGCCAGCACCTCTGAGCACAAATCGAAATCGGTCAGCCCGATGATGTCGCGCCGCTCGTTCAGTCCAAAGTAGCGGAGGAAGGCCTCGTTGACCCAGAGGTAGTGTCCGCCCGCATCCTTCATCCAAAGCGGCAGGTCCTTGACGTGGTCAAAGAGAGCAACCAGCTCCGGCACTTTGACCCCCAAAGGGACCAACGACGTAAGGAGAAGCGATTTTTCGGAAGCAGACATGTCCTAGTCCCGCCGAGGAAGCCCACCCATCCGTTCAGCCCTGGAGTTACTCATGCAGATGAAAACAAACAGGATGGGGACGAATCCACCCTGCGCAAAGCGCGAATTTTAACGGGCCACCAACCGCCCGCCGCTCTCCCACCCCGTCGCTGAAGAAGGGATTGACAGCATCGGGGCCGAACGTGAATTTCACCGACTCTTCGTGGCGGTCATAGCTCAGTTGGTTAGAGCACCAGATTGTGAATCTGGGGGTCGCGGGTTCAAGTCCCGTTGGCCGCCCCATTTTAATTAGCGAGGCCTGAAAGGCCTCAGGCCGGAAAGATAGCGCTGGCCATCGCACACCCTGAGAGGGCGTGAAAAAGGCGGCGCCGCCGCGGGCGGCAGAAGTTTTATTTTACAAATGTGTCGGGGCTGCTACGCCTCGTCCCGCATGTTCTCGCTCAAGACCCTCTTCGGTAAGGATCAAAAATTCTACGACCTGCTCGAAGCCAGCGCGGAGGAATCGCTGACCAGCACCAAGCTGCTGGCGAGCTACCTGCAGCGCAGCGAATCCTACACGTCGAGCGGCGACCTCGACGACTTCATCCAGAGCCGCCGCAAGGACAAGCGCATCACCAACGAGATCACCGAGGAACTCTGCAAGACCTTCGTCACCCCGCTTGAGCGCGAGGACATCGAGGCCCTCTCCCTCGCCCTCTACCGCATCCCCAAGTCCGTCGAGAAGATCGTCGAGCGTGTTTCCATTTATCCGGGCCGCCTGCCGCGCGAGGGTTTTATCCGCCAGGCCACCCTGCTGACCCAGGCCGCCGAGTCCGTCGTCTTCATGGTGAAGCAACTCCGCCACGGCTCCAAACTCCACGGCGTGCAGGAGGCCAATGAAAAGCTGCAATTCTGCGAGGGCGAGGCCGACAAGGTCATGCTCGGGCTGCTCAAGGAGCTCTACCATGGTCCCTACGACGCCAAGGAGACCATGATCCTGCAGCAACTGTTTGAGATGATGGAGAAGGCGGTCGACCGC
>CAYWRG010000010.1:70404-71175 GCA_964460715.1 uncultured Opitutus sp. | reverse complement strand
TGCTCGATTTCCTCAAAGACCTCTACAACGGCCCCTGCGATGCCAAGACCTTCGTCATCGTCCGTGAGTTCTACGAGATGCTCGAGAAGGTCATCGACCGCTGCCGCGACGCCGGCAACGTCGTCTTCCAGATCGTCCTGAAGTACTCCTGAGCCGGCTGCCCCAGCCCATCCCGGCGTCATGACGTTTTTCCTCATCGTTCTGCTGGCGGCATTGGTGTTTGAATACATCAACGGCTTCCACGACGCCGCCAACGCGATCGCCACGGTCGTGTCGACCAAGGTGCTCACGCCCCGCCAGGCCATCGCACTCGCGGCCTTCTTCAATCTGGTCGGAGCCTTGGCCGGCACCGCCGTCGCCACGACCATCGGCAAGGGCCTGGTCGATGCCAGCGCCATCACGATGGCCACTGTTCTGAGTGCGCTTTGGGGAGCGATCGTGTGGGGCCTTTTCACCTGGTGGCTCGGCCTGCCGTCCAGTTCCAGCCACGCACTCGTTGGCGGGCTCTGCGGTGCCGCGCTCGCCACCGCCGACGGACGCTGGAGCGTGCTGCACTGGTCCGAAACCCTCGCCAACGGCACCACCGCCGGCCTCTGGCCCAAGATCGTGCTGCCCATGTTCTCGTCCCCTGTGATCGGCTTCTTCGTGGCTGCGGGTTTCATGTTCCTGCTCTACGCCCTGCTGCGCAAAGCCACGCCGCACTTCGTCAATATGGTCTTCGGCAAGGCCCAACTGGTCAGCGCCGCGTGGATGGGTTTCAGCCATGGCTCC
>CAYWRG010000010.1:57362-70394 GCA_964460715.1 uncultured Opitutus sp. | reverse complement strand
GCTGCAGATCTTCAGCGCCGGCTTCATGGGCTTCAGCCACGGCCAGAACGACGCCCAGAAGACCATGGGCATCATTGCCCTCGCCCTGGTCGCAGGCACCAAGGCCGGCGACCTCAACGACATCCCGGACTGGCTCAGCTTCCTGCGCATCGAGTCCCTGGGTGAAAAAAGCGACCACATACCGGCCTGGATCAAGGTGGTCTGCGCGTTGACCATGGCCGCAGGCACCGCCGCAGGCGGCTGGCGCATCATCAAGACTCTTGGCCACAAGATGGTGAAGCTGCAGCCGGTGCACGGCTTCGCCGCCGAAACGACCGCCGCCACCATCATCGGCGTCGCCACTCACGTCGGCATCCCGCTCTCCACCACCCACGTGATCTCGACATCGATCATGGGGGTTGGCGCGACCAAGCGTTTCAGCGCCGTCAAGTGGGGCATTGTTTCCCGCATGCTCTGGGCCTGGGTCCTCACGCTCCCCATCACCGGCCTCATCGGCTACTTCACGATGCGGCTGCTGCAGGTGGCGGGGTTTTAGCGCGCTCAGTCACCCGCCCGCCGGAGCACTCCGCGCAAGGCGGTGCCCGGAGCGACCGTGTTGAAGACCGTGCCGAATTTTCGCACGTTTTCATGCAGAAGTTCGAGTCGGTGGTCGGGCTCATCCGTGGTGACGAGGATCTCATAGTCGATGCGCTCAAGCCGAGGGGGCACATCCTGACGCACTGCATCAATCCGAACCTCTACTCCGCGCAGTGCGAACTTGAGCATCGGAGTGACGCGCTCAATGCCCTTGATCATGCACGCTGCGAGGGCAGCGAGCAGCAGCTCGGCCGGATTAAAAGCCGCGGGATTCCCACCCAAGTCCGTGTCGAGCGCCACCTCAGCCTGCTTGCATCGCGCCAGACTGCCATGAGCATCAATCCGTTCCGCCGAGACATGAAAAGAAAGCCGGGTTGGGGATGACATGGCCCATCAGCGCCCTCTCCTTTTCCACAGACAATCCTAAAATAGGTCGCCGTTGGACCTGACGGAACGTACTGACCGGAGTTGCATCCCGTCCAATCCGTGACCACGTTGATGCTGCTGGCAAGGGACCCACCCCAGAGCATGTCCACCGCACCTCTTCGTACGCCGGCCGCATTCAGAGTGTTGAGTGCTTTATTCCTAGCCAGCGTGTTCGGGTCTCACGAGGCAGTTCTCACCCTGGCGGCCGCTGAACCCACCAACCGCCCCGGAGGCGGACGGGATCGCGGCCCGCGCCTGTCACCGCCCGCCGACACCCGCGGGTTGAGCCGGATTTATTTTCCGCCCACCCCACCCCGGCTGCGCGCGCCGCTCAATCTTTTTGAAAGCTTCGGCCTGGGCCGGCCCGCACCCGCCGGACTCTCCGCGCATGTCAACGAGCTCTACTACGCACCGCTAAGCACCCGGCTCGACGAAGGCAGTCTCAGCGCCCAGGAGTCCCGCCGGATCGACACCTACCTCACGACCAAGCGGACGATGCAGGCAGAGTTGCGGCGCCGTCTGGCGGGCTCGGCCGCCTTCGATCCGGATTTGCGCGAGCGCACACTGATCGCCTTCGCCGCCGAGCAGACCCCGCGGATCGAAGCCCTCGAGCGCGAGGCCGACGCGATTCGCGAGGACCTGATCCGCTACACGGACAACTGGTACACGTTTCGGACCTGGCGCGTGGGTCGCACCCATTTTCCCAGCGACGGCACGGCCATGCGCGCCCAGCTGCAACTGATGAAGGCGGCCACCTTCTATCAGAAGGGCCTGTCACCCGCGCAGCGCCGCCTGCTCCGCGAAATCGCGATCGAGATGGAGGGCTATGAACGCATGCCGGTGAACACCATCGAGATCGCGTCGGACGCCAACCCGTTGTTCTTCTTCTCCCCGGATACCGCCCGCATCCGTCTGCCGGCCACCCCGAGTCCAGAACTCGCCGAGTTCGTCGCGACGTACGAGCGGCTCAAGGCCCGCCTGAAGCAGGAGCTCCGCGAGACTATCTACAACGAAGACGACGCCCTCTTCAGCGTGCTCCGCCAGCGGCGGATCGAAACCCTCGCCCAGCGGCAGGAGTCCGCCTTCGCCGAACTCGACTTCATGGCGGAGAAGATCCGGCGCGCCTACGTCCGCCTCCCGGACCTGCCCGCACCGCCTCCGCTGCCGGAACTGCCACCTGACCTCAGCGCCCGGCTGCAATCGCATCTCGAAATGCGCGCGAGTCTCCAGCGCGATCTCGTCGCGGTCCTGCACGAAATCCAGGCCGCGGTCGACCTCGACCAGCTCGGTTTCCGCCGCAACGAGCAGGACCGGATGGAAGTCGTGGTCGTCGTGTCTCGCGGCCAGCGCGAAGCCGGTGATCGCGCGAAAGCCGCGGCGATTCTCGATGCCTTCAACGCCCGCCACCTCGAGCGCATCCAGCAACTCGGCGAGGACTTTGAGGGCATCCGCCGCTCGATCGAGTGGATCGGGGGACTCGATCCCCGCGACACCGGCGCCGTGGACCGGAGGATTCGCGAATTCACCAACGCCTTTGACCAACGCAGACTCTGGGAGGTCTACCGCGACTACCAGCATGCCGTACTTGAGCCCGGCCTCTCGCCAGCCCAACGCCGCCTGCTCTTCGACGGCGCCATCGAACAGCTGGAACTTCCCCTGCCCGGCGGCGCCTTCCAGCCCGGCGGCGGCTGAGCGCGGGCCGGACACCCGCGCGACTACGGAGTGGCGATTGCGGATTGCGAAATGGAAAACCAACGGGCGCCGGTCCGGTAAAGAGGTAGCCGGGGGTCGCTGACCCCGGTCTGGAGTAGTTCAGCGGAGAAATCTCGATCCCCGGGGGCCAGCGACCCCGGCTACATCTCAGTTTGATCCGGCGGGATCAGGGCTCGACCGTGCCGGACTTCTTCAGCGCCTCGTTGTGCCGGATGTCCTTCGCCTGCGCGAGGAACACCATCTCCTCCGCGATGTTGGTTGCGTGATCCGCGATGCGCTCGATCGATTTGGAGATGAACATGAGCTCCAGCGCCCGGGAAATGGACTGCGGACGCTCAATCATGTAACTGGAAAGTTCGCGGTAGAGCTGCTTGTTGATCGCATCGACCTCGCTGTCCCGCTTCACGACCGCGAGCGCCTTCTCGGTATCGCCGTGGAGGAAGCAGTCCAGGGCGTCGCGCAGCATCTCCAGCGCGATGTTCGCCATGCGCGGGATGTCCACATACGGCTTCAGCGGCGGCTCGGCCGAAAGCTTGACCGCGCGCTTGGCAATGCTTGTCGCCTCGTCGCCCACTCGTTCGAGGTCGTGTGACGCCTTCATGCCCACGATGACCAGCCGCAGTTCGGTCGCGACCGGCGCGCGCAGGTTCATGTAGGCGATCGCCTCGTCGTCGATCTGCATCTCGAGGCGATCGATCTCGTCATCGGCCGCGATCACCTGGTCCGCAAGGCTGGCGTCGCCCTCGACCAGGGCCTTGAGCGCGAGGCGCACCTGCCGGATCGAGGTTTCGCCCATGAGCATGAGGTGGGATCGGAAGGTTTCCAGTTCGGCGTCAAAGAAGCGTTTCATGGCGGAAAGAGTAGCGAGTAGCGGGTAGTGAGAAGCGAGTAGATCGGAAACGGCAGGAGGTCGAGTGATTCGCTGAGAACGGCGGTTCGAATGCTCGCTACCGTCGCTTAGGCTCACCCAAAGCGTCCGGAGACGTAGGCCTCTGTCTGGGCGTTCTTGGGATTCATGAAGATCGTGCGGGTATCGTCATACTCAATCAATTTGCCGAGGTAGAAGAACGCCGTCTTGTCGGATACCCGCGCCGCCTGCTGCATGGAATGGGTCACGATGATGATGGTGAACTGCTTCTTCAGATCGTGGATCAGTTCCTCGACCTTGGCCGTGGCAATCGGGTCGAGGGCCGAGCAGGGCTCGTCCATCAGGATGATCTCTGGCTCGACGGCGATCGCCCGGGCGATGCAGAGACGCTGCTGCTGGCCGCCGGAGAGGCCGAGGCCGCTTTCGTGAAGGCGATCCTTGACCTCGTCCCAGAGCGCGGCGCCGCGGAGGGAGCGCTCCACCACCTCGTCGAGGCGCGACTTGTTGGTCACGCCCTGGATCCGCAGGCCGTAGGTGATGTTTTCGTAGATCGACTTGGGAAACGGATTGGATTTCTGGAAAACCATGCCGACCCGCTTGCGGAGCTCGATCACATCGACATCCGGCCGGTAGATGTCGACCCCGTGGATCTTGATCGTGCCGCGCTTGACCGACGTGCCGTCGATCAGGTCGTTCATGCGGTTCAGGCAGCGGAGCAGCGTCGACTTGCCGCAGCCGGACGGACCGATGAACGCGGTGACGCGCTTCTCGTCGAGCTTGATCGTGTTGTCGAACAGCGCCTGCTTCGCGCCGTAGAAGAAATCGAGGTTCGCGATGTCGATCAGCGTCCGGGTGGTGCCAAGCGGTTCGGCCCGGGCGGGCACGTTGACCTGGCGGGAGGAAGCGGCGGAGGGAGTGGAGTCCATGGGCGCGAGGGAGGCGGACGATGACGGGGCGGTTACCATTGGTAACGACTGCGGAGGCGGTTGCGGAGGACGATCGAGGTCGTCGCGATCAGCGCGACGATGCCGAGAAAGACAAACGCGGTGCCGTACTGGACCCGCTCGGTGTACTCGTTCTGGGGAATCTTCGAGGACACGACGTAGATGTGGTATGGGAGGGCCATCACGCCCTGGAAGAAGAAGTCGCCGATGCTCTCCACGTCCCACGGCAGCTTGTCGCGCACGACGTATGCCGCGGTGAACATGATCGGGGCGGTCTCGCCGGCCACGCGGGCGATGCCGAGAATCGACGACGTCAGGATGCCGGGCAGCGCGTACGGCAGGACGGCCTTGCGGATCGTCTGCCACTTGGTCGCGCCGAGCGCGAGCGAGCCCTCACGGAAGCCCTTTGGCACGGCTTTCAGCGCCTCCTCCGAGGCGGTGATGACCACCGGCAGGACCATGAAGGCGAGCGTGAACCAGCCGGCGAGCAGCGAAACGTTCCAGCCGAAGAAGATCACGAACATGCCGAAGCCAAAAAGGCCGAAGACGATCGACGGCACGCCGGCGAGGTTGAGGATCGCCAGGCGGATGAAGCGCACGCCGGGCCCGTCCTTCGCGTACTCGTTGAGGTAGATCGCGCTCGAGACGCCGAGGCTGAGCGCAATCGTCATCGAGCCCACGACCAGCAGCACGGTCCCCACGATGCAGGGCCAGATGCCACCTGCAGAGTAGACGTAGCTCTTCACTGGAATCGTCGGCGCCACGCGGCCCTCGGCCCGCGCTTTGGCATCCTCGGCCTCGCGGAAGGCCCGGAACTCGCGGTCGCCCATCTCCCGCTTCACGCCCTCGTGTTCGAACACGTAGAGTGACTCGGGCGCGGTGAACAGAAAGGTCGTGTTGACGAACGGAAACTCGGACTGAAACACCGTGCGCGATCCCTTGATCACGATGTCACCAAAGACGAAAAAGCCGCACGCCAGCACCACATAGGTCGCGATCCGGAAAATCCAGAAGATCGACTTCTCGCGACGCGCCCGCCCACCGGGCTGGGCCTTGAAGACGTTTTCAGTGGAGGTATCCATGGCTCAGCCGATCGAGATGCGGTAGCGGCGCACAATCTTCTGCGCGATGAAGTTGATGAGCAGGGCGATCAGGAAGAGCACGAGCCCCACCATGAAGAGCGCGCGGTAGTGGATGCTGCCGCGGACGACCTCGCCCATTTCCTGGGCAATGATGCCGGTCATGGTGTGCACCGGCTGGAAGAAGGCGGCCAGACCGGCCGTAAAGTCGGGGATCGCAATCCGATTTCCGGCGCACAGCAGCACGACCATTGTCTCGCCGATCACGCGGCCGAAACCGAGCAGCACCGCGGAGACGATGCCGGAGAGCGAGGCCGGGATGATGATCTTGACGATCGTCTGCAGGCGGTTGGCGCCGAGCGCAAAGGAAGCCTCGCGAAACGCCCGGGGCACGTTGTTGAGGGCATCCTCCGCCAGCGTGAAGATCGTCGGCACGGCAATCAGCGCCAGCAGGCACCCGGCCGTCAGGGCATTGAGCCGTTCCGCGATCGGAAATCCGGGAATCCAGTGCAGTGATTCGTACCGCGACAGGGCGCGCAAGGCCTCGCCGAGCACCGCGATGCCGAAGAAACCCAGCACCACCGAAGGGATGGCCGAGATGAACTCGATGCAGGGCTTGATCAGGCGCTGCTCGCGGGTGGAGGCGATCTGGTTGACGTAGATAGCCGCCCCCACCCCCAACGGAATCGCAATCGTCAGCGCGACAACCGAGACCATGAGCGAACCCACGAAGAGCGGGATGACGCCATACCAATCCTGCCAGAAGCTGGCGGTCAGCCACTGGCGGCCAAAGATGAAGCCGGTGAAGGCGCGGGAAAAGGGAACCGGCTCCTCGTAGTTCCAGGTCTCGAGGTTGCGGATGACCGTCGGAAACCCGGCGACGTACTGGCCGGTCAGTTCCTTGAAGCGATCCATCCGGGCCTGCAGTTCGGGCTCGGCAAACGTCGGTGCGGTCGGGAGCAGGGCGGTGAGCTGGGCGCCGAAGGTGGCGCTCGCATCCCTGAACATCGGGAGCGTGCCCGTGAGCACCGCGAGCTCGGTCTTGAAATCGACGGTCTCGATCACCACCGCGGCCGCCTCCTGCGTCTTGCCCTCCGCCAGCAGCTGGGCTCGCTCAATTGCCCGGTCCTCGGCGACCGTGAACTTGATCTTGATCGCGCTGGCGACATCCGTGAGCTCCGACACCAGCCCCCGGACCGGCTCGATCGTGTCGGAATACTGCCCGGACCATTCATCGAACGCCGTCAGCCGCGCGTTCGCGTCGCCCAGCGACAATCCGTCCACCTCGGTGTACTGGCGGATCGCGCGCATCCGGAGGTCGAACAGGTACCGGGTCAGGGCCGTGTGGTCCTGCTCCTGCTGTCGCATGAAGTCGACGTACTCCAGACCTGCCTGGCGATACACCGTGATGCTGTTCCGGTTCTGCGTGAAGAACTCGGAGCCTTCCTTGAATAAAAAGAGCGTGATCAGCGCCAGAACAATGACGGCCACGAATGCATTACCGCCAAAGAAGGCCTGAATCGTCTCGTCGAGAGTCAGCCCGAGGAACCGTGTGCGCGTCTTGTGAATCGCGAAGGGTTTTGACTCGGTGGCCGTGGGCGCGGGTTCCATGAAGTTCCGTGAGCAGGTACAGACGGTGATTTCCGCCAACAAGGGGGGCCGCCCGACGTCGGTCAAGCGGCCCCCGGCTTGTCACAGGATTGTCACAAATCGACTTACTTCAGAGGAACGAAGCCCACCTGCTCGACCACGCGCTGGCCGGCGTCGCTCAGGGTAAACTCAATGAACTTGGCGGCTTCGCCGTGGGGTTCACCATTCGTGTAATAGAAGGTCGGACGGGCGTAGGGATAGGTCTTTTTCAGGACGGAATCCTTGCTGGGAACGGAGCCCGCGATCGACACCACCTTGATGCCCGGGGCATTGATGTAGGCGAGACCCACATAGCCAATACCGTTCGGGTTCTTGGCCACTTCGGCAGCGATCTGCTCGTTGCCGGCCATCTTTTGGGAGGACTTGGCATAGTCGCGGCGCTTCATCGCGAGGTCCTTCCAGTCCTGATAGGTGCCTGATGACGTGTTGCGGGTGTAGATCGAGATCGCGCCAGCCGGGCCGCCCACCGCCGACCAGTCCGTGACGTCGCCGGTGAAGATCTGCTCCACCTGACGGGTCGTGAGGTCCTTGACCGGGCTGTTGGCGTTCACGATGACGGCCATGCCATCATAGCAGACGATGTAGGGCTTCATGTTCACGCCCTTGGCCTGCGCCGCGGAGATTTCCGTCGGGCGGGCGCGGCGGGAGGACATGCCGATCTCGGCCGTGCCATCGGTGATCGCAGCGATGCCCGTCGTGGAACCTTCAGCGGCAATCTCGAAGGAGACGCCAGGATTTTTGGCCTTGTATTCCTCGGCCAGCATCGGGACGAGCTTGGCGCCGAGGGTATCGGAACCCTTGATGACGAGTTTCTGCGCCTGGGCGGCCGTGGCGAGGACGGCAGCGGCAAGGAGAGCGATGAGCTTTTTCATGATAGAGATGGGAAGAATGGGAGGAGTTGCAGCTTAGAAGCGGGCGGACAGGTCAACCTGGAGAACGTCGGCCTGGTGGAAACCGACCGTGGCCGGACTGTTCTTATCGATGTTCTCAGCGTGGAAGTACGTGGTCGTCGCCGTGACGGCGTCCGTGATCATGTTGCTGGGGGTGTAGATGCCGCCGGCGCCGTTGGTGCGGCCCGCCGCGAAGTCGGAATCGAGGAGGATCGCGGTGTAGGCGCCAGGCTCGACGTAACGGTACTCGGCGGTGAGCTGCAGGTCACCCGGGTTGCGGGCGCCGCCGTAGCGCAGACCGAAATTGAACATCTGCGCGTAGTTGTCCGGGTTGCCGCTCGGGCCGCTGAGGTTCAGCGTGGTGCCGCTCGTGCTGTACAGACGGTTGGCGCGGTCGCCGCCCTTCAGATTGTAGCCGTAGGTACCGTAGATCGCGAGAGGCTTGTTGTTGGCCAGGATCGTGTACTCAACCGGGACAATGATCGAAAGAAGGTCGTCATAGAAGTTCGCGTCGCTCGTGATCGTCGAGCCGGTGACCTCAGGCGCCGTAAAAGCGACGACCATCGGGGCGATGCGGAAGCCATAAGGATTGTTCTCGTAGAGGTAGGTCTTCGAGTATTCGGCCTGGCCGACCCACATGACCGAGGGATCGTTGAGGAAGCCGCCGCGACGGTCGGTCGTGCGGGAGTTGGCAGCCAGGATGTACTGGCCGGCGCGGAGCGAGAGATTCCAGCCCGGCTTGCCGACGTTCATGAAGAACAGCTCCTCGGACAGACCCTCGAAATTGAGATCCGTGTCGAACACGAAGCCGTTTACACCGACGGTGAAGAACGGGTGGGCGTGCTTGCCGAGGCGGACATCAAAACGGTCGATCGCACCACCAAAGGCGGCGGTCTCCGAATACTGGATATAGGCTTGGCCGACGTAGGCGGTGTTGCCGTCTTTGGCAAAGTTGGTCGAACCGGCCGCGCCGAAGTCGTCATTGGTCGAGGTCGCGCCGTTGGCGGTCTCGAGACGAAGGCCAAGCGTCCAGTTGTTGGCGAGGAGAACGGTCGGGCCGAAGCGGAAGCGGTAGCGATAGCGGCTGCGGTCGTTGTTTGGGCCGACGCTGGCGGGCGAGAAATTGGTGACCTCGTTGTCGTACTGGTAGCGCACACGCACATCGCCCGCGAGGGTGAAGCGCTGGACGCGCGTCGAAAGGTCGAGCTTGCCGGCGGGTGCGTTGACGGCGAAATCCTTGAGCAGCTCCGTGCGAAGCTCCTCGGCTTCCTGGTCGGAAACGAGGCCCTTCTTGACGAGGAGGTCAATGAGGGGACCGCTGTCCTGGGCGCGAGCGGCAGTCGCGGCGCCGAGGGCCAGGGCGCCGATGAGCGCGAGCCGGGTAAACAATGAGGTGGCCATATGTCGGGTTGGTTTGGTTAACACGATCAAGGAGCTAGTCGGTTGTCCTGATCGCCCCGCCATCCTGCCCGATGATTGTTACGATCCGTGGTCGGCTGTGTTACGACGCAGCCACGAATCGTCGCAAATCCGCGGTCCGCCGGCACAAAAAAGCCCGCGACCATGAGGTCGCGGGCGCAAAGGAAACAATCGGGTGACGACTCAGCGGATCGGAACAAACCCGACCTGCTCGACAATCTTCTGGCCGGCGTCGCTCAGGGTAAAAGCGAGGAACTCGCCGGCCACACCGGAGGCGTCACCGTTCGTGTAGTAGAAGTTTGGACGGGCGTACGGGTACTTCTTGGCCTGCACTTCGTTCTTGCTCGGGATGCTGCCATTGATCGCCAGTACCTTGATGCCGGGCGCGCTCGTGTAGGCGAGGCCCACATAGCCGATGCCGCTCGGGTTATTCGCGACCTCAGCAGCGATCTGCTCGTTGCCCGCCATCTTCTGGGACGACTTGGCGTAGTCACGGCGCTTCATCGCGAGATCCTTGAAATCCGTGTAGGTGCCCGAGGAGGTATTGCGGGTGTAGATCGAGATCGTGCCGGCCGGCGCGCCCACGGCGGACCAGTCCGTCACGTCACCGGTGAAGATCTGCTCAACCTGGCGGGCCGTGAGGCCGGCCAGCGGACTCTTTTCGTTCACGATCACCGCCAGGCCGTCGTACGACACAATGTGGGACGTCATCTTGACGCCCTTGGCGGCCGCCGCGGACACCTCGGTCGCACGCGCCTCACGGCTCGACATGCCGATCCCGGCCGTGCCGTCGATGATGGCGGAAATACCCGTGGTCGAGCCCTCGGCCGCGATCTCGAAGGAGACGTTGGGATGCTTCGCCTTGAACTCCTCGGCCAGGGTCGGGACGAGTTTAGCTCCGAGCGTGTCGGAGCCCTTGATGACAAGCTTCTGGGCTTGGAGGGTGCCGCCCGCGAACACGAGCGCTCCGACGGCAACGAGGGACTTGAGCAGGGACGTTTTCATCACGTTGCGTTAGACGCGCCGCCGCCCGTCAGCTCCAGCGCAAACCGCGCGGAAACGGTTACGTTTGTGTGACGACCCAAGGTCCCGGTCCTTTTCCGCCCGCGAATCACGCGAATCGGCACGAATCACCGACCACTATAACCACGGAAAGTGATTCCAGATCTTGAGCCATCTTCGTGCGTTCGCCGTGCTCCGTGGTTGATCCCGGTGCGAATTCGCGCCGATTCGCGTGATTTGCGGGCACCCTCTGCAATCCAAACTCGAACTCAGCGGCGCGCGATCAGACGCCCTGCTCGGTCTCGGTCGCCGAGCTCGTCAGCGTCACCAGTTCGCGCAGCGAGGTGAAATGCTGGCTCAGGTCGAAGTCCCCGCCCAGGCCGCCGACGATGCGGTCGAACAAATCCTTCTTTGCCGCCTTGAGCGCCTGGATGCGCTCCTCGATCGTGCCCGCCGTGACCATGCGGTAGACAAACACCGTGCTGCGCTGGCCGATGCGATGCACGCGGTCGACCGCCTGCATCTCCACCGCCGGGTTCCACCAGGGATCGAGCAGGAAGACGTAGTCCGCCGCGTGGAGCGTGATGCCCGTGCCCGCGGCCTTGAGCGACACCAGCATGACCGCCGCACCCTGCGCGGTCTGGAAACCCTGCACCGGCTTCTGGCGATCGAGCGTCATGCCCGTCAGCTCGTAGCGCGGCAGATCCGGGAAATTCGCCGCCAGCGCCTCGCGCACGCGCTCAAGCAGCATGACGAACTGGGAGAAGATCACGACCTTGTGACCGCTGCTGACGATCTCGGCCAGTTTCTCGACCAGCAGGTTGATCTTGCCCGAGTCGCTGAGCGGAGCCTTGAGCCAGGGCAGCATGTCCGGGTCGCAGCATGCCTGACGGAGGCGCGTGAGCAGGGCGAGGAAGCCAAACGATTTCTCGCGCATCGCCGCGCCCACATCGTCGCCCAGGCGCTGCAGGCCCTCGCTGCAGATCTTCGCGTACTCGGCGCGCTGCACATCGGTGAGCGGGCAGAGCAGGTCCATCTCGACCTTGGGCGGGAGCTCGGTCGCGACCTCACCCTTGGTCCGGCGCAGGATGAACGGCGCCAGCTGCGCCCGCAGGCGGTCGAGCGTGCCGGGACGATCGGCGCCCAGCGACGCCTCGAAGGCTGCGCGGGAACCGAGCAGCCCCGGGAGCAGGAAACGGAAGATCGACCAGAGATCGAGCTGCCGGTTCTCCAGCGGCGTGCCGGTCAGGACCAGACGGTGACGCGCGCGGACCGCGAAGCAGGTCTGCGTGACCTTCGCGTCCGGGTTCTTGATGAATTGCCCCTCGTCGAGGACGGCGTAGCCAAACTCCGAACCCTCCAGCAGGGCCCGGTGCTTGCGGAGCTGGGTGTAGCTCGCGAGCCAGATGACCGGCTCCTTGCGGACCGCAAAGTCATTTCCGGTCTTGAGCACATCGACCTTGAGCGAGGGGAAGAACCGCGCGATCTCCTCACGCCAGACCGGGACCACGCTGGCCGGGCACACGATCAGATGCGGCACGCCCGCCAACGGACGGGCCGCGAGCAGCGAGATCACCTGGAGCGTTTTGCCCAGGCCCATTTCGTCGGCCAGCAGGCCGTGGCAGCCGACGTCGCAGAGGTGGTGCATCCACTCGACACCGCGGCGCTGGTACGGACGGAGCAGCGCCGGCAGCTCGGCCGCGGGCGCGACCGGGGCCAGCACGCTCTGGCGCCAAGCCTCGAGTTCCGGCGACAGCGTGAGCTTGAAGCGAGCGTCGTTGAAGAGGGAGAAAATCAGATAGGGCGACAGCGGGCCATCGTGATGCGTTTCCGAGGCGTTGCGGCGCCACGCCTCGAGCGCGGCAAGGCGGTCGGTCGGCAGCGCGACGATACCCACGCTCGGAAGGATCGCGGGCGAAGTCCCGCGCTTGATCAGCGCGTTGACCTCGTCGTCGCTCAGCAGGCGCTCGCCCGCCTTAAAAATCCAGCGAAGGTTCAACGCCCCCTCCACCCCACCCTTGGTCCCCGGCCGGCGCTCGGCCACGGCCTCGATCTCAATCGTCTTCGTGCCCTTGACCAGATTGGCCGCATTCGCATCGAGCTCGATCACGAACAGCCGGCGCCAGGCGGACAGCGTGCCCTTCAGGAAATTCGGAATCTCCGCGACGTTATCGAGCGTGTAGACGCCGGTCTCCTGGTGGTACTGGAAGTGCGCCTTGCGGGCATACGCCGCGAGACCGATGAGTTTCGCGCGCTCACCGGAGGTCACGTGCCCATTGCCGTTGGCGTGCGCAACGGTGCCGAGTGCGGCCATCCGCTTCTTGTCCGTTCCCTGCCAGTACGCCTGAAACAGCAGCCCCTCGGTCTTGGTCTTGAACACGAGGACCAGCGTGCGCGACGGCCCGCGTGCAGCCGCGACCGCCGGCCGAGCCTTCTCCGCGGTTCCCGCCGCTCCGCTGTTGCCT
>CAYWRG010000010.1:21281-57352 GCA_964460715.1 uncultured Opitutus sp. | reverse complement strand
CCGCGGTGTGGGTCTGCACCCCGCGGCCCTGGGGGGGGGCCGGCCCGGGGGCCGCCGCCACGGCGGGCCGCGCGGGGGGGGCGCCGGCGGAAGGACGTCCGAGCGGGGCAACCGCCGAAGCGGACGCATTACCGTTGGCCGCATGACCACCCCCGTTCCCGTTCGCGTGACCATGACCATTGCCGTTCGCATGGCCGTTGGCCTCGCCACCGTTGGCCGCAATCAGGGGCTCCTCGCCGGGAAGCGGGGAGATTTCATCGGCCACCAGCTCCTCGATCTCGTGCAGACCGGCCACCGCCAGGGCGCGGGCCACGTCGAGGTCGGTCGAGGAGGACCGGACGGAAAGTTCGCCGTTGGCCCACTCGATCACCGCATACTCATCGCGCTTCTCGATCCGGCGGTGGATGATGGCATCGCCGGCAGTGAGTTCCAGCTCCCTGACCTCGCCGTCACGGTACATACGGCGCCCTTCATCCAGCTGCGGCAGCGAGAAATGGGCTGCCCAGTCATTTTCCAATCGTCCGAACCAGGACTCCAGCGATTGGGGTGTATAGACGCGCTTGGGACCGTGCGATTGCATCCAGCTAAAAGGCGGAACCTACGCCTGCCGCCCCTCCCCGCAATCCTTAATTCACCGCTTCGCGAGTTCGTCGCGTACGACCTGCAGGGTGCGCTCCACCGCTCCGCGGTTGTGGCGGTGCCACTCCAGACCGGCCGCGCCCCGCTTTTTACGCTCGGCGGGATCCCTCAACAGCTCCTTCAGCGCGACCGTGAGTTCCGCCGGAGTGGCCACTCGCTGGGCCGCTCCTGCCGTCACCAGTTCGGACGCAATCAGACGAAAATTTGACATCTCCGGACCGAACAAAACCGGTCGTCCCAACGCCGCCGCCTCGACCGGCGTCTGGCCTTCGTGGTGCGGCGACAGGCTTTTGCCCACAAAGACCACATCCGCGAGTTGCGTCATCTTGCGCAACTCACCCGTGGTGTCACCCACCGCCACGTCGACCTCACCCGACGCCGATCCAGATGAACGAAAATGATGGGTCCAAGTCGATGCGGCCAGAAGCGCCTCGAGTTCATTCCGACGTTCCGCATGCCGCGGCACGACGAGCAACCGGCAGGGCACTCCCGCTGCGCGCAGCTCGCGCAGCGCCTCCAGCAACGCGGCCTCCTCGCCCGGCCAAGTCGACGAGCCCAGCACCACCAGCCCGTCCTGCCCCAAGCCCAGTTCTTCGCGCAGGCGCAGGATCTCCGCGTCGGTCAGCGGCGTGGTGGTGACATCCAATTTGATGTTGCCCGTGGTCGTGATGCGGTCGGCCGGAAAGCCGATCTCGCGGAAGCGCGCTGCATCCAACTCGGACCCGGGGAGCAGCCGGGTGATGCCGCTGAGCAGCGGACGCACGAACGGGGCCCAGGCCTTCATCCGGCGGAAACTGCGATCGCTGAGGCGGGCGTTGATGCAGACCACCGGGACGCCGCGCGCACGGGCCTGGGCCATGTGTTCAGGCCAGCGTTCACCTTCGGTCAGGATCACCAGGTCAGGTTCGACCTGCCGCCAAGCCCGGGAAGAAAACAGCCACGCGTCCGTCGGAAAGTAACCGATGCCCGCCACGCGCGAGCGGTACCGCTCCACCGCGAGCCGGTGTCCGGTGCTGGTCGTCGTCGTCAAATAAATCTCCACTGTCGGATCGGCTGCCAGCCCCGCGAGCACGGGCTCGATCGCCAGCATCTCACCCACACTGACCGCCTGGAGCCAGATTCGCCGGACCCCGGGTCGTTTGGACGGAAGCGCCGGCACCGCCCCGAGTCGCTGGCTGAAATCCTCGCCGTAGCCACCGCGCCGCCGCATCCGCCACAAATAGTACGGCGCAGACACGAGCAGGACCGGAAAAAAGAGGAGGCGGTATAACCAGAGCATGGGCGAACGCCCGATACGGAACGATTCGGCGCAAGTTCACAAAACCATTCGATCCGGGGTTCAGAATCGTTCTCGTTCTCTTTCTCTCGCTCGTTCTCGAACCGAGCGGATTCATCGATCGATAAGCCCTCCGGGACGAGAACGAAAACGATGACGAGAACGATTTTTCAAAACCATCACCGACTTTGACGCGGAGAGGGTTTGTATCCACGTTTCCCGCATGAGCCGCCTGTTCCCCACCCTGTTGGTCGTGCTCGCGAGCGCGATCCTTGCGTCCGCCCAGCCACGTTTCGCCCACGAGTCCAGCGATCTTCGCCCCGACCCCGCCGTCCGCTTCGGCGTCCTGCCCAACGGCCTGCGCTACGCCGTCCTCGCCAACGCCGAACCTCGCCAGCGCGCGTCGCTCCGCCTCTACGTCGATGTCGGATCCCTCCATGAAACCGTGGCGCAGCGCGGCGTCGCCCACTTCCTCGAGCACATGGCGTTCAACGGCAGCCGGAACTACGCGCCCGGGACGCTCATTGAATTCTTCCAGCGCATGGGCATGAACTTCGGCGGCGACACCAACGCCTCGACCGGATTCGACCGCACGCAGTATTTCCTCGAACTGCCCGAGACCAAGCCGGAGACCCTCGCCGAGGGCTTCCGCGTGCTCGGCGACTACGCCGGCGGCCTGCTGCTGCAGGATCGGGAAATCGACCGCGAGCGCGGGGTCATCCAGAGCGAGAAGCGGACGCGCGACTCCGTTGATTTCCGCTCGTTCGTCGCCGAATTCGAATTTCTCCTCGGTGACAGCCGCTTCCCCCAGCGCATCCCGATCGGGGCCGACGAGGTCATCGCCGGTGCCCCGCGGTCGGAGTTCGTGAGCTTCTACGACACCTGGTACCGCCCGGAACGCATGGCCGTAATCGCCGTCGGCGACTTCGATGCCGCCGCGGTCGAGCAGCAGATTGTCAGCACCTTCAGCCCCATCGTCGGTCGCGCCCCCGCCCAGCCCGAGCCTGACCTCGGTACGATCGCCCAGTTCGAGGGTGTGCGCGTAAAGTTTCATTCCGAACCCGAGGCGGCCGCCACGACGGTCGGAATCCAGACGCTCACCCGCTACACCCGCGAGCCCGACACGGCCGCCAACCGGATCAAATATCTCCCGCGCAGCATCGCGGTCGGAATCCTCAACCGCCGCCTCGCCGAGCTCGCGAAGAAGGAGGGCGCCCCCTTCTCCTCCGGCCGCGCCTCCGTGGCCGAGGGCTATGACTTTTACCGCAACGCCAGCATCGACCTGACCTGCCAGCCCGACCAGTGGGCCGCCGCCCTCAGCGTCGCCGACCAGGAACTGCGCCGCGCGCTGGAGCACGGTTTTCAGCCTGCCGAGCTACGCGAAGTTGTCGCCGGCTATCTCAACGCCCTCGAGCAGGGCGTCCGCACCGCGTCGACGCGCCGCTCCTCCGGCCTCGCCGGCGAACTGCTCGACAGCATCGCCGACCAGAGCGTGTTTACCACGCCGGCCGATGATCTCGCCCTCTTCCGCCCCGCGCTCGAGAAAATCACGGTCGACGACTGCCTCGCCGCCCTGCGCGACGCGTGGAATGTCCCGCATCGCTACGTCACCGTCTTCGGTAACGCGAAGCCCGGCCCAGATGTCGCCGCCGCCGAGCGCGCGATCACCGAGGCCTACCGCCAGACCCTCGCCGTCGCCGTCCAGCCGCCCGCGGCCATCGCTGACGCCGCGTTTGCCTACACGGACTTCGGTCCCGCCGGCACGGTGACCGAGCGCCGGCACGTCGAGGACCTCGACGTCACCCTCGTCACGTTTGCGAACGGCGTGCGCCTCAACCTCAAGAAGACCGACTTCGAAGCCGACCGTATCCGGATGTCGGTTCGCGTCGGCGCCGGCCAGCTCCTGGAACCGCGCAACCAGCCCGGCCTCGGCTTCTTTGCCAGCAATGTTTTTACCGCCGGCGGCCTCGGCAAACACAGCAGCGACGACCTGCGCCGCATCCTCGCGGGCCGCAACGTCGGCACCGGCCTCTCCGTCGGCGCCGACGCACTCAGCCTCGGCGGCCAGACCACGCCGGCCGATCTGCTCCTCCAGCTCCAGCTGACCACGGCGTTCATCATCGACCCCGGCTACCGGCCCGAGGCCGAGCGCCAGCTCCGCAAGGGACTGGAACAGCTTTATACCCGCCTCGCCCACACGCCGCAGGGCCCGCTGCAGCTCGATTTCAGCCGCTTGCTCGCCGGCGGCGACCCGCGCTTTGGCACGCCGCTCGAAAAGGAAATCGCCGCGCGCACGATCGAGGAGGCGCGTGCCTGGCTCGCCCCTCAACTCGCCACGGGCGCGATCGAGATCGCGCTCGTGGGCGACCTTGACCTCGATACCGCCATCGACGCGGTCGCCCGCACGCTCGGCGCCCTGCCGCCGCGCGCACCCAAGCCCGCACTCGAGGAAGCCCGCCAGGTTTCCCTGCCAACCACGCCTCTCCGCCGCGACTACACGGTCGAGACCGAGATCCCCAAGGGCATCGTCGCACTCTACTGGCCGACGACCGACGGCCGGGACATCCACGTCGTCCGGCGCCTGTCCCTCCTCGGCGAGGTCTTCGCCGACCGCCTCCGCGTCAAGGTGCGCGAGGAACTCGGTGGCGCGTACAGCCCCGGCGCAGGAAATAATTCCAGTGAGACGTATCGGGGTTACGGTTACATGATCGCCAACGTCACCGTCGATCCCGAGCGCGCCGGCGAGATCGCGGATGTGGTCGCCGCCATCGCAGCCGACCTCGCGGCCAATGGCGTGAGCAAGGACGAGCTCGACCGAGCCCGTCAGCCCATCCTCACCAGCATCCGCGAATCCAGCCGGACCAACCAATACTGGCTCGGCTCCGTCCTCGCCTCCGCCCAAGAGTTCCCCGAGCGCCTCGACTACTCGCGCTCCCGCACGGCTGACTTCGAAAGCATCACCAAGGCCGAGGTCGACGCCCTGGCCAAGGCCTACCTTGGCTCCGATCGCGCCTCGCGCGCCGGCGTCCTGCCGGTTCCGGCCGCCGCGAAATAGGCAGAATCGCCATTACGCTCAGGCCAGAAACAAATCACGCTAATCGCTTGCGATAGTTCCGGGCGTGCGCTTTTACCGGAGGCGCATGATTCCCTTCACCTCGTTTGGACGCCGTCTCGCGATCCTCGGTTTGGTGCTGCTCGCTTCCGTCAAGGCTTGGGCCCAAGATGTTGTGACCGGCTCACTCCCCAACGGCCTTGGCTATACGCTTGTCCCGCTGCCCCGGAGCTCCGACATCAGCGTACGTCTACTGCTCAAGGCTGGCTCGCTGGACGAGGGACCGGACGAACACGGCTACGCCCACTTCATCGAAGACCTCGCGTTTGCCGAGACTCGCGACTTCCCCGCTGGCAGCCTTGTGCAAACCCTGCAGCGGCTGGGCGTCTCATCGGGCGCGGACCTGAATGCCCGCACTTCCCACAACTACACCGCCTACCTCATCGATTTGGGCGAGGCCCATCGCGATGAGCTCGACACCGCGCTCAAGGTCCTGCGCAACTACGCCGACGGGATCGTGTTCACGGCCGAAAGCGTCTCCCTGGAGCGGGCGATCATCCTGAGCGAACGACGCGCGCGCGATGTTCCCATGCAGCGTGTGGGCCAGCAGCTGAGGAGCGCGATCTATGCCGGCACACCCATGGCCACACACGAGCCCATCGGAACAGTCGCAAGCATTGAGGGAGCCACCCCGGAGCGGCTGCAGGCGGCCTACCAGCGCCTTTACCGGCCTGATCGCATGACCATCGTGGTGACCGGCAATATCGCCGCTGACGACGTTGTCGCCAAAATCTCCGCGCAGTTCGATTCCATCCCCGCCCGTCCGCCCGAACCGGCGCGCGAATCCATCCTCCCGCCTAACGGCACGGGCATCCATGTGCTCACTCATCCAGTCGACATGCAGGTCGGCATCTCCAACCTCGTTGCCACCGTGCGTCGCGACGCTGACAGCGCCACAGGCCGCCAGTTGGAACGCCTACAGACTCTCGCGGTGGACATTCTCGACCGCCGCCTGCTGGCAAGGCGCGCGACGCTGCCCGCGCAGTTCACTTCGGCGAGCGCCCGTCTGATGCCAAGTCCGGCCGCCCGGATCGATCACGCCAACATCGAGGTCCAAGGCCCCGCCGGCCGGTGGGAGAATTCGCTCGAGCTCGCCCAGGTCGAACTTCGTCGCGCCCAAGCCCAAGGCTTCACTGAAGCCGAGTTCAACGAGGCGCGGGTCGCACACCTCTCGTCTCTCCGCAATCAAGTGGAGCGAATCGGCACCCGCAGCGCACGCCTCACCGCCGAGCACATCCTGGAAAGCGCCACACGCGATCGCGCCTGGCAAAAGCCATCCGACGCCCTCGCCGAAGCGGAAGCCGCTCTGCAATCCTCCACGCCGGCCGATCTCCTCGCTGCATTCAACGCGCTCTTCCCGGTCGAACAAACCCAGACACTCGTTTTTCTCCCGGAGAAATTCCGCCCGCCCACCACCGAGGACGTCGCCGACGTCCTCGACAAGGCCCGCGAGCGCCGGCTCCGCGGCAATGCCGGCAGCGACGAGGTCCTCGCCTTTGCCTACACCTCGTTCGACAAGCCCGGCAAGGTGGCCAGCCGTAGCCATGTCTCCGAGCTCAAGATCGATCTGCTGCGCCTTGACAACCAGGTCCGGGTCAACCTCCTGCCGATGGTCAGCGACAACGGCCGCTTCCATCTCACCGCGCGAATCGGTCGCGGCACGGCCGATGTCCCCGCCGATAGGCCCGGGATCGCACGCCTGGCTGCCGGAATCCTGGAGGCGGCCAATCTAGGACGCCACCCAACCACCGAAATCACGCGGCTCCTAGAACTGCGCGGCGTCAACCGGAGGGTTCTCGTCGTCGACGACCAGGCTGTGATCACTTTCAACGGCCCGTCGAGCGAGCTGACCTTCGTGCTGCAGCTGCTCACCGCCATGCTCACGGATTTGCGGCCGGTGCCGGAGGCGTGGCCGCACTACCTCGGCTGGTACAACTCCGCCCACCTCTCGACCACGGGCACGCCACCGGGCGTCGCGCGGGTCAATGCCATCCCACTTCTCGCCAACCAGGACCGGAGGCTCGGGTATCCCGTTGTGCAATACGTCGCCCAGTACCCGTTCAAGGAGGTGAGTGACTGGCTGAGGGGCAGCTGGCTACGAGGCCCCGTCGAAATCGGCATCGTCGGACATTTCCTGCCTGAGACGCTGATCGATCCGATCCGCGAAACGGTCGGCACCCTGCCGCGCCGCAAGGACGGCGAGATCCAGACGAAGGAGCGCCTGACGACGTCGACCCAGCCGGGCCGCATCCAGCTCAAGTTCGAAGGAGGGGCCGGCAGCACCGCATCGTACGTCCAGTGGCCCGTCACGCTCACGGCCTCGCCTCGTCAGGGCGCGGCCGTCGTGCTCGCCAGCGACATCCTCGAGGATCGTGTCCGCCGCCTGCTGCGCGAGAAATTCGGCGCCACCTACACGCCAATGAGCGGGCTCTACCGGCATGCCACCCAGCGTGATCACGCAGCCATCTGGATCGCACTCACGCTCGCGCCCCAGGAGGACCAAAACATGACCGGCTGGGTCATGTTCGTGGCTGACGAACTGGCCCGAAACGGCGCGTCCGAAGACGAACTCCTTCGCGTCGCCGAACCACGGCGCACTGCGCATGCCCGCGATGTCGAGAACCCTGCCTGGTGGCTCGAAACGGTGGTTTCACGCGCGCACCAGGATCCTTCCGCCATTCCGGAAGCGATAGCCAAAGCCACCGCCTGGGAGCAAACCACGCTGGCTGACGTCAACGCCGCCGCCCGCCAGCTAGTCAAGGAACGCGTCCTCGTCGTGATCGTCACCCCGGAAGACGGCGCCGCGCAAAAGGCCAAGTGAAAGCCCGTTGCAGCTGGGGTCGCTGCCTCCGGTCCGGCGTAGATCAGAAGATAAACTCGATCCCCGGGGTCAGCGACCCCGGCTACAATGGGGCTTGGGGCGCCCGCCGAATTCAGACCTTCGCAAACACCAGGGACGCGTTGGTGCCGCCGAATCCGAAGCTGTTGGCGAGCGCGGCGCGGACCGGCTTGCGAACGGCGGTGTTGGGCGTGAAGTTCAGGCCCAGCGCGGCACACTCCGGATCAATGTTGTCCAGATTGATGGTCGGCGGGACCACACCGTCGCGGATCGCCAGCACCGCAGCAAACGCGCCCATCGCACCCGCGCCACCGAGAAGATGGCCGGTCATGGACTTCACGCCGCTGACGTGGATCTTGTCCTTGTTCGGACCAAACACCGCGGCGATCGCCGCCGCCTCCTCGCCGTCGCCGCCGGGGGTCGACGTGGCGTGGGCTGAAACGTAGTCGACATCCGTCGCGCTCAGACCCGAGCGGGCCAGCGCGTCGCCCATCGAGCGACGCGAGCCTTCGCCACCGGGCGCGAGCGACGAAAGATGATAGGCATCCGACGTGGCGGCATAACCGCGCAGCTCAGCATAAATCTTGGCGCCACGGCGGACTGCGTGCTCGTACTCCTCCAGCACGAAGACAACCGCACCCTCGCCGAGCACGAAGCCGTCGCGGTCCGCGTCGTACGGACGCGAGGCCTTGGTCGGATCGGCGTTGCGAGTCGACAACGCGCGCATCTGCGCGAACGCGCCGATCGCCAGCGGGGTCACCGTCGACTCGGAGCCACCCGCGATCATGATATCGACATCCCCGCGCGCGATGGCGGCGGCGGACTCGCCGAGAGCGTGACCACTGGTCGCGCAAGCCGAGGCCACGCTCATGTTGGGCCCGCGGAGATCGAGGAGCAGGCTGACCTGACCCGACAGCAGGTTGGGCGCGATCTGGATGATGAAGAAAGGCGAAATCTTGCGGAAGCCGCCGGCCTTCCACGTGTCGTGCATCGCCTCAATCTCCGGCAGGCCGCCGAGGCCGACGCCCAGATTGACGCCCATGCGCTCGGCCGGGAGGGACGCGCGGAGCGCATCCAGTCCGGAATCAGCGTACGCCTCGATCGCCGCACCAACCCCGAGGTGGGTGAAGCGTCCGAACTTCTTCAGGTCCTTCGGCGTGAAGGGAGCCGTCAACGGCTCGCCGCCCGGACCGCGCGGGTGCAGCGGCTGCGCCAGCGGCTTAGTCGGCTCGTAGCCCTTCACTTCGGCGGCGATCTGCGCGGTGCAGGCCGTCGCGTCGAAACGCGTGATCGGGCCGACGCCGGAGCGTCCCGCAACCAGTCCTTCCCAAGTCTGGACGGCAGTGAGTCCGAGCGGCGTGACGGCGCCGAGCCCGGTGATGACAACACGGCGCGCGGCGCCTGGAGTGGGTTGGGTCATGGGTTCAGGAGGTGGAAAGTTTGGGCGCGAAGAGCTCAAGGGCAGTGCGTCGCGCCTGCGAAAGCAAGGCGGCGCTTTCGGTCGGATCGGCGATCGTCCGGGCAAAGACCAGCGTCCCCGCGAGCAGGCCCAGAAGAGCGTTGGAGCGGCGCATGTTCTCCGCCGGATCGGGATCCAGTGCCAGCGCCGCGGCCACGCGCGCCCGATGCCGGCGGAATGAGTCGGCAAAGATGATCCGCGTCTCGCCTTCCAGCCGGGCCATCTCGGACCCCAGCGAGGCCAGCAGGCAGCCGGCGGCGGCATGCGCACGGTGGTTTTCGCCCAGATACGACATCACCAAGGCTCGGACCCGGGCCCGGGGCGTGGGTAACGCGGCGATGCGGTCGAGGTTCTTGACCGCTTCGTCAAAGCCCGTCGCGCAGGCCTCGGCCACCAACTCGGTCTTGTCGCGGAAGTGCGAATAGAAGCCCCCGTGGGTCAGCCCCGCCCGCCGCATGACCTCGTCCACCCCGGTCGTCGCCAGCCCCCGCTCACGAAACGCCCGGCTCGCCGCATCGTGGATGCGGCGGCGAGTCGTGAGCTTGTGGGAGGGAGCGTAACGCATCGGAATCGTTAATATGACGAACGTCATTTTAAACTCAAGCCCGATCCAAGGCCGGATCGAGGCGATTCATGCCAGATTGTCACAGTTCAAGGCGGCCCGGGTTTTGACATCCCGAGAACCCACCCTCTAGTTTCGACCTCCTTTGAACATGTCGTCGCTGCACGCCTATTGGCGCATGGAATACATCCAGGCGCCGCGCTTCCCTGAGACGAAGCGCCCGTTCACCGACTTGCCGGCCCTCGGTGATGATCGCCAAGCCCTGATCGTTCACCGAAGCCCCCTGTCCTACCTGATGCTCAACCGTTTCCCGTACAACCCGGGGCATCTGCTCGCGATCCCGTTTCGCGAGGTCGTGGACTTGGAGCAGCTCACGGCGGAGGAAAGCGCCGACCTCATGGCCACGCTGACCTTCGGCAAACGTCTGCTTCAGGCCGCGATGAAGCCGGACGGCGTCAATGTGGGCTTCAACCTCGGCTCGGCCGCCGGCGGCAGCATCCCCCATCTGCACGGGCACATCGTCCCGCGGTGGAACGGCGACAACAATTTCATGCCGGTGCTCGGCCAGACTCGCGTCCTGCCGCAGGCCCTCGAACAGACGTGGGAGCGCCTCCATGCGCTCGCCGGCACCCTCGAGGCCGCCCGCTGACCGGCTGAGCGAACGACCTGACGCACTCCCTCCTCCACTCCGTGGCGACCAAGACCCTTCATTACCCCAATCCCCGGCACCTGAACCAGCTTTACGGCGGCCGGGATGAGAACCTTGCCTTCGCCGAACGGCATCTGGGGGTGAAACTCACCTCTCGCGAGGACTGGCTGAAGATCGAGGGTGACGAGAAGGGGCTGGTTCGCACCGAGGAGTTGTTTGGCTTTCTCAACGAAGCTCGCGGCCAGGGCGTGGCCATTCGCACGCCGGACTTCCAGCGCTTCGTCGAGACGATCGCCCGCGGCGAGTCCGCCCAGCTGCGCGCGCTCTTCGGCGAGCCGCTGGTGATCGCGACCCAGCGCAAGACCATCGTCCCCAAGACGCTGGGCCAGAAACTCTACCTCCAGTCGATGCAGCGCAGCCCGATCGTCTTCGGCATCGGGCCAGCCGGTACGGGCAAGACCTACCTTGCGATGGCCCATGCCGTCTCCGCGCTGCTCAACAACCAGGTCCAGCGCATCATCCTCACCCGCCCCGCCGTCGAGGCCGGCGAAACGCTGGGCTTCCTGCCCGGCGACCTGAGGGAGAAGATCCTGCCGTACCTGCGCCCGCTCTACGATGCGATGCATGACATGCTCGATGCGGAGGATGTGGCCCGCCTGACCGAGAAGGGCGTGATCGAGATCGCCCCTCTCGCCTACATGCGCGGCCGCACGCTGTCGCACTCGTTCATCATTCTCGACGAGGCGCAGAACACGACGCCCGAGCAGATGATGATGTTCCTCACCCGCCTCGGCGAGGACTCGCGCATGGTCGTCACCGGGGACATCACCCAGATCGATCTCCCGCGCGCCAAGCTGTCGGGTCTGCTTGAGGTCGGCCGCATCCTGCGCGAAATCCCGGGCATCGATTTTCATCACTTCAGCGGCGCCGACGTGGTGCGCCATCCGCTCGTGCTCAAGATCATCGACGCGTACGAGCGCTACAAGAACCCGATCACGCCCGGCGGCGAGTCCACCTGACCACCATGTCGATGCTCGAAAAGCTCAAGCTCATCCGCGGCGGCGCCGACCGACCCCGCGTCCGCAAGACCGCGGACGTTTCGGCCACCGTCAGCTACCTTGAGACGAGCCGCCTGGTCGCGACGCTGATCTTCGTGGCCACCGTCGCGGCCATCGTGGTGATCAGCTTTGTCGGCGTTTCCACCGCCAGCGTGCCGGTGCTGCCCAACCAGCTTGCGTCCGTCCGCATCGTCGCCGGCGAACCCTTCACCTACGAGAGTGCCGAGCGCACCCGCCTGCTGCGCGAACAGATCCGCGACCGCGTGCCGCCGGTGTTCCGACTGGAATTCGAGCCGCTGCACCAGTTCGAGGTGCACATGCGCGACCTGCTGACGGCGCTGACCGCGTTCGAAGCGCGGCACGCGAGCACCTCCGCCTTCACCGGCACGCGCGAAGCCGACCTGGCCGCCATCGTCGAGTCCTTCAACGTTCGCGGCCCCTACCGCGCCAGCGTAAACGATGTCTCCGCCCTACTCGCAGCAGGCAATGCGGCCGAGCGCTTCGCCCTGGTCGAAAACGGTCTCGTGGTGCTGCGCGAAATCTACGCGCAGGGCGTGCACGACAACAGTTCGCTCGTGGCCGGACCCGACTCCCGCGGAGTCACCGTTTTCCAGATCTCTCGCGGTGACGGCAACGTCGCCCAGCAGGCGGTCGAGTCGATCGAGGACGCCCTTACCCTGCTTCGTATCAACCTCGCCGCCGAGGGCGCTGGGCGCGAAGCCTCGCAGTCCCTCTTTCGCCTCTTCCGCAATGGTCTCACGCCCAACCTGATCTACGACCAGGACGCCACGCGCCAGCGTCAGGCCGACGCGCTCAAGAACCTCAAGCCCGTGGACGTGACCGTCGAGCGCGGCCAGACCATCATCGAGCCAGGCACGCGCGTGACCGTCGAGCAGTACGAGATGCTCGTGGCGCACCGCCAGTTCCTCCTCGCGACCGGCGACGTCGCGATCACCGAAGGTCTGCAGCTCTTCGGGCGCATCCTGCTTGTGCTCGCCATGCTCATGGCCTGCGTCTTCTACATCCGTCTTGAGGACCGCGAGACACTCCAGAGCAACAGCCGCCTGGGTCTGCTGGCCCTGGTGGTAATCGTCAACCTCGCGCTGATCCGCCTCGTTTACTCGATGGGTGGCCTGCCTTTCTTCGTCGAGAACTCCGCCACCGCCTCTCTGCTCCCCTACCTCGCGCCCACCGCGCTGGCTCCGCTCATCGTGGTGATCCTGATCGACGCCGGTTCCGCCGTGTTCATGGCGCTGCTGATCTCGATCTTCACCGGCGTCATCTACGGCAACCGGCTTGATCTTCTCGTCCTGACCTTCCTCGCCTCCATGGTCGGCATCTCGGCCGCGCGAGCCAGCCGCAAGCGCAGCACTGTCGTCCGCGCCGCCTTCAGCGCCGGCATCACCGTCGCCGCCTTCGCCTTCCTGATCGGCGTCGTCGACAAGCTCCCGCTCATCACCGTCCTCAAACACATGGGCGCCGGCCTCGCGACCGGCGTGGTCACCGGCATCATCGTCGTCGGCCTCCTCCCAGTCCTCGAAGGCCTCTTCCGCCGCACGACGGACATCACGCTGCTCGAGCTGACCGACTACAATCACCCGCTGCTGCGCCTGATGCAGATGGAGGCGCCCGGCACCTACCACCACTCGCTGGTCGTCGCCCAGTTGGCCGAGAACGCCGCCAACGCCATCAACGCCAACCCGCTGCTCGCCCGCGTCTGCGCGCTGTACCACGACATCGGCAAGACAACCAAGCCCGAGTACTTCACCGAGAACCAGCGCGATGGCGTCAACCCGCACGATTTCAGCAATCCGTCGCTCTCCGCCCTGATCATCAAGAGCCACGTCAAGGAAGGCGTCGACCTCGCGCTCAAGCACCATCTGCCGCGCGCCGCAATCGACGTCATCCAGCAGCACCACGGCACCTCGCTCATCCGGTATTTCTTCCAGCGCGCGATCAACAGCCTCAAGTCGCCTGCCGGGAACACGCCGTCGCCGTTCCCCTCCACCAGCCGCCCGGACTGCACGATCGCGCCCGGGTTGGAGCCGGTTCCCGTCTCGGAGACCACCTATCGCTACGACGGACCGAAGCCACAGTTCAAGGAGAGCGCCATCATCCACCTCGCCGACGCCGTCGAGGCCGCGTCCCGCTCGCTGCGCAAGGTCACGCCCCAGCACCTGGGTGAGATCATCGACCAGATTTTCCACGAGCGCATGGAGGACGGCCAGCTCGACGAGGCGCCACTGACCTTCCTCGAAATCAGCAAGATCAAGAGCAGCTTCACCTTCACGCTGCTCAACATGCTGCACGCCCGCGTGGCCTATCCGCCCGCGGACGACGAAGCCGACGGGCGGACCGCCGTCACCGGAGGCGCCTGAACCGCCGTCATGCGTGAGGTCAATATCCACCGGGCACACCCGCGCCTGCGCCTCGATCGCCGCGCCGTCACGCGCGTCATCCACCTGCTCGACAGCGCGGCCGATCGCTTTCGCGGCGGCCCCCCCGAGGGCGAACTGTCGCTCGCATTCCTGACCGACGCCGCCCTCGCCGAGCTGCACGGCAGCTTCCTCGACGATCCGACTACGACCGACGTCATCACCTTTGAAGCCCAGCCCGGCATGGGCGCAGCGGGCGAGATCTGCGTCTCGGCGGACACTGCGCGCAGCTTCGCCAAGGCGAAGAAACTCGATTTCAGCCGGGAGCTCACGCTCTACGTGGTGCATGGCTGGCTGCACCTCGCCGGCTACGACGACCTGCAGCCCGCAAAGAAGCGCCTGATGCGCGCCGCCGAGGCCCGCGCCATGAGACTGCTCGACGCCGTCGACGCCGTCCCGGTGTTCACGCTTTCCTGATATTCCGTCATGCCCGCCGCCTCCCGTCTCACTTCGCTTCGCAACGCGTTTGTCACCGGACTGGTGTTGCTCGCCCCGCTGGCCGTGACCTGGGTGGTGTTCTCCTGGCTCCTCGGCCAGGTCGGCGGCGGCTTTCGCCCGATCTTCTTTTTCTTTGTTCCGGAGAATCTGCTCGCCCATCCCAGCCTCGACCTCGTCTGGAATTTGCTCGCGACGATCATCGTCATTTTTCTCGTCACGCTGCTGGGCTATTTCTCGCGCTATGTCTTCAGTCACTTCTTCGGGCAGATCGCCGAGCGCGTCATTCAGAGTGTCCCCGGCGTGGGCACGGTCTACAACACGGTCAAACAGATCGTGGAGACCTTTGGTTCGCAGAGCCGGAATGTCTTCAGCAAGGTCGTGATGGTGGAGTTCCCCCGCAAGGGCGTCTGGTCGATCGGATTTTTGACCAACAAGGCCCAGGGCGAACCGCAGGCGAAGACAACCGAGGAGGTCTGGTCCGTCTTCGTGCCCACGACACCGAATCCCACCAGCGGATTCCTCGTGCTCTTCCCGAAGCGCGACATCATCGAACTCGATATGACGGTCGGCGACGGCATGAAGATGATCATCTCGGGCGGGGCCGTCACCCCACCTTGGCCGCCCGTGGCTGAGTCAAGCCCCGCGAGCGCGCCCGGCGAATCCCAGGCCTAGGATTTCCATGCCCGGCGCGCCGCTCACCACCGAGGCCGTCGTTCTGAACAAACGCCTGCCGTCGGACTCGTACCAGACCTTCACGGTTTTCTCCCCGGTCCAGGGCGTGCTGCTGGTGCTCCAGCGCGTGTCACGCAAGCCATCGGCCACCCACCAGACGCTCGATCTCTTCGATGAGGTGTCACTCGGACTCGAGACCTCGAACCAGGGACAAACCTGGTTCGTGAAGGAGGCGCGTCTGATTCATCGCCACAGCGGGATCGGCCGCGACTACGAACGTCTGCGGCTCGCGTCCGCCTTCGCTTCCCTCGCCGCCCGCAATCCGGGCAACGAGGAGGGTCGCGCCCGGGTGTATGCACTGCTGCGCACGGCCTTCGCCGCTTTCGCATCGTCTGACCGGCCCGAGGTGGTCGCCTTCAAGTCCCTGTATTCCTTCGCCCGCGACGAAGGCTACCCCGTGCGCCAGCACTGGCTCGTCAGCCTGCCCGCGCCACTGCACGCCATTGCTGACCGCTGGCTCCGCACTCCGCTGGCCGATCTCCCCGCCAAGGAACCTCATCCCGAGGAGGCCCAGCGCCTGCAACCGCTCCTCGAACACTTCCTCCGCGGCCACACCGAGATTCTGATGGAGTGAAGCTAGATTTTAACGGAGGGAACGGAGACCAACAGCAATTCGGATTGGACTCGGAGGTATGGCCACGAGAAACACAAAATTTGTCCTGGGTGTGCACGCACCCCGTCCGAGCGCCTTATAAGGCGCCGTGAGACCATCGAACCTATTCGAGGATTCTTCGTGTTCTTTGTGGCCAAATTCTGAACTCCGTTTCCGCCGGTAAAACCTGATTCGGCTTTCCTTTGCCGCCCCTCCGTATTCCGTGACCCCGGATGGAATTCTCCCTCGATCACCGCACGGCCAGCCTGAGCGTGGGTGAGTTCGCGGACTTCTCCGTCGGCCCGCACGACTCCGGCGGTGGCGCGCAGGGCATATGGCGCGCGCAACTCGGCACGCAGTGGCATCAGGCGTTGCGACGGCAGACCGCGGCGGAGACGCCCGACGCCACCTTTGAGGTCATCATCACCGGCCGCGTTTTTCACGCCGGCTGGACCCTCACCCTCACCGGCCGCATCGACCAGTGGGTCCCGCGCGCGGATGGCGGCGCGACGCTGCGGGAAATCAAAACCGTCACCCGCGCCCTGCCGACGTCCGAGGAGGAGCTGCGGTCAGACTATCCGGAGTATTTCGCGCAGCTCGCCACCTACCTCGCCCTCAAGCGCATCGAGGCGCCCGAGTCCCGCATCGGGGCCGAACTGCTCTTCATCGAGACCGGGAGTGGTCTCGCGCAGCCGATCGCTCTCTCCTCCGGCGACGAGGCGCTGTTTCGCACACGGCTGGAGCGCGTCACGGAGTTCCTCTCGCTCCGCCTGCGCGCCCGCGAACGCCTGCGTGGGCTCGATTTCCGCCCACCGTTCCCCACGCTCCGCCCCGGTCAGGAAACCACGCAGGCCGAACTCACCGCCGCCCTCACCCGCTCAAAGGTCGTGACCTTCGAAGCCCCGACTGGCTTCGGCAAAACCGGCGCGCTGCTCGAATGCGCGCTCGAGCAACTCCGCTCCGGCCGCTTCGCCCGCCTGCTCTACCTCACCAGCAAATCCACCGGCCAGCTCCAGGTCGTCCGCACGCTCGAAGCGATGACGACGCCCCCGGCACAAAGTAGCCCCATAGGTTACTCGACGCCGGGTACGCGGACCGGACCGGCGGTGGCGGCGTGGCATGTGCGCAACAAAGGGGAGCACTGCGTAAACCACACGTTTCATTGCACGCGGGAGAACTGCGCCTACATCACGGACGTCGAGGCCCGCTGGCCACGCAGCGGCTTGTCGAAGTTCTACGTGCTCGAGAACGAACCGCGCGACCTCGAGACGCTGCGCGCCGCCGGCAAGGCGGCGGGCATCTGCCCCTACGAGATCACGCGCACGGCGCTGGCGTTCAACGATGTCTGGATCGGCGACTACAATTACGTTTTCGCGCCGCGCAACCGTGGGCTGTTCTACTTCCAGCCCGGCTTCAAAACCGAGGAAACGCTGCTGGTACTCGACGAGGCGCACAACCTGCCCTCGCGCGTCGCCGACGCGCACTCGCACGTCGTGCGCGCCGCGGATGTCCACGCCGTCCTCGCCGAACTCGACCACCAGCGCGCACCCACGCCGCTGGTCCGCGCATGGGAGGCGTATGTGCAGTTCCTGCTTTCGCTCCCGGCCTGCGACGCGCTCGACGCCGCCCAGGAGGACGACCTCGCCGACGTGCTCAACCGCCTGGGTGAACTGCTCCAGCAGATGCCGGTCGACACCGCCGCGCTTGATCCGCGACAGGCGGACTGCCTCTGGCTCACCGCCGAACTCGGGTTGTGGTTGAAGACCGTGACCCTGCAGCGCCTCCTCTGGAGCCCGGTCCAGGGCGAACTCCATTTCACCTGCCTCGACGCCGCACCCTTCATTGGTGAGACATTGCGCTCTTACGGCGGGGTCGTGCTCGCTTCGGCCACGATCGGTGCGTCCGAGGATTTCGCGCAGGCGATCGGGCTTGAGGCCTGTGGCCAGAGGTCAGAGGTCAAAAGTCAGAAGTCAGAGGCCGGAGGCCAGAGGCCAGATGCTGGAGGCCGGCGAGGTGAGCAGGCCGAACTGCTCGCGGGTGAGGCGCTCTTGAGCGCGGTCGTGGCGCACACCCCGTGGCGGGACAGGGCCTATGACATCGCCTACGATGTCCGCGTCGACACGACCTATCAGCAGAGGGAGCGTCATTATCCGACGACCGCAGCGACGATCGAAGCCCTGCACGCCGCGGCCAACGCAAGCGCCGGGCCGCGCCGGGCCGTGGCGGTGTTTTTCCCGAGCTATCGCTACGCCGAGGCGATCCAGCGCGCACTCGATCAGACGCACTCGGTGCTGCGCGTCGCGCTGCAGCCCAAACTGCACGATCTCGCGGCGCAGGCGGCGTGGGTCGAGGAGTCGCTGGCCTTTGCCGACGCGATCTTCCTCGTGCTCGGCAGCAGCTTTGCCGAGGGCATCGACCTGCTCGGCGGACGCATCAGCCACGCGATGGTGGTCGGCCCGGCCCTGCCCGAGGTCAACGCGGTGCAGCGCGCCCGCCTCGCCGCCTGCAGCGACCTCGGTCGCGAGCGCGCCTTCCGCAAGGTTTACCAGGTCCCGGGCCTGCAAAAAGTAAACCAGGCCCTCGGCCGCCTCGTGCGCGCCCCGGGCCAGCACGCCAAGGTCCTCCTCCACTGCCGCCGCTTCATCGACCCCGGCTACGCTAGGCTGCTCGCCCACGACTACCAGTTCGGTGCGACGATCGCGACGAATGAGGAGCTAGCGGCCTGGCTCGGACATTGATTCGGGTGGCCAAACGACCACTGAGGTGGACCATCGGCCTACGTCGGCCCGGTGCCGCCAAGATGAGCAACGATTCATTGCGCATTCACCCAGGGTTCATTTCGCCCTGATATCCTATGCGTATGCCATTGACCGACAAAGACCGGTTCCTCAATTTTCTCCGCAAGTTACCCGCCAATGGATATTTGCGCTACCACGGCACACCGACTCAGCTGCAGCCCTGTCACTCGACCACCCCATGAAGTTTTCGCTGACATTTGACCGGGCCGGCGCCCGGGGGCTATTCGCGCCCTTTTACACATTCCTCGGGCTCGCCCTCGCCCTGACCACCGGCATGCGGATCGTCCTCCTGGCCGGTTTCTGGGAGCAGACCGGCTCCGTATCCGAATTCCCACGACTATTTTTGACCGGGCTGCGGTTCGATCTGCTGTTCATCTGCTACGCGATGGCTCCCGCCTGGGTCGCAGCCTGCCTGCTGCCGCTGCCCGGCGGCCGGTGGATCCGTCCGGCGCTCCATGCCTACTTTGTCGGCATGCTGGGGTTCATGACCTTTCTGGAACTCGCCGCCTGGCCGTCGCTCCGCGAATTCGGCAGCCGGCCCGAGGCGCTGTTCCTGGAGTTCCTCAAGTATGGCAAGGAGGTCGTCTCCATGATCGCGGCCGGCTTTCTGCTCGAAACCGTGGCCGCAACGCTCGCCATCGCAGCGATGGGGGTGCTGGCGCATCGCCGCCTCAAGGCCGCCCGCAGTCATCCCTGGCCCGTCTGGTGGCTGCGCCTCTTGCTGCTCCCCGTGGGCGCGGCCCCCATCTTCCTCGGCGCACGCTCCTCCCTCGGTCACCGCCCGGCAAATCTGAGCACGGCCTCGTTTTCGCAGAACCATTTCCACAACGAGCTCGCGCTCAATTCCACCTACACGCTGCTCTACGCCGCGTACCGGCGGACCCACGAGACCGACACCGCACTCGACTATGGCTCGCTCCCGGTGGAGCGCATCTTCGAACTGACCAAGGCCCAGCGGCCAACGCCGGCCTCGGGTTATCTGCCGCTTCCGGACGGACGTGCCTCCACGATGCATCGCCAGGATCCGGCGGTCACGCGCGACGGACCGCCGCCCAACGTTGTCATCATTCTCCTCGAGAGTTTCGGCGCCGAGTACACCAGCCGGTATTCGCCGGGCGGTCTCACGCCCAACTTCGATCGTCTCGCGCAGGAGGGCATCACCTTCGACCGCATGTTCGCCACGGGCACCCGGACGTCGCGCGGGATCGAGGCCATCATGTCCAGCTTCTTCCCCACCCCAGCGCGCGCCGTGCTCAAGCTCGGCCTGGCCCAACGCAATTTCTACACGGTGGCGGAGATGTTTCGCCGCGAGGGCTACAGCACGCACTTCGTTTACGGCGGCGAGGCCAACTTCGACGAGATGAAGTCCTTTTTCGTCGGCAACGGCGTCGAGCACATCTGGGACCAGGCCGTGGTGCAAAAGCCCTCACACGCCGTCGGCGTCTGGGGTATCCACGACGAGGATCTCTTTCTTGAGGGCCACGAGGTTTTCAACCGGCAAAAGGATCAGCCATTCTTCGGGTTGATTCTCTCAACATCGAACCACACACCCTTCGACTACCCCGAGGGGCGGATCGAGCCGAATCCGGACTTCCCGGCCGACTCGCCGGAGAACGCGATCAAGTACGCCGACTACGCCCTGGGGAAATTCTTCGAGAAGGCCAAGGCGTCGCCGTATTTCCAGAACACGATCTTTCTCGTCGTCGCCGACCACGGCACCCGCGTCAGTGGCGACCAATTGATCCCGATCTTCAAGTTCCACATCCCGGCCACCATCGTCGGTCCGCCTCACCTCGTGAAACCGCAGGTGGTGAACACGCTAGCTTCGCAAGTGGACTTGATGCCCACCATCCTCGGCCTCACCGGGAAGTCCTGGACCCACCCGATGATGGGCCGCGATCTTCTGGCCCCCGATACGAAACCCTTTAACGAGCAGGGCCGGGCCCTCCTCCAGTACGAAACCCATTTCGGTTACTGGAAGGGCAACAACATGGTCATCCTGCGCCCCGGCATGCCGGCGGCGCAATTTGAGGTCAAGTCGACCACCACGCCCGGACGCGACCGATTCCAGCTCGAGCCCAAGGCGGAGGATCCGGCCTTGGTCGAGGAGGCGCTGGCCCACAGTCTTCTGCCGAGCTACCTCTACCGCGAGCGACTTTACCAAGCGAAGGACTGAGTCGGGATCGCTCTTTGCCCGCGAATCCGCGCGAACAAAAATCTGATTTGGAACCACAGAACACACGGAATACACGGAAGGCTGCGCCCGCAGAGTTCTGAATCCATTTCCGTGTGTTCGGTGTATTCCGTGGTCTATCCCGGATTGTATCTGCGGAAATTCGCGCGATTCGCGGGCGGTAATCCGAAGCACCCTGCACTACCCTAGGTAGGCCTCGGCGGTCAGACCCCAGATCGACCGCACAGAAAAGCCTTCCCAACCCTTCGCCAAGCCGGCAAAACCGGGCCTCGTGCCGAACACCAAGACCCTGCCCGCTGCCGACCTTCACGCCGCGATCGAGCGCTTGATTTCGGCCATTGGCAAACGACACGCCGGCACCGCAAGTCTCCTGCTTCTAGGCGTCGCCAACGGCGGAATTGAGCTCGCCCGGCGGCTCTCCGTCGCGCTGGCCAAGGGCCCGCACCCGATCCCGAACAAGGTCGGCACGATTGATATCTCGTTCCACCGCGACGACATCGGCAACAACCCGATTCCTAAAGAATACGCCCACACGGTGATTCCAGCCGATGTTACCGGCGCCACGGTGATCCTGATCGACGACGTCCTGTTTTCCGGACGCACGGTCAAGGCCGCCCTGGATGAGCTCTTCGATCACGGCCGCCCGGCCAAGGTTGAGCTCGCCGTCCTTGTCGATCGCGAAGGTCGCCGCCTGCCCATCGCCGCCGACTACACCGGACTCTCGCTCCCCGCCGCCGAGGGTGAAAAGATTGTCGTCCACCTCGATCCGCGCAGCCCGTCCGGTGATCGCGTCCAGATCACTCCGGCCAAATCCTGATCCCCTTTTCGCATGCCCTGGAACCGCCGCCACCTGATCACGCTCGAAGAGCTCTCCGTCGCGGAGATCGACCAGATCCACGCCACCGCCACCGCGTTCAAGAAGATCCTCGGTCGGACGGTGAAGAAGGTCCCTGCCCTGCGCGGCAAGACCATCGTCAATCTCTTCCTCGAACCCAGCACCCGCACGCGCATGGCCTTTGACATGGCCGCCAAGCGCCTCAGCGCCGACGTCATCTCCCTCGACGGCGCCAGCTCCTCCACGACGAAGGGCGAGACGCTCCGTGACACCGCGCAGAACATCGAGGCGCTGCAGGCCGACATGATCATCATCCGGCACGCCGCCGCCGGCTCGCCGCTGTACCTCTCCAAGATCCTCGGCATCCCGGTGATCAACGCCGGTGACGGCGCGCATGAGCACCCCACGCAGGGCCTGCTCGATACGTTCACCATGCGCGAGCGCCTTGGTTCCCTCAAGGGCCGCAAGGTCGTGATCCTCGGCGACATCCTTTTCAGCCGCGTCGCCCGCTCCAACATCCACGCGCTGACCAAGCTCGGCGCGAATGTCACCATCGTCGGCCCTTCCACGCTCGTGCCGGAATGGTTCACGACGCTCGGGGTCTCGGTCTCGTACGACCTGCGCAGCGCACTCGAGGATGCCGAGGTCGTCATGCTGCTCCGCATCCAGCACGAGCGCCAGACGGCGGGCATGTTCCCTTCGCTCGGCGAATACACCGGGCTCTTCGGCCTCAACAAGACGCGCGCCTCCTGGCTCCACCCCAAGGCGATCATCATGCACCCCGGTCCCATCAACCGCGGCGTGGAGATCGACAGCGAACTCGCCGATGGCGAACGCAGCGTGATCCTCGAACAGGTCACCAATGGCATCGCGGTCCGCATGGCCGTCCTCTACCTCTGCTCCGGCGGCCAGCCGGAAGCCGTGATCGCGAACGACTGAAGCGAACCAGCATAGGACCCTTTTATGCCTTCCCTCTGGATCCAGAAAGCCCGCGTGATCGACCCCGCCGCCAAGCGCGATGCCGTGGGCGATGTGTATGTGAAGGACGGCGTGATCGTCGCCTCCCTCTCCGCCGCCGACAAGAAGCGGGCGAAGAAGATCAATGCCCGCGGTCTCGTGGCCTGCCCCGGACTCGTCGACATCCACGTCCACTTCCGCGAGCCGGGCCAGACGCACAAGGAGACGATCGAGACGGGCTCCCGCGCCGGTGCCGCCGGCGGCTTCACCACCGTCGTCTGCATGCCCAACACGGCCCCGGTCGCCGACACCGCCGGCACGATCCAGCAGATCAAGGACGCCATCGCCCGCACTGCCTGCATCAAGGTTCTCCCCACCGGCTGCATCACGGTCGGCATGAAGGGCCAGACCCTCGCGCCCATCGGCTCGCTCAAGCGTGCCGGGGTCGTCGCCATCACCGACGACGGCGACTGCGTGCAGAGCAATGAACTCATGCGCCGCGCGCTCGAGTACGCCAAGATGTTTGACCTCCCGGTCATGGACCACTGCCAGGATCACTCCATGACCCAAGGCGCCGTCATGAACGAGGGCGCCATGTCGACCCGCCTCGGCCTGCGCGGCTGGCCGCACGCCGCCGAGGACCTCATCGTCTCGCGCAACGTCATCCTCTCCACCTACACGGGGGCGCACGTCCACCTGCAGCACATCTCCTCGCGCAATTCGGTCGAGATCATCCGCCGCGCCAAGAGCCGCGGCATCCGCGTCACCGCCGAGGCCACGCCCCACCACATCGCGCTGACTGACGAATCGCTCGCGACCTACGACACGAATTTCAAGATGAACCCGCCCCTCCGCACGGAGGAGGACCGCAAGGCCATCATCGCCGGCCTGCGCGACGGCACGCTCGACATCCTCGCGACCGATCACGCCCCGCACACGGACTACGAGAAGGACAAGGAATTTGATTTCGCCCCCAACGGCATCCTCGGGCTCGAGACCGCCCTGCCGGTGTGCCTCGACATCCTCGTTCGCCGCAACCGCTTCAAGCTGGCCACGGTCGTCGACCTGATGACACGCAAGCCGGCCAACCTCATCAATCTGCCCGCCGGCACCCTGAGCGCAGGGGCCGCCGCCGACGTCTGCCTCTTCGATCCCGAGGAGAAATGGACCTACGACGCCAAGAAGGGCTTCAGCAAATCCAGCAACAGCCCGTGGCATGGCCAGACGCTGACCGGCCGCGTCAAGACCACGATCGTCGACGGCCGCGTCGTCTTCGACCGCGGCCGGATCCTCGGTCGCTGAGCGGCCCGCCGTGCCTGAAGTAACGCCAGAGACCGTCGCGATCACACCCGCGCTCGTGATCGCGAGCACGCTGGAGATCGCGCTGCTCATCGCCGGACTCGTCGTCCTCTGGCGCGTGCGCTTCAGCCCGGCCGCCCGCAGCGCGCTGGAGACCAGCTACCGTCCACTTGGCGCCTGGCGGCTGCTGCCCTCGGATTTCCTCGCGGCCACCCTCTTTGTCATCTTCGGCGGACTCGGGTTTCAGTTCGCGGTCGGCTTCATCGGCCGCGGCATTCCTGCACTCACCTCCGATCCCGACCTCTGGCTGATCCTGCAGGGCATCGCCTTCCAACTCGGGATGCTGGGCGGCGCCATCGGCGGCACGTTCTACACCCGCAGCCGCGGCAATGTCATGCCGGGCGGGGACCCGCTCAAGGTCCCGCTGCCCAAGGCGGGGTTCCTCACGTTCCTCGCCGTGTTGCCGGTGGTCACGGCCGTGTCCCTCGTGTGGACGGGCGTGCTCCAGCTGGTCGGGATCGACGCGCAGCGCCAGGAACTGGTCGACCTGTTCGTCAACGCCGAGTCCCGCACCACGGCCATCGTGATGGCCAGCTTTGCGGTCCTCGTCGCACCGATCACGGAAGAACTGATCTTTCGCGCCGGGCTTTTCCGCTACCTGCGCACCCGGATTCCCCGCTGGGCTGCCTTCGTGCTCCCCGCCATGCTCTTCGCCAGCCTGCACGGCAATCTGGCCGCCTTTGCCCCGCTGACCGCGCTCGGGATCGTTTTTGCGGTCGCGTATGAGCACACCGGCCGGATCGCCGTGCCGATGATCGCGCACGCGTTGTTCAATCTGAACACCATCCTGCTGCTCCTCACCGGCGTGACGGTTTGAGTTAAACCGTCTGATTTTCAACCTAAGGGAACAGCGTTCGGAATTTGAACCACAGATGAACACAGATCGACACAGATTGAAGGCCAACATCGGCGTCGATCTGTGTGCATCTGTGGTTCAACTCGGATCTTTCCGTTTCCTCCTGTAAAATCGGTTTTCCGTGCATCCGTTCTCATCACGTTCCTCAGACTCGGTCTCGGCCCTGGGCGAGACGCGTTTGATCACAGAGATCCAGCGCTGGCTGGGCTCAGCGTCGCCGCGCACGCCGTTTGGGATTGGTGATGACTGCGCGGTCGTTCCGGCCTCGCGGCATGCCCAGCTTGTGACGGTCGACCCGGTGATCTACGGCGAACACTTTGATGACGCCGTCCCGCCGCGTGCCGCCGGGGCCAAGCTGCTCAAGCGCAACCTCAGCGACATCGCCGCCATGGGCGGACGCCCGCGCGCTGCTGTGATCGCGCTGGCACTCGACAGCCGCGTGAAGACGACCTGGCTGGAAGGCTTTTATCGCGGCCTCGCCGCCGAGGCCCGCCGCTACGGCGTGCCGATCGTGGGCGGCGACGTCGCGCGGCAAAGCGGCGGGATCGTCGCCACCCTGACGTTGATTGGCGAGGCGGCCGGGCGACGCGCATTGACCCGCCACGGCGCCAAACGCGGCGATTGGATCTACGTGACGGGCTCGCTCGGAGGCAGCATCTGCGGACATCACCACCGCTTTACGCCCCGTCTGAAGGAAGGCGCCTGGCTCGCGGCCCGCCCGGACGTCCACTCGCTGATGGACGTCAGCGACGGTATCGCCCGCGATCTTCGCGCCCTCACGCCGGCCAAGTGCATCCCGCAGATCATGGCGGCGGCCGTGCCGATCAGCGCCGCCGCGCGGGCCGAAAGCCGCCGAACCGGGCGGACCGCCCTCGATCACGCGCTCAGCGACGGTGAAGATTACGAGCTGCTCTTTACCGTCAGCGAACGCGCCGATCTCACGCGCTTCGAGGCCGCGTGGAAACGCGCCTTCTCCACCCGACTGAGCTGCCTGGGGCGGTTCACCGCCGCCGGCGGCCCGGTGCCGACCGGCGCGATCGATCTCGCCCGCCACCACGGCTACGAGCACCTCCAGGCATGAGTCGCGAAGCGGACCCTTCTCCGGATTCGTCCCCCCTGCTGCAGCGGCTGCGCGCCGGCGTGACCACCGCCTCGGCCGAGGAAACCCGCGAGCTCGCGGCGCAACTGGCCGCGCTGCTTCCGCCCGACACGGTCCTGGCTCTGCACGGCGATCTCGGCGTGGGCAAGACGACCTTTGTGCAGGGACTCGCGGCAGGCTTCGGCATCACCGAGACGGTGACCAGCCCCACGTTCGCCGTGTTTGTCCTGCATCGCGGCGGCACGCGGCTGCTCGGACATCTGGACGCCTATCGCATCGAGAACGCGGCTCAGACCGACGCCCTCCTGCTGGAGGAATTCCTGGTGAGCCCGTGGTGCCTCGCCGTGGAGTGGCCCGAAAAGATGGCAGACTGGCTGCCCGCGAACACTTGGCACCTTGACCTCGGCATCACCGCGGGCGAGCGGCACACGGTGCGGCTGCGGTGAGCGCCCGGGAGCGCGGCACGCTTGATCGAAGATTGGACGTAGGGGCGCGCCTCGTGCGCGCCCTCCGAACCGGGCGTGGTCGAGCCACGCCCCTACGAAATCATCGGAGCGGGCCGGCGCTCGCGCTCCCAGGGACGGAAAACAAAAAGGCCGTCGTTTTCACGACGGCCTTTGAAAGATAACGAATGCTCGCAGCGTATTAGCTCGCAGGCGTCTCGGGCCGAGCCTCGGCGGCGGGCTCGGGTGCAGGTGTCACGGGAGCCGGGGCCGGAGCGGGCTCCGCCGGGACTTCCGGGAAGTTCTCGGGATCGTGCTCGGAGGCCTCGACCTCTTTCTTGCGCGCCTCGACCATCGGCGGCGGGGCGAACAGGCGGCCGTCCATGAACTCCGTGACGTAGCCCTCGGTGACCAGCCAGCGCAGGTCGCCCTGCAGGCGGGACAGCGCGTGCTGCTCCTCAGGCGTGAGCGGGGTCGGAGCCGGTGCGGGCTCGGCGCCCTCGGCCGCCGGCTTGGCGGGCGCAGGCACCTTGATGCCGAGCATCTTCTCCGGCAGCTCGCTCGCGCGGACCATGGGATGGGCCTCCACGAACGCGATCAGGGCGCCGATGCTGTCGGCAAACGTCTGCGCCGGCACGCGGAACTTCCGCTTCACCGCGCATACATAGCTGATGCCCTTCGAGCCCTTCTTGAAGATTGTGAACCCTTCGCGGCGCAGCCGTCCGCGCAGCGCATTGGCCGTATCGAGCGGGAAACGACGCTGGCGCTCGATCGCGCCGACGATGCCCATCTGGATCTCGCCGGGGGCGAGGGACTCGATCTGCTTGCCGGGAAAACGCACGGACTCGACGTTGCGCACGACCTTGTCGCGGGCATTCGTGAGCAGGTACAGGCGGGCGTCCTCAAGATTGTCAAAGGTCAGCGGCACGCTGCCCTCCGCGCCGTGCTTCCACACGTAGCGGGTGACCTTCTTCATCTTCTCGAGCCACTGGTTGACGACCTCGGGATCGCGCACCGACTCGATGCGACCGCGATACGCCTCGAGCGACATCCGCGCGACCTTGGCCGCGTGGTGCTGCTGGACGATCTGGTTGTATCGATGATAGTTCGGCGGCCCGAGCAGTTCGCCCGTGATGCTGCACTTGTTGATGACGAGATAGTTGCCCTTGGGGGCCTCGACCTCGGCCTCGGTCACATCAAAGAAGTGTCCAAGGTGGTTGGCCATCACGTGGCTGATCGCGGCATCATCGCTCTCGAACGGCAGTCCGTCCGGAACCGAAATGGAGAACGGAGCGGGCTTCTCGGCCGCGGCGGCGCCCTCGGCGGGCTTGCGCTGGACGACGACGACGAAGCGGTCGTTCTTGCCGATCACGGTCTTCGCAATGTCGAAGAGCTCGAAGGTGCGGCAGGACGCGCGGATGGTCTTGGCCAGGGCCGCGAAGCTGACGTCCTCGGGATAGAACGTGACCAGGAAATAGGGGCTGATGTACGGACCGCGGGGCTCGGCCGGGCCACGATCGCCGCCATCGCGGTAACCGCCACCCTCGCCACGATAGCCGCCACCACCGGGACCGTCGCGACGGGGACCGCCACGGAAATCACCGCGGGGACCGCCGCGGAATTCGCCCTGCGGGCGCGGAGCGCCGCGATCGCCGCCGTGGCCTTGGTCGGACGCGGGCGCGTCGGAACCCGGGGCACCGGCTGGCTTGCGGAAGCTGCGACGGTCACGCTTGAACTCGCCCGCCGGGCCACCGCCGCCACCGGGACCATCCCGGCGTGGACGGTCGTCACGGCGACCTTCACGCGGGGCGGAGCGACCGGAAGGGTCCGGCTTGTCCTGGGTCCACTGCGTGCCAAAGCTGAAGCTCTGGAGCTGGGAGAGATCGAGTTTGTTGAAATCCTTAGCGGGATTTTCGTTGGTCGGCGTGTCGTCCATGCGGAGAGCGGGCCGTTCAGCGGCTCGCGGAGTAAGAGGCAATAAGTCGGGCATGCGTGCACAAACACGCACCGGCCAGTCTCGGCATCGCCTCAGACACTGGCAAGCAGTTTCCCGCAGGGCGCCAGCAACATGCGCAAGGACGCATTTGAAGCACGTTCCCAGGCGGCCAAACCGGCTCCCCGAAGCACCCGATCCGCAACCCGGCGTACGCCGCCAAGCCTTCGCCCGGCATGATCAACTTGGCTCAGCCAAAACCGGCCCGCCTTCTCCAAGGGGATGGCTGTGCCATCCGAAGCTCCACGGGAGCGAAGTTCTATTTGGTGCTCAGGACAGGACTCGAACCTGCACGCCTTTCGGCACACGCCCCTCAAACGTGTGTGTCTACCAATTCCACCACCTGAGCGTTTCCAACTTAGGGAAGGCGCACTAAGCTGGATCGATTGCCCCTTGTAAAGCCCGGAAATCGGGATTTCTCAAAATCCGCTTTGACCCCCGGGCCCACCCGGAGAATCTTCCCTCCTTCGCCACCTATGACGCTTGAGGACATCCAACGCGCGTTGCTCAGTTCCTACGAGAAGGAAGGTGGCATCAACCACTTCGACGGGAGCAACCTACCCTCGCAGGAGTCGGTCAACCGCCTCGCCTCGGACTTCATGCACCTGCTGTTTCCGGGGTTCTTTGAGCTCAAGCCCCTGGCCAAACGCGACGTCGCGGAGGTGACGGCCAAGCGCCTCCAGGATGTCGCCGCCCGGCTGACCTTGGAGGTCGAGCGCGCCCTGCGCTTTGCCCACGACCCCAATCCCGCCGAACGGGCCGAACCGGCCGCCATGGATTTCTTGGGGAAGCTGCCCGAGCTTCGCTCGATCGTGCACACGGATGTCACTGCCGCCTACCGGGGCGATCCGGCAGCGCGCAATATCGACGAGATCATCCTCGCCTATCCCTGCGTGCTCGCGATCTCGCTCCAGCGCATCGCGCACGAACTCTACACGCTCAAGGTCCCGCTGATACCGCGCATGCTGACCGAGTACGCGCATGAACGGACCGGCATCGACCTCCACCCCGGCGCGCGGTTCGGCACGCATTTCTTCATCGATCACGGCACCGGCGTGGTCATCGGCGAGACGGCCCGCATCGGCAACCGGGTGAAGATCTACCAGGGCGTCACGCTCGGCGCGAAATCCTTCGACCTCGACAGCGACGGAAACCCGGTGAAGGGCGTGAAGCGCCACCCCGACATCGAGGACGACGTCACCATCTACGCCCACGCCACCATCCTCGGCGGCGACACACGCATCGGCGCGCAGTCAATCATCGGCGCCAACGTCTCGCTGATGGAATCCATCCCGCCCGGCAGCATCGCCTACAACAAGGGCGAGCACCTCGTCATCCGTTCGCGCCGCAAACGCGAGCAGCTCATCGAGCAGCTCACGGCCGATCAGGTGAAGGCAGGGGATTGGGTGATCTGATTGCGGAATGTGAATTTCGGAGTGCGGAATGACCAGCCCTTGCAGGCAGATCGTTCCATCCGCGTTCCGCAATCGATGGTCCGCATTCAGACTATTCCGCAATCCACATTCCGAAATCCGCAATCACAACGACCGCCGCTGGCGATCGCTGAGACCCGCGGCCAGCTCACGGGCAAAGAAGGGGCCGCGGTAGATCATGCCGGTGTAGACCTGCACGAGCGTCGCGCCGGCATCGAGTTTCTCGCCGGCCGAGGCCGCGTCGGTGATCCCGCCCACGCCGATGATCGGCAAACGCCCGTTCGTGGCGCGCGAAATATAGGCGATGATCGCCGTGGAGCGGCTGCGTACCGGCGCCCCGCTGAGGCCGCCGGACTCATTCACCGAGGCGAAGAAGCCCGGGCGCGCGAGCGTCGTGTTGGTGGCGATGATGCCATCGAGCCCGAACTCCGCGATCACCCCGAGCGCCGCGTCGACCTGCGGGAAGGTGAGGTCCGGGGCGATCTTGAGCAGCAACGGGAGCTTGGCCCCACCCTTGCGCGCGGCGCGCTCGCGGTTGGCCGCGGAAATCGCGCCGAGCAATTCGCGCAGGGGCTTTTCATCCTGCAGCGTGCGCAGCCCCGGCGTGTTGGGACTGGAGACATTGAGCACGAGGTAATCCGCGAAATCCGCGAGCTTCGCGAAGCTCGCGAGGTAGTCGGCCGTCGCCTGGTCGAGCGCCGCCGCCTTGGACTTGCCCAGATTGATGCCGAGGGGAATGCGCCGTTGCCCGGGTCCGGGCTGCCCGGCAAGCCGCGCCGCCACGGCATCCGCGCCTTCGTTGTTGAAACCCATCCGATTGATGACCGCCTCCTCTGCCGGGTAGCGGAACATGCGGGGCTTGGGATTACCCGGCTGGGCCAGCGCAGTAACGGTCCCAATCTCGACGTGGCCGAAGCCCAGGGCCGCCGCAGCGGGCCAGGCCCGGGCATTTTTGTCGAATCCCGCGGCCAAACCGACGGCGTTCGGGAAGGTCAGGCCAAACGCCTCAACCGGTCGGAAGCGGGCGGCTGGCAGACGCGCCCACGACTCAAGCAGGCGGCAAACCGGGGTGATCCGGCCCAACAAGGCCAGGGCATCGACGCCCATTTCGTGGGCCTGCTCGGAATCGCGCGTGAAGAGCCAGGGGCGCACTGCTTTCTCGTACAAAAAATCCATGGGGCGCGACAGTGGCGTCGACGTCCCAAAATGCAAGGGCCGGCCCCCGGCCCGCCCCGGGCGTTTTGTGCTTGTTTTTCACCCCTCCCCTCGCACGCTCCGCGCCAATTTACCTCGGCAAGAGGGCGGCGGGGGGCGGTTTAGCGAAAGTCGACCGAAAGTTGCTTTCGCGGTTTGACTCCACTCCCGACCGCGCTTTTTGCTCCGCTCACACGATACCTGCACAGACCATGGCCAAATCCTCCGCAAACCTCGAATGGTGCACAGTCCGCCTCGGTGAAGACCACAACTGGTGGGTCAACGAAGTGAGCGATCCGGTACGCTGGGACGTTGACGGCCTGAGCATCATCGACCCGCGCCAGGTGGCCCACCTCGTCGAGCTCGTCGAGCCGCTGCGTGATTACGGCTTCGACCAGGACGTGATGGAATTGGCCTTCCTCACCTTCCGCATCCAGAAGGACCTGGGCGCCGGCTCGGTGCGTCTCAAGCGCGTGAAGGACTCGATCTTCGAGTCCGACGAAAAACTCTTCGCCCTGCCGGACATCCTCGACGAGGAGAACGGGCCCTACGCCGATCTGCTCGATCATCTCACGCGCTGCCGCGTCAAGATGCTCAACGACCTCTTTGACTTCGAGTCGAAGCTCACGGTCGACGAGGTCGAGGACGAGCTCCGCGAGGACCAGAACGCCAGCTTCATCGAAGGCAAGGCGGTCCATACCTTTGACGAACTCATCGCCATCCTCGATTTCACGCCCGCGGGCTGGGAAGGCGAGGAAGAGGGCGAGCGCCCCGCCGCGTCCGACGAGGACATCGACGACGAAGACCTTCCGGACGTCGACGAAGCCGACGAGGAAGCCCTCAAGAACGACGCCTCGCTCAAGTGGGACGAGGATTAAGACGGCGACAAGGACGACGAGGACAAGGAGAAGAAGGACGGCGACGAGGACGAAGACGAGGATGACGAGGACAGTGACTCGGACGACGACGACGATGAAGATGACGACGAGGACAAGGCGCCCAAGAAGAGCGCCAAGAAGCGTCGTTGATCCGATTCCCGTTTGTGCTTCCGCCCGCGGCCGGGTTCGGTGACGCTTCACGCATGCCGGCCCTCCGCCTCCTCCGCTTCCCTGCCGCGCTGTTCACCGCGATCCTGATCGCGGTGCTGGCCGGCTGCGCCACGTCGAGCGCGCCGACCGGCAGCAACCCACGAATCCCCGAATCAGGCTCGGTCGCCCTGCTGCGCGCCGGAGACAGCCTGGTGGTCGCGATCCAGGGCGTGCCCGATGCGAGCAACAACGCGGTTCAGATCAACGACCAGGGCATGATCAGCCTGCCCCTGCTCGGCGCGGTCTCCGCGGCCGGCCTGACGTCGTCCGACCTTTCGCAGCGCATCCGCGAACTCTACATCAGCCGCCAGATCTACACCGTGGTCGACATCTCCGTCGCCGTGACCGAGCGCTACGTGTACGTCGGTGGTGAGGTCCAGCGCCCCGGACGCATCGTCTGGACCCCCGACCTGACCGTCTCAAAGGCCATCCAGGCTGCGGGCGGCTTCACGCTCTATGCCCGCGAGGCTGCAGTGAACCTGGTGCGCGAGCAAAACGCCTACCAATTCAACGCCGCCCTCGCCCAGCGCAACCCGGCAGAGGATGCGCGGCTGTTGCCCGGCGACTCGCTGCAGGTGCCGCGCTCGGCGTTCTGAGAGCCGGCGGCGGAAATGGAACTGAGCGGACGGATGAGACGGATGGGACCTATAAGTCCCATTAGTCCTATCGGTCCTATCCGTCCCATCTGATCTGCCTACGCCAGCAGCTTCGCCATATCCTTGGCGAAGTACGTCAGGATCATGTCGGCGCCGGCGCGCTTGATCGCGAGGAGCGATTCGTGACGCGTGCGCGCGAGATCGAGCCACCCGAGGCGGGCGGCGGCCTGGATCTGCGCGTACTCACCGGAAACCTGATACGCAGCGACTGGCTTGGACACGGCGTTCCGCACCTCGCGGATGATGTCGAGGTAGGCCCCGGCCGGCTTCACCATGACGATGTCCGCGCCCTCGGCCGCATCGATGATCGACTCGTTGACCGCCTCGCGCCGGTTGGCCGGATCGAGTTGGTAGGTCGCCTTGCTCAAAAGGGTCGTACCCGCCGCCCGCGCGCTCCCGACCGCCTCGCGGAAGGGACCATAGTAGGCGGAATTGAACTTGGACGAATACGCGAGGATCCCCGTGCCGGTGAAATCCGCCGCGTCGAGCGCCTTGCGGATCGCGCCAATGCGGCCGTCCATCATGTCGGACGGCGCTACAAGATCGACCCCGGCCCGGGCCTGCAGCACGGCCATGCGGCTGAGAATGCCGACGGTGCGGTCATTGTCCACGTCGTCACGAGCGGGCGTCAGCACGCCGTCGTGCCCATGACTGGTGTAGGGATCGAGGGCGACATCGGTGATGACCGCCAGCTCCGGGACGGCCTTCTTGACCGCGCGGACGGCCCGCAGGACGAGCGTCTCCTCGTCCAAGGCCCCCGTCCCTTCCTCGTTCTTGAGCTTGGGATCGAGCTTGGGGAACAGGGCAACCGCCGGGATGCCCAGCTTGTGCAGCGCCCGGCATTCCTTGACCAGATCGGCGATCCCGAAGCGGAACACCCCCGGCATGGAGGCAATCTCCTCCGGAGCAGCCTTGCCCTCGACCACAAACAGCGGGGCAATGAAGTCGGCCGGGCGAAGCACCGTCTCGGCCACCAGGCCGCGGAGGGCGGGCGTGCGGCGCAGCCGACGGGGACGCTGAGTGAGATCGAGCTTGAAGGAATAGGCCATGGCGGGTTTTGCTCCCACTGAAACACGCCATGTCCTTCGTCGCCACAAGTTTTTGCACGGTGATGCGTCAGACCACGACGACGCGAACTACCGCCTGCGGTTGCTGATCGATTGCAACCGCCGGTCCGGTCCGCCCGCTGGCGTCCGGTCCTTTTGCAAAAACACCGTTCCGCTCCGGCGGAAAACCTGTTAGCGACACCCTTCCCTTTTCACGTTCATGGCCATCAAGCTCTTCGACTCGCTCAAGCGGGAGATGCGCGACCTCAAACCCGCGCAACCCGACGGCGTCTACCGCTTCTACAACTGCGGTCCGACCGTCTATGCGCCCGCGCATATCGGCAACTTCCGCACCTTCGTGGTCAATGACGTCATCCGCCGTCTGCTCGAACTCGCGTTCGGGCCCGACAAGGTCAGGCACGTCCGCAACCTGACCGACGTCGACGACAAGACGATCAAGCGCGCCCGGGACGAAGGACGCCCGCTCGCCGAGGTCACGCGGCAGTGGACGGAAAAATTTCACGCCGACTGCGATGCCCTGAACTGCCTGCGTCCGCACGTGGAGCCCACGGCAACCGGTCACATCAAGGAGCAGGTCGACATGATCGACGTGCTCATGCGCAAGGGGAACGCCTACCGCGCGCCCGACGGCTCAGTCTACTTCAAGGTCTCGTCCTTCGACGGCTACGGCGCCCTCTCGCGCGTTAAGGAGCGCGAGCTCCAGCTCGGCAGCGCGCAAAGCGGCAAGGTCCACGCCGCCGATGCCGACGAGAAGGAAGACGTGAGCGACTTCGCGCTCTGGAAGGCCCACAAGGCCGACGACGGTGACAACGCCTGGGACAGCCCCTGGGGTCGCGGCCGGCCCGGCTGGCACATCGAGTGCAGCGCGATGAGCAAGAAGCACCTCGGCGACACGATCGACCTCCACACCGGCGGCGTCGACCTGCTCTTCCCGCATCACGAGAACGAGATCGCGCAGAGCCAGTGCTGCAACGGCACGACCTTCGCCCACCACTGGTACCACAGCGAGCACCTGCTGGTGGACGGCAAGAAGATGAGCAAGTCGCTCGGCAATCTCTACACGCTCGACGAACTCAAGGCCAAGGGCTTCCACCCCGACGCCGTGCGCTACTCCCTGCTCGCCGGCCATCCGCGCAAGCAACTCAACTTCACGCTCGATTCGGTCCACGCCGCGGAAAAGGCCCTCGCCACTCTGCGCGCGTTCCGCGCCGCACTCGTGAAGCGCGGCCTCGTCAGCGGCGCCGCCAAGTCGGCCACCTTCGACGGCGTGCTCACGGCGCTGCGCGAGGACCTCAACACGCCAGCCGCGCTCGGCGCGCTCTTCAGCCTCGTCAATGCCTACGAGCAGCACCCGGCCCACGCCGGCGACCTCACGGGCTTCGATCAGGTCATGTTCGCCCTTGGCCTGCGCCTCGACCAGCCCGCGACGGCCAAGGTCGAGATCCCCGCCGATATCGCCGCCCTCGCCGAGAAGCGCTGGGCCGCCAAACAGGCCAAGGACTTCGCCGCCGCTGATACGCTCCGCAAGGATCTCACCGCCGCCGGCTGGTCCATGCTCGACCGCAAGGACGGCTACTCGCTCGAACCGGTGAAGAAATAAACCGGCTTTTCCTCAACCTTTCCGGCCCTGCAATCGTAGGCAGGACCCAACGCCCACCACCATGTCCATGACACCGCTCGAAGAACTCCGTCACTCCGCCTCGCACATCCTCGCGACGGCGATCCTGCGTCTTTTCCCTGACGCCAAACTCGACATCGGTCCGCCGACCGACACGGGGTTCTACTACGACATCGATCTGGACCATAAGCTCACGGCCGACGATCTGACCAAGCTCGAGGCCGAGATGAAGAAGATCGCCGACGAGAACCAAGCCTTCATCCGCAAGGAAGTCTCCCGCGAGGAGGCCGTGCAGATCATCACGTCGCGCGGGCAGGAGCGCTACAAGCTGGGTCGTCTGGCCGACATCCCCGAGGGCGAAAAGATCTCGTTCTACCAGAACGGCGAGTTCATGGACCTCTGCGCCGGCACGCACGTGCGCTACAGCTCCAAGCTCAAGGCCTTCAAGCTGCTCACCATTGCGGGCGCATATCACCGCGGCGACGAGAAGAACAAGCAGCTCCAGCGCATCTACGGGACGGCCTTCCCCACCAAGGAGGAACTCGCGCAGCACCTAGACCGCCTCGAGCAGGCCAAGGCCCGCGACCACCGCAAGCTGGGCCGCGACCTCAAGCTGTTCCACATCGACGAGGAGGTCGGCCAGGGCCTCATCCTCTGGACCCCCAACGGCGCGATCATCCGCCAGGAGTT
>CAYWRG010000010.1:19820-21271 GCA_964460715.1 uncultured Opitutus sp. | reverse complement strand
GGGCTACTCCCAGGTCTTCACGCCGCACATCGGCAAGCTCGAGCTCTACAAGACCTCGGGTCACTTCCCCTACTACAAGGAATCGCAGTTCACCGCGTTCGCTGAGCCCGATGACATGGCCCGGCTTGCGAGCGCGGGCTGCACCTGCGCCGAACTCACAGGTCGCCTCGAGGGCGTCTCCCAGCATTTCGCCGACGAGGTCAATCGCCGCGCCGGCAAGGAAGTCATCGTGAAGAGCCGCGTCATGGACGCGGACAAGCTCCTGAGCGGCTTCATGCTGAAGCCGATGAACTGCCCGCATCACATCAAGATCTTCGCGTCCCAGCCCCACAGCTACCGCGATCTCCCGGTGCGCTTGGCCGAGTTCGGCACGGTTTACCGCTGGGAACAAAGCGGCGAGCTCAACGGCATGACGCGTGTGCGCGGCTTCACGCAGGATGACGCCCATCTCTTCTGCACCGAGGATCAGGTCGCGGCCGAGGTCCTCGGCTGTCTGTCGCTGGTCAAGACGGTCCTCACCACGCTCGGCATGAGCGACTACCGCGTCCGCGTCGGCCTGCGCGATCCGGACAGCAGCAAGTTCACGGGTAATCCGGAGCAATGGGACCGCGCCGAGGCCGCGTGCCGCACGGCCGCCGCCACGCTCGGCGTTCCGTTCACCGAGGAGCCCGGCGAGGCCGCGTTCTACGGCCCGAAGATCGACTTCGTGATCAAGGACGTGATCGGCCGCGAGTGGCAGCTCGGCACGGTGCAGGTCGACTACGTCCTCCCGGTGCGCTTCGACCTCTCGTACATCGGGCCGGACAACCAGCCTCACCGCCCGGTGATGATCCACCGCGCGCCCTTTGGTTCGATGGAGCGCTTCTGCGGCGTGCTGATCGAGCACTTCGGCGGCGACTTCCCGGTCTGGCTCGCGCCCGAGCAGGTCCGCCTCGTGCCGATTTCCGACAAGGTGAACGAATACGGCCAGGCCCTCCTCGCCCAGCTCAAAGCCGCCGGCGTGCGCGCGACGCTCGACGAGCACAGCGACAAGCTCGGCGCCAAGATCCGTCGTTCTGAAATCGACAAGGTCCCCTACACCCTCGTGCTCGGGGCGAAGGAAGCCGAGGCCCAGGCCGTCAGTGTTCGCTCCCGCGCCAAGGGCGACGAAGGCGTGCTGCCCTTCGCCGCGTTCCTCGATCGCGTGAAGACCGAGATCGCGACGCGCGCCTTGGCGGTCAAGGTGGAGAAAAGCCTTAATAAGCCTTAAGCGGTAGGCGATAAGCGCTAAGCTCGGAAATTGACCCATGATCGGAGCTTAAAGCTTAGAGCTTACTGCCTAGCGCTGCACCATGAGTGCCTGGAAACCCGAACTCGATGCCATCGTTGGGGGCCCCCCAGGGGGGGGGGGGGCGGGGGGGGGTGGTGAGCGGCACGGCCCCGCCCCCCGGGTTGCCCCCCGCGCCCCGCGC
>CAYWRG010000010.1:3768-19810 GCA_964460715.1 uncultured Opitutus sp. | reverse complement strand
GCTTGATCAGCTGAAGGACCTCGACGCGCGTTATCCCAACGTCGCCGAGATCGCTTATCAGCTGGCGTGGACCTGCGATACCTTGGGTCAGGAAAAGGAGGCTCTGCCGTGGTATGAAAAAGCCGTGGCGCTCGGTCTGCCGCCGAACGAACTCGCGGGTGCCCTCCTTGGCCTCGGTTCGACCCTGCGCGTGCTCGGACAGACGGACCGCGCGATCACCGTGCTCCGCTCGGCCAAGGCCCAGTTTCCGGAGAACCGGGAATTCGACGTGTTCCTCGCGCTTTCCCTGCACGACACCGGTGGCCACACCGAGGCCCTGCGTCTGCTGCTGGAGGTCCTCTGCGACACGAGCGAGGACCCCGGCATCACCGCCTACCAGCGGGCGCTGCGATTCTACGCGAGCAAGCTATAGGACCGGCGGGACGGATGGGACGGATGCCGGCCCTGCGTTCCGGGGCTCAAAGGCTCGGAAAACAAGACCGGCCGCGAGGCCTCCCGCTGTGGCCGCGCCGAGCAGCACCCAACTCATGACGCCCAAAGCCTCGCCACGGTCCAAGAGCCGGGCCATGTAAAGGGCCGCCGTCACCGGACCCGCACTGAGCAACACTCGGCCGCGAAACCGGACCCAACGCGACGGCCAGAACACGGACAAGAGTGGCAACACCCCCATCGTGATGGGGATCGCCCACATTGGGCCAAAGACCAGGCCCCACAGCACGATGCCGGGCGCCGCAAGCGTGCCCGCGGACCCGTCCAACGCGATGGCCATGAGCGCAAACCACGTCCCACCCGCCGCGCTGCCGGCGAAGGTCGCGATCAGGCCGATACCCAGCGCTTTCAAGCCGCGGGAAAGCAGGCCTTCGGCCGCCTCGGACGTCCGCACGGATGAGCGAAGAGGAGGGACCACCAAGGTCACGGCGTGCCTTTGGCACCGGAACCGAGCGAGCGCTCAAGCTGCTGGATGTGGGCGCTCAACTGCGCGTTGGCGCCGCCCAACTGGAGCGCGCGTCGGTAGTACTTCAGCGCTTCGTTCTTGTCCGCAATGACGACCACGGAACTGACCTCCGATGCGGTCGACAGGGCCTTCGCCATTTCCTTCAGATAGGGGTCGTCGCCGCTCTGCGGCGCATGGCCTGGAGCCGTCGCGCCGCGTTCGTAGACCTGCCCAAGCGTCACCGCGGCCTGAGCAGCCAGTTGCGGAACAAATGGCTGGTCCAAAACTTTCATCAGATAAGCGATGCCTCGGGCCGGATCGATCCCCAGCCCGCCTTCGCCGGTGACGAGAGCCCTTCCCAGAGTGAGTTGAGCCAGTGCATAGCCACCGTCGGCAGAACGGAATAGGCGCACGCGACCCTCAACGTCGTTCTTCGGCAGTTGCTTGCCCTCAATCTGCATGAAGCCGAGACGGAACAGCGCGTCGAGATTGCCGGCCGTTGCCGCCTTTTCCATTAAGGCCAGAGCGGCCGGCCTGTCCGTCGCAGCAAGCCCCAGCCCCACGATCAGCATGGCCTGGGCATTGCCCTTGTCGGCCAGGGCTTTCACCCACGCATCGGCCTGCGCCTTGTCGGTCTTCACCAACTCGGCGTAGTACGTCGCGGTGGAGGCGGCATGTCCGGCCTCAGCCGCCGACCAAAGCCAGCTCAGGGCATCCTCACGATTGCTGGCCGCGACCCGCATGGCGTACCGATAAGCGGCATCCTGGTCACCGCCGCGCGCGAGCAGGCGATCGTGCGGCAGCGAGCCCGGCTTGGCACCGGCCTCTTCGTCGTATTCCTGCACGTACTTCAGGGCAAACGTCCGATCCATTTTATAGGGATCCAAGTCAGCGTCCGTCGAAGAACCGGATGCACGCAGGGCAACGCGGAACCACGTCACCGCCTCATCCCGATTGCCGTCGGAATTCTCCCGGCGGGCCATCCAGTAGGCCGCCTCGGCGCGTGGCGGAGTGTCCTCCGCCAAGGCGCGGTACCAACGCAGCGCTCCGGCCTCGTCGCCACCCGCCTCCAGTGCGCGAGCGAGGTTAAAGCGCTGATTCTGATCACCGGCCTCGACCGCACGCTGATACCACGCCGCCGCTCCCAAATGATTTTTCTTCGCCGGATCCGGATCCGCCACCAACTGGCGGGCCAGATCAAGCATCGCGGGAATGTGACCGCCTTCCCCGGCGCGAACGTAGAGGGCGCGGGCCCGGGTCTCATCCTTGGCAACGCCCAAGCCCTGTAGATAGCAGACGGCCAAGCCATAAAGCGCCCGGGGATCACCCGACGCCGATGCCTTTTCGTACGCCGCGAACGCCGCCGGAAGGTCCCTCGGGATGCCATGCTTGGTGAAGTCGTTGCGCCGCTTGTCGCCGAGTTCCAGCAACGATTCCAGGTCGCCGGTCGCCGCCGCTTTCTCCAGCCAGGCGAGCAACGTGATCGGATCTTTCGCCACGCCGTAACCGCGCTCGTAGAGCCGCACGAGCGCCCGATAGGCCGGCAGCCCCGCGCCCTGCGCGGCGGCCTGGCGATAGAACTCCAACGCGCGAGCATCGTCTTGCAGCACGCCCCAGCCGAACGCGCCCGCGTCGGCAAGCGCGAGCGAGGCGCGCGCATCACCGGCCGCAGCCTTTTTCTCCTCCTGCGCCCACGCGGCCGGCGTCAACGGCTGACCCGGCAGTGTCACTGCCGCCAGCGCCTTGTCCGGGTCGAGCCCCTCGCCCGGGCACTCGCCCCGGTGCTGCCGGTAGAATTGGATCATGCCCTCCGCCTGCGCGGCGAGCAGACCGCCGCGGCGGCGGAGCTCCGCGAGCCACGCATAAATGGCACTGGCGTCATTCTTCATGCCCATCGGCGAACGCCCGTTGGGCCAGATCGCATTGTAGAGATTGGAGAGATCCAACCAGGGCGGCGTCGCCCGATCCGCCAACGTCATGCCGCCGGTGCGTTCGCGCGCGCCCGCTTCGATCAACCAGTACTCGGCTTCCGCGTAGTTCGCCGCGACCCCCTGGCGATCCCGCAATTCGGTCGAGTAAATTTTTGCCAGCGCATGCGCCCCGCGTGCGTCTCCGGCGAGCGCGGAGATCCGGGCCAACGCCAAACGCCGTTTCGGATCGTCGGTCTTCCCTCCGGTCTCCCACTCCAAATCCTGAATCAGCAGCCATTGCGCCGGTGCGTAGCCGCCGGCCGTCGCCCGCGCCACCACCTCAGCCTCCGGTGGAGCATCAGCCGGCCAGCCAACGATGCGCTGTCCCTTCATGCGATCCGCCGTTTCGTCGCTGAGTTGCCCATAGGTCACGCGTTCCTCGGCAGGATAGCGCGACTGCTCCGCCCGCTGACGCTTTTGATCCAGCGCCAGCCAGAGGTCATACGCCGCCGCCGCGGCGCCAGTCGCATAGCGAGCACGCAGCGCAGGCGAGTCGACCGGGATCGGCAGCGGTGCGATCTGCGCCCGGCGTTGGGCGATGACCAGGCGAGCGAGGGCATCGCTGGCGGCACTTCGCGTGCGCCGTTGTTCCATCAGCGCCAAACTCAGTCCCGGGGCCAAAAGCTTCCCTGAATCCTCCCGGTAGAGGTTTTTCCCGATGTCGCTGCCGTAGATCGCATAATAGCCAGGGGTATCAATCACGCTGCCGTCAAACGCCGGTCGAATCACTTCGGCGATCTCCCAGTTGGCCGCCCCGCCTCGCCGCGCCGCGATGACGTCGGCAGCCGTCCATGGCGAGCCCTTCGAGAGACGGTTCTTCCGCGTTCCTGCCTGCGAATTAACCGGGGCGCGCCACTGGGCCGCTTCCCTCTCCGCGGCCGCCAGCAATGCCGGCCAATCAAAGGCCGCAGGATTGAACGCCTTGAAATAAATCGGGGGCGTCGACTGCGATGCCACGGCGGTCGGCGCGACCGAGGACGGAGCCGCGGCGGCGGGCGCAGGGGCGGCCACGGCGATTTTTGTCTCTGTCGCAGGCGCAAGGATACCCGCCAGAGTGAGCACGCGGGTGCGACTCCAATCCGCCTGGGTTGCCCCTACAAAGCGGGGCGCACCGTCGCGTGCGCCGATCCATACGCCCTTGAGCGTGTCGCTTGTGGCCTGTGGAAGCATTTTCCAGGACGCGAGGTCCGTCGACTCCGCCACTCCGGCGGAAGACGTGAGCAACCAGCGGTCGCGCTCGCGAAACACCGCGACGTTCCCGCTCATGAGCGCCTCTTCGCCCTCGGTCGTGGTCGGAGGAATCTGCCGGCTCTTTCCATCGGAGGTCAGCTCAACCAATGCGCCCAGCCCGTGGCCGATCCACCGGTCACCACTCCAGGCGATCGACTCAACCGGCGAATAATTATCTCCGCCCTCAAAGCGGGCCGCGGACCGCCAAGTGCGTCCATCGGGCGACAGAAAGAGTTCGCTGACGTTAACTCCCCAACCGTCCCGCTGAACCGAGGTCTGTCGCAAAGCGAGCAGCTCTTTGCCATTCCACGCCAGTTGCGTGATGATGCCTTCGTCTGGCGCCGTGAAGGGCACGCGCGTCCAGGCACGTCCGTCCGGCGAGATCGCGAGCGCATTACCCCAGCCACCCGCGACAAATCCCATCGGACCATAGGTGATGCTTGTCCACTCACCAGGGACAGCGAGAACTTCAGGCTGCGCCGGTTGGGAAACAGAGGCCACAAGCAAGCTCTGATCGGCGGTGAACACCATGACATCGGCGCCCACCGCGGCCTGGATCTCCTCAGCCGCAATCTTGGCGACCTGTTTAGGCGGCTGTCCTTCCGCATACACCCACACGGGCATCTCTCCGCTGCCGTCGCTGACCGATTCCCAAACCAGCACACGCCGATCATCCCATGCGAGCGCGCCCCTGATCTCACGCCCATAAACGATCCCGTCCGCTGCTTGCGCCGGGCACGGGTTCCCCAAGAACAGCAGCAGGAGTCCGGCCACCGGAAATGGCGCCCTACTGGTACCGGTCCGGACAAGACCGGTCAAAATCCGGAATTCCCCAAGCATTCGCTCCCACCTTTTCAAGCGTCGCAGCCCATTCATGCGACAACCGTGAATCGGCCCAAATCCCAGTCAAAGACGATCACCTCACCTACGTAGGGATGCGTACAAGAAAGCCGTCACCGTCCAGCAATCAGCGCAGTTTTCCGCGCGAGACGACCCAGGAAAGCGTGAAGGCCGTGAGAACAATCTTTGCCGCAAGAACCACTCCCCAGCGGGCACGGTTCTGCGCCCCGATGTGCTGCAACGTCTTCTCCAGCGGTGCCTCTAACAGATCGGTGATCTGCGGTCGGCCCTCCGCACCGACCCGGCCAAGCGCAATGGCCTCCTCGCCCGCACGAAACCCCGTGCTGCTCGCATCCCAGTCGTCGACCGGCGTTGTCCACAGCCATTTCCTTGGCCAAGAATGCGGCTCCACGCGCGGCGCGTAATCCAGGGAATAGCTCCCGGCGGGCAGCATCCAGTCCTCGCCCGACCAGCTCAACCTCACCGCCGGTCGATGATCCTCGACGATGACGACGCGCACGGTCTTGCCTCCAGCGTTTCCGCTGAGATCCCGGCGCTGCTTGTGCACGTAGACCACTCGCCCCTGCCACCGTGGAACCTCCCGGCGGTCAATCGGCTCCACGCGTCCGGCCAGGATGAAAGCCTGACCAGGCGGCAGTCGTTGCAATTCCCCGGAGGTCTGCGGTTGCGCAAGTTCCGCGGGCAAGGTTCGCATAACCGGTCGCCACGCGCCCCAGATAAGCCCCAGTACCCCGGCAGCCAAGCCGAGCCGCAGCCAGCGCGCGCGCTCCGGGCTCATCGCGCGCCCTCCTCGATCGTCAGCGAACCAGGCTCCGGCAGTCGCCGGGAGGGAATCGCGCGCGGATCGTAGGTCCCGCCTTGGCTGCGCTTCACCCAGCGCAGCAGCACCGGCGTCAGCGCAATCAGGAGCAGCAGCTTGGCTGCAGTCAGCCAGCGGTCGACTCCGCTGAGCGCCAGGGTCGCCACCCAACCCGCCAGCCCAACCAACAGTACACTTACCACCGTCCAACGCAGCGGCTGTCGCCAGCCTGCTTCGGCCCGCCCAAACGTCACCGGATGGTTCTTGTCCGCCAGCGTCTCATGCAGCGCGTGGACGAAGTCAGTGAAGGCATTTGCCTGATCCCGAAAGGTCGCCAGCCCCTCATAGCTGCAGCTCGGTATGTCCAATCCGCAGCCATTGTGGCGAATCAGGCGGCACACGTGGCGGTTTGGCGCAAAGCGGTTCGGCGCGTACATCAGGTCAACGACCGCGATCTCTTCCCAACGGATCCGTTCGGTACGGTCGACCGCTTCCGTGATCACCAAGCCATCGACGTCAATTCGGTAGGTCCGCACCGAAGAGAAAGCATCGGCACGTACGCTGTAGACCATCTCAGGGATCACCGATCGTCCCCCGCGTTGGCCGTCTCCGCCCGCGCACACCAGCGCGGTGCAACGTCCTCCGCCGCGCCCGCCAGTTCCCAGCGCGAACAGCGGAAGCCCGGCACCAAGCCTCACGGAAACGCGGAACCGGACGCTTCACAATGGCACCCCGGAGAGGACCGATTGCGGCTCGGCCAGGAGTTCCTGCAACGCCGCCAGACGGACTGCCGCCTCCGCCGGCGTCAACGCGCGCTCGAGATAATGGCGCAGGTCATAGCTCACGCCCGCAACCATTGGGTCGAAGAGAAACAGGTACTGCAGCGGAAGCCCGGCGTCGATGCTCATGGCCAGCGTTTCATTGTCGGGTGCCAGAATCCGCCACGCCGCATAGGCGCGCTGCTCCGCTTCGCTGAGCTTACGGTCAGCGATCAGGCGCTCCACCATCAATCGATAGTCATGCAGCCAGAGTTCAAAGTCCGCCTGCCGGTCGGGCTTCACGTGGTTCACGAGGATCTGCACGAACCCGGGTTGCAGCGCGCCCGCCTCGGACACCGACGGCTTCGCGTCCGCCGTCACCCGCGTATGCCGCAACGCCCGCGACCAGTCTGCGCGGCCCATCGAGCCCACCGTGGCGAGATCGAAGCTGTCCTCGGTGACCTTGCGCGTCACGACCGCGGGCCCTTGGGCGGGCCACCACGGAAAATTGCCGCCCACCTTCTTCACCGTGAACTCCACGGTAACGGACGGACGCCCACTGTCCGATGGACTCCGCCGCGCGATCCGTGCTGCCCCCAGATGGTCGATGCGCACGGTGGAGATCGTCGCAGAGGCGATGTCATCAAAGCCCTCAACCGGCGCCGGCGTCACCGTCCATTCGCCGGCAAACCACCGGGACTCCTCCGTTGACGCATCCGCCGGTTGCGCGAGGAGCGAAACCGCTCCCAGGAGCAGACCGACCAGCCCGACGCGGCCGAGCGCCAAAACGGAATGAAAAAAGGCCTGGCTCATGGCTGCCCCTTTCCGGCGGCCGCTGGCGCAGGCCGCAACGCACGCAAGCGTTCGCGATTCGTCGGGGTGAGTCGCCCTTTCAACGTGAGCGGAGCCGGCTTGAAACCGGGACGTGCGAGCGGATGGACCTCGATCGTGAACGCGTCCTCCGTGGTCACGGCGTCGATAAAATTCCGCTTGGAATCGGCCGGCCAATCCGCCGCACCAACCGCGCCAATCAGTTGTTTCTGATAGCCGTCGTAACGCTGGCGCGCCATCGGACGATCAATCTCCGGCAGACGCAGGAACTCAGGATCGGAGACATTCAGTCCGCCGTGTGCAGCAAGGGCCTGGAGCACGACAAAGGCCGACCGGGGAACTTCCCGAATCACGACCGGGCCTTCGGCCCCTACCGCGAACGTGACACCTAAACAGGAGAAAACCGCCGCGAGGCGGACGAGCAGGATAAACGACATCGGTTTCATGAGGAAAGGGAGGAACGCTCGCGGGTGCCGGATCCGGACCGCGGGACAAACGCACCAAACACCGCGCCGGCCGCCAGACCGCCCACGGTGCCGGCGGCCACCATCGTCCAGCCCAACGGTCCGAGGCCGGCTTCAAGCAGCACGCGTCCGATCAGTGTTGCCGTACCCGTGAGGGCACCGCCGACCAGCAAGGCGACGCGGCGATGACGAAGCGGGTAATAGAGCCAGATTGCAGGTAACATGACCAGGGTCGCAGGCCACGCGAGCACCGGGCCGAACAGGACGCCGTAGAACACAAAGGCCGGAATCACCCGCAGCATCTTCGCGCCTTCAAACAGGATGCCAATCAAACCCAAGGTGAGCGCGCCGGCCGCGCTGCCGACCAACATGGCCAGCACGCCGATCCCCAACGCAGACAACACCCGCATCCAGCCGGAAACGGGGCCACGCGTGGCGGAAACAGACGACGGCAATTCAGGCGGCGTCATCATGTCAGGGGATGATGACGCCGTTGCGCAGGCACCGACGCGGGGACGAGTCGTTGGCCATCCCAATCCCGGATCAGCGCGAGCAGTTGCCAGACGGCGATCCCGACCAGAATAACGCCGAGAACCCCTAGGATTCCAGCTTTGGCCTGAATGCCCGGCACGATCACCGCCTCGGCCGGGTTCTGCGGATCGTAGTAAGCCGTCAGGATCATTCCCGGCGAAAATCGCGCGCCGAGCTCGCGCTCCGCGGTCTCGCGGTCCGGGGTGGCGATCGCCCCGAAATCCACCCTGGCTGCGATATGTTCCCGGTTGGCGACGGTGTACCGGTAGCTGACTTCAGGCCGGTAGGCAGGTTCAGTCGAGCGGATCTGCCTGACCTCGATGAGCCGCGCCGCGAGCACCGTCGCCTCGACTTCGGACCAGCGTTCGGATTCCCAGCCACGCCAAACATCGCTGACCGAGACAAGCAGCAGGGCCGCGCCGCCCAGACCGAGGCCGGCAAACAACAGGGCTCCGGCCGTCGAAGCCTGGTTCACCCAGCGTGAGCCCCGCGCAGTGAGGGAACTCCAGAGACCCGCGGGACAAAGAAACGCCAGGAGCCCCGCCGCGAACAGGATGAGGGCAACGATGCCGAGCAGGAGTTCGAGCCGATTCATCGGGCCGCCGCCTCAGGTTTGATGATCCAACTGAAGAGGAATTCGGGCATGCGGTCCTTGCCCACTTCCCGGTGAAGCTGCTGGCAGGCCGGGTACAACAGGACTTCCCGATAATACCGCGGATCAGCCTGCCCTTGGTAGAAGAGACTGCTCAGCTCATCACGGAAGGGACCGTAACCATTTGCCAGGTTCGCTCCCTGCAGCACCCACCGCAGCCGCGCGACGAGGACGCCCAGCACTTCCTTTTCCTGCTCAGGCGAAGCCTTGGCGTAAGTGATCGCCTTGGTCCAACCAGACGGCCCCGATTGCATCCAAAGGGCCAGTTGTTCCTGGCCCTTAACCGGGGCCACCCGTTCGAGCAAGGTGCGCGCATCCGGCGCCAGACTTCCGACCAGTTCCAAATCTGCCGGATTGAAGGTCGGCGTCTTGATGGCAACCAGACGCACGCGGAATGCCGGCTTGGTCAACTCGTCGATGATCGATCGCTCAAGCGCATCCACCTGATCATCGCGCAGCAGGCCCACCCGCACCGTCTCGATCTGGCGGATGCCCCAGGGTTGGCGCTGCTTCTGGTTGTGGGCGGACTTGAAGGCCCGAAACAGGTCCATCGGCAGTTGAAAGACGGTCTCCTGTTCAGGAGGAACCGGCGCCGGCTGCGAACGGGCACACGGCGGAAGCATCAGCACGGCGAGACCAAGGACAAACCCGGAGAAGATTACAGTTTTCATGTCGTCGGAGGGATTAATTTTCAGGGGGCGGCCCCATGGACCAACGCATCGACAGCCGCGAACGGAACGCGACGGATCTCGCCCGTGTAGCCAGTGAGCAACAACGCATCCGGGGCAAAACCCAGTTGGGACAAGGGGGCATTCAGCCCGGCGAGCATCGCGGCCAGATCCTGCCAGTTGCGTCCGTCGGTCGAGCGCCACAAGCCGTCGCGCTCTCCCTGCAGCCAGAAGTATCCATGCTCAAAGTACACCGTAGGCCGTTCATCGGCCGGACCGATCGGAATGAGGGCGGCCGGCGCATCGATTCCGGGATCAAAGCGATGCACCCCGCCCCGGTCGGACACCACGACGACTCCGGCTCCGGCCGCCAGTGCACCGGGTTGATCACCGTCAAACGTCATGGCCAGGGTCCACGTCTGCAGATCCGCCGAGCGGGCGAGAAGATAGCGCCCCGCCGCTGCGTCCTCCCGCACGGCCCACCAGCGGTCTGCGTCGCCGTCGATCTGGTAGGCATGACCCGCCACGGTCAGCGGACCGTGCCAGACCGCACCCTCGCGACTCCACCAGATTCCTTCGGCCGTGTCCGCAAAGACATGCCCATGACGGGACCGCACGACGGTGACGCCGGTCCGGGAAAAGCTCTTGAGCGGCGACGGCCGAAACGTGTGCCGCGGACTTTCCCAGATGCGGCCGCCCCGGATGCCCCACATCCGATCGGCGCCGACGGCCACCGGCGTCGCGACCTCGCCTCGCCGGCCCACCCGGCGCGCACCGGATGCATCCAGACGCCACAGCCCGTCATTGGATCCGACCCAGTGCCCGTCACCGGCGGCCATGACCTCATAGGCGAAGGTCGGCGGCGGGATGCGCCAATGGCCGGCTCCGGGGCCGACGGCATCTGCTCCGCCGGCTGTGCTCGCGGCGCCCCCCAGGAGCGCGCCGACCAGCCACAGGCCCGGCCAGCCAAAATCACGCAGCCACACCCTCATCGGCGGCCAACCGGATCCTTTCGGTCCGCCAGGATCGCTGCCGCAAGCACGCGCGCCCGCTTCCGCGCCAGAAGGTAAATCCCGATGGTCACCGGGGTGAAGACCACGAGGAACAGCAGTCCGACCGCCTGACGGTGCCTGGGCTCCGGGTAATTGCCGACGTCCGCCACCAGGTGCACCACCCCGGCCACGGCGCAGACGAGGGCCAAGATCGGAGCGAGCAGACTGGCTGCCCGCGCGGAGAGCCACGCCAGACGACGCGCGGTCGGCGGCAGGCGGGCCGGATCCTGATGCAGCCACGAACTCACGGCGCCGTCCCCCGTTTGGTCGACGGAGCCGTGTCATTCGCCGGCACGCGCTGGAGCATGCCCTGCGCCTCCGGATGTCCCAGTTCGGCGGCGCGCTGCAGGTGACTGCGCGCGGCGGCATGGTTGCCGGCCTGGAATTCGAACTGGCCCGCGAGCAGGCGGACTTGCGGATTGTCCGGCGCGCCAGTCGCCAGCGCGCGGATGTCCTCGAGCGCGCCGGCCTGGTTGCCCGATTCAACGCGGGCTTGGAATCGCTTTTCACGCAGGGCGAGATCGTTTGGCGCGGCGGCCACGGCCGCATCGATTTTCGCGTTGGCCCACGCCAGCCACTCGGCTGCGGCGCCGTTCTGGGCCTGCACGAGGACCTTCCAGCGCGCGAAGTCGTAGGTCGGGTTGGATGGGTCCGCCTCAGCCAGTTGGTCGAGGTGGTCCATCGCCCTGTCCAAGGCGCCGAGTTGCACCATCTGGTTGGCCACGGCGAAGAGGACGTCGGCGCTGGGATAGAAGTACTTTAGCTCCGCCAGCCGGGCGATCATGCCCTCGGCATCGCGCGCCTGCTCCGCCGCGCGATACTGGGCGGCCAATTTATGCGGCCCAGTGTCCAACGCCGGATGCCCATCGTCCTTCAGCGCCGCTTCATCCGGACGGACCGCGATCCGCGCGGTGGCAAACGAGCGACCACGCAGATCAATCGCGACCAGCGTGTCGCCCTTCACCACGAGTTGGGTCGTGTCCTTGCCGAAGCTCACGCCCTCCTGCTCCGGGAGAACAAACCACTTCCAATGATGGCTGTCGTACGACGTGGCAAAAGCCCATCGCGACACGCCCGCTTCCTCAAAGTGGATGAAGCCGGCGAACATATCCCCGGCGAGCGCCAGCGCATCCCAGCGACCAACGCGGCGCCCAGAGGGCGACTCTCCCTGCCCATCCGCCGGAACGACGATCTGGAACGCGCTGATCGAGTGCTCGAAGATGACTCCGTCCGTGCTGACGCCGACCCGGAACGGCGCGCGCAGCAGACGGCCCCGGGCGCTCAGCAATTTCCACGGAGGAAGCTCGTGCAAAGGCTGAAACGCCGCCCCGAGATCCCGCCAACCCTTGAAGCGCTCGAAAATCCACGACTTGACCGGCGCGGACCTGTACGGCCCGTCGCTCCGTGGCCGGCCTTGGGCGATCAATCCCTGTTCAGCGACCAGGAGCAGCGGCGGATCCTCGAAGGCGGGACCATCCTCCCCCCCCCGGGTGATCATACCCGTGGCCCCGAAATCAAACAGGATCCCATCGCCATTGCTGAAGTAATAGCTATCACCCCACACCACGCCGGGCCGGAGACCGACAAAGTCGCTCCGGCTGACCGCCCGGCCCGACATCGCCGCCAGATTCCGATCCATCACCGCAGACTCTCCGAAATGCGCGAGCAGGCGTTTCGGTTCGAGCGTGCGGCCGTCCACCTCGAAGAGCCAGTTGGGCCCCAGCAGAAAAGTCTTTTCACCCAGCTCGATCAGGTCGATGGGCTTCAACTCACCTTGGTATGCCACCCGCCAGGAGGCGCCGTCGGCCGAGTGGAGGATCGCTTCCTCACCGATCAGCCAAAAGCCTTCCCGCGTGACGCGCAGTCGGCTGCCGGCATAGTTCTCCGGCTGCGGCTGGCGCCGCAGCTTGGCGGTGGCGGACTCGGGCCGTGCCGGCAGCAGCCCGGTGACGATGCGATCCAGCTTGATCTGATCGAGCACCTCGGGCCCGTCATAGCGGGCGTAGCGGGCGACCACACCAAGTGCACGAGCCGCCGGCTCTCCGCTTGTCGGCGAGATTGGTCGGAAAAGATAGGGCGGCAGGGACTGATCAGCCGCCTGAAGCCCAGCGCACGACAGAAGAAAGAGCGGGAGTGATTGCAGGCAGCGCAGGATAATTTTCATCGCAGGACTCCCTTCAACGGGAGTGGTAGGGGGTTCCAAAGACCGTCATGAACGTGAATGCTCCGGGCGGTTTGGCCTCGGCGCGCAGTGCGTTCGCTCGCCACGCCAAGGCCAGGCCATCGAGCAGTTCGATCAATCCGGGGATGTCCCCCGCCGCCGCCGCATCGTCCACTCGGAAGTGCCAGCCGCGCGCGGCGGCCGACACCGCCGGCGGCAGGGTCACGGCGCGCCGCGCCGGCACCGCCGGGGCGGTCACGAGGCCCCGGTTGAGCTGCTTGATCAACGCGGCCGCATCGTTTGTCTCCAAATCGGGTTTCGGCAGGCCCACGAAAACCGGGACGATTCCCTGCAGTTCCGGGCTCTGACCCCGGCGCACCGCGAGGCTGTAGTACTGCTCGATCGCCCAGCCGGGGTTGGAAGCCGCCAGCTCGATCAGAAGCGAGGCGAGGTGGTTCTCCACCGCCTTGACCGCCGCCACGGCGTCCGGTGCGTTCGCCGGAGGCACGAAGGCATGGGCGTGAATTGCCGCCTCGCGCAGCAGGGCGCGGTAGGTCGCATCGTTTTCAACTCCAGGCTGGGTGAACGCCAGCAGCCGCAGGGTCAGCAGTTCGCGCGGCGACTCGGGGCCGGCCGGGCGTGCAAGGAAGTCGCGCAGCCCTTTGCGCAAGGGCTCGAATCCCGGAGTCGATGAGACCGTCGCGCTCGCGGCCGGCGGAGCCACGGGTGTAGGCGCGGGCATAGGCACAGGTGCGGGTGCGGGCGTAGCCGCAGGCTGCGGCCGTACCGCCGGCCCGGCCGCGTTGGCCGCCACGGCGACCGCCGGTGGCGGTGTCACTGGATCCGGTCCTCGCCGGACCTTCTGCCACGCAACCTCAGCCGCACCCATGCGTCCGGCAGCGTCAACCTGGTCCTCGTAAATGGATCGGTGCGACCCACCGTTCGCCGCGAGCACAAGCGCATCACCACTCTCGCTGCCACCGGCGAACCAGTAGCCATTTGCCCCGAGGGGTTTCTCCGCGACGCGAATCCAATCAAATCCAGACACCGAAGCAACGAGACCCTCATCGGGCAGGCGCGCCCACGCGGTTCCCATGGTCTGGGCGAGCTCGATCAGGCTCCCGCCGCCACCGGCCGCCGGATTCGGGTACTGCACCACCTGCCAGGCAATCGGTGAATCCTCGGACCAGCGATAGGTCATGATCGCCTTAGGCAGACCGATCGTCTGCCCGGGCTCGGCTTGTTGACCAGCCAGCACGGCGGTATCGCCGTTCAGCACCACGAACGACCCGCCATCAGGCGTAAACCCGGTCGCCGGCAACGGATTGGACCAAGACCAAGTCTCGCCGTCCTCCGTGCGACCGAGCCGGAAACCCGGTGCAGTCGCCGGCTCGCGCGTCAGGACCCAGAGGCGATACCCATCGCCGCCCACGGCGAGCACCGACCGGCCTCCGGTCGCCAGCGGCGCCCACCGCTGGCCATCCGCAGACGAATAAAAAATGCCGGATCCGCGGGCAACGAACCGGCCGGCAATCACAGCCACATGGGGCCAGCTACCATTGGCAGGGGCCGTGCAGCGGTCGCGCGGTAGAGCCGCCCACTGACCGGGATCATCGACTGGCCCGGAGTAAAGGGACAGGCCACCGGAAAAAACAATCCGGTCGCCTAGCACGGCCAGGCTGTCGACGGTCTGCCGGGGCGCGCCCCAAACCCGCTCGGTCTCGCTGATCTCATGATGGTCGCTTCGACGCCAGAGACCGTCGCGGGTCCCATAAAAGTGCAGTTCACCGTGTTGGGCGTAGGCCCGGATGGTCCCGCCACCCGGAAAGGTCAGAACCTCGTCTTCCTGAGCCTGGGCCAGACCGACGCCCACGACGCACAGCAGCCCACAGAACCGCCTTAGCCAACGCCCGATGCCGTCATGCAATCGATTCATTCCAGAACCGTGCAACGAAGGGAATTTCTGTCAAAAAATTTAGTCGGCCCTACGCAAGGATGCGTACAAAAAAAGCCGGCCGCGCTTTCACGCGGCCGGCGAGGAGGAAACGGCGTCGAGTTGCGCTTAGATCGCGGTCTCGCCGCGCTCGTCGGTGCGGATGCGGACCGCGTCCTCAATGTTGACGATGAAGATCTTGCCGTCGCCGATCTTGCCCGTCTTGGCGCTCTTCGCGATCGCGTCGACGGCCTTGGCGGCAACGTCGTCGGTCACGGCGATCTCGACCTTCACCTTGGGGAGAAAGTCGACGGTGTACTCGCTGCCGCGGTAGATCTCGGTGTGACCCTTCTGGCGGCCGAAGCCCTTCACCTCGGTCACGGTCATTCCCTCGATGCCGATGCCGGCCAGCGCTTCCTTCACTTCTTCCAGCTTGAACGGCTTGATGATGGCGATGATGAGTTTCATGGAATTTGAGATGGGTAAGGGTTAACCGATGTAACCTTCCTCGCCATGCTCCGCTTGGTCAAGCCCTTGGCGCTCGACTTCAACGGAAGGACGAAGACCGATCACCGCCTTGACGATGTAAGCGATGATCGCGGTAGCGACCACGCTCCAGACAATCGTGATCAGGACGGCCTTGATCTGCTCCATCAGGAGGCCGTCCTTGAGACCGCCGACCACGGAGTTGACGCTTTCATCGGCAAAGACGCCGGTGAGGATGGCACCGAGGGTGCCGCCCACACCGTGCACACCGAAGGTGTCGAGGGCGTCATCGTAGCCGAAGATATTCTTGAGGTAGGACACCGCAAGGAAGGGGATGATACCGGCGAGGACACCGATGATGACCGCGGAGGAAACCGTGACGAATCCGGCACCGGGCGTGATCACGACGAGACCGGCGACAATGCCGGAACAGAAACCGAGGACGCTGGGGTGGCCCTTGACGATCCATTCCGTCATGGCCCAGACGAAGCCAGCCGTGGCGGCTGCGAGCGTGGTGGTGGCGAAGGCGTTCGAGGCGATCGCATCGGCGCCGAGGGCGGAGCCAGCATTGAAGCCGTACCAGCCGACCCAGAGCATGCCCGTGCCCACCATGCAAAGGACCAGGGAGTGCGGGGGCATCGGCTCCTTGCCGAAGCCGGTGCGCTTGCCAAGAATCATGCAGAGCACCAGTGCGCTCCAGCCGGAGGTCATG
>CAYWRG010000010.1:0-3758 GCA_964460715.1 uncultured Opitutus sp. | reverse complement strand
GACGGCAAACATCCAAAGGGCGACGAAGACGAGGACCGCCGCGAACTTCATGCGCTCGGCGATGGCGCCGACGATGAGGGCGGGCGTGATGATGGCGAAGCTCAGCTGGAACATCGCCCACATCGTGTCGCTGATCCAATAGTAACCCGCGCCGGTGGCGCCGGGGTTCACGCCGTTCAGCATGGCGTAGGAAAGATCACCGATGAACGCATTACCGGAGCCGAAGGCCAGGCTGTATCCGACCGCCCACCAGAGGATGGAAACGAGACCGGCGATGCCCATGCACTGCGCGAGGACGGAAAGAACGTTCTTCTTGCGAACGAGACCGCCGTAAAACAACGCGAGGCCGGGCAGCGTCATGAAGATGACCAGCGCTGTGCTCACCATTTGCCACGCATTGTGCCCCGGGCCGGGACCGGGAATTTTCGAGGCCACATCCGGCGTGCGTGAGGTGTTGTTGACGTAGGCTTCGAGGTCCGCGAGACGCTGCTCGACGGTGGGTTCTGCAGCCGGCGCGGCCGTTTCCTGGGCGCCGGCCGTGAAGGCAAAGAGCCAGCCGAGCGCGATGAATGTACAGGTACGCAGAATGCGTGAGGGGAGGATATTCATGAGCCCCTCTTCCAGAGCACGGGATATGCCATGAAAAAAAGTAATTTGGCGTTTTGTGCGAGCACGCCCGAGCCCAAGCCTACGACCTCTTCTTATCCTCCTGCACGAAAAGGGCCGGCTCCCGTGGCGGGGCCGGCCCGGAAAGCAAACGTTGGGCGGCGTCGCGCACATCGCGGCTTCGCCGCGCTCGTCGGTACGGATGCGGACCGCGTCTTCGAGCGAGATGACGAAGACCTTGCCGTCGCCGATCTTGCCCGTCTTGGCGGCTTTGACGATGGTTTCGACGGTCTTGGCGGCGACCTCGCTGGTTACCACGATCTCGACCTTCACTTTGGGGAGAAAGTCGACGGTGTACTCGCTGCCGCGGTAGATTTCGGTGTGACCCTTCTGGCGGCCGAAGCCCTTCACCTCGGTCACGGTCATTCCCTCGATGCCGATGCCGGCCAGCGCTTCCTTCACTTCCTCCAGCTTGAACGGCTTGATGATGGCGATGATGAGTTTCATGCGGATGGGTGGATTGAGGAACGAATCAGAGTGTTGGTTTTACCCCACCCCGGCGGCGACCAGGAGCGGCCGCGCCGGGATGCGGTGGTGGATTACGACTTGTGCGCCGGAGTGAAGTCCGGGTAGGCCTCGTTGCCGTGCTCGCCGATGTCGAGACCCTCGGTCTCCTCTTCCGCCGAGACCCGGATGCCCATGGTCAGCTTGAGCACGAGGAAGACGACGTAGGCGAAGATGAAGGTGAAAACACCAACCGCGACGATACCCTTGATCTGCGACATCAACTGGGCGCCACCGGCGAGGTTGCCGAAGAGGCCAACGGCCAGCGTGCCGAAGATGCCACACACAAGATGGACGGAGAGCGCGCCAACCGGGTCATCGATCTTGAGCTTGTCGAAGAAGATGACCGAGAAGACCACGAGCACACCGGAGATCAGGCCGATGATGATCGAGGACATGGCCGCCATCTGATCCGCACCGGCGGTGATGCCGACGAGACCGGCGAGGATGCCGTTGAGGGCCATGGACAGGTCGGGCTTCTTGAGGACCACCCACGAGGCCAGGGCCGCCGCGAGGCCGCCCGCAGCCGCCGCGAGGCAGGTCGTGACGAGCACGAGGGACGTCAGGGCCGGATTGGCCGAGAGGACCGAGCCGCCGTTGAAGCCGAACCAGCCGAGCCAGAGAAGGAACACACCGATCGTGGCGAGCGGCATCGAGTGGCCGAGGATCGGCTTCACCTTGCCGTTGCTGTACTTGCCCAGGCGGGGCCCAAGGAGCAGCACGCCCGCGAGCGCACCCCAGCCACCGACCGAGTGAACGAGCGTTGAACCGGCGAAGTCGTAGAAGGGCGTCTCAAGGTTGTTCAGCCAGCCATTACCCCACTTCCACATGCCCGTGATCGGGTAGGCGATCGAGACGAACAGGACGGAGAAAACCAGGAACGAGCTCAGCTTGATGCGCTCAGCCACGGCACCTGAAACGATCGTGGCGGCAGTCGCGGCAAACATGCCCTGGAAGAGGAAGTCGGTCCAGTAGGTGTAGCCAGCGTTGTAGACGTCGGTCAGGTTGGCGACATCGTCACCAACGCTCACGCCGAACCCGGCGAAACCGAACCAGCCGCCCGCGTAGTCGGCGCCGGGGTACATCAGGTTGAAGCCGCAGATCGCATAGGTCAGCAGACCGATGCAGGGGATCAGGGTGTTCTTGAACAGGATGTTCACCGTGTTCTTCGATTGCGTCAGGCCGGACTCAACCGTGGCGAAGCCGAGGTGCATGATGAAGACCAACGCGGTCGCCAGCATCATCCAGATGTTGTTCGCCGTGAAGATCGCGTAGCCGGAAGACTCCTGGAACGCAGCGAGATCCGCGTATTTCGGAGCCTCGGGGGCTGCCTCCTGGGCAAAGCCCGTGGAAATCAGGGCCAGCGCGGAGAACGCAACGAGCGTCTTCAGCGCACGAGTCGGAATCTGGGACCGTAGCTTCATAGGGGAGGTCAAGAGGGTTGGGATCGGTTGGTTTGCTTATCACCGCGACAAGCCGCGCTAAAAAAGCAGACGCTGTGCCAACGCCCCGGACACGCGTGAATGTTTTTCATGTCGCCCCAATCCCCACATGGGGAACACGTAATAAAAAAGCCGGACCCCTTGCGGGATCCGGCCTAACTGGTCTGCCCAGTGCCTCGCCGAACTTACTCGGGAATCACCGTCTGGATATGCAGCTCCTTGAGCTGCTTGGCGGTGACCGGCGTCGGGCTCTGCGCCATCAGGTCCTGCCCCTTCTGGGTCTTGGGGAACGCAATGACGTCGCGGATGCTGGTCGTGCCACAGAGCAGCGCGACCATGCGGTCGAGACCGAAGGCGATGCCGCCGTGCGGAGGCGCGCCATAGGTGAAGGCCTTGAGCATGTAACCGAAGCGGCTCTCGACGACGTCAGCCGGGATCTTGAGGACGTCCTCGAAGACCTTCTTCTGCAGCGCGGGCTGGTGGATACGGATAGAACCGCCACCGAGCTCCATGCCGTTCAAGACGAGATCGTAGTGCTGGCCGCGGACGCGCTTCGGATCGCTGTCGAGGAACTCGACATCCTCCGGCACCGGCGAGGTGAACGGATGGTGCGTCGCCGCATAGCCGCCGCGCTCCTCGTCATACGACATGAGCGGGAAATCAATGACCCAGAGGAAGCGCCAATCGTCGTGCTTGATCGTCATCTTGCCGCGCTTGATCAGCAGCTGCGCCGCCTCGAGGCGGATGCGACCGAGAATCGCGCAGGCCTTGTCCCACGACGCTGCCGCGAAGAAAACCATGTCGCCCTCCTCGATGCCGAGCTGGGCAGTAAGGGCGGCCTTCTCGGCTTCGCTGAAGAATTTCACGATCGGCGACTTCCATTCGCCCTTCTCGGCCTTGATGAAGGCGAGGCCCTTCGCGCCGAGCGACTTGGCGATATCCTCAAGCGCCTTGAGTTCGCCCTGGGTGAGATCGGCGAGCCCCTTGGCGTTGACCGCCTTGATCACGCCGCCGCCCGCCACCGTCGACTGGAAGACCTTGAAGGCCGAATCCTTGAACGTGGAGGAGAGGTCGGTCAGCTCGAGGCCGAAACGCAGGTCGGGCTTGTCCACGCCGAAGCGGTTCATCGCCTCGTGCCACGTCAGG
>CAYWRG010000009.1:27578-95372 GCA_964460715.1 uncultured Opitutus sp. | reverse complement strand
CGCCGCTTTGCTTAACAAGTTCGTTCCTTTCGGATTGAACGCATACCATCACGAAAATCGTCACCGGTGGGTACGGAAGTCGTCCGAGCGCCCTAGGGGGCGCCGTGAGTCTCACGTCACCACCCTGTCATTTTTGCGTTCTTCGCGGCCCCGCTCCGATTCCGGTCCGCAATGGCCGCGAGGGTCGGGCCAACCAAGTAACCAAGCCGAAATCCCTGCGAGAAGCCCTACCCCGGCGCCCTTCCGCCTGCCACCCGGCGAAAGAGCGTGGACGAGTATGAACAAATTTGACAGTTCGCACCAAGGAAGCAGAGCTAGTCGATGATGCCCACGACGACAGTCCAAAACATGTATGGCCGTCCGTTCGAGATTCTTGAAGGCGACGACCTGAAATCCCTCTGCGAAGAGACCATCAAAAAAGGCGGCGGCGCACTCGCAACGAACACGGCCATGATGTGCCGTCCGTTTTGTGCCTCCGGCGCCGGCAATCCGATCATTTCGGCCCATCGCTCCCCGATCCCGGGGTTCGAATGGGATGAAGTCTGGTTCGGCTTCGAGGACTTCACCTCGGAGGAAGACTTCCTCCGTCAGCACGGCTACTACGGCTCCGGCCGCTGCTACATCGTCGTCCAGGTCGACGGCCGCAAAAAGCTCGTCGCGCTCAAGGATTTCCTCCGTCACGTGCCGGACGCGATCATGGGGCCCAAGCTGAAGGCCCTCGGTCACGGCATGTTCCGCTACTCCAAGTTCTTCATCAACAAGAACCGCCTCCCGCACCACTCCCACGACGTCAAGGAGGAGGCCTACTGGATCGAGCCGACCATGATCCCGGACTATGACCTGTTCGACGAACAGTGCTTCATGTCCGTGGGCCTGCACCAGGACTTCGGTCCGGCGGAACTGCGCAAGTACCTCAGCGTGGCGGGTTGGAACGACCCGATGAAGAAGATCAAGAACCACGCGCGCTGGTTCTACATGCGTCCGGGCAACGCCATGATCATGAAGACCCAGAATCTTCACGGTCCGGCGGCCTTCCTCCCCCACTATGAGCCGCAGTTCCTCGACGACGGCTATCGCATGTACGAGCCGATGCCGAAGATTCCGCGCAGCCTCCTTGTGGGCCGCGAGATCCCCGCCCGTCTCGGCGTGAAGGACGGCGAGGCCGAGGCCAAGGTCGACCGCGACGCGCTTCTCGACTACCTCGTCTCGGACGAGGCGCTCGACTGGAAGAACATGCACGATCCGCTGTACGGCGAGAAGCACTCGTGCACGCCCATCCTCGATACGCAGACCTCGGACGGCACGGACGTGACCGATCACTGGATCATTTACGGCGCCTTCGGCCGCGCCGACAATCATCAGGTCCTCGCCTCCAAGCGCCTCGTGATCCAGCCGGGCGTGACCTATCGCATGAAGGATCCGGTGGGCAGCGACATGATCGTCACCTCCGGTGTCGGCACGATCGGCACGCACGTGGCCGCCGCGCCGCGCGCCCTCAAGCCGGGCGACCTGGGCAACTGGTGCTTCGTCATCCCCGCGCAGACCGCCAGCGAGGTCGTCATCAAGAACACGGGCGACTGCGAGATGGTGCTCCTGCGCACCTTCGGTCCGGATCATCCGACCATGCCGGTGCTGCCTTGGCAGGACCGCAGCAAGCTGATCGTGAAGCCGCTCGCTAAAAAATAAGCCTCACAGCCATCCTAACACCTTCAAGCCCTCCCTCACCCGGGAGGGCTTTTTTGCTGCCCCGCGCCCAGCAAAGTAGCGGGAGCATCCTGCTCCCGTTTTCCTGAAGGCCTACCGGCACAGAGAGTCGGCTCGCGTAGAGTTCCCGCGGCCAATCACCGCAACAGCCTGAAAATACAACCCTACCCAGCCCGCCCTTATTCCATCCGAGTTTTTGCCACGAGAAACACGAAGATCGTCCTCAATGGGTACACATGCCGTCCGAGCGCCCTATAGGGCGCCGTGAGTCTCACGTAATCACCCTACAATTTTTGCGTTCTTCGTGGCCAACCTCTGAATCCGAATCCGTTCCTATCCGGTTCCATCCGTGGTTAAAATTCCGCGGATCGAACCCCGCCCTACCGCCCGGCCACCTTGCGCTCCGCCACAACCGTCGCCAGCACGCGCACGGTCGGCGCATCGTAAAACTCCGTCACCGGCAGGACCACGCTCCACTCGGCCTTGATCCGCGCGATCGCCTGCATCGCCGTCAGCGAATCGCCGCCCAGCTCGAAGAAGTTGTCATTCGCGCCCACCCGGTCGATCCCGAGGATCGCCTGCCATTGACTAGCCAAGGTCTGCTCCACGCCAACCGCCGGCGTGGCATAATCCGTCGCCAACGCCGGACGCGGGTAGCGCACCGCACCCGCCGTCGTTTCGGCTCCGGCTGCGCCGGACGCCGGGGTCGCCGCCGCCGCAAAGCGTCGCGGCAACTCGGCCGTCGAAACCGCCACGCTCGGCCAGGGTGAGCCCAGCACGCGCGCCAGCGCCGACGCACCCTCCGCCGGCGTGATCGCCAGGTCGGTCGCCTTCGACTCCTGCGCACCCATGCCGACCCCGCTCCAGAGATCCCAGTTCGCCGACACCGCCTGCACGCCCTTCGCCGCGAGCACCCGCGCCTGCGCATCGAGAAACGCATTGGCCGCCACGTAGTCGCTCTGACCCGCGCTGCCCGCCCACACCGCCAGCGACGAACAGAAGAGCACAAAGTCCACCGTGCGCCCGCCCTCGCCGACTTCCGCCGCGATCGCTTCCGCTCCGCGCAGTTTGGGCGCGAACACCGCCTCAGCCTCCGCCCGCGTCTTGCGCGCGGCGATCGTCTTGCCGGGCACACCCGCGGCATGAATCACCCCGTGCACCACGCCCCACTTGGCCTCGGCCGCTGCGAACACCGCCGCCACCCCTGCACGCGTGCCGACATCCGCCGCCACCGCCAGCACCTCGGCACCGAGCGCGGTCAGCTTGGCGATCTCCGCCTCCCGGCCCGCCCCACCCTTGCGTCCAGCCAGCACCAGCCGCGCCTGCACCCGACGCGCGAGCATCTCCGCCGCCACCAAGCCGATGCCCCCAAAGCCGCCCGTGATCAGGTACACCCCACGCTCCCTCAGCGGCAAGCCGCCCTCAGGATCGGCCAGTTCCAGCCGCTCGAACTGCGGCACCCAGCGCAATGTACCGCGCCAGGCAGTCAGCCGCTCGCCATCACCTGTGGTAGCTTCCGTGAGCAGAGCTTCCCCCACAATCTCGCCCGCCGGCAGATCAACGTCCACCTGCCGCGCATCCACGAACGGCAGCTCGCGCGGCAACACCTGCGCCAGCCCCGCGGCTAGCGCCCCCGCCGTCGTCAACGTCTCATCGCCCCGCACCCGGTGCACGCGGTCCGTCGCCACCAGCAGTCGCAGCGGTTCCAGTTCGCCCGCCGCCACCAGCGCCGGCGCCAGCGCGAGCAGATCAAGGAACACGGCCTCGGCTTCCGCCGCGGTCTTCGCCGTGAAAAAATCCCCAGTATAAATCCCCTTCAGTAAACGTCCGCCTGTCCGGGCCGATGCCAGCGCTGTCTCCCACGATCCCCCGCCCGCGCGCTCGATCACCGCGACACCTCGCTCGCGCAAGGCCGCGCCCAGCCGCACACCGGCGGCATCCGCAGTCACGATCCACGCCGTGCCCGCCGCCAGCGCATCACCGCCTCGAGTCTTCGCCGCCGTGACAACCGCCGACTGCCGCCAGACAGTCGCGTAGAACCAGTTCTCCACCGCCTCGCGCCGCACCGCATCCTCCGCCGCGCGTAAGGCTGGCGCCGGATCGATCCAGAAACGCTGCGACTCGAACGGATACGTCGGCAGCAGCACCTTGCGCCGCCCGCCGCCACCCAGCGCACGCCAGTTCAGCGCCACCCCTGCCGTCCAAAGGCGTCCCACCGTCCCCAACAGCGTCGCCACCTCGGGCTTGCGCTCGCGTGCATCCGGTAGCGACGCCCATGCCACCCGCGCATCGCCAGCATCGAGATTCGGCCGCAGCAGCCCAGCCAGGATGCGCCCCGGGCCCACCTCGACCAACAGGCGATTCGGTTCCTTGGCCAGCTCGCGCAGCCCGTCACCAAAGTACACCGTGCGCCGGCACTGCTGCGCCCAGTACTCCGGAGACGTCGCCTCCGCCGCCGTGATCCAGCGGCCCGAGCCGTTCGATAAAAAGGGAATTGCCGGTGCCCGCAGCGTCATCGTCCGCAGCTCGGCCAGCAGCGGCGCCACCACCGGCTCCATCAAGTGGGATTGAAACGCATGCGTCGCCGGCAGCCGCCGCGCGGGCACGCCCTCGCTCCGCAACGTGTCCTCCAGCGCCGCGACCGGACCCGGTGCGCCCGCGACCACACAGGCCGTCGGCCCGTTCACGATCGCGAGCGACAACTCGGCATTGAGCCGGCGCTTCAGCTCGGCCGGCGCCATCGTCACCGCGAGCAACGCGCCCCCCGGCAGGGCCTGCATCAGGCGTCCGCGCGCCGCCACCAGCCGCACCGCATCTTCCAGCGAAAATACGCCGGCCACGCACGCCGCCGTGACTTCGCCCAGGCTGTGCCCGAGCAGCGCCGCGGGCTTTACGCCCCCCGAGATCCACAGCCGCGCCAATGCGTATTCCACGGCAAACAGTGCCGGTTGCGCGAGGTCCGTCCGATTCAGCTTCGCTTCGGTCGCTGCAGTCGCGCCCTCCGGCGGATGCACCACCGCGCGCAGGTCTTCGCCCAGCGCTCGCTTGAACAGCTCCGCACAACGGTCGAACTCCGCGCGGAAAACCGCCTCCGCCACATACAACTCACGGCCCATGCCCACGCTTTGCGCGCCTTGGCCGGGAAAAAGAAATGCCACCTCGCGCGCTCCCACGCGCACCATGCCGGTCGTCACCCGCGCCGCATCCAGCGTCGTCAGCGCCGCACGCGCCTCCTCGCTTGTCGCCGCTACGACCGCGCGCCGGTGCTCAAACGCCCGACGGCCCGTCTGCAACGTCAGCGCGACATCGCCCAGCGCCGCCGCATCCGGCCGCGCTAGATACTCCGCCAGCCGCTTCGTCGCTGCATCCAGCGCGGCCGGACTGCGGGCCGAGAGCGGCAATACGTGCACGACCTTGTCCGCTCGCACCGGCATCACGGCCGGTGCCTCCTCCAGCACGACATGCGCATTCGTCCCGCCGACGCCAAACGCGCTCACGCCCGCCCGCCGCGTCCGTCCGACTGTCGCCGGCCAGGGCGTCAACGCCGCGTTCACGCGAAACGGACTCCCGGCGAAATCAATCTTCGGATTCGGTGTCGCGAAATGCAGGCTCGCCGGCAACTCGCCTTGCTGGAGCGCGAGCGCCGTCTTGATCAGACCCGTCACGCCCGCTGCCACATCGAGGTGGCCAATGTTGCCCTTCACCGATCCCAGCGCGCAGTAGCCGGTGCGCTCCGTCGTCTCGCGGAAAGCCTGCGTCAGAGCCGCCACCTCGATCGGATCGCCCAGCGGCGTCGCCGTGCCGTGACCTTCCACGTATGAAATCTCGTCCGCGCTCACCCCGGCATTCGCCAGCGCTTCGCCAATCACTTCGGCCTGACCGCTCACCGCCGGCGCCGTAAAGCCGGCCTTGATCGCACCGTCGTTGTTCGCCGCCGAACCCTTGATCACCGCGACAATCGGATCCCCGTCGCGCACCGCATCCGCCAGCCGGCGCAGCACGACCATCCCCACGCCGCTGCCAAACACCGTGCCGCGCGCCGCGGCATCAAACGGGCGGCAATGCCCGTCCGGCGACGTCACGCCTTCCTCCGAGTAGAGATAGCCCGTGTCCTGCGGCAGCGGGATAAACGCTCCGCCCGCCAGCGCCGCATCACACTCCAGATTGAGCAGGCTCTGCACCGCGGTGTGCACCGCCACGAGCGAACTCGAGCACGCCGTCTGGATCGAGAACGACGGCCCGCGCAGGTTAAGCTTATAACTCAGCCGCGTCGCCACGAAGTCCTGGAAATTCCCCAGTCCCACCGCCGCACCGCCCGCTTCGCCCGCCCGCGGATGTCCAACGAGGTGATGCAGCAGATACGCACTCATCGCCGCCGACGCGAAGACACCAACCAGTCCTTCAAAATCGTCGGCCGACAGCGCCGCCCGCTCCAGCGCCTCGTGCGCGACCTCGAGCAGTAGCCGGTGCTGCGGGTCCATCAGCTCGGCCTCGCGCGGCGGAATCCCAAAAAACGCCGCATCAAAGCGGTCCACGCCGTCGAGCTGCGGGCGCGCCTTCACATAGTTGGGATTCGCGAGCAGCGCGACGCCCACGCCCGCCGTCCGCAGTTCGTCGTCCGTGAAAAAGCGCACCGACTCCACGCCGGCCCGTAGATTATTCCAAAACGCCTCGACCGTGGTCGCACCGGGAAAGCGTCCTGCCACCGCGGTGATCGCCACCGCGTTCGGGTCGAGCTTCGCTGTCTCCGGAACCGCGCTCATGCGTCGCCTCCGCCCCGGCGCTCACGACGCAGGGCCCCGCGGCGGACGCGCCCGCTGTCCGGTTCGACGCGCCCCTCACTCGACTCAGGCCGCGCCACCCGCGCCGCGACCGCTGCAATCGTCGGCTGATCAAGGAAGGCCGCGACCGGCAGCTCGGTGCCAAAACGTTCGTTGATGCGCACGACCACCTGCACGGCCGCGACCGAATCCCCACCCGCCTCAAAGAAATTCTGCTCCAACGTGGCCGGCGCCGCGCCGATGGCCTCAAGCCAGATCTCCGCCAGCGACCGCTCGGCTTCCGCCCGACTCGGACCCGCCTTGGTCACCATCGCGACAGGTATTGCCGAAGGCGACATCGCCGGACGGACCGCCACTCCGCTGCGAACAGCCCGGTGCGAAGGATGCGTGGGCGAAATCACCCAGGTGCCCGGTTCACCGCGCGCGATGAGGCGTTGCAGCAGTTCAAGGCCCAGCGCGCCAGTGATTCCGTCGCGACCGAAATCGCCGCCCCACGCCACCCCGATCCAGCCGGAGCCGTCCGTGCGACCCGCCGAATGATCGACCTGCGCATTCAGCGCCGCGTTCGCGCCCGCGTACGCCGCCAGGCCAACGCCACCGGACACCGCCGCAAGGGACGAGATCGTTATTCGGAAATCCATCACCCGTACGCCCAGCGCCGCATCCAGCGCACGCCAACCGTCGACCTTCGGACGGGCCTGCTCCGCGCGCACCGCCTCGTCCGTTTCGGCCGCCGCCCGCACCGAGCCCTTGCCCGTCACGCCGGCCGCATGGATCACCCCATGCACCGCACCCCAGCGCGCCTCCGCCGCGGCGACCGCCGAGCGCATGGCCGCCTCGTCCGCGACATCGGCGGCGATCGCCATGACCTCCGCGCCCGCCACCTCCAACGCCCGCACCGCCGCCTCGGATCCGCTCGCACCCCGCCGACCGATTAGCACCAGCCGGGCGCGATGGTTCCGCGCGAGCTCGGCTGACAAAGCCAGGCCCAGCCGGCCGAAGCCACCGGTGATCAGATAAACTCCGCGCTCCCGCCAGTCCGTAGTCGTGTCGAGCCGCACCGCGCCCCAGCCACGCACCCAGCGGCGGCCCGCACGCAGCGCGACCGTGGTTTCATCCTCAGGCGCAGCGAACTCACTCCCGGCTGCCGTCAGTCGGGCCTCGCCCGTCAGGCCGCCGGCATCGAGCAGGCGAATGCGCAATGCCGGTCGCTCCTGCCCCAACACCGCGGCCAGGCCGAGCAGTGCCGCCAGGTCCGGCGCAGTGATCTCCCCTCCTTCGACCGCCAGCACGCCATCCGTCACCGCCACGATTTCCGTCACGGCCGTCACCAGCGCCTGCGTCCGCAGCGCGGCAAAGGCCTCCGCCGCTGAACATCCGCCAAAATCCATCACCACGCGTGGCGTCGTCGCCAGCGCATCGCCGCGCCGCCACACCGCGTGATCCGCTGGCACCGGGACCGGCTTGCGCCCATCGCTTCGTCGCCAGGTCGCGCGATAGCCCCAGTCGGCCGGATCGCGGCTCGCTGCGGCTGGCTGCGACCCGCGGACCTCGGCGGACGGAACCTCCGGTTTCGCCGGATCGATCCAATAGCGCGTCCGCTCAAAGGCATACGTGGGCAGCCGCACGGTCCGGCCCGGCGTGAGCAATCCCTCCGGCCAGGCCGTCTCCGCACTCTGCCGCCACGCCGCCACCGCCGCCGGCAGATCCGGCGCATCGCCTCCGGCCCGCAGTGCGGCTACCGCTTCGCCCAACGTCGCCGCGCGGACCACGCGTCGTCGGGCAAAGCCGCGCCGTCCGCGTTGCAGCGTTCGCGCCACATCAGAAAGATTCGCAGTGGGATTCGACTCGAGCCACGTCGCCAGGCGCGCGCAGGCCTCGGCCAACGCCGCGTCGCTCCGCGCCGAGAGCGGCAGCCACACCGCGCCAGACGCCGATGGCGTCGGCGCCCGGGACGGAGCCTGCTCGATGACCACGTGCGCATTCGTCCCGCCGATGCCGAAGGAACTCACCACGGCGCGCCGCGGACCGGCAATGGCCGGCCAGGACTGCAACGTCGTGTTCACAAAGAACGGGCTCTCCGGCAGCTTCGCCTCCGGATTCGGCGTCGTAAAATGCAGCGTCGGCGGCACCACGCCATGAGCCACCGCCAGCGCGGCCTTGATCAAGCCCGTCACGCCGGCAGCCGCATCGAGGTGACCGAGATTCGATTTCACCGAGCCAAGCGCGCAATACCCGCGCATATTCGTCTGCGTCCGAAACACACGCGTCAGCGCCGCGACCTCGATCGGGTCGCCCAGCGGCGTCGCCGTGCCGTGCGCTTCCACCAAGCCGATGCTGTCCGGTTCCACCTGCGCGGCTGCCTGCGCCAGCGCGATGACCTCCGCCTGTCCGTCCACGCCCGGCGCGGTGAAGCCGACCTTGGCCGCGCCGTCGTTGTTCGTGGCCGCCCCGCGGATGACCGCAAGGATCGCATCGCCATCGGCGAGCGCATCCTCCAGGCGGCGCAGCGCCACCACGCCGCAACCGCTCGCCGGCACCGTCCCCCGCGCCGCCGCGTCGAAGGACCGGCAATGCCCGTCCGGCGACGAGACGCCGCCCTCGGTATAAAGATAGCCCGCGCGCTGCGGCGTCTTCACCGTCACCCCGCCCGCGAGCGCAAGATCGCACTGGTAAGCCTGCAGGCTCTGACACGCGAGCTGCACTGCCACGAGCGACGTGCTGCACGCGCTCTGCACCGTCACCGCCGGACCACGCAGATTCAGCAGGTAGGCGAGGCGTTGGGTGAGCGCATCCTTGTCACTCGCAATCGCTGCCGAAAAAACGCCGACCGACGCCACCGCCGCCGGATTCGCCGCGAGGTTGTAAAGCAGGTACGTGTTGAGTCCCGTGCCGGCAAAGACCCCGATGCTGCCGGGAAAGCGCGTTGGATCCACGCCCGCTGACTCGAGTGCGCTCCAGGCGCTTTCGAAAAACACGCGATGCTGCGGATCGAGCACCTCGGCCTCGCGCGGATTCAGACCGAAGAAGCCCGCATCGAAGGCATCGAAATCACGGATCGTGCCCGCCGCCTTGACCAGTTTCGGATTCGTCAGCTCGGCATCACTCACGCCCGCCGCGCGCAGCGTGTCGTCGGACAGGCGCTCGATGCCTTCCACGCCCGCGCACAGATTCGCCCACAGCGCATCGACATCGTCGGCTCCGGGAAAACGCCCGGCCAGGCCCACGATCGCAATCGCATCCGGCGGCAACCCGCCGAGGTCCGCACCTCCGTTCATGCCGTCCTCCCTGCGCCCGGGCGCCGCCGGGCCTGCGCCTCGCGCTGGCGCGCCGCACGCTCGGCCGGACTCAACCCGCCGGCGCCTGCCGCCGGAGTCGCGTTCTCCTGGCCGGCCCCACCCAGGGCCGCGGCCAGCGTCCGCACGGTCGGATGCGCAAACAGGTCCATGATCGCCACCGGGCGGCCAAGGACGGTTTGCAGACGGGTTTGCACGGCCACCAGCAGAAGCGAGTGCCCGCCAAGGTCGAAGAAATTATCGGTCACGCCCACGCGCTCGCGCCCCAGCACCTCGCGCCACACCGCGGCGATCATCTCCTCCTGCGGCGTCGCCGGCTCCACGCCGCCGCCTGCCTGGGTCAGGGTCTGCGGTTCGGGCAGTGCGCGACGGTCCTCCTTGCCATTCGGCGTCAGTGGCAGCGCCGACACGATCGCCCAGGCGGCCGGGAGCATCGCCGCGGAAAGTTGTCCGCGCACCGCCTCGCGCAGCACGTCCGGTTGGAGCGTCACGCCCGCCGCCGGCACGACATACGCCGCCAAGCCCAGCTCGCCGCCGATCGGCCGCAGCACCACCGCGACCGCCGCAACGCCCGGCTGCGACCGCAGCACATGCTCAATCTCTCCGAGTTCGATGCGTTGGCCCCGCACCTTGACCTGTCCATCCGCGCGCCCGCGAAACTCCAGCGTGCCGTCATCCCGCCAGCGCACCTGGTCGCCCGTGCGATAAAGGCGTTCGCCGGCCGCCCCAAAGGGATTGGGCACAAAGCGCTCCGCCGTCAGCTCGGGCCGGCCCAGATAGCCGCGCGCCAGACTCGGCCCTCCGAGGCAGAGTTCACCCAGCGCGCCGAAGGGCGCCGGATTCAACTCCTCATCGAGAACGTACACGTGCGTATTCGCAACCGGACGCCCGATATCCGGCGTCAGCGCCGCCCCCGCCCCCGCCGTCGTCGCTGGAACCAGACCCGAGGTCGCCACCACCGCGTACTCGGTCGGTCCGTAATTATTGATCAACGCAAACGGCAGCCCCGCCGGTGGCGGCCGCTGCAGCCGGTCGCCGCCCGTCAGGACACGCCGCAATGCCGTCTCCGCCGGCCACGCCAACGCGAGCAGCGGCTCAGCCAACGGGGTCGGCACAAAGGCAATCGTCGCGCGCTGCGCCACCAGCCAGTCGCGCAGCGCCTCCGGCGCCAGCATGTCTTCCCGGCTCGCGATCGCGACCGACGCTCCGGCCGCCAGCGCCGGCCAGATCTCCCAAACCGACGCATCAAAGCCCACCCCGGCCACGGCCGTCGCGCGATCCTGCGCAGTGACGGCGAACGCGTGAAGGTGCCAGTCGACCAGATTGCCCAGCGCGCGATGCGACACGGCCACGCCTTTCGGGCGCCCGGTCGAACCCGAGGTGTAGATCACATACGCAAGCTGTTCCGGGTCCGGGTCGGTCCACGCCACCTCGCCTGACGTCGGGCGCTGCTCCCAGGTGAGCACCTGCGCCCCCGCGCCCGCGACCGCTGCACGCAGCGCCTCAGTCGTGATCACGATCCGGCAGCGCCCATCCTGAATCATCCCGGTGAGCCGCTGCGGGGGATGCGCCGGATCGAGCGGCAGGTAGGCCGCCCCCGCCCGCCACACCGCAAGTTGGGCGACGACGAGCGCCGCCGAACGCTCCATCGCCACCGCCACCACCGACTCCGCGCCAGCTCCGCGTCGACGCAACTCCGCCGCGAGCGCACCCGCTTCCTTGACCAGCCGGCCAAAGGTCATCGTCCCGCCGCGCTCGAGTAACGCGACCGTGTCCGGATGGTCCGCAGCAAAAGCGAGGATCCGCGCCGGCACCGACGTCAGCGCGCGGGTCACGGCTTCGCCCGTACCGCATATCGCCAGACGCGACCACTCATCTTCGGAAGATGCGAGCAGACGCGAGAGCCGCACCTCCGGATCGTTGGCCACGGCCGCAAGCACCGACTCGAAACGACGCGCAAAGCACTCCACAGCTCCGGTCGAAAACAAGTCCGCGCGTCCGTCGACTGACCCGCGCAGGCCGTCCGCGGTGTCCGTCAGCCCGAGCGTTACGTCGAATTTCACCGTCACGTCTGTCGGCTCGATCGGCGTCAGCGCCAGCCCCGGCAGCGCGAGGCCGCCGTCCGCCGCCGTCTCGAGCGTGAACACCGCCTGCACCAGCGGCGTGTGATTCAGCTCGCGCTCCGGGTTGAGCGTCTCGACCAGTTTCTCGAAAGGCACGTCCTGGTTGGCCAGCGCCTCCTGCACAGTCTGACGCGCCGACGCGAGGATCGTCCGGAAAGCCGGATCGCCCGCCAGGCTGGTCCGCAGCACCAGCGTGTTCACAAAAAAACCGATCAACGGCTCCACCTCACCGCGCGTGCGTCCTGCGACCGGGGAGCCCACGGCAAAATCCCGTTGTCCACTCCAGCCCACGAGCGCGACCTGATACGCGGCTAGCACGACGGCGAACAGCGTGGTCCGTTCCGATCGCGCCAGCGATTGCAGCGCGGCCCGCACGGCCGCATCGGTGCGCACTGGGATGCGCACACCCGCAAAGCCCTGCACCGCCGGACGCGGCCGGTCGTTCGGCAATTCGAGCACCGGCAGCTCCGCCAGACGCGTGCGCCAGAACGCCAGCTGCCGTTCCACGGCCACCTCTCGCTCGGGCGAGCGCTGCCAGGCCGCGTAGTCGCCATATTGCAGGGCCAGCGCTGGCAGGCGCACGGCGGTCCCGCTAGCCTCCGCCACATAGTGCGCGCCGATCTCGCGGATGAGCACGGACGTCGACCAGCCGTCGGAAATGATGTGATGCAGCGTGAACACCACCGCATGACGGTCGGGCGCGATCCGCAGGATCTTCACGCGCACCAGCGGCCCGGCCGTGAGGTCGAAGGGACGCGCCGCCTCTTCCGCCGCGATCCGACGCGCCGCGCCCAAGGGATCGGCTTCCGCCTGCAGGTCAGTCACGTCGACGGGCGGATGCTCCGGGCTGGCCGGCAGGATACGCTGTACCGGGCGTCCACTTGCATCCGCGCTGAAGACGGTGCGCAGAATCTCGTGTCGGGCGGCCACCGCGCGCACGCTGCGCGCCAGCACAGACGGATCCAGCGGACCAGTCAGCACGAAGGCGGCCGAAACGTTGTAGGCTGCGTTGCCCGGCACCAGCTGGTCGAGGAACCATAGCCGCTGCTGCGCAAACGAAACCGGTGCAGACGTCCGATCGGCGCGGCGCGCGATTCCGGTCGGCAACGCCGGCTCGCCGCCTTCGGCGGCTAAAAGCTGCGCCAGCAGCAGATCATCATCGGACGGCGTGCTCATGAACGCAGCGTTGCCGCCAACCGGGCCTTTTCCTCAGGCGTCATGGCCTTCAGGCGCAACCGCGCCCGCGCCACCTGCTCCACGCGGCCGGGCGTCGTCTCGAGCGCGACCAGCGCTCGCGCACAACCAGCCGGGGTCGGATCCTCGAAGAACTGCAGCAGCGGCAGCTCAACCTGCAACTGCTCGCGCAGACGCGAGACGAGCTGCGTCGCGAGTAGCGAATGCCCCCCGAGCACAAAGAAATTATCGGACCGGCCGGCGGCAGCCGCACCGGTCAACTCGGCAAAGAGTCCAGCCACGATCTCCTCGACCGGCCCTTCCAGCGGCGCACCGTCCGCCGCTGCGACCGGCGCCGCCGGCTCGGGCAGCGCTTTGCGGTCAGTCTTGCCCGACGGCGTCAGGGGCAGCGTCTCCAAAAACACCCAGGCCGCCGGCACCATGTACTCCGGCAGCCGCGCCTGCAGCGCCGAGCGCAACGCTGCCTCCGAGACCTCAACCCGTCGGACGATATAACCCACGAGACGCGCGTCACCCCGATCACGGCGCAGCGCCACCGCCGCATCGCGCACCGCCGGATGCTCACGTAGGGCCGTTTCGATTTCACCGAGTTCAATGCGGAAGCCACGCAGCTTGACCTGAAAATCCGTCCGGCCGAGGTACTCGATCTCGCCGTTTCGGTTCCAGCGGGCGAGATCGCCTGTGCGGTACAGCCGTTCGCCAGACTTCTGCGGATGCGGCACCCAGCGTTCCGCCGTGAGGTCCGCCCGGGCATGATAACCACGTCCCAGGCCGGCCCCGCCCAGATACAGTTCTCCCGCCACACCGGGGGGCAGCGGGCGAAAGGCTTCGTCGAGGACGTGGACATCGATGTTCGCGATCGGCCGCCCGATCGGCACCGGTCCCTCGTCTTCCCGCCGGCAGGCATGCCACGTCACGTCCACCGCGGCCTCGGTCGGACCGTACAGATTGTGAAGCGCCGCGCCCGGCAGTTTCTCGAAGCAGCGCTTCGCCAGCTCGCGCGGCAATTCCTCGCCCGAGCACACGACCTGCCGAATCGACGTGCAGCGCTCGACCCCGGGCGTCTCCAGAAACACGCGCAGCATCGACGGCACGAAATGCAGGGTCGTGATCCACTCGCGCTCAATCAGCGCCACGAGGCGCGCCGGGTCCTTGTGCACGTCGGGCTCGGCCACGACGAGGGTCGCACCAGCCATGAACGGCCAGAAGAACTCCCACACCGACACGTCGAAGCTGAACGGCGTCTTCTGCAGCACGCGGTCCGTCGGCGTCAGCGGCAGTGCCTCCTGCATCCACTGCAGGCGGTTGAGGATGCCAACGTGCGTGTTGACCGCGCCCTTGGGCCGCCCGGTCGAGCCCGAGGTGTAAATCATGTAGGCCGCACTCGTGGGCGACAGCACCGGAATCTTGCGCGGAACCACCGCCCGCGGCAGGTCGATCAGCACGAGCTTGGCGGCCGTCGGCGGCAATTTAGCCGCCAGCGCGCTCGTCGTGATCACCACTGGCGTCGCTGCGTCGGCCAGCATGTGCGTGAGGCGGTCATGCGGATAACCGGGATCCAGCGGCACATAAACCCCGCCTGCTCGCATCACCGCGTGCAGCGCCACCACGAGTTCAACCGAGCGTTCGAGATAAACGCCGACCAGCACCTCGGGGCCAACGCCCTCTGCCTGCAGCACGCCGGCGAGCGCATCGGCCTGCGCGACAAAATCCGCATAGCTCACCGTCGCGCCGGCAAACACCACCGCCGGCGCCGCTCCCGGCTGCCGGTCGGCGTGGGCCGCGATCCAGGGTGCGGGGGGATAGGTCCGCGCGGTTGCATTCGCCTGCGCGAGCACGGCCAGATCCGACGGTGCCAGCCAGCCCAGTGCATCCACCCGGCTCTTCGGCGCCACCCCGATCGCTGCGAGCAGGGCTTCGTAGCGCGCGAGGAAAACTCCGGTCGTCTCCGCATCGAAGAGATCGGTGTTGTACTCGAGGCTCACGCCGAGTCCGCCGTCGTCGCGCTCGACGACGAACAGTGTCAGATCGAACTTGGCCGACGTGACGCCAACCGCCACCGGCTCCACGCGCAGCCCCTCGGCCGCGAAGGTGGCCCGGGGCATGTTCTGCACGCTGAACATCACCTGAAAGAGCGGCGCGCGGCTCACCGTGCGCTCCGGATTGACCGTCTCGACCACGTGCTCAAACGGCGCCTCCTGCCGGTCATAGGCCCGGAGCGTGCGCGCCCGCACCTTGCGCACGAGTTCTGGGAAGGTCTGTGCCGGCGCAACGTCCGAGCGCAGTACCAGCGTGTTCACAAACAGGCCGATCAGGCCCTCGAGTTCCGGCTGCGTCCGGCCCGCGACGGGCGAGCCCACCGCGAAATCCGTCTGCCCTGTGTGCCGCCAGAGCCACACCTCCCAAGCCGCGAGCAGCGTCATGAACAGGGTCGCGCCTTCGCGCCGGCCCAGCGCGCGCAGCGGCTCGGCTGTCACCGCCGGGATCTCACGCACCGCGAGTGCACCGTGATAGGTCTGCACCAGCGGACGTGGCCGGTCGAACGGCAGCTCCAGCGCAGGCACGCCACGGACCTCGTCCGCCACCGCCGCAACCTGAGCCGCGAGCTCGCCCGTCAGGCGCCGCCGTTGCCAAGCCGCGTAATCGCCATAGCCAATCGACGGCGCCGGACCAGCACGGCCGGCGTAAAGTGCGCCGAGCTCGGTTACCAACACCCACTCCGACCAGCCGTCAAAGATCGCGTGATGAAAGGTGAAAACCAGTTCGTGCTCGTCCGCACCCAGCGCCGCGAGCCGAACCCGCCAGAGCGGACCACGGCCGAGATCCGAAACGGCCACCGCATCTGCTAGGCGCGCCGCGACGTCACCGACGGTGCCGACGAGCAGGAGCGGACCCGACGTCTGGACCGCCTCCTGCCAGACCGTCCCGTCGCGTTCCACCAAGCGCGTGCGCAACGCGGCGTGCCGGGCGACCAAGGCGTGCAGTGCCGCTTCCAGCCGCGCACGGTCCAGCGCGCCGTGCAGGCGAACCGCGGATTGGATCACATTGCCCGACGCGCCCGGATTCAGCCGCTCCAGCAGCCAGAAGCGCTGTTGTCCGAGCGAGGCCGGTACCGGCTCGCCCGTCGTGAGCGGAGTGATCGGAGGCGCCAAGGGAGTCCCGCGCTCCTCCGCCAGCCGCGCGGCGAGCGCCAATGGCGTCGGCGCCTCGAAGACCGCACGCAGCGGCAAGGGCACGACCGCGCGCTCGCGCAGGCGCGAGATCAGTTTGGTCGCGAGCAGTGAGTGACCTCCGAGCTCAAAAAAACTGTCGGTCGTCGCCACCGCCGAAACGCCCAGCACCTCGGCAAAGGTCGCGCGCACGAGTTCCACCAGCGGCGAGGCCGTCGGGCGTGCGCTCGACTCATCCGCCGCGCCGGCCCCGGCGCGACCCGACGCGGGCAGCGCGGTCTTGTCGACCTTGCCGCCCGGCGTCAGCGGCAGCGCCGCGACCAACGCCCAAGCCCCCGGCACAAAATGTTCGGGCAGCCGTTCGCCCAGCCACGTCCGCAGGTCGCGGAGCGTCGCTTCGGCGCCTTCACGCAACGCGACCCAGGCGGTGAGTTCCCCTTCCCCGCCTTCGACCGGCCGCACGGCCGCAGCGGCCTCGCGCACGGCGGGATGCGAGGCGAGCACAGCTTCGATTTCGCCGAGCTCGATCCGAAATCCCCGCACCTTCACCTGCGCATCGATGCGACCGAGGTAATGAAAACGCCCCGCTCCATCCTGCCACACGCGATCGCCCGTGCGGTACAACCGCGCACCCGGTTCACGCGAGAACGGGTCGGGCTGAAAACGCTCGGCCGTCAAGTCCGGCCGCGCCAGGTACCCGCGGGCCAGACTCGCTCCCGCGACGCAGAGCTCCCCCGGAACGCCCGGCGGCACCCGCCGGCCGGCCCCATCGAGCACATACGCCGTCGTGCCAGTCACGGCGCGGCCGATCGGCGCGGCCGTGTCCGCCGGCGCAAGCACCGCCCACGTCGACACGACCGCGTTCTCGGTCGGACCATAGGCATTCACCAGCACGCGCCCCGGCGCCCAGCGTTCCACCAGTTCCGGCCGGCAGGCTTCGCCACCGACGATAAGCAGACGCAGATCCGCAAACTCGCCCGGCGGCAGATGCGCCGCCGCGCTGGGCGGCAACAAAACACAGGAGATGCGCTCGTCGCGGAGCGTGGAAGCGAGTGGATCACCGGGAAGCAACGCCTCACGCGGTGCGAGCACGAGCTGGGCGCCGGTCCCGAGGGCCAGACTCATTTCCCAAACCGACGCATCGAAACTCGCCGCCGCGAACTGGAGCACGCGATCGCCCGCGCCCAGGCCGCAGGCCACCTGTTGGAAGCCCGCCAAGGCCGCCCAAGCGGACCGGCTGGTCATGACACCCTTGGGCCGCCCGGTGGAGCCGGACGTGTAGATCACGTAGGCCAGATTCGCCGGCGTGCCGGGACGCACGTCCAAGGGCGACGCCTCGGCCGCCGAGGCCAGCAACTCCTCCCAGATCAGCACGCGCGTGCCGCTGTCCGCAAACGTCGCGGCCTGCGCCCGATGGACCACCAGCAGCGCCGCACCACTGTCCTCCAGCATGAAATTCAATCGCGCGCGCGGATACGCCGGATCGAGCGGCAGGTAGGCCGCGCCGCTCTTCAGCACCGCGACAACCGCCGTCGGCAGGTCGAGCGAACGCTCCAGGCTTAGCCCCACGATCGTCTCCGGTCCTGCGCCCGCCTCGCGCAGACGGGTGGCCACCCGCGCCGCGCGCGCCGCGAGTTCGCCATAGCTCACCGTCTCGCCCGCGAAGCGCAGCGCCGGCGTGGCCGGTCGCTCGATCGCAATGCGTTCAAAGTGATCCAGCCAGTCCACCGTCGCGGCCGGCGCCGTCACCGCCGACCGCAGCGCGACCTGCTCCACCGGCGCCACCAGATCGATCATCCCGAGCGGCTTGCCCGAGGCGACCACGAGGGCGCGCACCGCGAGCTCGAACCGGCGCGCAATCGCCTCCGCGTCCGGCTTCGTCACGCGCACCCCGTCCACGAGGAAACGCACGGTCAGTTCCGCCCCGGGCGCCGCGACCACCGTCAGCGGATAATGCGTGCGCTCATAGGCCGCGACCTCGGTCACACGCAGCCCGGCAGGCAGGGCCGCGATCGCCTCGCCCAGCGGATAGTTTTCAAAAACAAACAGCGTCTCGAATAGCGGCTGGCTGCGCGGCACCTCACTGCCGCCCTGAATTTCCACCAGCGGCGTGTGCTCGTGCTGCCGCGCCGCCGCCGTGCGGGCCTGCAGCTCCGCCAGCCAGGCCGTGGCCGGCGCCGCGTCGGGCAGCGTCACGCGAACGGGCAGCGTGTTGATGAAGAGTCCCACCGTGGCGTCGGCCCCCGGCAGATCGGCCGGGCGTCCCGCCACCGTCGACCCAAACACCACGTCCGCCCCACCGCCCATCCGCCCCAGCAGCAGCGCCCACGCGCCCTGGCAAAGGGTGTTCAAGGTGAGCGCGTGGTGACGGCACCATTGCTGCAGCTGGGTGGATTCGTCCGCAGAAAAGACCACGCGTGACTCGACCGGCCCCGCATCGGTGCCTGCATCCGCCGGACGCGACCTCGCCTCCGCCCGCCGCAGCACGGGCAGCGGCGTGGGCTCCGCAAATCCGGCCAGCTCCGTCCGCCAGAACGCGGCCGCCTTCTGCGGATCGCGTTTGCGCAGCCAGAGAATGAAGGCCTTGTACGCCGGGGCCGGAGGCAGCGCCGGCACGCGCCCGGAGACGAGCGCCTCATAGGTCGACGCCACCTCGCGAAAAATCTGCGGCAGGCACCAGCCGTCGAGGAGGAGATGGCTGTGCGACCAGACCGCTTCCCAGACACCGCCACCCATCGCGATCACGGTGAGGCGCATCAGCGGCGCCTTCGCCAGGTCGAAGCCTCGCGCCCGGTCTGCCGCGAGGAACGCCGCCCGAGCGACAGTCTGGTCCGCCGCCGCACGGTCGCTCCAATCGAGCCGTTCCACCGGCAGCACCGCCTTGCGCAGGACGATCTGCATCGGCTGGGCCAGCCCTTCCCACTGAAAGCCGCTGCGCAACGCCGCGTGCCGATCGACCGCCGCCTGCCACGCGGCCACGAAGTTCGCCACGTCCAGACCGCCCTCGATCCGGAACCGCGTCTGCTCCACATACGCCCCGCCCGCCGGTTCGCGCAGGTGGTGAAAAAGCATGCCCTGCTGCAACGGCGAGAGCTCGTACAGGTCTTCAATGTTGGCGCGGGCGGGCGTGGACATCGCAGTCGTCATTCTAGGCGATCGAGCAGCTTGTCGAGATCGTCCTGACTCACCTGGGCCTCGGGGAAATCCGACGGGGTCAATCCGCCCGCCTCGGCCTGCACGCAATGCGCCACCAACTGGCGCAAGGACCGGCAGAAATCCTCCGCCAGTCCGCGAATCGTCTCCGCGCGATGATGCTCCGGACTGTAACTCCACGTGCACCGCAATCCGCCGGCGGCCACGACCGCATTCACCTCGAGCAGAAACGCCCGCGGATTCGCCGGCCCATGGTCCGCCCCACGGCTCTCGGGCGCCGCCGCAAAACCCGCCGCGCGACCGTCCGCCGACGTGCCGGCCTCGACCTGACCCAGGTAGTTAAAGCACAACTCGGGCTCGGCCTTTGCGGCCAGACGTCGCCGGGCATCGTCCGGGCCGAGATAACGCAGCAACCCATAGCCGAGCCCGCGCCGCGGAACCGCGCGTAGCTGCTCCTTCACCTGCTTGATCGCCTCGCCGTCGCCGGTCGCACCCTCGAGGCTCAGTGTCACCGGCGCGAGCGTTGTGAACCAGCCAATCGTCCGCGTGATGTCCGGCGCATCCGCGATCTCCTCGCGACCATGCCCCTCGAGCGCAATCGTCGTCCGCGCGCGGCCCGTCCAGCGCGCGAGCGTTTGTGCCAGCGCCGTCAGGAGAAGATCGTTCACCTGCGTACGGTACGCGGTCGCGCTTTCCTGGAGGAGCCGCCTGGTCTCCGCCGCGTCGAGCGACGCGGTCAACGTCGCTTCGGTGCCCGCCGTACCGCAGCCCGTCGCCGCAACATCACGCGGCAGCGGCTCGGCCGCGATCGTCTCCCAGAACGGAAGCTCTGCCTGCGTGGTCGCCGACGACGCCTCACGCGCCAGCCGCCGCGTCCAGGTCGCCCACGAAGTCGGCACCACCGGCAGCGCGACGGACGGATCGGCATACGCGAGCGCGAGTTCCTCGATCAGCCAGCGCCACGAAACGCCGTCGATGGCGAGATGGTGGACCACCAGCAGGAGCCGGCCTTCGCCTCCCGCGGTCGCGGGACCGAACACCCCGGCACCCAGCAGCGGTCCATTCGCCAGATTGAGTCCGGCCTGCAAGGCCACCGTGCCTGCCGCCAGCTCAGTCGCCGGCGCCACATCCACCCGCACGCTCGCGGTCGGATCGCCCGGCGCCACCGTCCAGCCCGCGTCGGTCTTCCGGTAGCGGAGCTGGAAAGCATCATGGCGCGCCACCACCCGCCGCAGCGCCGCCTCGAAGCGAACCGGCTCAAATCCCGCCGGTGTCACAAAGAGCGCCGACTGATTCCAGTGTGCCGGCGTGGGCAGCTCTCGGGCAAAGAACCACTGCTGGATCGGCGTAAGCACAGGCCCGGCGTGGTCGTCGTCGATCGGCGACGCGACGGATGCAACTGTCGCTTGCTCAGCCACCGCCGCGAGCTGCATCAGGGTCTGGTGGCGGAACACCGCCTGCGCGGAAAGCTTCACGCCCGCCGTCGCCGCCCGGGCCACGACCTGAAGGCTGAGGATCGAATCACCACCGAGGGCGAAGAAATTATCCTCCCGGCCAACGGTCGGAACGCCCAGCAGTTCCGACCAGAGCTTCGCGAGCAGCCCCTCGATCGCCCCCTGGGGCGCGCTGCCATCCGTCGTCTCCGCGGCCGGCGCCGGCAGGGCGCGCCGATCCACCTTGCCACTCGTGAGCAAGGGCCAGCGCTCCAGCAACGCCCAGCGCGATGGCACGAGGTACGCCGGCAGGCTCGCCTCGAGGTGCGTCCGCGCCTGCGTTCGCCACGCCGCCGGAGCTGAGGGCCATTCCACGTAGCCGACCAACTGGCCTTCGCGCACCGTCGCCACCGCCTTGGTCACGCCCGCGATCGCGGTGAGGGCCGCCTCGACTTCGCCGAGCTCGATCCGGAAGCCGCGCACCTTCACCTGGTCGTCCTTGCGGCCGACATACTCGAGCACGCCATCCGCACGCCAGAACACCTCGTCGCCCGTACGGTAGAGGCGCGCCCCGGGCTCGGGCGCGAAGGGATCGGGCAGAAAGCGTTCGGCGGTCTGGACCGGATCGCGCCAATAACCGCGCGCCAGCTGCGCACCGCCGATATAGAGTTCGCCTTTCACGCCCGCCGCGACCGGCTGCAACGCACGGTCGAGCACATAGGCGCGCACGCCGGGCACCGGACGTCCAATCGGCACCCGTCCCTGCTCGCCAGCGTCCACGGTCCACACGACGCACTCAATCGTGGTTTCGGTCGGACCATACAGGTTCACCAACACCACCGGGAGTGTCTGCCGAATCCGGTCGCGCAGCGCCGGTGTCAGCGCCTCACCGCCGGCGAAGATCGTCGTCAGCGTTCCGCACGACGCGAGGCCGCCGTCCGCCACCATCGCCTCGAGCAAACTCGGTACGCCCTGCAGTCGCGTCACACCCGTCCGTCGGATCGTGGTCGCCAGCGCCGCGGGATCCCGGTGACTGCCGGGCTCGGCCAGCTCGAGACGGCCACCGGTCATGAGCGGGGCCCAGAATTCCCACACCGATGCATCAAAGGTGTAGGGTGTTTTTTGCAGCACGACATCGCGCGGACCAAAGCCATACGCGCGGTTAAACCACGCCATGTGATGCCCGAGTCCGCCGTGCATCACGGCCACGCCCTTCGGCTGACCCGTCGAGCCCGAGGTGAACAACAGATACGCGAGCTGGCCCGCCGCTGGCGCGGGTGCGTCCATGCGGGCCGCAGACGGCGATATCGGTAGTGCGTCCACGCAGATCACCTGCGCCGCCAGACCGGCCGGAAGCCGCGCGGCCAGCGCGCGGGTCGTCACCACCGCCACCGTCTCCGCCAGAATGGTCCGCACGCGCTCGGCCGGGTACTCGGGGTCAACCGGCACATACGCCCCGCCCGCCCGCCATACGCCGAGCAGCGTGCTCACGAGCACCGGAACGCGCTCGAGCACCACGCCGACCGGCTGGTCCGGTTTCACGCCTGCGTCGCGCAACGCCGCCGCCACGCGGTCCGCCGCAGCGATCAGTTCGCGGTAGGTCTGCGTCGTCGCACCCTGCGACACCGCCACAGCCTCGGGCGTTTGCTCCGCCTGCCTCGCAATCGCCGCCGGCACGCTCACACTCGCCGTATCCGGCGGAATTCCGCCTTCGCTCCAGACGGCCAGCTGAGCGCGTTCCGCGGCCGTCACGCCGCCGAGCACCGACAATCGTCGGGACGGATCCTTGACCGCGTCCTCGAGCAAAGCGGTGAAGCGCGCCAGCCAGCGATCGATCGTTGCCCGATCGTAGAGATCCGTCGCGTACTCCGCCGCGAGCACAAGCCCCTGCGGCGTCTCGCGCGCCGCGAGGGTCAGGTCGAACTTGGACTGCTGCGCCGCCACCGGGACGGCACTCAGCGCGAGGCCCGCCAGTTTTAGCTCCGCCTCCGGTTGGTTCTGCAGGCTGGCCATCACCTGGAAAAGCGCCGGCCGGCTCGCGTCACGTTCCGGGTTCACCGCCTCAACCACCCGCTCAAACGGCAGCTCCTGCTGCGCGTAAGCGTCGAGCGTCGTCTTGCGCACGCGGCGCAGCAGCTCGCGGAAGGTCGGGTCACCGGACACATCGGCGCGCAGTGCGAGCGTGTTCACGAACAGGCCGACCAGTCCCTCCCATTCCCGTCGCGTCCTGCCGGCAACGGGGGTGCCGATCGCAAAGACGTCCTGCCCGCTTAGCTTGGCCAGCACCACTTCCCACGCCGCGAGCAGCGTCATGAAGAGCGTTGTTCCTTCCTTGCGCCCGAGCGCGCGCACCGCGTCGGTCAGCGCCGGCGGGAGTACGATCTCGATCTGCGCGCCGCGATACGTCGGCACCGCGGGACGCTCGCGGTCAGTCGGCAGCGCCAGCGGCTCAACCTCGGCCAGTTGCTCGCGCCAAAACGCCGCCGAGCGCACCCACGCGTCGCTCTGCGCCCGCGCCCGCTGCCAGCGCGCAAAATCTCCGTAGCCGATCGCCAGCGGCGGCAGCGGATGGCCCGCGTAGGCCGACATGAGGTCGTCGACCAGGACGCCTTCCGACCAGCCGTCAAAGATGATGTGGTGAACCGTGAAGAGCACCCAGTGCCGGTCCGGCGCCAGCTTCAGCAGCGTCACCCGGAGGAGCGGCCCCGTTGCCAGATCGAAGGGTGTGCGCGCCTCCACCTCCGCCCGGCGGCGGGCCTCGGCCTCGATATCCGCGTCCGGCACGGATGTGAGATCGATCAGGGGCAGCGTCCACTCAGCCGCAGTCGACTCCGGCCGGATCCGCAGCGTCGCGCGTCCGTTCTCGGCCGGGAATACCGCACGCAGCGGTTCGTGCCGCGTCACCACCGCCGCGAGCGCACGCCGCAGCGCGGGGAGGTCGAGCGGGCCGCGCAGCTTGAGCGTCGCGGGCAGATTGTACGCCGAGCTGCCCGGCGCGAGCTGCGCGAGGACCCACATGCGTTCCTGGGCAAAGGAGAGGAGCGGCTCCTCGCCTGCCGGCGCCGGAGCGAGGGGCTCGTCGATCGCGCCAAGCGCCGCGGCGGCATCGCCCGCGCGCAGCGCGCCAACAAATCCTCCGAGGTCGGGATGATCGAAGAGGATTCGCAGCGGCACATCCCGACCCAGCGCCGCGCGCACGCGCGCAACGACCTGGGTCGCGAGCAGCGAGTGTCCGCCGAGCTCAAAGAAATTCGCTTCGGCCGCCAGCGTCGGCACGCCCAACACCTCAGCCCAGATGCCGCTGACCAGATCCGTCAGCGGATCGGCCGCCGCCACGCGGAACGATGGCGCCGCCACCGGCTCGACCGGGCCGTCGCGGTCCTCCGGCAGCGCCTTGCGGTCCAGTTTGCCGTTGGGTGTGCGCGGCAGCACGGACAGCGCGTGCCAGGCCGACGGCACCATGTAGTGCGGCAGCGTTGTCTGCACCCACGCAGCCAGCTGGACCGAGTTCACGCTCGCCCCGCGCGCCGCAGCCACAAAGGCGACGATGTACGGACCGCGCTGCGGATGTTCGCGCGCCAGCACGGCCGCTTCGGCCACGTCGGGATGCGCTTCGAGCCGTGCCTGGATCTCACCCAGCTCAATGCGGAAACCACGGATCTTCACCTGGTGATCGCCGCGCCCAAGAAACTCGATCTGCCCATCCTCGCGAAAACGCGCGAGGTCACCCGTGCGGTAGAGGCGGCCGCCCGGTTCGCGCGCGAAGGGATCCGGGAGGAAGCGCTCCGCCGTGAGGTCGGGTCGGCCCAAATAACCGCGCGCGAGCCCCTCGCCCGCAAGCCAGAGTTCACCGATCGCGCCCACCGGCACGGGCTCCAGATCCGGATCGAGCAGGTACAACCGCGAGTTCGCAATCACGCGGCCGATCGTCGCCGGACCGCCGCGCATGCGCAGGGCGCAGGTCGAATAGGTCGTGTCCTCCGACGGGCCGTAGAGGTCGTACACGCGTGCGATCGTCGGCTGCGCGTAGAGCTTGTCCGCCAGTGACGCGGTCAGCGGCTCGCCTGCAAGGTTCACCGTCACGACCGAATCCGGAATCCCGGCCGAGCGCACCAACTCGGCGGCGGCGGACGGCACCGTGTTGACCAGCGTGACCTCGCTGCGTGCCGGCAGCGTCGACAGCGCCAGCGCGTTTTCCGCCACGATCACTTTACCACCCGACGACAGGGTCACGAAGAGCTCGAAGATCGACAGGTCGAAGCACACCGAGGTCGAGAACAGCACGCCGGCCAGCTCGCCCGGAGTGAAAACCGTCTGCGCCCAATGCACAAAGGCCACCGCCTGGCGGTGCTCGATCGCCGTCGCCTTGGGCCGACCCGTCGAGCCGGACGTGTAGATCAGGTAGGCCAGATTCGCAGGGCCAACTGCCGCCGGAGCCGGCGACTTTGCGTTCGCGGCCGGGAGCGGTTCATCCAGCCAGACCGTCGGGATCGCCAGCGGAGGCAGCCGGTTCGCCACGCTCCGCTGCGTGATCAAGGCCACAAAACGCGCATCGCCCGCCATGAAGGCGAGACGGTCTGCCGGATACGCCGGATCGAGCGGCACGTAGGCCGCGCCGGCCTTGAGCACGGCGAGCAGCGCAATGACGAGATCCGCCCCACGCTCCAGGCACACGCCAGCGCACAGCTCCGGACCGGCGCCCAAGGTGCGCAGGTGCGCAGCCAGCCGGTCCGAGGCCGCCGCGAGTTCCGCATAGGTCAGCCGCTTGGTCCCATCGACAATCGCGACCGCCGTCGGCGTGCGAACGACCTGGGCCGCCACCAGCTCCGGCAGCGTGGCCGAGCGGTCATGCGCGAGTTCGGTGGCATTCCACGTGTTGAGCAGCAGAGCACGCTCTTCCTTCGGCAGAATTTCCAGCGTGGCCAGCGGCCTCTCCACGCCCGCCCCCATGCCGGCCAGCAGCTGCTGCAGGTACGCCAGCCAGCGATCGGCCAAGGCGTCGGGCAGGCGCAGCCGGTTGTGCAGCATCAGCAGGGTGAACGCATCCCCTGGCGCCACGATCAGCGTCGCGGCGTAGTGCGTGCGCTCGTGACTGCGGACTTGCTCAGCCCGCAGCGAACCCAGTTCGCCGGACAGGGCCTCGCCCACCGGATAATTCTCATAGACGAGCAGCGTCTCAAACAGGGGCCGGTCGCGCGGGACATCGGTCCAGCCCTGGATCTTCACCAGCGGCGTCGCCTCGAACTGTCGCGCCTCGGCGGTCGTCGCCTGCAACGCGCGCAACCACTCGCCCAGCGGACACGCGGGATCGATCCGCGCGCGCAGCGGCAGCGTGTTGATGAACATGCCGACCATCGCGTCGGCGCCCAGCAACTCCGCCGGACGACCCGACACCGTGTGACCGAAAACAATATCCCGCTCGCCACCGAGCCGGGCGAGCAGCAGCGCCCACGCGCCCTGGAAAACCGTCGCCGGCGTCACGCGCGCCGCCCGCGCAAGCGCCCGGATCGCCTCACTCGCGTGCGCCGACAGCACGACCTCGCGTTCACCGTGGTCATCGTCCGACGGATTGCCCTCGGCCGCCTGCGCGAGACCGAGCGGTGTCGGCTGGCTGAGATCGCCCAGCTCACGCCGCCAGAAAGCCTCAGCCCGCGCACCATCCTGCTTTTGCAGCCAGCCGAGGTAATTGCGAAACGGCGGCGCCGACGACAGCGGCGCCGGATTGCCGGTGAGAAGGGCCTGGTAGGTCGTCAGCCATTCGCGCAGGACCAGGCTGACGCTCCAGCCGTCGAGCAGCAGGTGATGCCTACTCCACAATAAAAACCAGGTGGCATCCTCCAGCCGCACCAGCGTGATGCGCGTGAGCGGCGCCTTCGACGGATCAAAGCCCTGCCTCACGTCGTCCGCCATCAACTGCGCGCGTCGGGCCGCCTGCGTCGCCGCGTCCGCCTCGCGCCAGTCGAGCGTGACAAACGGTGTCTCCGCCCGGCGACCCACCACCTGCAGCGGCGCCTTGCCCGTCTGCCAGGCAAAGGCGGTACGGAAGATCGCATGGTTCGCCGCCACCGACCGCCAGGCGCGCGCCAGCGTGTCCGGATCGAGTGGGCCGCGCAGGATCGCGCTGAACTGGTCGTGATACGCCCCGCCCGACGGCGCCAGCAGGGTATGGAACAACAGTCCCTCCTGCAGCGGGGTCAACGGGTAGACGTCCTCGACGGCTTTTTTGTTCATCGTCGTAGAGAGCCGGAGTTTTCACCACGGAGAACAGGGAGTCGCCCGCGAATCCACGCGAATCGGCGCGAAATAAAAACTGCCCCCCGGCACGATGAGATTCGTGTCCATTCGCGTGATTCGCGGGCAACAGGTTCGTCTGATGGTGAGCTCCTCATTGTCCGGTTCAAAATTCGATCTCATCGATCGCCGCCGCAACATCCGCGTCGCTCGCGCCGGCGAGATCGTAGCGATTCGCCGTGCCGGGGGGCGGTGCCGCAGCCATCAGCGTGCGAAGCTGCGTCAACAACGCATCCGCCAGCCGGCGCACCGTCGCTGTCTCATGAATCATCGTCCCGTGATGCCACTCGCAGCGGAGCGCGCCATCGACCACCAATGCGTTGACATCGATCAGATGCGCGCGCCGGCCGCGCGGGCTGCAGTGCGGACCGACTGACTCGTCCGCGCCGGCAAAGGCGCTGCCCTCGCCCACCAGACCGTCGAACTGGCCGAGGTAATTGAAGCACACCTCCGCCGCGGGCACTTCCCACAAGGGCGCGGGCGCCAGCCAGCGGCCCATGCCGTAGCCCACGCCGCGCTGCGGCACCGCGGCGAGCTGCGTACGGATCGCCTCCACCTGCTGCGCCGGATCCCGCCGGCCGGCGAGGTCCAGTGCCACCGGGAACAGGCTCGTGAACCAGCCGACCGAGCGCGACAGATCGAGCCCTGCCTCGCCGCTCTCGCGACCGTGACCTTCCAGATGAATCACCGTGCGCTCGCGGCCGGTCCAGTCGCGCAGCACCCCGGCCAGCGCGGCCAGCAGCAGGTCATTGATCTGGCAACCATAGCCGGCCAGCGTGCGGCGCAGGAGCGTTTCCGTCTCCTCGCGCGTGAGCGACGCGGACACGATCGAGGCCTGAGCCACGCAGTTGTCCTTACCCGGCAAATCACGCGGGAGTGCCATCGCGACCGCAGCCGAGGCCGCCAACGCGTTCCAATGTGACGCCTCGGCCGCGAGAGCGCCCGTCGCCGTGCGCTGCTCCAGCCAGCGGCCCCAGGCCGCGGCGCTCGCGGTCGCGGCCGGCAGCTTCACCGGCAAACCGGCGCTGATCGCACGGTAGGCCGTCAGCAGATCCTCGAGCAAGACCCGCCACGAAACGCCATCGACCACGAGGTGGTGGATGACGATGAAGAGCCGGCCCGGGCCGCCCTTCCCATCCTTGAACAGCACGGCGCGCACCACTGGACCCGCCTCGAAATTCAACGCGGCCTGCTCCGCTGCACACACCGCGGTGATCTCGTCGGCCGAGGCAAACGTCGCCTGACGAAAGGACGGTACCGCGTTCTCCGCCGGCTGCGCCTGCCAGCTGCCGCCCGCCGCCCCGCGGGAGAATCGCAGCGTCAACGCCGGGTGATGCGCCACCACGGCGGCCAGCGCCTGCGCCAGTGCGACCGGCTCGAGCGTTTCGCGCGTCGTGAGCAGAACCGACTGGTTCCAGTGATGCGCTTCGGCGAAATCTTGGGCAAAGAACCAACGCTGAATGGGCAGCAGCGTCCACGGACCACGGGCCTGCGCTTCGTCCGTTCCGGTCAGTGCCACGCCCGCGGCATCCGCCAGTTCCGCCACCGTCGGCCGCTCGAACACGAGGCGCGGCGACAGAGCCAGCCCGGCCTCGCGCGCGCGGGAGACCACCTGCAGCACGAGGATCGAGTCGCCGCCCAGCGCGAAATAATTGTCGTCCCGGCCCACGCGCGGAACCTTGAGGACGTCGGCCCAGATGCGCGCGAGGGTCTGCTCGGCCGGCGTACGCGGCGCCGCGAACGCCGCCTCCGTCTGCACCAATCCGACATTGACCACTGCCGGAACCGGCAGGGCCTTGCGATCAAGTTTCCCGTTCGGCGTCTGCGGCAGGACCGGCAGCGCAACAAAGGCGACGGGCACAAAGTATTCAGGCAGCCGTGACCCCAGCCACGACCGCAACTCGGCGTCGAGCGCACGTCCCGTCGGCAGCGTCGCGCCCACCACATAGGCGGCGAGTTGCTTGCGTCCCGGTTCATCCTCGCGCGCGATCACCGCGGCCTCGCTCACCTGCGGGTGCGAGCGCAGCACAGCTTCGATCTCGCCCAGCTCAATGCGGAAACCGCGGATCTTGATCTGATGATCCGACCGGCCGAGGAACTCAACCTGGCCGTCCGGACGAAAGCGCCCCAGATCGCCCGTGCGGTAGAGCCGTCCGCCCGGCGTCGCCGCAAACGGATCCGGAATGAACCGCTCGGCCGTCAAGTCGGGTCGCCCCAAATAACCGCGCGCCAGACCTTCGCCGCCGAGGAAGAGTTCGCCCACCGCGCCGAGCGGCACCGGCTGCAGCGCCGCATCGAGCAGGTAGAGCTGCGTGTTGGCCAGCGGACGTCCGATCGTCTCGGGACCACCGCGTGAACGCAGCGCCCACGTCGAGTATGTTGTGTCCTCGGATGGGCCATACAGGTCGTAGACTTTCTCCACCGAGCCGGTCGCGTAGATCTTGTCGGCCAGCGCGGCCGGCAGCGGCTCGCCGGCCAGGTTCACCACGCGGACGTTCGCCGGCAGCGCACCGCTGCGGATGAGTTCGTTCATCGCGGAGGGAACGGTGTTGACGAGCGTGACCTCCCCGCGCGCCGGCAGCTCCGGCAGCGCGAGCGCGTTCTCCGCCAGGATCACCTTGCCGCCGAGGGCGAGCGTCACGAAGAGCTCGTAGATCGAGAGGTCAAAGCACACCGACGTCGCCGCCAGCACGCCGGCGAGTTCCTCCGGCGGGTAGACCGCCTCCGCCCACGCGATCAACGCCACCGCGCTGCGGTGCTCGATCGCCGTCGCCTTCGGCCGGCCCGTCGAGCCCGAGGTGTAGATCAGGTAAGCGAGGTTCTCCGGCCGCGCGGCACAGACCGGCGGTCGCACCCGGGGCGGCTGCGCCGCGAGCTGCGCCACGTCGACGAGCGCCCAGTCGCCGGACGGGAGCTTGGCCGCGAGCGGCGGCCGACTCACCAGCAGGTCCACGCGGGCATCCGCGCACATGTAGCCCAAACGGTCCGCCGGATACAGCGGGTCGAGCGGCACGTAGGCCGCGCCCGTCTTCAGAACGGCCAGCAACGCCGTGACGAGGTCCGCACTGCGCTCCAGGCACACGCCCACCAGTCGCTCCGGTCCGGCGCCCTGCGCCTGCAGCTGGGCCGCCCACGCATTGGCCCGGGCATCGAGCTCCGCATAGGTCAGGCGACGCGTGCCATCGACCAGCGCGATCGCGTGGGGCGAAGCCTGCACCCGACGCTCGAAGCGATCGTGCAACCGAAGCGTGCGGTCGTGCTCGAGGCGGTTGGCGTTGAAGCCCTGTAGTTCCGCCCACGCCTCCGGCGACAGCAGGCCCACCGCATGCACACGCGCCTCCGGCGCCGCCGTCATCGCCGCGAGCGCGCGATCATAACAGGCGACAAACTCCGTCACCTGCTCATGCGTGAACTCCGCCGGATCGTAGCGCAGCTCAAGCTGTAGCGAGCGCGCCGGACCGTCGGCGCTGAACTGGGCGAAATACGCGAACGTGTTCTGGTCGAAGAAGCGCGAGTCTAGGACGGCCAGGTCCGGCCGGTCCCGCAGCGCATCAAAGACGTGGAAGTGAACGAAGTTAAAGGCCGTCTCGAACAACGACTGACGCCCCCACGTCTTTTGCAGCTCCGCCAGCGGGTAGCGGCGATGGGGATGCACGGCCTCGTCCGCCCGCAGCGCCGCCTGGATCAGATCGAGCCACGTGCCCGCTTCCGCGCGAATCCGGAAGGGCGCCGTGTTCAGGAAAAGCCCGAGGCCCTGCGCGGCGTCGCTCGCCTCCGGACGCCCGTTGCTGATCACACCCGTGATGACATCGTGCTGGTTGCCGAGAAACCCGACCACCCGCGCGTGCGCCGCGAGCAGCACGTGCTTGAGCGACACCCCCGCGCGCGCGGCGAGTGCCTTGAGCGCGTCGTAGCGGTCGTCACGCCACGTGAGAAACACGGCTTCCTGCCGTGCCACCGTCGTGTCCACCGGCGCCCGATCCGGCCGGCGCGGCAGACGGATCACCTGCGGGTCGTCCAGATAGGTTCGCCAGAACTGCCGCGTGGTTTCCGACGCAAGCGCGGCGCGCTCCAGGCCCACAAAATCCCGGAACGCCGGCGCTGGTCCATCCGTCTGCGTCGCCTGCGCCCCGCCCGCCAACCGCGCGAGGTAGCGTGAAAAAATCTCGGTCAGGAAAGCCGCGACACTCCAGCCATCCATGATGGCGTGGTGCAGGCTGAGCGAAAACTGCAGGGTCGCGGCCGTCCGGCGATGCACGCAGATCCGGAAGAGGCCCGGTTGGGTCCAGTCAAACCCGCGCGCCTTCTCGGCGTCCCACCAAGTGGCAACCGCGGCCTCCTGTCCCTGTGGTTCGAGCGCGGTCAGGTCCTGCACCGTCAGCGGCAGCGCAATCGACGCGTGCACGCACTGCAGCGGCTCGGCAAACCCGCCCTTGTGGACCGACGTCCGGAGGATCGGATGGCGGCGCACGATGTCCGCCAGCACCGCCCGCAGCGCGACCTCGTCCCACGCCACCCGCAGGTGATACGAGAAGAGGTCGTGAAAGACCGGCGTCTCCGGATGCAACTCGGAGTGAAAGACCATGCCCGCCTGCAACGCCGTCAGCGGGTAGGCATCGACCACTCCCGACGGCAGCCGCGCGCGATCTTCGGCCGACACGAGCGCGAAGGCTCCCGGCCCGGCATCGGCTGCGACCGCCGGCACGAGCACCGCTGCGAGTTCGCGCACGGTCTGGTGACGAAAGAGATCCTGCAGCGGAAAGTCCCAGCCGCGCGCGCGCACCTTGGACCGGACTTCGATGCTGCGAATCGAATCCCCGCCGAGCGCGAAGAAATTATCGGTCACGCCCACCGTCGGCACGCCCAGCACCTCCGCCCACACGCCGGCAAGCAGCGTCTCCGCCGGACCCGCGGGCGCCACGTGCTCCGCGCCGGCCTCGGCCCGCCGGCCCTCCAACGAGCGCAGCGCCGCCCGGTCCACCTTGCCATTGGTGGTGAGCGGCAGGCGCTCCACCCAGGTGAACACCGCCGGCACCATGTAGTCCGGCAGGAAGGCCTGCAGGTGCGATCGGAGCGCCTCCACCGTCACAACCGCGCCACTCCGCCCGACCAGCCAGGCCAGCAGGCGCGCATCGCCGCCCGTCCCGCGCTCCGCCAGCACACAGGCGGCCGCGATCTCCGGGTGACGTCCCAGCGCCGACTCGATTTCTCCGAGCTCGATGCGGAAGCCGCGGATCTTGACCTGAAAATCGATGCGCCCGAGGTACTCGATGTCACCGTTGTCGAGGCGCCGCGCCAGATCACCCGAACGGTAGAGGCGTCCGCCCGTACCTGATGCCAGCGGGTGCGCGATGAAGCGCTCGGCTGTCAGCTCCGGACGATTGAGGTAACCGCGGGCCAGCCCCTCGCCACCCACCAGAATCTCCCCGGCCACACCGCGCGGGACCGGCTGCAGGTGCGCATCGACGAGGTGCAGCTCCAGATCCGGGATCGGCACGCCGATGACACTCCCCCGCCCCGCCTGCACATCGGCCGCCGTGATCTCGCGGTACGTCACATGCACCGTCGTCTCGGTGATGCCGTACATATTGATCAGACGCGGAGCGCGGTCGCCGTGACGCGCGATCCACGGGGCCAGCAGGCCAAGGTCGAGCGCCTCGCCGCCAAAGACCACGCAGCGCAGCGCGAGCGGCAACGGCGCCGCGAGGCCTTCCTCGTGCTGGCTCAGTTGACGGAAGGCGGACGGCGTCTGGTTCAACACCGTGACGCGCTCACGCGCGAGCCACGCATAAAACTGATCCGTCGCGCGGCTCACGGCATAGGGCACAACAACCAGCCGTCCGCCATAGAGCAGCGCTCCCCAGATTTCCCAGACCGAGAAATCGAACGCGAACGAGTGAAACATCGTCCATACATCCTCCGGCCCAAAGCCAAACCAAGGCTCGGTCTGCGTGAACAGCCGGCAGACATTGCGGTGCGTGACCGGCACGCCCTTGGGTTTTCCCGTCGAGCCCGAGGTGTAGATAACGTACGCGGTGTGACCGGGCTGGAGCCCGCTGTCGTCGTTCACCGGCGACGGCGTCGCGGCGATCGTCGGCCAGTCGACGTCGAGCTGCACCTGGCGAATCCCGGCGACGTTGGCGATGCGCCCGGCGAGCGACCCCTCGGTCAGCACGAGGGCCGCCGCGCCGTCCTCGATCATGTAGGCTTGGCGGTCGAGCGGATACGCGGGATCGACGGGCAGATAGCCACCGCCCGCCTTGACCACGCCCAGCATCGCGACAATCAACCGCGCTGAACGCTCCAGCGCGATCGCGACCAGCCGGTCCGGACCGACGCCCTGAGCGCGCAGAAACGCGGCCAACTGGTCCGACTGCGCATCGAGTTCGGCGTACGTGAAGCTCGTCGTGCCATCAGTCACCGCAACCCGCGAAGCCTCACGCCGCGCCACCTCACGGAACCACATGACCAGGTTCTCGCGTCCGGCCAGCTCCGGCACCCGCGCGACGCGCGGCACCGGTTCCCCTGCTTCCGCCGGGGACACAAGCACGAGACGCGAGCACGCCACGTCGGGCGTCGCGACCGCACTCGCGAGCAGCGTCTCAAGATTGGCCGCCAGCCGACGGATCGTACCCGCTAGGAAGAGATCGGTGCTGTATTCGATCACGCCGCGCAAACCGCCCGCCGACGTTTCTTCCAGGGCGAGAAGCAGGTCGAATTTCGACGACGTCAGGTCCGCCTCGATCGCGGTGAGTTCCACCCCCGCGAGGCGCGCGGTGCCGGCGGGTGCGTTTTGGAACGTGAAGCCGGCCTGAAACAGCGGGTGATGCGCGGGGTCGCGCGGGACCTTGAGCCGTTCGACAATCTGATCGAAGGGAATCTCCTGCCGGGCCAGCGCTGCCTGCACCTCCGCCGCGGTGCGTCGCAGCAGCGCTCGGAAGTCCGGATCGCCGGTGAGGTCCGCGCGCAGGACGATCATGTTCACAAAGAAGCCGACGATGCCCTCCAGCGAAGGATGACCGCGATTCGCCACCGGCGAGCCGACACCGAAATCCGTCTGGCCACTGTAGCGCGCCAGCACGACCTGCCACGCCGCAAGCAGGGTCATGAACAGCGTCGCCTGCTCGCCCGCCCCCAGCGTGCGCAGCCGTGCCACCAGCGCGGGCGGCAGCGTGAAACGATGACCGGCGCCCCGCCCCGACAACACCTCGGGCCGGCGATGATCGACCGGCAGCGCGAGCACCGGCAGGCCGGCCAGGCGTTGTTCCCACGCGCGCAGCGCATCCGCCCACGCCGGCGTCGCGGCGCGGTGGCGCTGCCACGCAGCGTAATCGGCGTAGCTCAGCGCGAGCGGCGGCAGGCCGACGGCCGAGCCCGCCACGCGGGCCGCGTAGGCCGGGGCGAGGTCGCCGAGCAGGAGCCCGATCGACCAGCCGTCAAACACCAGGTGGTGCACACAGAAGAGCAGCCGGTACTCCTCGGTCCCCAGGCGCAGCAGCCGGATGCGCACGAGCGGCGGACGCGCGAGATCAAAAGGCGTCGCAAGCACCTCACGCGTGCGGGCCGCGACGGTGGCCGCCTGCTCGGCTGACGCGAGCGAACTCAGGTCCTCCGTAACAAGCGCAATCGCCTCCGGCGGCAGGATGGTCAGCGCGGCGCGGCCCTCGCGCTCGGGCAGGCCGGTGCGCAGCGTCTCATGCCGCCGGACGACATCCGTCCACGCCGCGGCCAACGCCGCCGCGTCGAGCGGGCCGCGCAGCACAAACGCCTGGCCGAGCAGGTACGCCGTGTTTTCCGGTTGCAGCTGCTGGACGAACCAGAGCCGCTCCTGCGCAAACGACAGCGCGGCGGGCTGACCGGACGCGCGTGGTGCAGGCGCGGCGTCGGGCGTCGCGGCCGGGCGCAGGCCCTTGGACGCGAGCAACTGACGGAGGAGCGTTTCCTTCGACACACTCACAGCAGGCGGAAAGGGGGCGGCCGGACGCCGGCGCCGTCGACGCGGCGCGGCATCAAGAAACCAGGGCGGCCTCCGACGCGGCCAGCGGACGGGTGTCGCGGCTCACGAGGAATTCAGGGCGCAACTCGCCCGGAGGCACGGGCACGTTCGCGACGCTGTTGTACGTCACGATCATCATGGTGCGGTCCCAGGGCGACAGATTCGGCGCCGAGCCATGCGCGACATTGGGGTGGAAAATCAGGACGCTGCCACGCGGACCCTTCGGCGCGACGATGCCGCCCTCCTCCACCAGCTTCGCGATCGTCTCGCGGTCGAGGGAGTACTTCAGGTCGGCGCTGACATTGTCCTGCCAGCCGCCGCGGCTGCGGAGGGCCTCGACGTCGATCATGCCATGGCGCTGCGAACCGGGAATGCACATCATCGGCCCGTTGAACTCGGTCACCTCGTCGAGGTAGAGCATCAGGTTCACGCAGCGCGGCTGGAGCATGCCGTCGCCCTTGGCCCAGAAGATATAATCCTGGTGCCACTTCCAGACATCACCGCCAAAGGCCGCCTTGAAGTTGATCTTGAACTGATAGACGTAGGCCTCGCCCCCAACGATCTGCTCGGCCGGACGCAGCATGCGCGGGTTGCGCGTGAGTTTTTCCATCAACGCGTTCGTCAGGTGGCAGCCGTGCAGCGAGCGAACCGTCTGGCCGTCCTTCTCCAATACGCGGCTCGGGTGATCGATCGCGGCAATTTCCTTGGTGGCCTGCAGGAGCGCATCAACCTCCGCGTCGGAGAACAGGGACGGCAGCATGAGCAGGCCGTCTTTTTCGTAGCGTTCGAGCTGGGCGCGGGTGAGTTCCATGAGAGAGGGAGCGGAGAAAGCCGGAAGTGGGCGGAGAGCGTAGAGGTCTAACTGCTTGCATCAAGCCGGGTTGTTGCCCGCGCGCGCTTTTTTTGAGGGGCGTGTCACAACCCGGTGAAGACGCAAAAAATCGTTCTCGGTCTCTTTATCTTTCCTCGTTCTCCCGGTCGGGACGCATCTTCAGTCCGGAGAACGAGAAAGAAGAACGAGTACGATTTGACCGAGCCCGGCCAGTCTCACTGTGTCCCGCTTGAGGTGTTTACCCGGGTCGCGGCCGCCACCTCGGCTTCGCTCATCGCCTCGACCGCCCGCACAGTGCGGACCACCTCGTCGAGCACCTCCGGTCCGCCCGCCACTGCGGCCAGGGCGGCGGTGAAGCCGGTCAGGGTCGGGTGCTCGAACAGGAGACGCAGCGGAAATTCCAGCGTGGTTCGCGCGCGCAGCCGGGAAACGACGCGCGTCGCGAGCAGCGAATGACCGCCCAGATGAAAGAAGTTGTCGTCACGTCCGACCCGGACCGAACCGAGCAGACCCGACCAAACTTCTGCCACGAAGACTTCGGCCGCCCCCGCCGGCGGCACAAAGGACACCGCGTTCTCGAAGTTGCGGGCATCGACCGCCGGCAGGCTTGAGCGGTGGATCTTGCCGCTGGGCGTCAGCGGCAGGGCCGCGATCGGCACGAAGACCGCAGGCACCATGTAGTCGGGCAGCAGCGAGGCGACATGCGCGCGGAGCTCGGCCGGCGTGACTTCCCCACCCGGCGCACGCACGAAAAAGGCCGCGAGACACTTGTCGCCGGGCGTTCGCTCGCGCACCGCCACCGCGGCGCCCGCCACCCCCGGGTGCTTGACCAGCGTGGTCTCGACCTCACCCAACTCGACGCGGAAGCCGCGGATTTTTACCTGATCGTCCAACCGGCCGAAGAACTCGAGATTCCCATCTGGCAGCCAGCGCGCGCGGTCGCCGGTCCGGTAGAGACGCTCGCCCGGCGTGCGGGCAAACGGATTCGGAATGAACTTCTGCGCGGTCAGCTCAGGCCGGCGGTAGTAGTCGCGGCCGAGATTGGCCCCGCCGATGTAGAGTTCGCCGCCGATGCCCACCGGCACCGGATTGAAGCGCGAATCGAGAATATGGATCTGCGTGTTCGCCACCGGACGCCCGATCGGCGGCGGCGGGTTCAGGCGCTTGGGCGGGCCATCGAACGAATAGGCCGTAACCACATGGGTCTCGGCCGGACCGTAGTGATTGTGCAGCGCGCAGTGCGGCAGCCGGGCGCAAAGATCGAGGATCGCAGGCGTGAGGATCAGCGCCTCGCCGGTCGTCATGATTTCCCGCATCGCCGAAAACCGCTGCGGCGTGTCGCCGTAGTCGGCTGCGATCTGCTGGAAGACCACCACCGGCAGGATGATCTTCTCGATCCGCTCGCGCTCGAGATAATCGACCAGCGCCGCGACGTCGCCGCGGTGCACCTCGGTCGCGATGTGCAGTTCGCCGCCGCTGCCGAGCACCGCGAAGATGTCGTGAAAACTCACGTCAAAGCTCAGCGACGCAAACAGCAGGCCGCGCGCACCGTTGATCAGCGTGGCGTGGTGCCAGCGCAGCAGGTTGTACATCGCCGCGTGTGGCAGCGTCGTGCCCTTCGGCCGGCCGGTCGATCCGCTGGTGTAGATCGTGTAGAGGAGATTGGCGCCGACCACCCCGGTGACCGGACGCGTCACTGGCAGGGCCGCGAGCAGGTCCGCCTCGCGGTCGAGGTCGAGTTCCTTCACGCCGGCTGGGACCGGAAGCAGGCCGCGGGTCTCGGCGTGCGTCACGAGCACCGGCGCGCGCGCATCGTCGAGCATGTAGGCCACGCGGTCCGCCGGATAACCGGGATCAAGCGGCAGGTAGGCGCCACCGGCCTTGAGCACGCCCAGCACCCCGATCACCATGTCGAGCGTGCGTCCGAGGCTCAGGCCCACGATCACATCCGGCCCAACACCAAGCTGACGCAAGCGGTGCGCGAGCCGGTTGGCCCGGCGCTCCATCTCGGCGTACGTGATGCGCTCGCTCACATCGGCCAGCGCGGGCGCATCGGGCGTTCGATCGACGTGCGCCTCGACCAGCGCGTGCAGCAGCGGTTCGCCGGTGCGCGGGTAATCGATGTCGGTGGCGTTGAAGGTCTCCATCACCTGCCGGCGCTCCGCCGCATCCATCATCGGCAGATCCAGCACCACCGCATCGGGCGTCGCCGCTGCGGAGGTCACAAGATTGCGGTAGTGGGCCGCCATGCGGGTCATCGCGTCGACCGCGAACAGGTCTGCACGAAATTCAATCCAGCCCTCCAGCGCCCCGCCCGCCGCCTCGCGCACGGTCAGGGTCAGGTCGAACTTCGCCTCGGGAATCTCCGTCGGGATAAAGCTCGCCGTCACCCCAGGCAGCGTGAGCGACGGGAGTTCCGTCTGCAGCACGAACATCACATCGAAGAACGGATTCCGGTTTAGCTCGCGCGCCGGTTGCAGCACCTCAACGAGGAGTTCGAAGGGCGCATCCTGATGGGCATAGGCATCGAGGCAGGTCGCCCGCACCGCCCGCAGCCAGTCGCGGAAGCGCGGCTCGCCCGTGACCGCCGTGCGCAGCACGAGGGTATTGGTGAAGAAGCCGATGAGCAGTGCGGTTTCCGGACGACTCCGTCCCGTCACCGGCGTGCCGACCGCCAGATCGCGCTGCTCAGTGTAGCGGTGCAACAGCACCTTGAACGCAGCCAGCAGCGCCATGAAGAGCGTCGCCCCCTCGGCCTGGGCCAGTTTCTCCAGCGCCATCCGCACGTCCGCCGGAATGGTGAACGCCACGGTCCCGCCTGCGGCAGACGGCCGCGCGGGCCGCGGGCCGGCCGTCGGCAGTTCGAGGGCGGTCGTCCCCGCGAGCTGCTTTCGCCAATAGTCGATCTGTGCCGTGCACGCTGGCGTCTCGCTCCACGCGCGCTGCCACGCCGCGAAGTCCGCGTACTGGACCGCCGGACGCACCAAGCCGCCGGTGCCCGTTGTAGCCGCCCGGTAGCCTGCGGCCAGTTCGCCCGCGAGCAGGCCGAGCGACCACTGGTCGCTCACGATGTGGTGCATCGTCACGAGCAGCGCGTGATCCTCCGCCGCGAGGCGCACGAGCACGGCGCGCAGCAGCGGCCCGTTCACCAGATCAAAGGCAGCCGCGGCCTCCGCGCGGATCGCGGCCTGGAGGGCGGCGTCGCGTTCACCGGCCGGCAGCACGCCCAGATCGATCTCCCGCCAGCCCGGCGCGAGTCCGGGCGCGAGCTTCGCGACGGGCGCGTCGCCCGCCGCCACAAACACCGTGCGCAGGACGTCCTGACGTTCACCCAGCGCCATCAACGCTCGGCGCAGCGCCCCGGCATCGAGCGATCCCTTCAGACGCAACGCACCAGGCACATTGTAGGCGGAGCCACCCGGTTCAAACTGATCGAGGAACCACAGCCGCTGCTGCGCAAACGACAGCGGCCCCGGCGCCGCCGGATCCGCCCGCGGCGTCAGCGCGAGGCCAGGGTCGGCCATCAGACCTTCCTCGGCGAGGAGCAGGTCAAGCAGGGCTTTGCGATCAGCGTCAGCGGAACTCATGAATGACCTTTAGCCACGGATGGACGAACCGGATCGGAACCAAAGGATTGCCACAAGAAACACGAAAATTGTCTGGCTTGGATACCCATCCCGTCCGAGCGCCCTATAAGGCGCCGTGAGATGAACGAAGCAACCCGAGGCCCTTTCTTGTGTTCTTCGTGGCCAAACTCCGAATCCGAATCCGTGTTCATCCGTGTCCATCCGTGGTTAAAGAAGATTGAGTCCGGGTACTCAGAGTTCGATCTCCTCGACCGGACCCTCGGTCGTTGCAACCGTCCTCGCGAGCGCGGCCACCTTGACCTGAGCGAGGAGCGAGCCCGCGAGTTTCGCGCAGCTCGGACCTTCCAGCAGGGTCGTCAGTGGCACGTCCACGCCTGCCTCAAGCTGGATGCGGTTCTTGATCTCGATCGCGACCAGCGAATCGACCCCCAACTCGGTCATCGCCGTGCCGTCCGGCACGTCCTCGACGCGCATCCGCAGCACCGCTGCGACCACGCTGGCGAGCGCGGATGTGAGCAGCCCGAGTTGCTCGGTCGCTGCCTTGCCGGCGAGGAGCTTAACGATACGGCCCGCCTCGGCCGGCGCGACCGCATCGGCAGGCGCGTGCGCCGCGAGCAACTCGCGCAGCAACGGCGACAGCCGCGCCTGCGGATCGGCGGTGAACAATTGCGTCCAGTCCACGCGCATCACCGCGAGCTGCGGAGCGGATGTGCCGAGCGCGTGGGCGAGCGTCGCCACGCCGTCCGCTGGACCGAACCGCGTGATGCCCTGTGTTTCCTAGCGTGCATGCGCGCGGCGACCGTACTCGGTCGCGGCAAAGCCGACCTCGCTCCACGGACCCCAGTTGAGCGTCAGACCCGACGCCCCCCGCGCGCGCCGCTGCCGGATCAGCGCATCGAGCGCCGCATTCGCCGCCGCATAGTTGCCCTGCCCCGGCGCCGGCAGCACCGCGGAAAAGGCGGAGAACCCGACGAACACGTCCAACGCCGTGTCGCCAAGCAACGCATCCAGATGACGCGCCCCTTCGACCTTCGCCGCCCAGGTCTCGGCGAATTGCGCCGGTGTCAGCTCGGCCAGCGGCGCGTCGCGCCAGACGCCCGCGGCATGAAAGACGCCGGCTAGGCGGTCAGACGGTCCGACGGTCGGACGGTCGGCCTGTCGGACCAGCCGCTGCGCGGCCAGCACGCGCTCCAGCGCCGCGCGGTCGCTCACATCCACCGCCGCCGCGGTCACGGTCACGCCGGCCTCGGCCCAGGTCGCCAGCTGCGCGCGCTGGGCCGCATCCGGCTCACGCCGGGCGAGCAGCAGCAGGTGCCGGGCGCCACCGGTAACGAGCCAGCGGGCCACTTCCCAGCCCACGCCGCTCAATCCGCCGGTGATGAGGTACGTCGCATCGGCGCGGGGCACGAACGGCTTGCCGGACGGAAGCTCTTCCGCCCGACGCGTCACCAAGCGGGCCGCCAGGATTTCGCCTCCGCGCAGGGCCAGCTGATCCTCGCGCGCCTCGGCCCGGAGCACCGACGCCAGCGCATCGATCTGCGCCTCCACCGGCTGCGCCGGATCGAGGTCGACCAACCCTCCCCAGCGCTGGGGCTGCTCGACCGGCAATACGCGCAACAACGCCGCCTGCGCGGCACTGCGCGGATCCGGCGTCGTGCCCGCAGCCGCCTGCGCCCCGCGCGTCACGGTCCAAAGTTTTGCTGTCGTCGCCTGCACCACCGCCAGCGTATCCACCGGCTCACAGGCCACATCGAGCGGACGCAGGTTCACCAGCACGTCCGCACTCGTCGCCGCGATCGGATGATCGGCGGGAACCAGCGCGACCTCCCCACCCGCCGCACGCAGGCGCTTCGCCAGCGCCTCGCCAGCGCCGCTGCGGTCGGCCGCGATCGTCCAGCGTCCCGCCAGCGGGGCCGCCGCGGACGGGAGCGTCACCGGTCGCCACAGCAGCTCGTGCCAGCCGCCGGGCACCCGTGGCGCGAGCGCCGCGGCACCCGGATTCACCCCGGCCAGTTCCGCCGCCATCGTCGCGCGAAACGCCGCGAGCGCAGGCAACATCGCGAGCACGTCGTCATCCGCCGGCCCGAAGTCCAGCAGACACGCGATCTCGGTCACGCCAGCCGCCGCCAGGCGTCGCACCAGCGGCGCGCAGCTCTCCGGCGTGCCGAGCAGCGCGCGGGTCGAAACGAAGCGCTCGTAGAGAAACCCGACAAAAGCCGCCCGTTCGCTCTCTGAGAGCGTTGCCACATCCACCGCGCGTCCGCGGCTCGCCGCGAGGCCACCGAGGAGGTGCAGATTGTCCTGCAGATACTTCGTGAACGGCGCACGCACCTTGGCGTGGACCGCCTCAGCGTCCGCCCCGATGAAGCTGTGCAGCATCACCGTCACGCGCCCCGCCGCCGGATCGTGCCCAGCCGCCGCGCGCGCCGCTCGATAAGCGGCAATCTTCTCCGCAAGATCGGACACATCCTGATCAAGCAGGTGCGTGAGCACATGGGCCCCCGCCGCGCCCGCGCGCGCAAAGGTCTTGGGATTGCCCGCCGCCGTGACCCAGAGCGGCAATTCCTTCTGCACCGGTGTAGGATAAATCCGCACGCTCACCGCTCGGCCGTCACCTCCCATCGCCGGGAGCTCCTCGCCGCGCCAGAGTTTGCGCAGGTCCTCGATGCCCGCGAACAGCCGGTCGTGGCGATCCGGGTAGTTCTCCGGCCGCAGCGAGAAGTCCGCCGGATTCCAGCCCGAGGCAAACGACATGCCCGCGCGGCCGTTGGAAAGATTATCCACCACCGACCACTCCTCCGCCAGACGCCGCAGGTCGTGCAGCGGCAGCACGCTGCTGCCTGCCATGAGTCGCAAGTGATGCGTCTCGCGCGCGAGCGCCGCGTGCAGCGTGGCCGGATTCGGATACAATCCGCCAAACGCCGTGAAATGACGCTCGGGCAGCCACACGCTGCCAAAGCCGTGCGCGTCAGCAAAGCGGCTCGACTCGAAGAATAGGCGATAGCTGTCCGCCCCCGGCCGCTCCGTGCCGTTGAAGAACATGATGCCGAAATTCAGGCCCGTGGCTTCGGGTGTGGGGGCGTTCGATCGGATCAATGTAGCCGGCCTCGCTGAGGCCGGTGCCTTGGCTGCCGACGCTTTCGGACCGGCCCCTGTAACCGGGGTCGCTGACCCAGGTGCCTGAGAAACACCAGACTTCGGACCGGCCTCAGCGAGGCCAGCGACACCGCCGCGCTTCTCCGGCTCCACCCAATGCCGCTCCCGCTCGAAGGGATACGTCGGCAACGCCACGCGCCGGCCGGTCCAGTCGCCGAACAAGGTCTTCGCGTCCGGATCCGCGACCGGAACCGACGCACCACTCTCCTCACGCTCCAGCGCCGCCGCCAATTCCGTCGCGTTGCGGCCCGTGACCAGACGCCGCTGCGACCATACCGCGCGGCCCGTCGCGGCCGTCCAACAGACATCGGCCAAATCCGTGCCCGCCGGCAGCGCTTTCAGAAAGGCGACGTACCGTGCCGCCAGCCGGCGCAGCGCCGACGGGGTCTTGGCCGAAATAAACAGCGGATACGCCTTCCCCGCCGGCCAGGGTGCGCGCTTCGCCGTTTCGCCGGGCGCCGGCGGTGCCTCCAGCACCACATGCGCGATCGTGCCCGACGAGCCAAACGAGCTCACGCCCGCGAGTCGGCGCGCGTAGCCCTCGGGCCAGGCGCGCGGCGCGAGCGGGATCACCGCCGGGATCTCGCTCAGGCGCACCTCGGGGTTCTCGGTCTTGAAATGAAGGTGGGCCGGGATCTCACCCTGCCGCAGTGCAAGCGCGACCTTGATCACCCCGCCGACGCCCGCCGCCGATTCCATGTGGCCGACGTTCGTCTTGAGGGAGCCGAGCACGAGCGGCGTGGTGCGTTTCGCATCGCGGCCAAACACCCCTGCGAGCGCCTCGGCCTCGATCGGGTCGCCCAGCGCGGTGCCGGTGCCGTGGGCCTCGACGTAGCCGACCGCCGACGGTTCGACGCCCGCCGCGGCTAGCGCGGCCTTGATCAGCGCGGTTTGCGCCGGACCGTTCGGCACCGTGAGCCCGCTGCGTGCGCCGTCCTGCGCCACCGCCGTGCCCCGGATGACCGCGTGAATCCGATCGCCGTCCGCCTGCGCCTGCGCGAGGCGCTTGAGGACGAGCACACCCACGCCCTCGCCGCGCGCATAGCCGTCGGCCGCCGCATCGAAGGTTTTGCAGTGACCGTCGGGCGCGAGCATGCGCGCGCGGGACACCGCCACGGAATTGTCAGGCGCGAGGATGAGGTTCACGCCGGCCGCGAGCGCGAGCGTGCTCTCGCCTGTGCGCAGGCTCTGACACGCGAGATGGATCGACACGAGCGACGACGAGCACGCGGTGTCGAGCGTCATGGCCGGGCCGCGCAGACCGAAGAAGTAACTCAGCCGTCCCGCCGCAATGTTGGCGATGTTGCCCGTCGCGCAGTACGCATCGAGACGTGTAAGGTCGTCACGATAGACGAGCTTGAGGTAGTCGATCACCGTCAGGCCCACGTACACGCCCGTCGCGCTGCCCGCGAGCCGTTCCGGCGGCAGGCCCGCATCCTCGAACGCTTCCCAGGCTGTCTCCAGCAGCAGACGCTGCTGCGGGTCCATCGTCATCGCCTCGCGCGGCGAGATGCCGAAAAAGCGCGCGTCGAACTTGTCCACGTCGTCCACAAACGCCCCGCGGCGCGTGTACATCGTGCCGGCGTGCTCGGGATCCGCGTTAAAGTAATCCTCCACCGGCCAGCGGTCGGGCGGGACATCGCCCACCGCGTCGAAGCCGGCCTTCAGTTTTTCCCAGAACGCCTCGGGCCCGTGCACGCCGCCCGGAAAACGGCAGCCGATGCCGACGATCGCAATGGGCTCGGCCGTGCCGCCGCTGCCCGACGCGGAACGCGCGGCCTCCAACTCGGCGATGCGGGCTTGCTGCTTGCGGATCGCCACGAGGGCGGCACGCAGCGCCGCTGCGAGATCGTCACCGGGGCCGCTCATGACTTGGCGCCCTCCCCTTCGCCGGACAGCGCCTTGAGCTCGCGCTCCAGCAATCCGGCCAGTTCATCCGCCGACAGATTATCCAAGTCCGCCGCCGTCGCCGACGCCGGAGCCGGCACCGCCGGCAGCAGCGAAGCGAGGTACTCCGCAAGAGCGGCGATGTTGGGATAGTTGAACACGACGGTGGCGCGCAGCGGAACGCTGAGTTCCGTCTGGAGCCGATTCTTGATCTCGATCGCCATGAGCGAGTCCATCCCCATCTCGAAAAATCCACGTGACGGTGCCGGGCGCTGGCCGGCCGGCAGCCGCAGCGTCGCGGCCACCGCCGCCTGCAGCCAGGCTTGCAGACGCGCGATCCGCGCCGTGGCGTCGCTGGCGGTCAGCTCGGTCCACAGTGCGGTTGGCGCCCCGGCCAACGAGGCGACGCCTCCACCCGCATCCGCGCCCGGACCGGACGCGCCGCCGATCTCGGCAAAGAGGTGCTGACGTCCGCGGGCCGCGAACAAGTCCTTGAACACGGCCCAGTCGACCGCGGCCGCCACCTGGTGCGCGCGACCCGTGGCCAGCGCGAGCTCGAGCACTGCAGCGCCCGTCGCCGGGGTCATCGTGTGCAGGCCGATCCGCGCGAGCTGCGCCCGATTGGCGCCCTCGACCATGCCGCCCTCGGACCACGGGCCCCAGTTGAGGATGGTCGCCGGCAATCCCTGGCTTCGTCGGTAGTCGCCCAGTGCATCGAGGAACTGGTTCGCCGCCGCGTAGAGCGGCTGGCCGCGCGCGCCCCAGATCACGGTGATCGAGGAGAACGCGACAAAATGATCGAGCGGCAGCGCCGCCGTGAGTTCGTGCAGGATCCACGCGCCGCGGAGCTTCGCGCCAAACACGTCGGCGTGCTCGGCATAGACCGTGTCACGCAGCGGCCGGTTCTCCGGCAAGCCCGCGAGGTGGAACACGCCCGCGAGGGGATGACCCGAGGCCGCGATGTCCGCCAACAGCCCGCTCATCGCCGGGCGATCGTCGGCATTGACCGCGGCGTAGGTGACTTTCACGCCTGCACTGGCTAGCGCGCTCAAGGCCACGCGCTTCTCGCCCCGCAGCGTCGCTTCTGGCTCACGGCCGGTGAGCACCAGGTGACATGCCCCGCGCGCGGCCAGCCACTGGGCAACCGTGCGCCCCATCGCACCGAGACCGCCGGTCACGAGATAAGTCGCGTTCGCCCGCAACGCCAGCGGTGCATGCGCGCCGGCCGGATCGCGCTGCAAACGCGGCACGTACGCCTTGCCTCCCCGCCACGCCACGACGTCCTCACCCTCACCCGCCAGCCGCGCCACAACCCGCGCCGCTTCGTTGATCGGGGCCAAGTCGCTCGCCTTCCCCGAGCCAGTGTCACGTATTACGTGACACTGGCTCGGGGAGCTTTCCGCAAAATCGAGGTCGATGGCGCCGCCCCACAGTTCCGGGTGCTCGACGGCGAGCACGCGGGCGAGTCCGCGAATGGGCGCCTGGGCGGGCGCGCCGGCCGAGGCTGCCTCGCCCACGCCGCCCTCGGCGCCGCGCGTGACGATCCAGATCGGTGCCGGTCGGTCGGCGCGATCAAGCGCCTGCGCCAAGTGTAGCAGACTCGCGGTACCCACGGCCAAGCCTGCCTCAATCGCGTCGCTCGTGAGCGCTCCGTGCGGTGTCACCGTCAGGCTCCACGCATGCACGACGCCGCGCAGCGGGCCGGCAACGGCCGCAAGCAGCGCCGGGAAGGATTCGGGCTGACGCGGGTTGACGCGGTAGCGGTCCTTTCCGCTGGGCGCAAAGGTGTCACCCACCTCGACCGTGATCACGTGTCCACCGCGAGCGGCAATCGGTTCCGCCAATGCGGCACCCAAACCGAGACCGTCGTCGAGCACCAGCCAGGTGCCGGCCAGCGCGGCCTTGTCCGCCGAGGGATTGTTGGTCGGAGCCGGCGTCTCCTCGCGCCAAACCACGCGGCTCAATACCTCGTCGGGACGCGTGGCCGGGGGCCGTCCGGTCAGCATGGGCACGGACGGTGCAGCGACGAGCGTAGGCGCCACTTCCCCGGCGAAGCGTGCGCGGACGGCATTGAGGTACGGGAGCGAGGCGAGCACGTCGTCGGTGCCCGCCCCAAAATCGAGCAGGCACGCGATCTCGTTCACGCCGGCCGCGCCGAGTTTTTCCACCAGCGCCGCGCACGCGTCGACTGTGCCGAACAGCGCGCGCCGGGCATAGAAGCGATCGAAGAGCAGGCCGGCAAAATCCTCGAGGTCAGCCGGGGTCATCGTCGACGGGTCGACCGCGCGGCCGCGGCTGAAGGCGAGGCCCTTGAGCAGGTGCAGGTTTTCCCTCAAGAAGGCGATGTAGGGTGCACGGATGCGCGCCTTGATCGTTGCATCATCCGGGCCGGAAAACGCGTGGAGCATGACGGTCACGCGGCCCGCCGCCGGATCGTGTCCGGCCTTGGCGCGCGCCGCGCGGTAGAGCGCAATCTTTTCAGCGAGCTGTTCCGGCTCCTGATCGAGGAGGTGCGTCAGCAGATGCGCGCCAATCTCGCCGGCGCGCTCGAAGGTCTTCGGGTTGCCCGCGGCCGTGACCCAGACCGGGAGTTCCCGCTGCAGCGGCGTGGGGAAAATCCGGACGGCGGCCGTCTCGCCGGTCGGCGTCTTCGCTGGCATCGTCGCCCCTGACCACAGCGTGCGCACTGCTGCAATCGAGTGAAAGACAGCCTCGTGCCGGTCGGCGTAGGCCTCGGGCGCCATCGCGAAGTCACCCGGGTTCCAGCCGGAGGCAAACGATACGCCCACGCGACCGCCCGAAAGATTGTCGATGACGGACCAGTCCTCGGCGATGCGCAGCGGATGATGCAGCGGCGCCACGAGGCTGCCCGCCATCAGGCGCAGCGAACGCGTCTCGCGCGCGAGCGCGGCCGCAAGCACGGTCGGGTTCGGATAAAGCCCGCCGAATCGCGTGTAGTGCCGTTCGGGCACCCAGACGCTGCTGAAGCCATGGGCGTCGGCAAAGCGCGCCGACTCGATCACGAGGCGGTACTTGTCCTGATCGCCCGCGGCCTCGACGCCGTTGAAGAACATGACGCCGAACGCCATCGTCTTCGGCGAGGCAGGCGCCGTGCTGACGGTAGCTGGTCTCGCTGATGTAGCCGGGGTCGCTGACCCCGGTGCCTTCGACGTCGACGTCTTCGGACCGGCCTCAGCGAGGCCGGCTACACCAGAACCCGGCAGATCGAGCCAGTGCCGCGTCCGTTGAAACGGATAACCCGGCAGGTCGAGGTCGGCGCGGCGGCGTCCACGGTGCGCGCTGATGGCAGTCGGGTTGATCGTCGCGCCGGATGCGTAGAGCGCTGCGGCCGAGGCAAGGATGGTCGCACGGTCATCGCGTCCGGCGCGCAGCGACAGCAGGGCCGGCACGTCCTCGAGGCCGCCCTTGCGCGCGAGCGCGGTAAGCACCGGACGCGGGCCGATCTCCAGGAGGCTCCCGACTTTCAGCGCCGCCAGCGCCTTCACGCCGTCGGTGAAGCGCACCGTGCCGAGCACATGCGCGCGCCAGTGCGCGGGTGACGTGAGGTCCGCGTCCGGACCGAGATTGGAAATAACGGGAATCGTCGGGGCCGAGAATCGCACGCCCGCGAGCACGCGATCGAACTCGGCCAGCATCGGCTCCATCAACGGCGAGTGAAACGCGTGCGACACCGCGAGCGGACGGCTGTCGAGCTGGCGCGCCGCGAGCGCAGTGCGGATCGCCTGCAGATCATCGAGCGGACCGGCCAGCACGGTCTCGGTGGGTGCGTTGACCGCCGCAACCGCGACGCGCGGATGTCCGGTCAGCGCGGCGCGCGCGGTGGCCTCGTCAGCCAGAACCGCCAGCATGCCTCCGCCGGCCGGCAGCGCCTGCATGAGGCGGCCGCGCGCGGCGATGAGCGTAAGTCCGTCCTCAAGTGAAAACACGCCGGCGACGCAGGCCGCAACGAATTCGCCGACACTGTGGCCCGTGACGACCGCCGGGGTCAGGCCCCACGAACGCCAGAGCTCGGCCAGTGCCCACTCGACTGCAAAGAGCGCGGGCTGGGTGAAGCCGGTCTCGTCAAGTTTCCGCGCCTCGTCGCTGCCCGGCGTGGCATGCAGCACGGAAAGCAGCGGTGCCGGCAGCAGCGGATCGAGGATCGCCGCGCAGCGATCGAGTGCCGCGCGATAGATGGGTTCGGATGCGTAGAGCCCGTAGCCCATGCGCGCGTACTGCGCGCCCTGGCCGGTGAAGAGGAAGGCAACACGGTTTGATGTAGCCGGGGTCGCTGACCCCGGTGTCTTGGACGCTGCCGCATTCGAACCGGCCTCAGCGAGGCCAGCGACACCGGAGCGGAGCGCTTCGCTCAATTCTGCGGCGGTCGCGCCCACCACGGCGATCCGCTGCGCAAAACCTGACGTCGCGCGGTTTGATGTAGCCGGGGTCGCTGACCCCGGTGCCTTGGATCCGGACGCATTCGGACCGGCCTCAACGAGGCCGGCTACACCGGACGCAACCGAATTCAGCGTGTGAGCGACATCCGCGATCGGGAGATCGGGTCGCGCTTCGAGGTGAGCCGCCACAGCGCACGCCAGCGCGCGCAGCGCCTCCGGCGTAGGCGCGGACAGGGCCACGAGCTCGGCCTCCGCCTTCGCCTCTGGCTTCGGCGCGACGAGTCCGGTCTCTTCGGCGAACGCCTCGACAATCACGTGCGCATTGGTGCCGGTGAAGCCGAAGGAGCTCACGCCGGCGCGGCGCGGTGACGCCGCCGGCCAAGGCGTACGGTCGGACACAACGCGGAGCGGGAGCGTCGACCAGGGCACATGCGGATTGAGCGTGCGGCAATGCAGGCTGGCCGGGATCTCGCCCTGGCGCAGGGCGAGCACGGTCTTGATCAGACTCGCCACGCCGGCCGCGGCCTCGAGGTGACCTAGGTTGCTTTTCACTGAGCCGAGCAGGAGCGGAGACGTCGCGGCGCGGCCTTCGCCGAGCGACCGCGCCAGCGCCTGAACCTCGATCGGGTCGCCGAGGGCGGTGCCGGTGCCGTGGGCCTCGACATAGCCGATGTCGGCCGGCGCGAGGCGGGCGCGCGCGAGGGCGGAACGGACGACTCGTTCTTGCGCCGGTCCGTTGGGCGCGGTCAGGCCGTTGCTCCGGCCGTCCTGGTTGACCGCGCTGCCGCGGATGACCGCGAGAATCGGATCGCCCGCAGCCTGCGCGGCGGAGAGGCGTTTCAGGACAACCAGGCCGCAGCCCTCGGAACGGACATAGCCGTCGGCTTCGGCCGCGAAGGCCTTGCACCTTCCGTCGGGCGCGAGCATGCGCGCTTGGGAAAAGTTCACGGACAACTGCGGATCGAGGATGACGTTCACTCCGCCCGCCAGCGCGAGGCCGCAGTCGCCGAGGCGCAGCGCCTGGCAGGCCTGATGGATCGCCACGAGCGACGACGAGCACGCGGTGTCGATCGCGAGCGCCGGGCCTTCAAAGCCGAAGAAGTAGGAAAGGCGTCCGGCCGCGGCGCTCAGGGCATTGCCCGTGCCGCCATACGCATCGATGCGACCGAGGTCCTCGGCGGCGAGCGCACGGCGCGCGTAGTCCTGCGTGCTGATGCCGACGAACACACCCGCATCGGTCCCGGCGAGCGACGCCGGCGCGAGGCCTGCGTTCTCCAGCGCGTGCCAGGCAACCTCGAGCAGCAGGCGCTGCTGCGGGTCGAGCGCGGCGGCCTCGCGCGGGGCGATGCCGAAAAACTCGGCGTCAAATTGGTCGATCGCGTCGAGGAACCCGCCATGACGCGAGTTCGTCTTGCCCGGCGTCGCAGCCTCCGGCGCGTACACGGCATTGATGTCGAAGCGATCTGCCGGGATTTCCCGGATCGCATCCACGCCGTCGCGCAGCAAGCTCCAGTAGGCCTCGGGATCGGTCGCGCCGCCGGGAAAGCGCAGCCCGAGGCCGATGATCGCGATGGGCTCGTCGGTGGGGGTGGACGACGGCGCAGCAGGTGCGGCGGACGCGGGACGGTCTGACGACACCAAATGCGCAGCCAGACGAGCGATGTCCGGATAGTCGTACATCACCATCGGCGGCACGGAGCGTCCGAGGAATTCCTGAAGTTCCCCGGACAGGGAAACAAGCGACGCCGAGTCGAGCCCGTAGGCGGAGAACGGCGCGTGCAGGTCGATGGCCTCCGGCGCGCATTTCAGCGTCGCCGCGATGCGCCCACGGAGCCAAGTGGCCAAGGTCGCCGCCGCATCGGTCGGACGGTTGGACGGTTGGAGGGTAGAACGGTCGAAATGCCCAACCGCCGGACCGTCCGACGGTCCGACCGCAGGCGGCATCGCCGCCACCGCTCCCACCGGCCTGAACTCGCCGATTGCTTCGAGCTCACCGCCGAGGTACTGCTTCCGCGCGGTCTGACGCTGGATTTTGCCCGACGAGGTCTTCGGAACCGTGCCGGTCTTGATCAGCACCACCGCGTGGACCTGGACCTCGTGCGCCTCGAGGATCGCGCGGGCGATGGCGGCGCCGAGCTCGTCGACGTTGGCGCTGCGCATCGCGGTGCGCGCGAGTTCCTGGATGACGACGAGTTGCTCGTGTCCGTCGACCTCGACCGAAAATGCCGCGCCGCCGCCCGACTTGAGCGACGCGTGCGCGGCGGCCGTCGTTGCCTCGATGTCCTGCGGGTAGTGGTTGCGACCGCGGATGATGATCAGGTCCTTGGTGCGACCGCAGATGAAGAGTTCGCCGTCCGCGTCGAGATAACCGAGATCGCCCGTGCGCAGCCATGCGGTGGCGGAATCGCCGGCGAGCTTCGCGCGGAAGGTCGCCTCCGTCACGTCGGGGCGCTGCCAGTAGCCGGCGCAGAGCGTCGGGCCTGCGACCCAGACCTCGCCGATCACGCCCGGCGCGGTGCGCGTGCACGTGTCGGGATCGACGATGGCCACGCGCGTGGCGAGGATCGCGCGGCCGGAGCTGACGAGGTCAAAGGTGGTCGCCGCGGGCGCCCCGGCGGGCGCGACCTCGAAGCGGCCGGCCTCGAGCGCGGTGCGGTCGACGCGGCGGATGACGGCTTCGCGGGTGATGTCGCAACCCGTGACCATGAGGGTCGTCTCGGCCATGCCGAAGCACGGGTAGTGTCCGGTCGCGCGAAAGCCGCACGACGCAAACGCGGCACTGAACGCCCGCAGGGTCGCCGCACGCACGGGCTCCGCGCCGTTGTAGGCACTTTCCCACGACGAGAGATCGAGCGTGGCCTTGGCCTCGGGCGTGAGTTTTTCCACGCAGAGGTCGTAGCCGAAATTGGGGCCGCCGCCGTGGGTGCCCTTGAAGCGCGTGATCGCCTCGAGCCAGCGCGCCGGGCGCTGGATGAAGCTGACGGGCGACATGATCACGCCGAGGTGCCCGGTGTAGACCGGACCGAGCACGCCGTCGATCAGGCCCATGTCGTGAAACGCCGGCAGCCAGCTCACCGACACGCTCGCCGGGTTGAGGCGGAACGACTCCTGGATGTAGTGCGTGTTGTAGACGATGTTGGCATGCGTCACCATCACGCCCTTGGGCGCGCCGGTGGAGCCGGAGGTGTACTGGAGAAACGCGAGCGACTCGGCGGCCGGGAGCGGCAACATGAGGGAATCCGGCGCCGCCGGGGCCTCCGTGTCCGTCGCGAGCCAGCCGAGTCCGGCCCATTCCGGGAGGCCCTCGGTCTGGGTGCGGATGCCGGCGAGGGTCTTGGCATTGGTCAGCGCGAGCGCTGCGCCGGCGTCGGCCACGAGGGCGCGGAGGCGCGGGAGATGGCCCTTGTTGCGCGGTGGGTAAGCCGGCACCGCGACGATCCCGGCGTAGAGGCAGCCAAAGAACGCCTCAATGAAGTCGAGTCCCGGCGGATACAGCAGGACCGCGCGGTCCCCAGCCTGTCCGCGGGCCAGCAGGGCCGCGGCGATGGCGCGGGCCCGGGCGTCGAGCTGGGCGTAGGTTTGCTTCAGGTCCTCGCCTCCGGCGTCGGGCAGGAAGATGTGCGCGGTCCGCTCCGGCTGGTGGACCGCCCGCCAGCGCAGAACCTCGACCAAGGTCGTCGGTTGCGACGAGGACCAGGTGGGGGCGGTGGAGGGCGAAGCAGGCGACGACACGGACAAAAAGCATGAGGCCCGCTGCAAAGGTCCGGCAACAGGGAAATCACGCAAACCGCAGAACAGAAAACAGGTTAACCACGGATGGACACAGATGAACACGGATCCGGATTCAGCCACCAAGCGTACGCAGCTTCGACCCCAAGGTCACCGAGCCGAACCAGCTCGGAATCGGAGAATTGCCACGAGAAACACGAAGATGGTCTGTCTTGGGTACTCATCCCGTCCGAGCGCCTTACAAGGCGCCGTGAGGTCATCGAACCAACCCGAGGAATTTTTGCATTCTTTGTGGCCATCCTTCGAATCCGAATTCCGAACCTTGATTCCATCTGTGTAAATCTGTGTTCATCTGTGGTTAAAACCCGGATCCGGGATCAGAAACCTGAAATTAGAAACCTGAAACCTGAGACCTGAAACCTGAGTTTAGCCCGACCTCCGACCTCTGACCTCTGACTTCTGACCTCCCACCTCTGATCTCTTACTTCCGTCTTCCGGCCTCCGCCTGACCTCCGACCTCTGACCTCTGTATGTCCTCCCCCTCCCCCGCTCTGCTGTCCCTGCTCGATGCCTGCGCCGCACGCGGGATTTCGCTCGAGGTGACCGGTGCGGACGGCGGCGGACTCAAGGTGAAGGCGGCCCCGGGCGCCCTGACGCCTGAACTCCAGGCGCAGCTCAAGGCGCACAAGGCAGCGCTGATCGATCTTCTCCGCGCACAGCGGGCCGGCGATGCAACCGGCGCCCCAATCCCGAAGCGCGCGGCCGGCGACGGCCCCGCTCCCCTCTCTTCCGCCCAGGCCCGGCTCTGGTTCCTCAACCAACTCGATCCGCGCAGCGTTGCGGCGTACAACATCGTCGCCGCCGTCCGCATTCGCGGCCCGCTCCAGCCGGCCGCCCTGCGCGCGGCGGTGCAGGCGCTCGCGGCGCGCCATGAGACGCTCCGCACGTCCTTTGCGGCCGTTGCGGGTAAGCCCGAGCAGCGGATCGCGGCGTCCGTCGACGTCCCGTTTGTCGAGGTCGACCTCGCGGCCACCCTCCCCGACGCCGCGGCACGCGAGGCGGCGGTCAAGGCCCGGTTGCGGACGGAGGGCGACGCGCCCTTCGATCTCACGCGTGCGCCCCTCCTGCGGACCACCCTGCTCCGCCTCGCGGCGGATGAGCATGCGTTTCTCTTCACCGTCCACCACCTCGTGTCCGATGGCTGGTCCTCGGGCGTGATCATCCGCGACCTCGCCGCGCTATACCAGGCCGCAACCGCCCCCACCGCCCAACCGTCCACCGTCCCACCGCTTCCCCCGCTCGCGGTGCAGTTTGCCGACTATGCGGCGTGGAACGCCGGGCGCCTCGCGTCACCCGCGGCGGCGGCGGACCTCGCGTTCTGGACGGACACGCTCCGCGGCACGCCCGTGCTCAACCTCGCGACCGATCACCCGCGCCCGCCGGCCATGACCTATGCCGGCGCGACCGCGGTGGAGACCTTTCCGCCCGCGTTGGCCCGGGCGCTCGGCGAACTCGCGAAGCGCGAGGAGGCCACGCTGTTCCAGGTGCTGCTGGCGGCGTTCAACACCCTGCTCTTCAAGTACACCGGGCAAACGGATCTGGCCGTCGGCACGTCGATCGCCAACCGCGCGCATCCGGACCTCGAGCCGCTGATCGGTTTTCTGACCAACACGCTGGTCCTGCGCACCGCGCTCGACGGAAACCCGACGTTCACCGAGCTGCTCGGACGCGTGCGTACCGTGGCGCGGGCGGCGTACGCGCATGCTGAGACGCCACTGGAGCGGATCATCGAGGAACTGCAGCCCGAGCGGAGCATGAGCCAGAACCCGCTCTTCCAGGTGTGCTTCTCCCTCTTGCAGGCGCACCGCGACGCGCTGCGGCTGGGCGACGGGCTGGAGCTGGAGCAGCTCAACATGGACAGCTCGATGGCGCGCTTTGACCTGAGCGTGACGGTCGAGGACACGCGGGCGGGTCTGCTCGTGGCGGTCGAGTACAGCCGCGATCTGTTTGAACCGGCGACAATCACGCGTCTGCTCGCCCACTACCGCACCCTGCTCGAGGCCATCGCCGCAGCACCCGCCACGCGCATCGCGAAACTCCCGCTGCTCACGCCCGCGGACCGCCACCAGCTCCTCCACGAATGGAATAACAGCGCAACAGCCTACCCACGCGACGCCTGCATTCACGACCTCTTTGCCGAGAGCGTCCGGAAAACGCCCGACGCGCCAGCCGTGCTGGCGGGCGAGCGTCAGCTGACCTACCGCGAGTTGGACCTGCTTTCCAACCGCCTCGCTCGTCGCCTGCGCGCGGCAGGCGTCGGCGCGGATACGACGGTCGCGGTCTGCGCCGAGCGTACACTCGAGATGGTCGTGTCACTGGTCGCGGTGCTCAAGGCGGGTGGGAATTACCTGCCGTTTGATCCGGCGGACCCGGGAGAACGGCTGCGGTTTCTCTTTGCGCAAGCCGCGGTCCGGCTGGTGCTGGCGCCGGTGGAGGCGGAGGGGCGGATGCCGAGCTTTGTCGGAAGAGATCAGAGGTCAGAGGTCGGAGGTCGGGTTTCGGAAGTGAGAAGCCAGAGGCCAGAGGCCGGAGGCCAGGGCGGAGCGGAGACGTCGGAGGTCGGAGGTCAGGGATCGGAGATCGGAACTCAGGTTTCAGGTTTCAGGTCTCAGGTTTCAGACGGGAGCGGTCAGCGATCAGCGGTCAGCGGTCAGCCGGCCGAAGATGGAATTCCATTTCTCGGCGTGAAGTTGGATGATCCGGCGCTGCTGGCGGAGTCGGCGGAGGCGCTGCCGAGCGTGACGACGCCGGAGAATCTCGCGTACACGACGTACACCTCGGGTTCGACCGGCGTCCCGAAGGGCATCTGCATCCCGCACCGCGGCGTCGTGCGGCTGGTGCGGAACACCAACTACCTCGATTACGGGCCGGAGCTGCGCATCCTTGAGCTGGCTCCGGTGTCGTTCGACGCGTCGACCTTCGAGCTTTGGGGGGCGCTGTGCAACGGCGCGCTCCTTGTGGTGCTGCGACCGGGCGCGCCGTCGATCCGCGAGTTGGCGGACACGATCGAGCGGCACCGGATCACGACGCTCTACCTGACCTCCGCGCTGTTCAATCTGATGGTGGACGAGCGCGTGGCGGCGTTTGCGACGGTGAAGCACCTGCTGGTGGGCGGTGACATCATCTCCGTGCCGCACGCGAAAAAAGTCCTGGCGACACACCCCGGGCTGACGCTGATCAACGGCTACGGACCGACGGAGACGACGACCTTTGCGAGCTGCGGCATGCTGCGGAAGCCGGCGGACGTGGGCTACACGGTCACGATCGGTCCACCGATGTCGAATACGACGCTCTACATCCTCGATTCCGAGATGGAGCCCGCGCCCATCGGCGTGCCGGGCGACCTCTACATCGGCGGCGATGGCAATGCGCGCGGTTACCTCGCCCTGCCCGCGCTGACGGCGGAGACGTTTATCCCGAATCCCCACGCGCGGACGCCGGGCGAACGCATCTACCGCACGGGCGACCTCGCGCGATGGGCTCCGGACGGGACGATCGAGTTCCTCGGGCGCCGGGATTTTCAGGTGAAGATTCGCGGCTTCCGCATCGAGCTCGGCGAGATCGAAAGCGCGCTCGCGGCACACCCGGCGGTGAAGGAGGCGATGGTGCTGGTGATCGAGGACCGCCCCGGCGACAAGCGCCTCGTCGCGTGCGTCCAACCCCGCGACGGGGCGACGCCGACGGACGCCGATCTCCGGACGCACCTCCGCAGCCGCCTGCCCGACTTCATGGTCCCGGCCGCCTTCGTGGTCCTAGCCGAGTTCCCGCTCAACGTGCACAGCAAGGTGGACCGCAAGGCCCTCCGCGCGCTCATCGCGGGCGCCGGCACGGGCCCGACCCGCGCCGCCTACGAAGCTCCGAAGGGCCCGGTCGAGGAAACCATCGCCGGCGTGTGGGCGGACGTCCTCAAGGCGGAAAAGATCGGCCGCGACGACAGCTTCTTCGACCTCGGCGGCCACTCCCTCCTCGCCACCCAGGTCATGTGGCGCCTCTTCGAGATTTTCGGCACGGAGCTCCCGCTCCGCCTGCTCTTCGAGCACCCGACGACGACAACGTTTGCGGCCGCGGTCATTAAAACCGTCGACACCGCGCAAGGCCGACCGGGCCGCGCCGAAGCCGTGGCGCGCGTCCATCTCAAGGTGAAGAATCTCTCGCCGGAGCAGGTGGCGCAGTTGCTGGCGGCGAAGCGGCAGGGGTGACGGATGAGAACTGAAAATTGAGACCTGAAACTTGAAACCTGAGACCTGAGTTTTCGGGCTTTCGAGGCCTGATCGAAGGAACAGGGCTCAATCCATTTTTGACCACAGATTTCACGGATTGCTCGGATGACGACCCGGAACCGAGATCCAGAAAACGGCCCCGATCCGGATCGTATCCGTGAAATCCGTGTCATCCGTGGTCAAAATTCCGTGGTTCTTCCTTTCGGTTTGGACTGACCGCTGAAAGCTACTGACTCCTGAATCCCGACTACAGACTCCTTCATGCCCGACTCCATCCACCAGATCCTCACCCACCCGGGTGGCGCCCATAAGGACGAATTTCTCGCCTGCAGCGTGCTGCTTGCACTGCATCCGGTGGCGCTGGTCCGGCGGGAGCCGGCGGCGGCGGATCTCGACAATCCGGCGGTGGCGGTGGTCGACGTGGGGCACCGGCATGAGCCGGCGCTGGCCAACTTCGATCATCACCAGCTGCCGAAGGATCATCCGCCCACCTGCTCGCTCTCGCTGGTCCTGCAGCATCTGGGGCTCTATGCGGATGCCCGCCAGTTCTGCGACTGGCTGGAAACGGCCGAGTGGTTCGATTGCCGCGGTCCACTCGTCACGGCCAAGTGGCTCGGGATTGATCCGGAAGCGGCCAACAAGCTGAACTCGCCGATCGACATGACCCTGCTGCGTCGCTTCGCCCTCGTGCAGACCCTCGCCCCGGGGGATCCCCTCTGGGAGATGATGCGGATGATCGGCCAGGACCTGCTCGACTACCTCCGGACCATGCGCGCGCGGCTCGATTTCATCGGCCAACACGCGGAGATCTGGGACCTGGAACTCGCCGGCCGCCCGGCCAAGGTCCTCTTCCTCCCCCGCACCGATCCCCTGCCCGACGAACCCTCACTGGGCATGGACCATTTTATTCAGAGCCGAGGCCTGACCGACCAGATCGTCGGCACGGTCTATCCTGACCGCCGCAGTTCCGGCTACGGCCTCTCCCGCTTCCGCGACAACGCCCGGCTGGATTTCACGAAGATCGCGGCCCACCCCGAGGTCCACTTCGCCCCCGCCCGCGGCTTCGTCGCGAAGACCAAGAGGTCGGATGTGGCTTTGCTCAAGACGCTGATCGCGCAGGCCGGCGTTCCTGCGACTCCGTAGGATCGGCGCGCTAGCATGCGCCGTTGTCCGACCTCACCCAGCGCGTCGGTCCAAAAACGACAAAACTCGGCCTGACCCCGTCCGGTTCGGTTGGGCTACCTAGCCCGCGCTGCGCACCGGTGCGCAATGTGCTCTAAAGCATTGCTGATAAGAGGAAGATTTCGCTCCTCGGAGCAAAGATCCTCAAGGTGTTGTCCAAAGTCCATTCTTCGCGTGACTGCATGCGGATCTCGATCACGCGCAAACCTCAACGCTTTTACTATTCCGCAGCGTTTGAACCTCACTCGCGCAAGAAGACGTTCAAACTCACCAGCACTTAGGAAAAACACGTGATCTAGCGGGATCGGGAGATCGTTGCCGTATTCTTTCGAGAGCTTGGGTCGAACAAAGTCGCCAAAGGTGGCTTCGAATTCCGAGCAAGGCCCCAGATATAGCGGCTCCATGGTCACAACCAGCAGGAAGGCAGCTTTAGTGCCCTTAGGGATAGACGCGGCATCCGTCAGCGAGCAAAGCTCTCGCATCGTGCTTTGAGCCTGCTCAATTGCTTTCATTGCAGAATCTTTTACAGCACCTGCAACAATTTCTGCACTCGAAGAGACCCGGCCGCGTACACTCATTTCTACCCCTTTTGCATCAATGAGGATATTGCAGTCATCTTCGACGATGAGGAAATCAACGCACTTTTGGTCTCTTCTTAGAACCCTCTTCAACGCCATTTCGTTCCAGAACCGAACACCCGCGTCAGAAAGGCACCTTTCAAGATAGCTCTCAAATATCCGACCGAAATGGATACCGAAACTGGAAGGATCTTTCGTGCGAAGCCGACGATAGACGATGCTTTCGAGCGCTCTTATTAGGAGCGGAATGAAGAATATATGGTACGTATCCTTCTCTAACAGCAAGGGGAACTCTAGCAGCGGCGTGGGTAAAATTTTTTGATCAAATACGCGCATGCCGACATGCGGCGTCGATGAGAGCCATGCATGGAGCTCTTTGGTGCTCTTGCCTAGCAGACCGAAGAATTTATCGACGGCACCAGGGCTGAGGCCCTTTTCGATGAGCACGAAATTGCCACGCTGAAATCCGGTCCTATTCCGCTCGGCAAGAATTAGGCTCATCATAGCCCAGGTAAGATCAATTACTTCCGTTATCTCCAAGCCTGCTGCTTCGCGAAATTGCCTGCTGAAACGATTCGCTGGCAGCAGTCCGCCGAAAAGAAGCTCCTGCCTTGCAAGAGCGCTGCCATCAGGACCTCTTTGCAGCCAGAATTGTTGGAATGCCAACCCTAGAGGGTCGGGCCAACCCTAGGGGGTCAGGCCGAACATTGTCACATTTCCCGAACCGGTGCTCCACGAATGTGACGTTGCTCGGCCTGACCCCGTTTCTGACGCCGAGCCCGTCTCGGCGCCCTCAGCTCACGACCAGCTTAAAAACCCACACGACAGCAGTCATTGCCGCGGCGATGATCAACCAGCCATACCACGGCGTCTTGACCACCGGCTCCCGTGCTCGTGCGTCGCGGTAGCCAGAGGGATCGGTGCGGTTGAGTTCGATGATGTCATCAAGTAAATCCGCCAACGTCCGAAATGGTTGCACGCTGTCATGGAGCGTGAGTCGGCCCGCCGTCGTACGCAGATTCAGATAGGCACGGCCTTTGTGAAATCCTGTGGAAAGCGCCAGAATGTCCGTGAGTGGCAGCTCGACGATGTCCTGCCGTTTGTTGCCCACAAACGCCGCGATGAAGCGGACATTGCGAAAAATGACCAGGCCTCTGCCACCGTCGACCTGCACCGAGATCCCTCGTGTGTCGGAGTTCTCACGGGCGGTGAAAGTCTTATCCTGCTCGATCAACTCGCCGAGTAGATAACCCGCATTCTTAGCCGCCGGCCGCTCCGCAGCGTCATGCGCACGGCGCCGTAGCGCGAACTGAACCTGCGAAAATATAATCCACACCAAACCAGTCGCAATCAGCCCAAAAAATGATCCTTCGCGGAAGCCCCAGTAGCGGTTTTGCAGACGTCTCCGCTCCATCGACTCGTTTAGCCAGTCGAGTTCTGCGCCTGCAACCTCCCGCAATGCGTCCGATCCTTCCTTATTTAAACCGGTTTCCCCGCGCCCCAGCCGCTCCAGCTGCGGCTGCAGGACCTCGCGATCGAACTCCCGATCTGAGCGCTGCTGCTTCCAGAGCATGGTGGCCGACACGACCCACGAACAGGCGAAGCCTAGGGACACCAAGAGGAAGACTCGGTGCGCGCTCAAGCGCGGCATGAACTTCACGTTCGCTCGACTGGTACCGGAGTATGGCTCGGATCGGCTCATCAGAAGGAGCTCACGTCACAAACAGACTCAGGGCTTCTGCAACGGGGTCGATTCTGAAATGGAGGCCGATCCTAAGGGGTCGGGGCGTTAAATCGTTAAATACGAATCAGCCCAAGGCCAATTTAACGTTTTAACGACCCGATCCCTTTTCGGACGCTTTAGGGGACGTCAACGTCGTCGCTGTCGTCGGGCTCTTCAGGCGCCGCGCGATCCTTGGCCAGTCCCTCTTCGATCGCGGCATTGAGCTCGGCTTCGCGCTGGCGCTCACGCGCGCGGAGTCCCGAGGTCAGCGACTGGACTTCCGTGACGCCCCGCACGATGGCGGGATTCTGGGAGGCGCCGTTGAGGGCGCGGACCAAGGCGTCGAACGCGGCGTCATAGGCCTCGTGGCTTGCGCTGGCGCGAGCGCGGCGCAGGAGGAGGAGTGCGTATTGTTCCGCAACGCCGGTGCGATCCCCTGCCGCTTTGTGCCACCGTTCCACGGTCGCATCGAAGGCCGCGGCGGGGCCCTTTCCGGGCCCGCCGCCATCCAGGAATCCTGCACGGTTACCGGCCTCCTGCAGCAGCTCCCGATACAAATCCCAGTCAACCGCCTTGGGATCGACGGCGCCCGGCGCCCCGGAAAATATCTCCTCGTAGCGGGCCAGGGCCCCGGGCTCGGCGACTCGGGCACGAGCCGTCAGGAGCCGCCCCGTGCGGAGACTGGGGTTGGCCTTCGCGAGCGCCTCCACGTAGCGTTGGAAGACCTCCGGGGCGGAGGCTTCCGCCACCGGCATGTAGCGTCGCAGCCAGGCCTCGTCCGCTTGGTGCTGAGGAAACTCGCGCGCAAAGTACGGCGCGCCGCGCGTGAAATCGCTGACGGCCGAACTCAGCTCGAGTTCCATCGCATCCGGCACCACGAGGGTGGGCTCGATGATCCGGGCCATCTCCAGGTACTCGAGCGCACGCGCCGCAAAACCCGGGGTGAAACCCTGCGTGCTGAGTCGCGCAAACGTGAGCGCATGCTCCGGGAAGCGCGGGTCGCCCTGCGGAGGCTCGATGTCGCCCCCGCGCGGTGGACGATTCCGCGCCTCGAGCCAGCTTTTCCACGTGTCGGCACTTTGACGCATCAACGTCAGGTGGATCGGCAGACGCTGGGCGCGCAGGTCGGCTGCCCCTTCGGACTCGCCCATGCTCTCGTCCGCCAGACGTTGGTGCCAAGCCCTGTGGGTGTTCAAGTCGTAGGCACGAAAGCGTTCATCCCAGCGCGCCCACTCGTCTTCAGAGAGGGCTCCCTTTTTCCTGAGCGCCTCGATGTCTGCCGTGCGCTTCATGTACAACAGGCTGTCGTCGATCGCCAGCACGAGGCGGGTCACGCTCGCGTTGCGCGGTCGGAAGGTGAGGAACCGGGTCGCGTAGCCGGCCGCCCGCGCGAGATTGGTCTCCGCATCCAGGTAAGCCAAACCCAGCGAGAAGAAGCGCGGATCGAAATCACGGTGCTTTTGGGCATACTCGTCGGTGCACCCCTTGAGTGAACCCAGGATCTGCTCCACCAAGGGATCGCGACGAGCCTGCCAATTCGGGTGGGTCCGCAGGAGGCTGTACAAGGCGATCCGCCCCTGCGCGTAGAAGATGGCCGGACTGGCCGGAGAAATGCGTCTCAGTTCGTTCGCGTAGTATTGCGCCCCGAGCGGGGACCGGGCGGCGAGGAATGCATCCACGAGCCAGATCCGGGCCCGCACGGCCAACGCGGGGTCCTTAGCCGCGGCCTCGAACAGCGTGATCGCGCGCGCCGGCGTGTCCATCATGGCGATCCCCAGCAAGAGCGTGGTGAGTGGACTGATCTCGGGCGGCAGGTCGCCCTGCCGGTACGGGGCGGCGAGCGCTTCCAGCGCGGCCGAGTCGCCACGTTCCAACGCATCCTGCAAGTCCGCCTGCAATTCCGCCGCGAGGCCGGACGACGCCAGAAAAAAGCCGGACAGGACAACCCAGAAGGCGAAGCGACGCATGCCGGGAGAGTCGTTGGCAGCGTCCGACGCGGTGCAACCTGAAACTGCGCCCGGGGCCGAGCCTAAGGGGCCGGTCCTAAGGGGTCGGGGCGTTAAAACGTTAAATCCGATTCTGCGCCGGCCCAATGTAACGGTTTAACGGCCCGACCCCTTTTAGGAAGCCCCCCAGGCGAGAACGCGCCAAGATCCGCGCAATGAATAACCAGATTGGCGCAGCACGTCGGCGGGCCTGCTGGTAGATTATCCCTGTTAACTGGCCGCGGCCCCTCCGACCCAAAGGAGATCAATCCCATGAATCCGACTTCCGATACGAATCGAGACCTTGCTCGCCTTCGCCCCGCGCTGCCGGGGATGTTCTTCGCCGTCCTCACGTTGCTCTTCGGGTTCGGCTTGGGTGTGGTGTTCGGCTTGAACGAGGCGACAATCAAGGACCAGCTCAAGGCTTCGGCCCAAGAGGTCCGGACGAGCGTTTATCACGACGACGATGCGCTGATCAAAGCCGCACTGGACAAAGCCTGGGCGTACACCCAGCGCGCCCACCTTCATGCCGGAGGTTTGGGCGCCGCCGCGGTTGGCTTGATTCTCGTCGCCGTGCTGATTGGCGGCGCGCCAACGCTCATTCGCCTAGTAAGTCTGGGACTGGGGGCCGGTGGGCTGGGCTACTCGGTCTATTGGCTCGTGGCCGCATTTAAGCTTCCAGGAATCGGCAACAGTACTGCGGTGAAGGAATCACTCGCCTGGCTCGCCATTCCATCCTCCGGCTCGTTCGTGGCCGCGACCTTTGCGGTGGGCGTGATGATCATCGCGGCGATGCGACGTTAAACGCCCAAGAGCGACGCAAAGGGGTCGGGGTGTTAAATCGCTAAATCCGATTCTGCGCCGAGCCAATTTAACGTTTTAACGACCCGACCCCGTCGTCGAAGGTCTATGATCAATCGCTAGCGGTCGGCTCGAGATGAGTTGGACAAGGGTCGCCGCCCCGGGACCAATACAGATTCTGCAGCATCCTGACCGGGGTCAGCGACCCCGGCTACACGGTTCACTGCTTTATCGCTCCGAAGATCCGGCGGCGCTTGAGCACGGGGCGCGGGACGGGCGGGCCTTCGGGACGCGGGGGCCGCGCGTAGCGGCTGAGGCCGAGGCGTTTATTCTCCTCGGTGCAGCGGATCTGGAAATCCTGCATGCGTTGAAAGAGGTCGAGCAGCTGCGTCGGCTGCGCGTAGTGGTCGAGGCCGGAGCGGTCGAGGGCGAGGAGAAGCTCGTGCGTGGCTTCGAGTGTCGACAGGCAACCGGGCTCGGGCTGGCGCTTGATCGTGTAGCGGCTGGGCGCGGCGTTGGAGAACATGATGCGCGGAAGCGTCTGCAGCCGGAGGCTGGTGCGCAGCATCGGGCGGACGAGCCGCCAGGTCGCATCGAGCAGGAAGACCACGAGCCGCTTGCCCGCGAAGTCAGCGGCGTGGAGTTCGCCTTTCGAGAGGTCCCGCGCGTCACGGGTCGGATAGAGCAGCACCGGGTAGTTCTGCGGGTCGTCGATCAGCGCGTTCACCCGCTCGTGGTCGTCGAAGCTGATCCCGATGTGGAGTTCGCTGTCGGCCAGGCAGAGGTGCGTGAGCCGCCCGGTGTTCGCCTTGATGCGCTTGGCCTCATACGGGTGCATGAGAAAGACGAACTTCGTGCGTGACGGCATGGGCGTGATCGAGCCGCACCAGCACAGCGGCTGCGGCCAGAAACACTTGTAGCACATGACGCGGCTCATGGATCGAAGAAGAGGTCGCGTACGATTGCGCGGTGCCGGTCGCATGACCAGTGGCAAATGCCGCTTCGCGGAGCTCTAAGCTGTCGGCAGTGAGCGGTAGGCTTTAAGCGGTAAGCTTTAGGCTTCATGCCATTCCGATCGGCTGATCGGCCGATGCCGGTCTGAGGTTTTCCACGGAGTCGCAGAAGCCCGGGCTCGCCTTGGTCCCGCTCGTCCGCCTGACTCGGCGGCCGTGTCGCGAGTCCTATCCCTGCTCACGAATGCTTTCCCTGTCTGGGTCGTGGCGCTAGCTGCGCTCGCCCTGGTCCAACCGGCCTGGTTCACCTGGTTCAGCGGTCCGTGGATCACCTGGGGGCTCGCCGTGATCATGCTCGGCATGGGCCTGACGCTTACGTTCGACGACTTTCGGAGCATCGCGCGCATGCCCCGGGCCGTGGCCCTGGGCTTTTTTGCCCAGTGCACGCTCATCGCTTTCCTCGGCTGGCGCCGCGGCCGTGCGTTCGCCCTCGCCCCACCCGACGCCGTGGGGCTGATCCTCGTCGCGTGCTGCCCGGGCGGGACGGCCTCGAACGTCGTCACCTACCTCGCCCGCGCCAACGTGTGCCTGTCGGTCGTGATGACGATGTGCTCAACCTTTGCCGCGGTCGCCCTGACGCCCCTGCTGACATCGTGGCTCGCAGGCGCGCTCGTCGAGGTGGATGCGTGGGGTATGTTCAAGTCGACGGTGCAGATCGTGATCGCGCCCGTCGCCTTCGGTGTGCTCGTGAATCGTTTTGCGCCGCGGGTGGTCCAGCGCGTGCAACTCGGCCTGCCGCTCGTTTCGGTCATCGTGATCGCCCTGATCTGCGCGAGCGTGATCGGCGGCAGCGCCGCGGCGGTCAAGGGTGCCGCCTGGCGTCTGCTCGGCGCGGTCTTTGGTCTGCACGCCGGTGGCTTCCTCCTCGGCTACCTCGTCGCCCGCGTGCTGCGATTTGATGAAACCGTCGCCCGCACGGTTTCGATCGAGGTCGGTATGCAGAACTCCGGCCTCGGCGTCGCGCTGGCCCGCAAGCATTTCCCTGATCCACTCACCGCCGTGCCCTGCGCGATCTCCAGCGTGTTTCACTCGGTGATCGGCAGCGTCCTTGCAGGTTGGTGGCGCTGGCGAGGACGGACGGAGTGAGCCGGTCGCCCCTACGGCGACCGGTCAGGAACGAACAAGTCGAGGTGGCGGATCAGGCGCTGAGTGCCTGGCGAATATCGGCCTTGATGTCGTCGATGTGCTCGATGCCGAGCGAGACACGCAACCCGCCCTGGGCGACCCCGGCCGAGAGTTGTTCGGCCGCGGAGAGCTGGGAATGGGTGGTCGAAGCCGGGTGAATGATCAGGGTCTTGGCATCGCCGACGTTGGCCAGATGGGAGATGAGCTTGAGCCGGTTCACGAACGCTTCCGCCCGGGCGCGGTCGCCCTTGAGCTGGAACGAGAGCACGCCGCCGAAGCCGCGCGTGAGGTACTTCTTCGCGTTGGCGTGGAACGGGTGACTCGTAAGGCCCGGGTAGTTCACGGCCTCGACCTCGGGGCAGGTCTCGAGCCAGCGGGCCAGGGCGAGCGCGTTCTCGCACGTGCGCTCCACGCGGAGCGACAGCGTTTCGAGTCCCTGCAGGAGAAGGAACGAGTTGAAGGGGCTCTGGGCGGGACCCCAATCGCGCAGGCCCTCGATGCGGCAGCGGATGATGAACTGGATGTTGCCCATCGGGCCGCCGAGTCCGAACGCGTCGTTCAGGATGAAGCCGTGGTAGCTGGGGGACGGCGAGGTGAACTGGGGATACTTGCCATTACCCCAGTTGAAGGTGCCCGCGTCGACGATGACGCCACCCATGCTGGTGCCGTGGCCGCCGATCCACTTGGTGGCCGACTCCACGAGAATATGCGCGCCGTGGCGCAGTGGCTGGCAGATCGCGCCGCCCGCACCAAAGGTGTTGTCCACGATCAGCGGAAGGTCGTGCTTTTTCGCGAGTGCGGCGAAGGCCGCGAAGTCGGGCACGCTGAGGCCGGGGTTCCCGATGGTCTCGAGGTAGATGGCCTTGGTCTTCGCATCAATCAGTGGCTCGAAGCTGGCCACGTCCACGCCGTTGGCGAAGCGCGCCTCAACGCCGATGTTCCGGAACGCGTTCTTGAACTGATTGTAGGAACCGCCGTACAGATGCGACGTCGTGACGAAATTGTCGCCGACCGTGGTGATGTTGTTGAGGGCGATGAACTGCGCGGAGTGTCCCGACGCGGTGGCCAAGGCTGCGACCCCGCCCTCGAGCGCGGCGATGCGCTTCTCGAAGACGTCATTGGTCGGATTCATCAGACGCGTGTAAATGTTGCCGAACTCCTGCAGGGCAAAGAGCCGCGCGCCATGGGCGGAGTCCTTGAACTGGTAGGCGGTCGTCTGGTAAATCGGCACGGCACGCGACTGGGTCGTGGGATCAATGTCCTGGCCGGCGTGCAACTGGAGGGTTTCGAAGTTCATGGGAGGGACGAGTGTGTGAACGAGGGAAAACGTCCACCACGTCAAAATTCCGCTCGCGGGGCCAGACCAGAAATCGCCCCGCGTTCGTTGGCCGAAGGGCGACGCGGGCAGCGCAAACCGGTCGGCTGCTGAGGTCGGAAGCGATCTGCGAACCGATGGGGCAGACGGCTACGCGAAACCTAGGCTTGTACCGTTCCGATCTGCTGATCGGCCGGTACCCGTCCGAGGTTCTCGCTACGCGAAACCTAGGCGGGCTGCTTCGATCTTCGCGATGTCGATCTTGCCCATTTCCATCATCGCGTCGAAGGCGCGCTTGGCCTCGACGCCGCCGGCGGCCATCGCTTCGGTCAGAACGCGGGGCGTGATCTGCCAGGACAGGCCCCAGCGATCCTTGCACCAGCCGCACTGGCTTTCCTGACCGCCGTTGCCGACGATCGCGTTCCAGTAGCGATCCGTCTCCTCCTGCGTGTCGGTCGCGACCTGAAAGGAGAAGGCCTCGCTATGCGGGAAGATCGGGCCGCCGTTGAGTCCGATACAGGGAATCCCAAGGACGGTGAACTCCACCGTGAGCACATCCCCCGCCTTGCCCGACGGGTAATCGCTCGGCGCGCGGTAGACGGCGGTCACTTCGCTATCAGGGAAGGTCGCGGCGTAAAAACGCGCGGCCGCTTCGGCGTCCTTGTCGTACCAAAGGCAGATCTTATTTTTTGAGGTGGGGTTTTTCATGGGTGGAGGGATTGAAATCAGGCCGCGCCAACGAGCCAAGTTCAGTCCGGGCGACGCCGCCGGCAGTGGGTTGTCGTCAGCGCGCAGGCCCGGTGCTCTCTCTTTCAACGAATGAGCCGGTGAATTCCGGACAGGCTCGCCCCGCCGTCCGCAGGCCTGAACCCGGTTCTGAGGCCCTGCGCTAAACACTCCAAACACGGCGTGGAATTGGAATGCACGAGGCGAGGCGGAACCTTGCGAAAGCCCACGGGCTCACGAATAGACATGCCGCTTTCTTTCCCTCAGCGGGGGCGGTGCAACAGCGCCGCCGCCGGGCCCGTTGGGGGATACCCATGGCCGCCGCCCCCACCACCCC
>CAYWRG010000009.1:15102-27568 GCA_964460715.1 uncultured Opitutus sp. | reverse complement strand
GGGTGTAATTGTAATGCACGAGGGGAGGGGTAACCTTGCTAAAGCCCACGGGCTCACGATTAGACAGGCCGCTTTTTTTCCCTTCTGCGCGGCCTATCCAACTCGGCCGCCGCCGGACCCTTTCTCGATACCCCATGGCAGCCTCCCCAACCTCCCCCGCCCTCAACGCCAACGCCGACCAGACGTCGCCCTTCGTGCGGCGGCTGGGACTGTTTCTCGGGATCGGCCTGTTTCTGGTCACGTACCTGCTTTCGCCCCCGGAGGGTATGAGCGCCACGGGCTGGCGGGTGTGCGGGCTGGCCATGTGGATGGCCACCTGGTGGATCACCGAGGCCGTCGCCCTGCCGGTGACCGCGCTGCTCCCGCTCACCGTGCTGCCCCTGACCGGCATCATGACCCTGCGCCAGGCGGCGAGCAACTTTGCGGCCGAGCTCATCTTTCTCTTCCTCGGCGGGTTCATCCTTTCGATCGCGATCCAGAAATGGCGCGTGCACGAGCGACTCGGGCTCGGCCTGCTCCGTCATGTCAGCGGGAGCGCGCCGCGGTTGATCGGCGGACTGGTCCTGGTCACCGGCCTGCTCGGCATGTGGATGAGCAACGCCGCCACGGCCATGGTGATGATGCCGATGGCCCTGAGCATCGCCGGACTGATCAATCGCGATGGCGCGCAGCATCCCGCCATGGCGAAGGCCCTCGTCCTGGCCGTCGCCTATGCGCCCTGCATCGGCGGCCTCGCCACCTTCATCGGCACGCCGACCAACGCGGTGCTCGAGGGCTACCTCAGCCGCACCTACGGCTACAGCCTCAGTTTGTCCGACTGGATGAAATTCGGCGTTCCCGTCTCCCTGACCCTGCTGGTCCTGTGCTGGGGCCTGCTCTATTTTTCGCTGCTGCGCGGGGCTCCGGCGATGCCGAATCTCAGCGGCCTGCTGCGGGCCGAGTACGGACGGCTCGGGGCGTTTTCACGCGGGGAAATCGCGACCACCTTCGTTTTTCTCCTCTGCGTCATCGCCTGGGTCTTCAGCGGATTCTGGGAGGGCCTGCTCGGCGTGCCGATTGAGGATGCCGTGGTCGCCATCGGCGGCGCCCTCCTGCTTTTCCTGATCCCGCTGGATGGGAAATTCGACCGGACCGTGCTGACATGGAAGGACACGGCTCCGCTGCCGTGGGGCATCCTGTTGTTCTTCGGCGGCAGCCTGAGCCTGTCGGCGGCACTGACCCAGACCGGTGTGATCACCTGGCTGAGTGCCGAGCTGACCATTCTCAACGAAGTGCCGGTGTGGATCGTGGCGATCGCGGCGGTCGCGCTGGTCGTCGCACTTTCGGAGATGATGAGCAACTCCGCCACCGTGCTGGCGGTGCTCCCGATCCTCGCCGGCCTGGCCGGGGGACTCGGGATCAATCCGCTGCTGCTGATGGTGCCGGCGACGCTCGCAGCGAGCTGCGCCTTCATGCTGCCCGGGGCCTCGCCGACCAATGCGATCGCCTACTCCACCGGCGTCCTGAGCGTGCCCGACATGGCGCGCGTGGGCCTGCGTCTCAACCTGATCTGCGCGACGGTGATCCTGCTCGCCGCGTATTTCCTCGTTCCGGAGATGCTCGATTTCGATCCGCACACGGTGCCCGCGTGGGCGGTGCCGGCTACGCCGCCGACACCGTAAAGCCGGAACGACCGACAGGATTGCTGCCGGCAACCATCGGTGCTGCGACGATTGGTCCGCAGAGCCGGAGGTTCACTTCACTTCGCCCTGCACCCATCGAGGGCGCGGGGCCAGTGGGCGCGGCCGGGCTTGGGCAGCGGGATTCGCTCGAGGAGTTCCCGGGCTCCGCGACCTGGGGCGGATGCGTCCGTCCGCGCGACACAGGGAGGCCAATGGCCCGCGAACTGGCGAGGAGCCACAGGCTGATGCGGAAAGAAACGTCAGAGCGTGAACCAATAGCTGAACTTCACAACGAAGGTATTGTCGGGGCGCGCGCTGAACAGACGCCGGTATTCCGTGCCGGGCGAGAAGTCACCGGAGACGAAGGGATCCGTGCGGTTCTGGCTCCAGACGAGATAGGCGGTCGAGCCCGCCTTGTATTCCCAGCGGAGCACCAGGTTGGACTTGAACTCGCGAAGGTTGAAATCGCGGTTGCCGAAGGAGTACGGGGATCCGTCACCCGTGACCGTGTACGTGGACGTCGTCGGGTTGTAGGTGAGGTTGTCGGAGAGGCGACGGAAGCGCGCATCGTAATCGGAGGCACGCGAGTCGGTCACGCGCTTGAAGTCCGTGTACTCTCCGGCTGAGAGGAAGGGACTGCCGTAGAACGAAAGGGAGAGCTGCGGCGTGAGGTTGACGTCGAAGCGGAGCTCCGCGGTGAGCGTCTGCTGGTCGAGCCGGCCCATGACGTCACGGCGGATGCCCCCGGTGTTCACCGTGCGCACGTACTGGAGGTCACTGACCGCAGAGATGTAGGAAAGCTCAGCCTCGACATTGAAACGGTCGCGGATGCGAGTGCTGAACGTGGTGCCGAAGCGCGTGGTGTGGGAGAGACCATCGCTGGAGGTCGCATGGCTGAACTCGCCCTTGTAGTCGCGCGGCTTGGAGCGGTCGGTGGTGACGGTGCCGGTGAAGGTGATCGTGTCGGGCGTCAGCAGGGCGTTGCCTCCGCGGAGAATGCGGTGATCGAGCACCTCGGTCCGGTAGGAGGTGCGGGCCGTGTACACCCAGTTTTGGTTGGAGGTCAGGGAACTGTTGACCGTGAAATCCTTCTGAATCCCATCGAGGGAGAAGTCGTAGCGGCCGGCATAGTCAAAGGTGACATTGTAGCGCCGCAGCCGGGGACCCGGGCGGGTGTTGACGTAGGACAGCTGGACCTCGTGCTTGAGCTGGTCGGCGGCGCGCTGGTAGCCGATGTCGTTGAGCTCGAAACCCGGTGAACGCCAGTCGACCGAAGTCCGGTAGCGCCAGTTGCCGTTGCTGCTCTTGCCAATGATGAATTCGCCGCCGGTGCCCTGCAGGGAAGTGGCGTCGAAATCGACCTCAAGGTTCTCGGCATCGGGCCGGGCAAAGTTGTGCACGAGCTTGGACTGCAGGTCGGTGACCGCGGCCTTCGAGCCCTCGACCCGGCTACCGATCAGGGTGAAGTCCACGTAGTAAGTCCGGTTACCCCAGTAGTGCAGCAAGTCGATGCCCGCGGTGTAGCCGGCGTCGGTCATGAGACCGGGCATGCCGTCCTTGAGGCTGCGCTGCGTGCCGGTGAGGATGCCGCCGAACCGGGTCGCGCCCTCGTTGAGGGATTGCTCCATTCGGATGACTGAGAAGCGGGTGGCGGGCTCGACCACGACGCGAGACTCGGACCCGTTGAGGGAGATTCGGGCCTGCTCCTCATCGGTCTGCGCGAGCAGCATGCCGACGGAGAGACCGCCCGGGGTCTTGCCCGTGACCTTGGCGGCGCCAAGGATGCGGGAGACCGCCGGCGCGTCGATGAAACCCGGGCCGCTGGCCGTGAGCGAGGGAGCGCGACCGATGCGGCGCGGGTAGAAGACCTGCGTGACATCGCCGAAGCCGAACTCGAGGATGCTCTTGCCCTCGAGAAAGAACGGTCGCCGCTCCTCGAGCAGGGTTTCGAAGGTGTTCAGGTTGATCTCCGAGGGGTCGGCCTCGACCTGGCCGAAGTCCGGGTTGATCGTCAGATCCAGGGTGAAGTTGCTCGAGAGGCCGATCTTGGCGTCGAGACCGCCCTCGATCACTGTCTCCGACCCGGTGCGGTAGGGATTGCCGGGGATCTCCTCCGTCGTGGCGTATTTCCCCGACAGATACGGGAGGATCTCAATGCGCCGGGACACGGGGAGGTCGGCGATGCCGCGGAGCTCGCCGAAAGAGTAGACGTATCCGCGGTTGTCCTCCGGGATGAGCTGCCAGTGGCTCTCCTCCTGCAGGTGATTGATCCGGCGCCAGCTGTGCAGGCCCCAGACCTGATCCCGCTTCTTGCTGTAGCGGACCTGGCTGAGCGGGACGCGGTACTCGGCGACCCAGGCATCGGCCTCCTGGCCGACACGGACGTCCCAGACGGCATTCCAGCTCTTGTCCTCAACGTCGTTGAGCCGGGCAAGATCGACCTTGGAGCCACCGGAGGTGACATCGAACTGAAAGGCGGTGCGGAAGTCGCGGTAGCTGTCGAAGGCGATGCCGACCATGTCTCCCGTCTCCTCGTCGCGCTTGCCGCGCAGGCGGCGGAGCGAGCGGACCTCGGGATCATGGGCCCGGATCGCGATGTAAAGGTAGCGGTCGTCGTACAGGATCTTCAGCGAGGTGGGTTTGGACGCGGGACGGCCCTCGTGTGGTTCAGCCTGGCTGAAATCACTGGCCCAGGCGCCCTGCTGCCAGGCGGGGTCATCGAGCTGTCCGTCGATACGAGGCGCGGCGCCCTGCAGGCGGGTGGTATCATACACCCGACGGGCGAAATCCTCGCGACGGGGATCCCTTTCGGCCGGAGGGGTATTATCGGCACCCGGGAGCGCGGGCGCGCACAGCGCAAGGCAGGCAGGGACAGAAAAGCGGAGGCAGGAACGGAACGACATGGGAAGAAAGGCGGCGTCGGCCAGAAGTGACTCAGCGCACGCGCAAAGGATTCAGGCAGGGGCAACCTTTTTTCCTGAGGTCGATCGAGTCGGATTGTGCACAATCTTGCAATCCAAAGGTAGGGAAAGGTTAAGGTTTCTGCTTTCGATGACAGCGGCCCGGCCGCGATTCCGTCGGAACTTCCCGGCCGCAAGGGCCAGATTTCAGCCACTCGGTCAGTCAGAATTCATCCGGCATGCAAAGGTTCATTGCGGTTTCAATCGGTGCCGCTCTAGCGTCCCTCCGCTTCCACCCCTTACCCTTCTGGAGCACGGTCCGATCAGCGGTCTTGTGCATGCCCCATGGTCCGAAGGCGATCCCCCAACCCCTACCCTGCAACGATGTCTGCAAACACTGAAGGTATCACCGCGAACGCCAGCCGGCTCCTCTGGGCCGGATTCACCGCCATCCTCGCCGCCGGCATCGGCTTCGGCGTCCGAGGAGGCATTCTCGCCAATTGGGCCGCCGACTTCGGCTTCACCGGCGCCCAGCTCGGCGCCATCGGCGGCGCCGGGTTCACCGGCTTCTGCTTCGGCATCATCATCGGCGGGGTGGTCGTCGACAAGATCGGGTACGGCAAGCTGGTCCTCGCCGCCTTCATTTTCCACGTGGCGTCCGCCTTCATCACCTTTGCCGCCGGTGTCGGTCAGGCGCAGGAAACCGCCTACCAGTTCCTTTACTGGGGCACGTTCGTCTTCGCCCTCGCCAACGGCACGCTCGAGGCCGTCGCGAATCCGCTGGTTTCAACCCTCTTCCCGAAGAACCGCACGCACTACCTCAACATCCTGCACGCCTCGTGGCCAGCCGGCATGGTTGTCGGTGGTCTGATCGGCTGGACGCTCGGCGCCGCCGGCATGAGCTGGAAGATCCAGCTCGGCCTCTTCCTGATCCCGACGATCGCCTACGGCGTCATGTTCATGGGTCAGAGCTTCCCCAAGTCCGAAGCGGCAGAAAAGGGTCTCAAGGTCGGCGAGATGCTCCGCGAGGTCGGCATCCTTGGCTCGGCGGTCGCCTGCTACCTGCTCGTGCTCTTCTTCTCGAACGCCCTCTTCCTCCCCGCGGCCGTTTCCTGGGGCATCGGCCTCGTGCTGCTGGTGATCGTCGGCGTCCTGACCAAGTTCTCGGTCGGCTCGCTGCTCCTCTTCGTGCTCTTCATCACCCACGCCCTGATCGGCGCGGTTGAGCTCGGCACCGACGGCTGGATCCAGAACATCACCGGCAACATCCTCACGCCGGAACAGGGCAAGATCCTCTTCGTGTTCACCTCGATGCTGATGTTCGCCCTGCGCTTCTGCGCCCACTTCATCGAGAGCAAGCTGAAGATCTCCCCGATCGGCCTGCTCCTGATCTGCTCGGTCCTCGGCGTCGTCGGCCTCAACATGGTCAGCGGCATCACGACCTTCATCGGCGCTCTCGTCGCCCTCTCGGTGTATGCGCTCGGCAAGACCTTCTTCTGGCCCACCATGCTGGCCGTCGTCGGCGACCGCTTTCCCCGCACGGGCGCCATCGCCATGTCCATCATGGGTGGCATCGGCATGATGTCCGCCGGCCTCCTCGGCGGCCCGGGCCTCGGCTACGCCAAGGACCGCTTCACGGTGGAGCACCTCCAGGAGACCGCACCGGCCGTGTACGAGGCCAACAAGGCTGCCACGTCGAGCCGCTTCCTCTTCCTCAGCCCGGTCACCGGCCTCGACGGCACCAAGCTCGCTGCCGCGCAGTCCACCGCCCCGGCCGCCCGCACGCCCGACCAGGCGGCGCTGGCCGACGCGAGCATCATCGGCGACCGCAAGACACTCAAGGCCGACGCCTACATCCCGGCGACGATGGCCGCGATCTTCCTCCTGCTCCTGCTCTACTTCAAGAGCACCGGCGGCTATCGCCGCGTGACGATGGAAACCGAAAAGGCCGGCTGAGGCCCGCCTCCGCGCCTGGCGCGGCGTTCGTTTGTCTGAAGAAAAAGCCGGCCTCGACGAGGCCGGCGTTTTTCTTGGGCGCACCGTTCCGTCCAGCTGGCCGGCCCGTACGTGTCCGAGATTCTCGCAGCGCGCAATCCCGGCCCGGATTCGGAACCGGGCTCAGCGAGCCCGGCTACATCAGACGCCACGCCGGCGCGGTTTTCCGCGTCGGCGGTACTCGGTTGGGGTCAGGCCGGTGCAGCGCACGAAGGCGCGCGAAAAGACGGCCGCGCTGTGAAAACCCACCTCCGGCGCGATCGCCTCGAGTTTCTCGTCCGTTGTCACCAGCCGCTCCTGCGCCCGCTGCACCCGCATGTAGGTGACATGCTCCATCGGGGTGCGCCCAAGCTCGAGCCGGCAGACGCGGCGCAGGTGCTCCGCGCTGAGACGACAGGCCGCCGCGAGCGACGCCAGCTTCCAATCGGCCGCGAGGTCGCGGCTCACGAGCGTCCACAGTTCCCCGACGCGGGAGCCTCCACGCCAGGGTCGCGCCGCGCGGCGGGCGTGGCCGTGCGCAAGCGCGATCCAGTGGTGCAGCAGGTCGGCGTCGCGCTCGGCCACCCACTCCGCACGCAGGCCCGCCAGCACGCGCCCGAGGTCCTCCGCGCCTGCGGCCAGGCGCAGCGGCGAGTCCGCCCCGACCAGCGGCTTGGTCCACGACGCCTCCTCATAGCGGATCCACGCAAAGGTCCATGGCTTGCCCGGCACCGCATGAAACGCGTTCAACACGCGGGGCGGCGCGAGGCAGAGTGCCCCAGCGCGCACGCGCTGCCAGCGGCCTTCGAGCCACATGCGGCCCTCGCCCTCGAGCGTCGCAAGGACAAAGCTGCCCGAAGGGGCCAGCCGCACGCGGCGGTAGGGCGCAAAGACCGTGTCGATGCCGAGCCACGCGATGCGGTGCACCTTCAGCTCCGGACACTGGCGTGCGTCCATCGACCAGCGCCGCGTGCGCGCGCCGTCGATGGTCGTTTCCTGCCAGGTCGGGGGTTTCGCCATGTCCGTCCTGCTGACATAGCCGAGCGCGCCGGTCCGGCAAAGGGAATCCGTGCCGAGGGGCGCTTAGCCGAACTCCTACCGTTGAGGAACCACAGATGGACACAGATCAGCCGGACTGGTTCCAGAAGGATGAAACACGTCGCAGCACCGACCAGTTCCGGAGCTCCGTGTGTCAGGGTATTTTCCCTCTGTGTGCATCTGTGTTCATCTGTGGTTAAACGGATTGAGCCGGCTGAGGTGAGAAACAGGGACCTGGCCACGCGGGCCCACGTGGAAAATCGTCAGTCGAATGTGTGCGCTCCGCGCTTCCCGTCGCGGACCGCGGCGCCTATCCGGATCGTCACGTTCCGTTCGTTGAAGAGATGTTCACGAAATCACATCCTCATCCCCACCACCATGGCACGCGTCACCACTTACCTCAACTTTGCCGGCAACACCGAGGAAGCCTTCCTCTTCTACAAGTCGGTTTTCAAAACCGAGTTCGTCACGCCCATCATGCGCTTCGGCGACGGTCCGCCCTGCCCCGGGCAGCCGCCGTTGCCGGCGGAGCAGGCCAAGCTCGTGATGCATGTCGCCGTGCCCACCTTGGGCGGCCACGTGCTGATGGGCACGGATTGCCCCGAGTCGATGGGCTTCAAGCTGAACCAGGGCAACAACGTCTACATCAATCTGGAACCGGACACGCGGGCCGACACCGATCGCCTGTTTGCTGCGCTCGGCGCGGGCGGAGCGGTGGAGTCACCGCTGCAGGACATGTTCTGGGGAGCCTACTGGGGCACCCTGACCGATCGCTTCGGCGTGAAGTGGATGTTCAACTGCGAGACGAAAAAGTGAGCGGCGGCGGGCACGAAGCCTCGCCATCGTGTCCGCTTTCCCCTCCCTTCGCAGCCATGGCCACGCCCAAGGACCGCGCGATCGACTACATCGAAATCCAGGCAACGGATCTCACCAGGACCAAGGCGTTCTTCACGGCCCTGCTGGGGTGGACCTTCACGGACTACGGACCTGATTACGTCGCGTTTGAGGACGGACGGATCGCAGGTGGATTCTATCGCAGCGAACAAACGGCGGCCGTGGCCACAGGCAGCGTGCTCGTCGTGCTCTACGCCCGTAACCTCGAGGCTTCGCTCCAGCAGGCCCGGGAGTTGGGCGCGACGATTTCGCGCGAGATCTTCAGCTTTCCCGGCGGCCGTCGGTATCACTTCATCGCGCCCGGGAGCGGCGAATTCGCGGTGTGGTCGGACGCGTGATCCCGAACGCGTCTTCACCGCGGCGACGGCCCCAATCCCAAATAACGGAAATCGCGCAGAGCCGCAGAGTTTTAAAATACGATCTGTTTTTCTGGAGGTCTTCTCTGCGGCTCCGCGCCTCTGCGCGACCTCCGGATTGGATTCGTCCGGCCGAAGCTACGCCGCGCTACGGCGCGGTCAGGGTAATGCGCAGATCGCGAAAGCCGTCGCTGGAGATGCCGTAGTCGCCACGCAGCGGATTGTTCACTTCGGCAAGGAAGAAGATGAGCAAGCCCAGCAGGCATGCGACCATCGCCGTCGAGAAATAGACGAGCGAGACCTTGGCCGACGACTGCAGCCACATGCAGACGATCAACTGGATCGCACCGAGGATCACGATCCGCCATAGGATGCGAGGCAGACCGGATTCCACGGCTTCAAAGCGTTGCATCCCGAGACGGACGAGTCCGTTCACCTCACCCAGCGCAGCGGCAAGCAGCGCACCTTCGGTGGCTGTGCGGGGCTCGAAGTTGACGAGGGCGCGCTCGACCCGGTGGAGCACCGCGCTCTCCGCCTCCGGTTTCAGCCCCAGGCGCTGAGCCGGCCAGGACTCGTTGACGACGTGGTCGCGCCACGCGGCGATGCTTTGCAGGATTTCGGTGCGCGCCGGTTCGGGCAGCAGGTCCACATCGGCGATGAGCGCCGCCGCCACCGCGACCTCCTGGTCGACCCCGGACGTGGTGGCTTCATAAGCCTCCCAGGCGGCGATGGAAACCAAGCCAAGGGTGATGCCATAGAGCACGCCGAGCGTCGCCAGCAGGAGTGAAATCACATCGTTGTGGGGATGCGGATCCCCCAGCCAGCGGACCACGAGCGGACGCGTCACCCGCATACCCACAACCGCAAAAATCGTCAGGCTACCGACGACCACCCCCGCCAAGGACATTGCGGACAGGTCGTAGATCCAGTCGATGTTCATCGCCGTTGAGGGTGAACGCGGGGATTCGGTGGTCAAGAGTCACGGAAGACCTCCGCCCGCACCAAGGCCACGCCGGTCTTCCCTCAGCACGCTGAATCTTCTACCGTGCAGCCATGACCCCGCGAACCTCATTCCGTCTGCCTTTCTTTCCGGTCCTGCTCCTCGTTGCCCTAGGCCTGCTCGGTTTCGCCGAGCCAACCCCGGATCAGCTGGTGGGCACCTGGCTGCAGGAAGACGGCCGTTCCAGCATCACGGCCAACTTCGACGCCAGCGGGAAGTACTCGGAGGTGATGAAGCAGGGCGCCGTCGTTTCCCGACGCTCGGGTCAGTGGTCGCGCCAAGGGAACATCATCAGCTACACCGCGATGAAGAATGACCAGAACGGCGGCAAGATCGCCGACTACAAGGACACGATCGAGGAGCTGACGGACGACACCCTCAAGCTGCGCTTCGGCCCCAAGACGGTTTATACCTTCAAGCGGGTCAACGGCTGAACGGTTGGGAGTCGGGCCTCGAGCGACCAAAAAAAAGGCCGTCGCGAGACGGCCTCGATGAGTGTCCCGCGGGCGCGAGCCCTCAGGTCTTCATGATGTTCTTGCCCGCGGGACGATCCTTGATCGGGCCCTTGCCGCCGGGTGATTTGGCGGCGCGTTTCTTTGCTGCGGTCATTCTGCCGCCTCTGTTGATTTTAGCCATGGGGTGATCTTTGTGTGAGTTATGAGACGACTGTTGCAGACCCACCCTAGTCCATTTCCCGATAAGCCGATATAAGGTGAAACCCTACATCCCATGGCGCGGGATTCACAAAGGCCCATTGAAACCCACCGTCGCGCCATCCCCACGTGTTCGGTTCTCGACCCGGGGCCGGCTCCGGCTGAGAAACGTTCATGGCCCTCAACATCAAGTGGAACGACGACCGCGTGCGGGGAACGGCCACGGCCCTCCTGCTCATCGCCCGCGACCGACTGGCGCGCGGCGAGAGCGGAGAGAACCTGATCGCGGACGCGCTGGCGGACTACCGTGACGATCCCGCCGGCTACAAGCTCGCCAAGGCCGACTGGCCCGACGTGCGCGAGATGGGCGCTCTCAAGAAGGCTTCGCATATCGCGCGCTACCGGGCGCTGCTGGCGGCGGTGGACACCTTGCTGGCCAAGATCGAGCGCAACAAGCGCCAGTCGAACAGCCTGACCGAGCTCGACAACTATTTCGTGGCCTGTCTGCGCGACGTGGGCGTCCCGCCGGCGAAGCGGTAAGCTGGCTATGGGTGCGGGCCGCGGATGCATCCCCGAGGAGCGCGCGGCCGCCAGTTGACCGTCAACCACCGAAGGTCGACCTTGCCACCGGGGGCCGGGTCGCTGCTGAATACTGGCGCGATGCCCCCCCACGCCCCCTCCCCGACTCGCGTCGGCCGCACCGGCAGCTGCCTGCGTTCACCGGCCCGGATTCTCCTGCTGGCCACCCTCACTCTCGGCCTCGTCCCGGTTCTGCCGGCCGAGATTGCGTTCGAGCATCATTACATCAGCACGACGTTCCCGCGCCTGAACGGGATCGGGCAGAGCACCGCCGGCGACTTCAACCGCGACGGGAAGATCGATTTTCTCATGGGGCAGCACTTCGGCACCCGAGAGAAGCAGCAGTTCCTCTTTCTCAACAACGGCAGCAAGGCGGACTGGCCTTTCTCCGTCGTCACGACCGACAACACCGGCGACGGCGGCGTCAATGCGCTCGACGTCGACGGCGACGGCTGGCTCGACATCATTTCATCAGGCTCGTGGTTCCGGAACTCGCAGGACCCGGCGAAGGTGCCGTTCACGAAGCACATCTACGATGCCAGCGCGTACGGCGGTCACGACATGATCATCGCGGACATCGATCGCGACGGCCGCAAGGATGTGGTCGTCAACACCGACAAGGGCGCGGAGAAGGGGCTGTTTTGGTTCAAGATCCCGTCCGATCCGACCCAGCCGTGGACCAAGACGCGCATCGGCGACGAGGTTCATTCCGGCATGTGGCCCAACGGCGTGGGCGACATCGACGGCGACGGAGACCTCGATGTCTTCACCAAGGCCTGGTATGAGAACAAGGACGGCCGGGGCGGGGCGTGGGAAAAGCGCGACAACCTGAACTTCGGCCGGCGCGGCAACTTTGGGTTCTCCCAGCAGTCGTCGCTGGTCGACCTGGACGGCGACGGCGATCTCGACCTTGTCCACGCCGAGTCAGATTTTTTCAAGAACGCGGCGATCCAGTGGTCCGAGAACCTCGACGGCAAGGGCGGCGCCTGGCGCGCTCATGCGCTGCCGATGAGCGACGAGGCAGGGGACTTCCACTCCCTGGCGACGGCCGACTTCGACGGCGACGGGGATATCGATGTCTTCGCGGCGGAGTCCGAGTGGTTTGCCCAGCGCGCCCGCTGGTTCGTGTGGGAGAACCTCGACGGCAAGGGCGGGCGCTTCGAGCGCCGCACGATCCTCGAAGGGCTCGGCGCCCACAACGCCGTGGTCGCCGATCTCGATGGCGACGGCGACATGGACATTGCGAGCAAGGAATTCGCGCCCGCCGCCTGGAACAGGCTGCAGGGCGGCCAGCACGCGGACTTTCTGGAAAACAAGAGCACCAAGCCGGCACGGTGAATGAAAAATTCTGTGGCCGGGGGGCGTGGGCCCCCGCCCGCCACGGGGTGAACCGCCCCAAACCCCCCCCCGG
>CAYWRG010000009.1:0-15092 GCA_964460715.1 uncultured Opitutus sp. | reverse complement strand
GGGGGGGAGGGCGACCCCGGTCCGGCCTGTGTGACCAGCACGACACAAACCCCAGGGTCAGCGACCCCGGCTACAACCAACCCATAGCCAGCCAACGAATCACCATGACGACGACCAAGAACTACGAGATGGCGCAGATGGATGAGATCGTGCCCGCACGCTGCCCATGCGGGTTTGCGCGACGCGCGTTCGTGTCGCCCGACAACAAGATCGCGACGCTGCACATCACGGACATCGCGACGGATTCCCAGGTGCACTACCACAAGGTGATGACGGAGATCTACCTGATCCTCGAGGGCGAGGGCGTGATGGAGCTCGACGGCGAACGCATTCCCGTGAAGCCGATGACCTCAATCTTCATCAAGCCTGGCTGCCGCCACCGGGCTCTGGGCAAGCTCCGCATCATGATCGTGCCGATCCCGGCGTTTGATCCAACCGACGAGTGGTTTGACTAGGCTGCGGCGGCGCACGCCGGCTGACCGGGCGACTGACTGACTACGGCGCCCGCCCGCCGCGGAAGTGCCGCACGTCGCGCCACTGGGCGCGGGCCTCCGTGAACGTCGACTCGAACGAACCGTAGCAGCCATACTTGTGGTAGTTGCCGGTCGCGTTGATGATGTCCTTGTAGGTGTCGGGCACATCCAGCACGGGCTGATCGTCGAGGAAGGCCAGGATGCGTCCACCCACGTCCCCTGGAGGTGGATGACGTTCACCTTGATCTCGCGGCCGTAAATGCCGGTCGCAACTTCCGGCGAATCCGTGACGCGATTTGTCGCGAGCAGGGAGCCGCCTTTCTGGTTGAATCCGCGGAGAATCATCTGGGTTGCCCGGTTCGGCTCGCCGCTGCCCCAGATCTGAAAGATCATCTGTCGCTCAACCGGGGCAAAGACCGTGACGTAGCCCTCGAACTGCCGCGAGCCGGTCGCATAGTTGTCGTGCACCCGGATCTCCGCGCGCTCACCAGGTTTCAACAGCGTGAACGTCTCCGTCCGCGTCGCGTGGTCATAGGTGTAGGTCGCGGTGACAGGCGATCCCAGCGAGCGGGTCACGTTGGCCGAATAGTCGTGGTCAATCGCCACCAGGTTCTCGTCCTTGTTCTGCAGGTGGATTTTCCGCTGGGGCGTGTACGCTTCCCACCCCGGCCCAATCTGGGCGGAGACAGAAACCGTCAGCATCAGGCCAATCAAAACCAACCGAGCGAGGAAAGGGGAGATCATGGGGTAAATCTCGGTGCGGGTAACCTCCGGCAGTGAACTCACTGGGAATCCTGGGTCAACGCCGACCCGCGCTGAACGAGGCGGACACGCAAGGCCCTACCGGTGCCAAAAGGGTGAAAGCTGCAGGTTTGCCTCGGGGCCAACCGAAGGACAACCTCCCCTCGTTACCCGCCCCGCAAGACCTCCGCCCGAACCCGATTTTCATGTACACTCTCCGCCTTCTGACCTGTCTTCTCGCGCTTTACCTGCCCGGCATCGCCGCGGGCGCGGCCGCACCCTCCGATGTCACCCGCTGGGAACAGCAGGCTGCACGCATCACAATCCATCGCGACAGCTGGGGCATCGCGCACGTCTACGGAAAAACGGACGCCGATGCGGTCTTCGGGATGGTCTATGCCCAAGCGGAGGACGATTTCAACCGGGTCGAACTCAACTATGTCAACGCACTCGGACGCGCGGCGGAGATCGAAGGCGAGGTGGCCATCGAGCGCGACCTGCGGATGAAGCTCTTCATCGACCCCGCGGCCCTGCAGGCCCAGTACGCGCAGAGTCCGGCCTGGCTGAAGGCGCTGATGGATGCGTTTGCCGACGGACTGAACCACTACCTACACACGCACCCCGCCGTGACGCCCAAGCTCATCACGCGCTTCGAGCCCTGGATGGCGCTCGCCTTCACCGAGGGCAGCATTGGGGGTGACATCGAATCGATCGCCACCGCACCGCTCGGCGAGTTCTACCGCACAAGCCCGCCCCGCGTCGCCGCTGTCGCACCCGCCGTGCGTGAATCGATCCCCGAGCCAACCGGGTCGAACGGCTTTGCCATCGCGCCCAGCCGCAGCGCCTCGGGCCATGCCCTGCTCCTGATCAATCCCCATACCTCATTCTATTTCCGGCCCGAAATCCATATGGTCAGCGAAGAAGGTCTCAACGCCTACGGAGCGGTCACGTGGGGCCAGTTCTTTATCTACCAGGGTTTCAACGATCGCGCCGGCTGGATGCACACATCGGGTGGCGCAGACGTGATCGATGAATACGAAGAGACGGTGGTCGAGATCAACGGACGGCCGCACTACCGCTACGGCGACGAACTGAAGCCCTTTGTCACGCGCGTGATCGAGCTGCCGTACCGGAGCGGCGCCACGATGGCGCGCAAGAGCGTGACGGCCTACTTCAGCCACCGCGGCCCGATCATCCGCCGCGCAGGCGATGACAAATGGGTGGCGGTGCGGCTCATGCAGTCGCCGATCGATGCGTTGTCGCAGTCGTATCTGCGGACCAAGGCGCGCTCGTACGCGGACTTCCGGCGCACGATGGAGCTGCGCACCAATTCCTCGAACAACACGGTGTACGCGGACGCGGATGGCACCATCGCGTATTTCCATGGAAATTTTGTGCCCAAGCGCGAACTGGCCTACGACTGGCGCCGTCCGGTCGACGGCAAGGATCCCCTGACCGACTGGCAGGGCCTGCACGCGATCGACGAGCTGATCGCGTTGCGCAACCCGGCCAACGGCTGGCTGCAGAACACGAACAACTGGCCCTTCTCCGCCGCTGGCGACGCGAGTCCGCGGCGCGAGGATTACCGCCCGTACATGTGGCAGACGCCGAGTCCCGGCTACGGCGCCGAGAACCCACGCGGGGTGAACGCGGTGCGCGTGCTGAAAAACGCCCAGGCCGTCACCCTGGAGAGCCTGATTGCCCTCGCCTACGACCCCACGCTTTCGGCTTTTGAATACCTGCTGCCGCCGCTGGTGATCGCCTACGACAGCCTGCCGGCTCGCGATCCGCGCAAGACGCGTTTCGCCGGTCCGGTCGAGGCCCTGCGGACGTGGGATCACCGCACCGGAGTGAACTCAGTCGCCACCGCGCTGGCGGTGCTGTGGGCGCAGGAGCTGGCCGACACCTTTGCCGGGGAGATCCGCAGCCAGCGCGCGATCGTGCACGAGTTCCTCCACACCCAGATCAACGCGGAGGACCGGCTCGCCGCGCTGGGACGCACACTGGACCGGCTGGAGCGGGATTTCGGTTCGTGGCAGACGCCGTGGGGCGAGATCAACCGCTTCCAGCGGCTGTCGGGCGAAGTGCGTGAGACGCACGACGACAACGCCCCGAGCCTGCCGATCGGCCTCGCACCGTCAACGTGGGGATCGCTCGCGGCCTTCGGCACGGCGAACGGCACCGGCACCAAGCGCATTTACGGCAATCGCGGCAACAGCTTCGTGGCGGTGGTCGAGTTTGGCCCGCGCATCCGCGCGAAGAGCGTGCTGGCGGGTGGCGTGAGCGGTGATCCGAAGTCGCCGCATTTCAACGACCAGGCGGCGTTGTACGCGCGCGGCGAGTTCAAGGACGTGCTCTTCTATCGGGAAGACGTCGAAAAAGCAGCCAAGCGCACGTACCAGCCGGGGAAGTAAGCGGATTACCAAGGAGAGCGGGGAGTCGGAACCTTTTCCGGACTCAGAGTATCGCCACGAAAAACACGAAAATTGACCGTCGTTGGGACGGAGTCCGTCCGAGCGCCCTATAAGGCGCCGTAGGGTCACCGAATCAATCCGAGGAATTTTTGTGTTCTTCGCGGCAGACTCCGAACCCGAGCTCGCCGGCCTCAGCGTCAGCACCCCGCGTCCTTTGTGATCAAAATTCCGGCGGCCGCCGCTTGGGTTGGAGTGAAATGTGCCGATAACAGACGGTGCTTCGTTCATCGTTCATGACATTTCTGATCCTCGCCGCCGCCGGTCACGCGACGGCGGCGGATGCGCATGAGCCATGGTTGCGCAGCTTTTATCGGACGCATGATCTGCGGCCGTTCGCTGGCTACTGGACCGAGGTGATGGAGCAGCGGGTGCTCGAACAGCCCGGCCAAGTGGAGCCGACCGTGGGCTTTGTCAGCCAGCTCCTGCGCCAGAATCCCTCGCTCGTCCGCACGCACCTCGTCGCCCTCTCCGCCTACCCGCTCGCCCAACGCGAGGCGATGGCACGGATCCTCGCCTTGAGCGACACCCCGGAGGGAAGGACGCGGCTGCGCGAAGCGGGGCGCACTGCGCTCGCCAACCGGACTCCGCGGCCCATCGCGCAGCATCGGATTCAGGAGGCGACCGATCTCGATTTCTGCTGGGGTTGGTTCTTCGCAACCGGTGATTTGAGCGCGCTTGATCCCATCGTGGCCTCGCTCGACCTGGCAGGCTTTGCGGGTGGACGGGAACGCTATGCCACGAGTGGCAAGACGGCCAACGACCGGATCGCGGCGCGCAACGACTCGCTCTACGAGGCGGCGACCCGATCGCTGACCGCAAACACGCGGGCGGATCCGTTCATCGCCCGCCACCTTGAGTCGATCCTGCGCGATCCCCGCACCCCACCGGCCCGCGCTGCGGAGCTGGCGGAGATCGTGCGGGCCGCCAAAGCAAAATCCTAGAGCAGTTCCGGTGAAGGTGCAGCCGGGGTCGCTGACCCCGGCTTGTCCTCAATTTAAACCGCTCTAAAACCCCCGTTCGATTCCTCTTCCGCAGTTACGCGGGCCGGACAATCCGCGACCAGCGACTACGTCCAGTAGATCGCGGTCTGCGGATCCTTCAGACCCATCAGAAAGGAGATGGTCGAGCGAAACTCGCCCGCCACGGACTGGGCCTGGACGGCATGGATGAGCTTGCCGTTGAAGAAATAGATGTCCCCCGCGTGAATCGGGAGATCGATGCGGCCGAAGCCGTCGAGCCACTCCGCCTGATAGGGGTAGCCGGTTTCCTCGATGCCCAGCGACTGGCGCGTCGGGACGTCGGGCTCGATGTTCCAATAGACCAGATTGCCGCCGGCCGCGCCGTTTTGCAGGCACATGTTGACCGCGGCGAGCGGGTTGGCCGCGACCTCCTGGATCTCGAAGCCGGCCTGTTTCTTCGCCGTGAGCTGGGCGGCGTCATCGTGAGCCGCGAGGGCGAACTGCCCGCCGCCGCTCCAGGAACGCACCACGAACTCGCCGGCCTCGCGGCCCTGATGGCTGGCGACCCGGAGGCTGACGCCGGTGCGGGCGAGTTCGGCGCGCACCTCGCTCATCAGCTCGCTGAACACGTTGCGACCGCCTGCGAACAGGTCGTGAATCGCCTGGCGCGTATCGGCGGCCTCGTCGCAATAAAGCCCGAGTTCCTTTCCATAGTGGTAGGTGCCGACGTAGTAGGCCGGAACGGCGTCACCGCGCTTGCGCAGCTTGGGGCTTTTCCAGAAATTCGCGTTGATGCCTGCGCAGAGGGCCGGATCCATGACCCCGCGGAAGATGCAACCCGCCACTTCACCGCGCATGACCCGGACAATTTCCTTGGGATCAAGCCGGGTGAATTCGTTGATTCGAAAATAGTCGTCGGAGTAAATCCGGCCGGTAATGCGTACGGGGGCAGGTGCGGTCGCGTCCATGAGAGAATCCCGAGTCGGGACGGGCTTTTTTGCCGCCCGCCTATGTCTTTGTAAAGCCGTTCCGGTTGGCGCCGGCCGACATTCGTGCGACTGGCCCGCATGGACGATTTGTGCGCGTGGTTCTAGGGTGAATACCTGTTCCCTTCCCTGCCCGGACAGACTCTGCTCTTGCTTCAGGCCGGGGCGGGCGGCTTGCTTGACCGCTCATGCGCCCGTCGGCGCGCGTCCATGAACCTGCTGAATTTCGTCAAGAAGGAGAGCTCGGTCTCGTTGCAGTCGCTAATGGCGCTGACGCTGATCTCCGGCATCGCGCAAGGCGTGCTGCTGGCGATCATCAATGCCGCGGCCGCGGATGCGGCGTACGCTGAGCTGAATTTCCGCTACCTGCTGATGTTCGGTCTCGCGATCGCCATCTTCATCGTGGCCAAGCGGGTGGCCCTTGCCCGCTCGTTCGTCGTGGCCGAGGAGGTCATCGCCAAGCTCCGCATCCGCATCGTGGACAAGCTCCGCCGCTCCAACCTCGCGGTCGCTGAGCGGATCGGCAAGGCCCACGTCGAGGCGCGCCTCGCCCAGGACACCCAGACGATCTCGCTCGCCGCGGGCGAAGTCGTGAACGCGATCCAGTCCGCGGTCATGATCGCGGTGTGCGTGCTCTACCTCGCCTTCCTCTCCAAGGTCGCGTTCGTCATCACCCTTGGCATGATCGCAGGCGGCGTCTCGATCTACCTGCGCAACCAGCGCTCCATCAACCGCGAGCTCCAGGCCGCGACGGTGAAGGAGACTGAGTTCTATGCCTCGCTCGGACACATGATGGACGGCTTCAAGGAACTGAAGGTCAATCAGGGCAAGTCCGAGGACATCTTCCAGAACCACTTTGCCCGCATCTGTCTCGATGCCCAGCAGGTCAAGGTCCGGACCGGTCTGGAGTACGTGCGCAACTTCATTTTCTCACAGACCTTCTTCTACATCCTGATCGCAGTGCTCGTTTTCCTGCTGCCCAGCCTGAGTGCGTCGTACGCGGACGTGATCGTGAAGGCCACCGCGGTGATCCTCTTTATTGTCGGCCCGCTGACCTCGCTCGTCGGCTCGATTCCGATCTACGCCCGCGCCAACGTGGCGATAGGCAACATCGCGGCGCTCGACCAGTTCCTCGATTCGCCCGAGGCCTCGGCCGAGCGTCAGGTGGAGCCAGCCAAGATCGATTTTCGCGGCTTCCAGGAGATCGCGGTCGAGGCGGTCAACTTCACCTACTTCAGCGAGACCGGGGCCGGACCGGCATTTGCGGTGGGTCCCTTCAACCTATCACTCAAGGCTGGCGAAGTCGTATTTGTGGTCGGAGGCAACGGCTCGGGCAAGTCGACCTTCCTCAAGCTGCTGACCGGCCTCTACGCGCCGCAGCAGGGTACGCTCAAGGTCGACGGGCTGCGGCTGCAGCCGGCGCACTATGCGGCCTACCGCGAGTTGTACTCGGTGATTTTCACGGATTTCCACCTCTTCGACCGGCTATATGGCCTGAGCAACGTGGACGAAAAGCGCGTGGCCCAGCTGCTGCAGCGCATGCAGCTCGACGACAAGACCTCCTTCCAGGGCGGGCGCTTCACCAACCTCAGCCTTTCGACCGGGCAGAAGAAGCGCCTCGCGCTGCTCATCGCCTGCCTCGAGGACCGCCCGGTGCTCGCGCTCGACGAATTCGCGGCCGATCAGGACCCGGAGTTCCGTCGCTTCTTCTACGAAACCCTGCTGCCCGAGCTGAAGGCCGCGGGCAAAACCGTGATCGCCGTGACCCACGACGACCGCTACTTCTCCTGCGCCGACCGCGTGATCAAGCTTGAGTACGGTCAGGTCGAATCCATCCGCTAACCGGCAACCGTCCCGTCCATGAGCGAAGCCACTTCCGCCCCCTCCCCATCTCCGGCCGAAAAGCCCCGCGGCGTCACCGCCTTCCTCCTGCGCCTGCGGGCCTTCGTGCGCGAGCACATGCTGCCCCTCCTGCTCGGCGGCCTGATCTTCACCTTTGTCGTCATCTACCTCGCCAACCGGATCTTCATCCTGATCGGCCCCGGCGAGGCGGGCGTGCTCTTCCGCCGCCTGACCGACGGTACCGACATCCGCCGTATCCACGGCGAGGGCATGTCGATCATCGCCCCCTGGAACAAGATGTTCCTCTACACCGTCCGCGTGCAGGAAAAGGCCGAGATCGTCGAGGCCCTCAGCAGCAACGGACTGACCATCACCGTCTCCGTCTCCGTCCGCTACTACCCGGACTACTCCAACCTCGGCATCCTCCACCAGAAGGTCGGACCCGACTACGCCGAGAAGGTGGTGATCCCCGAGGTCGTCGCCGGCGTGCGCGAAGTCATCGGCCGCTACCGCCCCGAGGAACTCTACACGCTCAAGACGAGCGCCATTTCCGATGCCATCATCCAGAACGTGGTCCGGGCGGTGAGCGATAAGTTCATCGTGCTCGACGACGTGAACATCAAGAACATCAAACTGCCCCCGCTCGTGACGACGGCGATCGAGAACAAGCTCCAGCAGGAGCAGATGGCGCAGGAGTACGAGTTCCGCCTGAAGCGCGAGGAAGAGGAGGCCAAGCGCCTCCTGACACAGGCCGGCGGTATCGCCGCCTTCAACTCCACGGTGAGCGAAAGCCTCACCGAGGATCTGCTGCGCTTCAAGGGCATCGAGGCTACGCTCGAACTCTCCAAGTCGCCGAACAGCAAGGTTGTCGTGATCGGCTCAGGTCAGGGTGGCATGCCGCTGATCCTGAATCCGGACGGTACCCCGACCCCGGCGCCAGCACCGGCGCGCTGAGGCTTTGTTGTAGCGGGGGTCGCTGCCCCCGGTCCGATCGGCTGATCGATCGGTTTTTGAACCCCGGGGTCGGCGACCCCGGCTACACCGAGCCAAGGTCCTCAGGTCCCCTTGCGGGAGATCCGGAGCCGGGCGCGGCCTTCATCCCACAGGGAACGCCACCACGTGATTTCCTGGATGAGCTCGGCCGAGCGCTTCTGCTCGATGATCCGGTCACGCTCGATGTCCTTGCGCGGACGGAACTCCGACCAGATGGCGTCGTAGATGTGCTGCGCCTCACCCAGATCATCGAGAAGAATCGGCGCTCCCGGTGGGCGGGCCTGCGACGGCGTGCCGCGAAGATCCTCGGGCACGGTCAACTTGGCAGGATCAAGGCTGGTGGCATAGAAGCTATACTGTGACACCAGCCCCGCGGCGTGAACCGAGAGGAGATAATTGATGAACTTCTTCGCGAGCTCCGGCTGGGACGACGAGCGCGGGATCGCGAGGGTGTCAAACGTGAGAATCGCGCCCTCGCGGGGCATCGTGTAGCCGATCACCTTTGCCGGCTCGACCGCCGTTCCGGTGGCCTTCTGCGCCGCGGTGATTTCAGGGGACCAGGTGGCGAGGATGTCCAGTTTGCCGTCAATCAGTTCCGAGCGACCGTTCGCGAGGACGAAGCGCGGCCCATCCCCGGCGGCGGCCTTGAAGGCAAGCAGGGTCGTGCGGAGCTTCTCGAGTTCCTTCGCATCCTGGGTGTTCGGAGAATAACCGAGCGCAAGCAGAGCCAGACCGAGCGTCTCACGCTGCTCATCGAGAAAGGCCAGGCGCGGTCCGAGGGCCGCGGCGCGGTCCAGATCGAGCAAGTCGGCCCATGAGGTGGGCTTGGGCACCGACGACGCAGTCCGGTGGGCGATGCCGGCAAAATTCACAAGGTAGGGAATGGCGTACTCGGCATTGTCCCGGTACCCGATCGGGTACACGCCGGCCGCAGGCACCGCAGGCGCCGCGACGGGATCCACCTGCACCCCGACCGAAAAGGCGGGCGTCGGCGGCAGCGTCACGCCGGCAGCGGCCGCCGCCGTTTCACGGGCCGCCCTTTCCTCCGCCGCGCGAGCCGCAGCGACCTCGACCGTGGTCGGGCCGGCAAGGAAGGCCGGATCGAGATTGGCCAGATTGGGAATGTCGGCCCGGGTCAGCCGCAGCAGCAGATCCCGGCGGCGCATCTCCTCGACCACATAGTTCGAGGGCATGATGACATCGTACTCGCCCCAGCTAAGCTTCACCCGGGCGAGCATCTCATCATTGTTGCGATAATACGTCTGCTCGATGCGCACCTGATGCTCGAACTCGAAGCGCGCGATGACGGACGGCGGCAGATAGTCGGCCCAGATGTAGAGCCGCAGCGTCGGGCGCGTGTCGCGATAGACCAACCAGAGCACGACGACGATGGAAGCGAGTGCCAGGAGGACCTGCAGGGCGTGACGATTATTGCGGGTCATGAAAGGACGCGGCCGGCCTTGCCAGCGTCGGTCACGTATGCCGAAGCAGGCAACGGGGTGTCAAGGAGGCGGAATTTTCGATTCTCGATCCAGGATTCTCGATTGGAACAATCCCGGTGCCCACGGTCGCCGCCTCACTGATCAGATCCGGCAATCGAAATTCGAAAATCCATCCCGCACTTTGCGCTGGCCAGCGGCGGACGTGGGGCGGTTAGATGAGCCAGCTTCAATCCGCCGCCCATGCCCCCCGCCGAACCCACTCCGGAAGTCTACAAGGTCGTGCTCAATCACGAGGAGCTGTACTCGATCTGGCCGGCGCACCGTGAAAATGCGCCCGGCTGGCGCGATGCCGGCAAGTCCGGCACGAAGGAAGATTGCCTGGCGCACATCAAAGAGGTGTGGACCGACATGCGTCCGCTGAGCCTGCGCCGTTCGATGGACGGCGCCGCACGCTGAACGCCGCATGCCCGCTCCGCTTGCTCCGAGCCGGTGGCTGAGCCGTCCGCGGCCCGAGCCGACCGCCCCGCTGCGCCTGTGGTGTTTCCCGTACGCGGGCGCCGGCGCCGCGGCTTGGCACCCTTGGGCCGCGCCCCTTGCCGGCACCGCCGATCTTGTCGCGATCCGGCTGCCCGGCCGTGAAAGCCGCCTGATGGAGACACCGGCCACTCGCGTCGGACCGCTGGTCGACGCGCTCGTCGCGGAGATCGCCCCGTATTCCCACGAGCCTTACGCGCTTTGCGGCCACAGCCTCGGCGCCCTGCTCGCCTACGAGACGGCACGCCGGCTCCGCTCAGCCGGACACCCCGCCCCCGTTGCGCTAATCGCCTCAGGTGCCCGCGCACCGCACTGCCCGCGGACCGAACCCGACCTGCATACGTTACCCGACGACGCCTTCATTGACCAGGTCGACCGCCGCTACCAGGGCATCCCCAAGGAACTGCTGGCCAACCGCGAGTTCCTCGAACTCTTCCTGCCGGCTCTGCGCGGCGACCTCGCGATGTTCGAGACCTATGCCCACACCCCGGCCGAACCGTTGGCTGCGCCGCTGCTCGCGTTGGGCGGGACCGAGGATCCGCGGGTATCGCACGACCAGACGCTCGCCTGGCAGGAACATACGACCGGGCCCTTCGAGGCCGAATTCTTTGCTGGCGGCCACTTCTTTACCCAAACCCAGCTCACGGCGGTCACCCGCCGCGTCGTGACGTTCCTGCGGCAGGCCCGTCCGCTCGCGTAAGCCGGCCATGGCGGGATGCTTCCGTCAGGAGTGAATCATTTACTGACGGGATTTTTCCCTTGCACCTCGTTGGCGCCTGAAAGACGCTCCCTGCACACCCGATTCAACCCCGTCACCACCCGCCCATGTCCACCGCCACGCTCACCCACTCCAAGCAGGCGCAGGCCGAAGCCGTCATCAACAAGTACGTACCGTGGTCGATGGGAGCCGGCTTTGTTCCCGTCCCGCTGCTCGATATCGTCGCCCTGACGGGCATCCAGGTGAAGATGCTTGCTGAAATTTCCTCGATCTACGGCATCGAGTTCGCCGAGAACCGCGGCAAGTCGATCGTCGTGTCCCTGCTCGGAGGCCTCGGTTCGACGAGCCTCGCGGCGGGCGCCTTCGGCAGCCTGATCAAGTCCATCCCCGGCGTCGGCATGTGGATCGGTGCGGCGACCCTGCCGGTCGTGGGCGGCGCCATCACCTTCGCGGTGGGCAAGGTTTTCATTCAGCACTTTGAGTCCGGCGGCACGTTCCTGAATTTTGATTCGATGGAGGCCCGCAAGATTTTCGTCCAGAAGTTCGAGGAGGGTAAGAAAGAAGTCGTTGCGATCGGCCAGAAGGTTGACGCGAAGCTGACCAAAGCCACCGCCTCGATCGATCTCTGAACCTTCGTTTTCGTTCCGCAACCGCCACCCTCCATCATACACTGACATGCTCCTCCCCCTCATCACCCTCCTCGTTCTCAGCGCTCTCGTCGGCTACATCGGCAAGGACCGCAAGTTCGGTTTCTGGGGCTACCTGTTCTGCTCCCTGATCTTCACGCCGATCATCGGTCTCGTGATCGTGTTCGCCTCCGACAAGCGCCCGGCCCCCGCTGCCGTTTGATCTGATCCCTTTCGAACTCCCGGGCGACCCCCGGGAGTTTTTTTGTGTCCTCGCGCGGCGATCCGCGCACCGTTGACCCCGGAATCCGATGAAAATCACCGTCTGCAATGGCAAGGGTGGCGCCGGCAAGACCACCCTCTCGGTGCTCCTCGCCGCCGCCTTCCGCAACGCCGGCCACGCCGTGGCCCTCCTCGACCGCGACCCCCAGGGCACGGCCACGCGCTGGATCGGCGAAACCGGGGATGTCGCCCTCGCCACCCCAGAAGGCGCGCACCGCCTGCTCATCATCGACACGCCGCCCCAGCTGGATTCACCGCTCCTGCACGCGTCGCTCGCCGAATCGGACGTTGTGCTGCTTGTGAGTTCGCCGTCCCCTGCCGACCTGTGGACGTCGCAGGACACCGTTGCGACGATCAACCGTCATCTGCCCGCCGGCCGTCCGGCCCGCCTCCTCTTCAACCAGGTGCAGCACCGCACGGTGCTCGCACGCGATCTCGACACCCTGGCCGAGCGCATCGGTCTGCCCGCGCTGCAGACACGCATCGGCCGCCGCCAGTCCTTTCAGCATGCCGCCCTCCTGGGCTGGTCGGCCCTTGATGCCGACAGCCGCGAGGAACTGCTCAAGGCGGCGCTTGAAATCGCCGCACTCCGGCCGTAACCCCTTGGAGTGCCGATGAAGAAAAGCGACAAGCTCCTCGCCAAACTCGGAAAGTCCCTCGACCCCGAGCGTCGCCCGGCCTCGCCGCGCAGCGGCCGCACTCCCGCCGCCGCCACAACGGCGTCGAGCGAACCGATCGAAATTGAATCCACCTCCGTCCCCACGGCGGCCACCGTGCCCGCAGATCTGACCGACCGCTTGGCGGAGGCCGCGGCGACGGCTGCACCCGACACAGGTCCGGCCTCGGAGCTGGTGGACCACGCCCCGGCCACCTCAGAGGAGCCTCCGCCGCCGACCGCGCCGGGCTGCCAGCACGCCGCAGCCGAGGCCATCATCAAGCGCCACCTCCCCTACGCGCTCGGCGCCGGCCTGATCCCCCTGCCGCTCGTCGACGTCGCCGCCATCTCGGGCGTGCAGATCAAATTGATTTCCGAACTCTCCGCGCTCTATGGCGTGCCGTTCGCCGCCAACCAGGCCAAGGCCGTGATCGCCGCCCTGCTCGGCGGCGCGGGCTCACTCTCGCTCGCCGCAGGCCTGCTCGGCAGCCTCGCCAAGGTCATCCCGGGCGCAGGCTACGTCCTCGGGGCCGGAGCGGTTCCGCTCACGGCCGGCGCACTCACCTACGCGGTGGGCCACGTGTTTCGCGCGCATTTCGAGTCCGGCGGCACCCTGCTCGACTTTGACGCCACCGCAGCCAAACGGGTGTTTATGGAAAAGGTCGAAGAAGGCCGGGCGACCCTGAAGTCCCTTTGACCAAGGAGACGACCGAGCCCCGCACCGCCCCGCGCATCGTCAGCCCCGCGATCGCCGAGCGAGCCCGTGCACTGGTGCGGGAAAACGCCGTCATGTGTGCGGCGGTCAGCTTCGTGCCCAATCCGATCGCCAACAGCCTCGCGATCACCGGCGTGCAGCTCAAGATGCTGGCGGATCTTTCCAAGCTCTACGGCGTGCCGTTCTCGCAGGACATCGTGCGCTCGCTGCTGACCGCGACGGCGGGTGGCTTGCTCAATTTCATCATCGCCCGCAATCCCGTGACGCGCGGCGTGCGGGACTTTCTCATGGCCACGGTGCCGCTGATCGCCCTGCCCATGCGCTTTCTCGCCGGTCCGGCGTTCATCGCCGGGTACACGCTGGTGCTGGGCAATTCGTTTATCCGCCACTACGAGTGCGGCGGGTCCTACCTGAATTTCAACTGGCGCGACTTCCGTCACGAGCTCGCGCATAAACTCGGCCTGCCCAGGCCCGCACCGAACGAGAGCCCGATCATCGAAGTCCAGACCCGGCCGGCGTGAGGCCATTGCGGATTGCGGAGTTCGGATTGCGGAATGATCAAGCCGCTTGCTGCAAGAAGGCGCAGAAGGCGAAAAAACGAACCCGGATTGGCTTTCAATTTTTGCGCCTTCTGCGCCTCTTTGCAGCCCAATGTTCGAAGCAATCCGCAATCACCTTCATCAACCGATGAAGGTGAAGCAGCGAATCGTCGTGACGGCGGAGGAAACGGCCACAGCGGCCGAGTAGGCTTCAGCGGGGGTGAACGCGTCGATCCGCCAGCGCGTGGCCGCCGCCGGGTCCTCGGCGCACCAGAGCAGCCCGGCGGGTGCGCCCGGATCCAGGCGTACGGCAAAGCTGTCGAGCGGTTTCATCAGGCCCACGCCCAGCGCCTTGAGGTAGGCTTCCTTGCGCGTCCAGCCGGCAAAGAACGCCGCACGGCGCATCTCCGAATCCAGGGTTTCCCATTCGCGCTGCTCGGCGGGGGCGAAGAACTGGCGCACGAGATCGTCGCGCTCCAGCTCACGCCAACGCTCAATGTCGGCGCCGACGGGATGATTCTGGGCGAAGGCCAGCAGGGACCAGTCGCCGGAATGCGAGAGATTGAATTCCAGCCGCGCGCCGGGCGCAGCCCCGGCCAGCACCGGCTTGCCGCGCTGCTCAGTGGTGAAGGCCACGGACTCCGGACGCTCACCGAGGTACGCGCCGAGGAGCAGTCGCTGGACGGCGCGGCTGGACAACTCGCGCTGCCGGTCAGCCGGCATGCGCTTGCGCTCGACGCGTGCCTGCTCGTCGGACGTCAGCAGCGCACGCCAGCCTGCCAGCTCGGCCCCGATTGCCGGGACGCGCACGCGCCACACGTGCACCTCGGACGAGGTGAGCGGAGGCGGAACCGCACAGGACGGCCACGAGTCTTCATTCACACCGGACATGACCGACCACGCTGCCAGCCAATGCAGGGATTTGAAATCTCAGATTTGAGATCTCAATCCGTATGACTTGATCGGACTCGGAGGATTGCCACGAAAAGCACGAAGATTGTCTCGGGCTAGTTCGCAACCCGTCCGAGCGCCCGATAGGGCGCCGTGAGATGAAAGAATCAAACCCTTGAAATCTTAGTGATGGTATGCGTTCAATACGAAAGGAACGAACAT
>CAYWRG010000008.1:67451-95703 GCA_964460715.1 uncultured Opitutus sp. | reverse complement strand
CCTAGCAGATATCCTTCATCTGTATAGTCCAAAAACAATTAGCTATTGGTATTAGGTGATCACCTCCTCTCGGAGCACGACCAACGGCTACGTGGTCGATGTAGCCGGGCTCGTTGAGCCCGGGGTTTGCGTAGGCACACGGGGTAGCCGGACCGGGGTCAGCGACCCCGGCTACACGGAAACCCCAACGACGTCGGCGTCGGTTACGCCGGATTGTAGTCGAGGTAGGGCCCGAGCCATTTCTCGGCCTCGGCTTGGGTCTGCCCCTTGCGCTTCGCGTAGTCGGTGACTTGATCGAGGGCGAGTTTACCCACGCCGAAGTACTTCGAGTCGGGATGATTGAAGTACCAGCCGCTCACGCTGCTCGCCGGGTGCATCGCGCAGCTCTCCGTCAGCGTGATGCCGGTGGCGGCGGTCGCGTTGAGCAGGGAAAACAGGATTGGCTTCTCGGTGTGATCGGGACACGCGGGATATCCGGGAGCCGGCCGCACACCGCGGTAGCGTTCGCGGATGAGGTCCTCGTGACTGAGCTCCTCGTACTTGCCGAAGCCGCAGGCTTCGCGCGCGCGCTTGTGCATCATCTCGGCCATGGCCTCGGCGAGGCGGTCGCCGAGCGCCTGGACCATGATGGCGGAGTAGTCGTCGTTGGCTCGCTTGAAGTCGCGGGCGAACTCCTCCACGCCGTGGCCGGCCGTGACGGCGAAACCGCCGATGTAGTCGATGCGGCCGCTGTCCTTGGGCGCGATGTAGTCGGCGAGGCAGTGGTTGAACTGATCAGCCGGCTTCTCGAGCTGCTGGCGCAGCTGGTGGAACGTCGTGAGCACGCGGCTGCGCTGCTCGTCGGCATAGACCTCGATGTCGTCGCCGACCGCATTGCACGGCCAGTAGCCGATCACGGCCTTGGCGACAAAACGCTTCTCGCGCGTGATGCGGAGGAGGAGTTTTTGCGCATCGGCAAAGAGCTTCTTGGCTTCCTCGCCCACGACCTCGTCCTCGAGGATCTGGGGATAGCGGCCGTGGAGTTCCCACGCGCTGAAGAACGGACCCCAGTCGATGAAGGGAACGATCTCCTCGAGCGGGACTGGATCGTAAACCTTGGTGCCGATGAACTCGGGCTTGGGAATGTCGATCTGAGCCCAGTCGAAGACCGGGCGGCGGGCGCGGGCCTGTTCGAGCGAGAGCAGCGGCTTGCGCGAACGGCGCGCGGCGAACTCCTCGCGCTGGCGCTCCTGCTTGGCCGTGATCTCGGCCATGAAGGCGGGCTTCTGTTCGGGCGAGAGCAGGGCGCTGACGACGTTGACCACACGCGAGGCGTCGAGCACGTGGACCACGCCGCCCGGATACTCCGGGGCCACCTTGACTGCGGTGTGCGCCGGGCTGGTCGTGGCACCGCCGATGAGCAGCGGGACGGTGAAGCCCTCGCGCTTCATCTCCCTGGCGACGTGGACCATCTCGTCGAGTGAGGGGGTGATCAGGCCGGAGAGGCCGATCACATCGGCACCGATGCGCTTGGCTTCGGCGAGAATCTTGTCGCACGAGACCATCACGCCGAGATCGGTGACCTCGTAGTTGTTGCAGGCGAGCACGACGCCGACGATGTTCTTGCCGATGTCGTGCACGTCGCCCTTGACCGTGGCGATGAGGAACTTGCCCTGCGCGCGGGTGGCCTCGCCGGCGGCTGCGGCGCGCTTCTTTTCCTCTTCCATGAAGGGCGTGAGGTACGCGACCGAGCGCTTCATGACGCGGGCGCTTTTCACGACCTGGGGCAGGAACATCTTGCCGGCGCCGAAGAGGTCGCCGACGACGCGCATGCCGTCCATCAGGGGACCTTCGATGATGTCGAGGGGACGCGGGTATTTTTTGCGGCACTCCTCGGTGTCGGCCTCGACGAAGGTGTCGATGCCCTTGACGAGGGCGTGCTTCAGGCGCTCCTCGACGGAGGCATTGCGCCAGGCGTCCACGGGCGCCTGATCGGCGACCACGCCGCCGGCTTTGGCGGCATCGAGCTCGGCCTTGATCTTGTCGGCATGGACAATGAGCTTCTCCGTCGCATCAGGCGAACGGTTGAGGAGCACATCCTCGCAGAGCTGGCGCAGGGTCGGCTCGATCTCGTCGTAGTTGCCGAGCATGCCGGCGTTGACGATCGCCATGTCCATCCCTGCCTTGATCGCGTGGTAGAGGAACACGGTGTGCATCGCCTCGCGCACCGGATTGTTGCCGCGGAAGGAGAACGAGATGTTCGACAGACCGCCGGAGACCTTGGCGTGGGGGAGGGTCTGCTTGATGATCCGCGTGGCCTCGATGAAATCGACGGCGTAGTTGTTGTGCTCCTCGATGCCGGTCGCGACGGTGAGGATGTTGGGATCGAAGATGATGTCCTCGGGCGGGAAGCCGAGCGTCTCGGTGAGGAGCTTGTAGGCGCGCGTGCAGATGCGGACCTTTTCGTCGCGCGTGGCGGCCTGGCCCTGCTCGTCGAAGGCCATGACGACTGCGGCGGCGCCATAGCGCATGAGCAGGCGGGCACGGCGCAGGAATTCCTGTTCGCCGTCCTTGAGGGAGATCGAGTTGACGATGCCCTTGCCCTGCAGGCACTGCAGGCCGGCCTCGAGCACGGTCCACTTGGACGAGTCGATCATGACCGGCACCTTCGTGATGTCGGGCTCGGCGGCGATCAGGTTGAGGAACTTGACCATCGTCGCCTCGCCGTCGATCAGTGCCTCGTCGACATTGATGTCGATGATGTTGGCGCCGCTCTCGACCTGCTGCTTGGCGATCGCAAGGCAGGCGTCCCAGTCGCCGGCCTTGAGGGCCTTGGCGAACTTGGGCGAGCCGGTGATGTTGGTGCGCTCGCCGACGACGAGGAAAGAGGACGCGCGGGTGGTCATCGCTGGGAAACGGGGTGAATGACCAATGGCCAATGACCAATGACCAATGTGGTCACTGAGTGGATAGACATTTGAGCGGATTGAATCATTGCGAATTGGTCATTGGCCATTGGTCATTTCTTCGCGGCCTCAGGCCGCGGAGAGGGGCTCCAGTCCGCTTAAGCGCAGAACCGGTGGATGGGTGTGTGCGGCCCGGGGCTTCAGTCCGCGGACGGCTTGCGCGATGGCCGCGATGTGAGGTGGCGTGGAGCCGCAGCAGCCGCCGACCATGTTGACGAGGCCGGCTTCGGCGAACTCGCGCTGGATCGCGGCCATGTCGGCGGGCGATTCGTCATAGCCGCCAAACGCGTTGGGCAGACCGGCGTTCGGGTAGCAAGTGACGTGGCACTCAGCGATGCGGGCGAGCTCCTCGATGTAGGGCCGCATCGCGCGGCCGCCGAGCGCGCAGTTGATGCCGACGCTGAACGGTTTGGCGTGGCGGATCGAGTGGTAGAAGGCCTCGGTCGTCTGGCCGGAGAGCGTGCGGCCGGACGCGTCGGTGATCGTGACGCTGATCATCACGGGCAGGCGGATGCCTTTCTCGTCGAACACACCCTCGATCGAAAAGATCGGGGCCTTGGGGTTGCGGGTGTCGAAGATCGTCTCGAGGAGGATAATGGCCACGCCCGCATCGATCAGCGCACGGATCTGCTCGGTGTAGGACTCGACGACCTGGGCCCAGGTGACGGCGCGGTAGTCGGGGCGGTTGACGTCCGGGGACATCGACAGCGTGCGATTGAGCGGCCCGATGGCGCCGGCGACAAAGCACTTGCGGCCGGGTGTGGCGGCCTCGGCCTTGAGCGCAGCGCGGCGCGCGCAACCGACGGCGGCCTGGTTGAGCTCGGTCACGATGGACTCGAGGTGGTAATCCGCCTGGCCAATCGACGTGGAACTGAAGGTGTTGGTCTCAACGATGTCCGCCCCGGCGGCAAAGTAGGCGGCGTGGATCTCCTCGATCACCTCGGGCTTGGTCAGGCAGAGCAGGTCGTTGTTGCCCTTCAAATCGTGCGGGAAATCGGCGAACCGCTTCGAGCGGAAATCGGCTTCGGTCAGCTGGTACGTCTGCACCATCGAGCCCATCGCCCCGTCGAGCACGGCAATGCGCTCGGCAAAGAGTTGGCGGAGGGCGGTATAGGACGGGGATTCGACGGGCGAGGAAGGCATGGCGGGAGAGCGTTTCAGGCTCCAATGATGGGAGGGAAAAGCGAGGATGCAAGAAACATATCTTTACATGCAGATATGTTGATATGTATGTTTGTCATCGTTCTGTCCTACCAGACCGCGCGATGGCGTCCGAAGCAATGCTGCCGAAGGGTGGCGTTGCGTCGGCGGCGGAGAGCGGTCTGGGTGACGGGACACCTTTCGCTGTTCTTTGCTCATCTCAGGAATCGGGGAAGGCCGTGAGATCCGGCCACAGTTGCGCTGCGGTATCGCATCCATCCAAACCCACAGCCTGCGCCGCGAACGCAGGCCCAAAGTCAATTTCCGGCTCCGGCCGGGAGTGAAGGCGAGGGGGGAGGCTGCGCGCTTTCGCGAAATCCTAAAGATTCAAATCCTAATTCCTAACCGAACACCGAGGCTCTGCTGAGGTTGAGTTAGGATTTAGCCGCTTTGGATTGAGGATTTCGCGCACGAAGTGCGCGATAAATGCGGAGTCCGAATATCCGACCTTGGGGTGCTCACGCGTCCGGCGCGGAACTTTTGCGCGCGCCGGTCGTTTCTCTTCATCGCAAAAATGAAGCGTGAGAGAGGTCATGCCTGGCCGGATACGGTCAGGCGGGCTGCTCTTGCCCCGTTAGTCAGCCAGTCATCATGCAGACCAAAACACCGGCCCGTTCCTCGGGCTGCCTTTATCTGGCGTGCGCCGTCCTCGCGGCGCCGTTTGGATTCCTACGCGCGCAGGCGCCTGTTCAATCCCTGGATCCGTACGTCCTCACGGCGACGCGGACCCCGCTCGCGCCCGGAGCCGTCGGCTCCCCGGTCGACGTCAACACCGCGGAGGACCACGCCCCGCGGCAGGTCAGTTCGCTCGCGGGTGCGCTTGGGATCGTGCCCGGCGCGCCGCTCTTCGCTTCCGGCGCGCCCGGCGGCATCACGTCGATCTTCCTGCGCGGCGCCAATTCCAACCAGACGCTGTTCCTCGTTGATGGCATCCGCCTCAACGACCCGAACACCGACTACCAGCTCTTCCTCGGTGGCTCGTGCGTGAGCTTTTGCGACAGCCTCGAGGTTTCGCACGGTCCGCAGAGCACGCTCTACGGCGGTGAGGCCGTCGGGGGTGTCATCGCCCTCCGCGCCGAACGCGGCTCGGGCGCGCCGTCCGGCCGCATCGCGATCGAGGCGGGTTCCTTTGGCACCGTCCAGGGCGCGATCTCGGCGCAGGGGGAGCACGCCGGCTGGGGTTACGTGGCCTCGCTGCAGGGCGGGCACACCGACAATGAGCGCGTGAACAATGCGTTCGACAGCGGCAACCTGACGCTGCGCGTGGACCGCACCGTGCGCGAGGGGCTCGCCGTCGGCGCGACCGTGCGCGGCTTCCGTGGTGTCTACGGCTCGCCCGGCTCCCGCTTCACCAACGATCCCGACAACGAGGAGCGCGAGAGCAACTGGCTCGCGACCGCCTTCGTCGAGTTCAAGCCGGCCGCCGGCTGGGATTCCAAGGTCACGCTCGGCGGTCAGGACCGCCGCTTCGTCGCGGAAAGCCCGCGCGCGGGCCGCGCGACATCCGTCACCGTGGTGACGAATCGCCGCGCCGTCCTCGACTGGCAGACGACCTACTCTGGTCTTGAGCGCCATCGCGTGACAGGCGGCCTCACCGCCGAGGCCAACCACACCCGCAACACCGGGTTCGGTGCGATCAACAAGAAGCAGGGCCTGCTCGCGTTCTTTGTGCAGGATGAGTTCACCCCGGTGGACAATGTCTTCCTCACCGCTGGCCTGCGCAGCGACGACCACGACACCTTTGGTCGCGCCACGACCGGCCGCGTCACCGCCGCCTGGCTGTCGATGCCCGACCGCTTCAAGCTGCGCGCGAGCTACGGCACGGCGTTCCGCGCGCCGAGCTTCCTCGATCTCTACGGCGAGAGCGCGTTCTACCGCGGCAATCCGGATCTCGATCCGGAGGAGGCGCGCGGCTGGGATGCGGGCTTCGATGTCTACTTCGCGAACCGCCGCGGCACGCTCGGCGTCACGTGGTTCGACACGCGTTTCCGCGACCTGATCGCGAGCTCCCCGGACTTTACGAGTGTGGTCAATATCCAGCGTGCCCGCACGCGGGGTCTTGAGGTTGCGCTCCAGGCCACCTTGCTCGGTGCGATCGAGACGCGTCTGGCCTACACCTATCTCGAAGCGGACAATCTCAGCACGGACACGCGCCTGCTGCGCCGTCCGCGCAACAGCGCGAGCGCCGATGTCTGGCATGATTTCGGCCGCGGCTTCAGCGCTGGCGCGGGCCTGAGCTGGGTGGCGGATCGCAAGGACGTGCATGCGTCGACCTTTGCGGCCATCGACGGCGAGGATTATACCGTGGTCCGGATTTATGGCGCCTACCAGATCAACGAGCGTCTCTCGGTGAAGGCGCGCGTTGAGAACCTCTTTGACGAGGCCTACGAGCAGGTCCACGGCTACCCGCAACCCGGCACCGGCGTGTACGCCGGTGTCGAGTGGGCTTTCTGACCCCGATGGGGCTGCCCCGTCCGGATCTCGCGGTTCGGGCGGGGGATTTTGCCTTGGCGCGTCCTTGGGGGCGGCCATGGTGAGGGCATGAGTGACCTGACGCCGACCCCGCGATCGACTTCTCTCGGTTTGCCTGCTGGACCGGGCACGCGTCAAATCACGGGCTGGATTCTGGGGCCGCTCCTGGTGGTCATCACGCTGTTGTTCCCACCCCCGGCTGGTTTGAGCGTGGAAGGTTGGCGAACGGCCGGCGTCGCCGGGCTCATGGCGGTCTTCTGGATTGCCGAGGCGATGCCGATCCCGGCGACGGCCCTGCTGCCCCTGGCGCTGTTTCCCCTCCTGGGTCTGGGCAACATTCGCGACAGCTCGGCGCCGTATGCCAACCCGATCATCTATCTTTTTCTCGCCGGGTTTCTCATCGCGCTCGCGATGGAGCGATGGAATCTGCACCGCCGCATCGCGATCAATCTGATTTCCTTCATCGGTGTGAAGCCGAAGCGCATCATCGCGGGCTTCCTGATCGCGTCGGCCTTTCTCAGCATGTGGGTGAGCAACACCGCGACTGCGCTCATGATGCTGCCCATTGCGTTGTCCGTCATCCGGCTGATTCCCGAAAGCGAACGCAGCCAGAGTGCGATGCGCGCCTTCAGCACGGCGCTGCTGCTGGCCGTTGCGTATGGTTGCACCACCGGCGGCATGGCCACACTGATTGGTACGCCGCCCAACGCGCTGCTCGCCGCGTACATGGAGAGCACGTATCAGGTGACGATCGGCTTTGGTCAATGGATGCTGATCGGCGTCCCGGTGGCGCTGGTGGGGCTGGTCGCCGTCTACGTTGTGCTGACACGGGTATCGTTCAAGCTGGAGTACGCGGATGTCCCGGGACTGGCCGCCCTGCTGCGGCAGGAAAAGAGCCAGCTCGGGGCCTTCTCGCGGGGCGAGCGGGCGGTCGCGCTGGTCTTTGTGCTGACGGCTCTGGCCTGGATCTTCCAGCCCTTCGTGGCACGTCTCATTCCGCTGATCAGTGACACCACCATTGGCATGATTGGGGCGATCGCGCTCTTCCTCATTCCGGTCGATCTCCGGCGCGGCGAGTTTGTGATGAACTGGGAATCGGCCAAGGGCCTGCCCTGGGATGTGATCCTGCTCTTTGGCGGCGGGCTGAGTCTGGCCGCCGCGATTGAACGTCATGGGCTGGCCCGGTACATGGGGCAGGTCTTCAGCGGACTCGAGGGCGTGCCCTTCCTCGCGATGATGGCGATGATCTGCTTCGGCATTCTGCTGCTGACCGAACTGACCAGCAACACGGCCACGGCGGCCACCTTCCTGCCGGTGGTGGCGGCGATTGCGCTGAGCCTAGGGCAGAATCCGCTCTACCTCGCGATTCCCACGGCCCTGGCCGCCAACTGTTCCTACATGATGCCCGTGGGCACGCCGCCCAACGCGATCGTGTTTGGCAGCGGGCTGATCACGCTGCCGGAGATGGTGCGGGCGGGTTGGTGGCTGAACGTGATCCTGCTCTTGATCATCCTCGGCCTGGTCATGCTCCTCGGACCGTGGGTCTTCGATCTGCAGTTCGATCTCGTTCCCGCGTGGGCCCGGTGATCTGCTTCAGTCGTTGAATGTCATCCGCGGATTGGTCGTGAGAAACTCCGCGATGGCGGCGGCGAACGTCGCGCCGAATTCGGCACGCTTCTTCTCTCCCATGCCAAAGACGCCTTCCATGCGGCTCTCGTGGTCGGGGTATTCGCGCGCCATCTGACGCAGGGTGGCGTCGCCAAAGATAACGTAGGCCGGAACCTTGCGTTCGTCGGCGAGCCGCTTGCGCAGGGTACGCAGACGGTCGAAGAGAATCTCGTCGCAGGCGATCTCGCCCTCGCGGCGGACTACGCGGCGTGCCTTGGGCAGATCGAGCGGCTTGGTCAGCGTGATCGGCGCCCGTGAACGCAGGATCTCAATGCCTTCGGCGGTCAGCTCGAGCGTGGGGTACTCGCCTTCCGACTGCGCGAGATAGCCGAGTCGCATGAGCTCGCGGCCCACCGCCGCCCACTGCGGGCGGCCCAACTCCTTGCCGATCCCGTAGGTGGAAAGCTGGTCATGGCCCCAGCGCCGGATCTTGTCGGTGTCGGCGCCGGTCAGGACCTCAATGACGTGATTGGCGCCGCAGCCGAAGCGGCTGGCCTGGCGGATGCGGTAGACGCAGGACAGGAATTTCTGTGCCGCGAGCGTGCCGTCATAGGTCTCGCGTGGCTCGAGGCAGTTGTCGCAGGCACCGCAGTTATCCAGCGGAAAGCTCTCGCCGAAATAGGCCAGCAGTTCCGCCCGCCGGCAGCCCGCGCTTTCTCCGTAGTGGGTCATCTTGCGGAGCTGCGCCCGCGCCACGTTGCGCTCGTGCTCGTTCGTCATCTCGTCGATGAAGTGTGTCTGCTTGGCCGCATCGCCCGCACTGAACAGCAGCAGGCAATCTCCGGGCAGGCCGTCACGCCCGGCGCGGCCCGTCTCCTGGTAGTAGCCCTCGATGTTCTTGGGCAGGTCGTAGTGAATGACCCAGCGGACGTTGGGCTTGTTGATGCCCATGCCGAAAGCGATGGTCGCGCACATGATGCGGACCTCGTCGCGCAGGAAGAGCTCCTGGTTGCGCGCGCGCTCCTCGGCGTCGAGTCCGGCGTGGTAGGCGCGGGCCGGCAGCCCGCGGACCGCGAGTGCCTCAGCGGTGCGGTCGGCCGTGGCGCGGGTGGCGCAGTAGACGATGCCGCTCTCGTGCTCGCGGCGCTTCACGAACTCCATGATCTGCTTCGCCGGCTGATCCTTGGGCGTGACGCGGTAGGTGAGGTTGGGGCGGTTGAAGCTGGCGACGTAGATCTGCGGATCGCGCAGCTTCAGGTGCTTGATCACGTCGGTGCGGACACGCTCGGTCGCGGTCGCAGTGAGTGCCATCACGGGAATTTCGGGCAACAGCTCCCGCAGCTTGGCGATCTGGCGGTACTCAGGGCGGAAGTCGTGGCCCCATTCCGAGACGCAATGTGCCTCGTCGATCGCGATCGCGGCGACGTTCCACGCCTTCAGGTTCTCCTGCCAGTTGTCGAGCATCAGGCGCTCTGGCGCGACGTAGAGCAGACGCCATTCGTTGCGGTGCAATCCGGCGAGACGCGAGCGGGCCTCGGCGGCGGTGAGCGATGAGTTGAGGTAGGTCGCGGCCACGCCGGCCGCCTGGAGCTGGTCGACCTGATCCTTCATCAGGGCGATGAGGGGCGAGACGACGACGGTCAGACCGGGCCGGACGAGGGCGGGCAGCTGGAAGCAGAGCGATTTTCCGCCTCCGGTTGGCAGGAGCGCGAACACGTCCTGGCCCGCGAGTGACGCCTCAATGATGTCGCGCTGGAGCGGACGGAAGGCGTCATAGCCAAACGTTGTCTTGAGCGTGATGAGCAGGTCGTCGGTCACGGCGCGAGTCAGGCGTACAACGGGCCGGCGGCAAGCCGCAGATTCACCGATTTACCTGTATGTGTACACGTAAGGCCGGGTGCCTGTCAGGCGGGTGAAGCCGTTGCGTTCGAGGATCGGGCGGCTGTCGGGACTGGCGTCCACATACAGCGTGGGGTAACCCGCCGCAACGGTATCGCGGGCGCGACGGATGAGGAGGTGGCGGTAAATCCCACGCCCGCGCCAGGCGGCGAGGGTAGAGCCACCCCAGAGTCCGGCGAACGCGCTGCCGCGATTGAGCCGGACCCATGAACAGGAGACGGGCGTGCCGGCATGGGCTGCGATGTAGAGGTGGAGGCGGTCCGGATTGGCCCGAAGTTCGGCGCCAAGTTCCTCCGCCAGCGAGCTGCGGTCGTCGTTCCAGACGGCGTTTTCGATGGCCACGACGTCGGCGAGGTCGGCGGATGTCTTCGCTTTGCGGACGACGATGCCTTCCGGCAGCGTCAGCGGCAGGGCCGCCACAGTGGCGGAATCGGCGATCATCGCCGTTTCAGGTTCGCCAGCCGCGAAGCCGGCGCGGACGAGTGCGTCGGTGAGCCCGGGTGGACCATCATGGTCGTAGGTTTTCCATTCAAACTGGTCCACGTAGGGCTTGAAGAAAGTGATCTCACGCTCGATCGCCGCGGTGAGGTCCGCTGCGGGCAGGGCGGACCAGGTCACGAAGCCAAACCGGCGGTGACGCGAGATGTGCCGCGTCACCCGGGGATCCGCTTCGCGGATAAATCCCGCTTCATCGAGCGAACGCCGCTCCTCGTCGAGCCGCACCAACAGGTCTTCGCTTGTCGCCATCGCCCGCATGGAACCGCCTCCGCCCCGCAGGGCAAGCCCGGGTCTTACCTAGCCTCGTGTCACGCAATACGTGACACTGGCTCGGTTCGCGCCGGGGAAAGTGTCACGTATTGCGTGACACGAGGTTTGCCAGAAAGGGCGGGGTGAGGAAGCTGGAGTGAACGCGATGTGTTCTCGTCCCTTTTTCCTGGCATGAGCCCGCTTTGTCTCATCGGGTGTCCCGCCTGGGCGCATGCGCCTTGGGTCGGGTCGTTTTTCACCGTCGATGCGCGGCGGGAGGATTTTCTCCCTCAGTACGCATCGGTCTTTGCGGCGACGGAGGGCAATGCGACGTTCTACGGCCTGCCCTCGGCCGAGACGGTGAAGCGCTGGGCGGGCGAAGCGCCCGAGGGCTTTCGTTTCTGTTTCAAGTTGAGCCGCGAGATCTCCCACGACCTGCAGCTGGTCGGAGCAGAGACGGCGACGGCACGGTTTTTTGAGCGCCTGGCTCCGCTGGAGGGCCGCCTGGGCCCGTTCTTCCTCCAATTGCCGAGCGGATTCGGCGCGAACCGGCTGCCGGTGCTGGCTGCGTACCTGGGCACGCTGCCCCAGAATTTCACGTATGCAGTGGAGGTTCGGCATCCGGATTTTTTCGATCAGGGCAGGAAGGAGCAGGCGTTGGATACCTTGCTGAACGAGCGAGGGATTGACCGGGTGATTTTTGACACGCGCGGAATCTTTGCGGCGAAGACAAAGGACGAGGCGGTCCTCGACGCGCAGCGCCGGAAGCCGCGGGTGCCGGTGCGTTTCACGGCGACGGGACCGCGACCCTTTGTGCGCTTTGTTGGTGATCCGGTTGTCGAGGTCAACGCGGCGGCGTTCCGGGAATGGGCGTCCGTGCTGGCGCGCTGGATCGGAGAGGGCCGCACGCCGCATTTTTTTGTGCATCATCCTGACGATACCTATGCGCCGGCGCTCGCGCGGTTGTTCCAATCCATCCTGCATGAGATCGAGCCGCGGGTGCCGCCTCCGCCGATCTGGCCGGTCGAGCGCGCGCCCAGGGTGACGGGACCGGAGCAGATGGATCTGTTCGGCGGCTAGGGCTGCAGGCGAGCGTTGGACTCAATCGATCCAATCCAGAAGTCGCGCAGAGGCGCAGAGACGCAGAGAAAACGACCCGAAACGTGGATCGTGTTTGAAGCTCTGCGTCTCTGCGCGATTTCCGTGGCTCGGGTCGGGATGTTGCGAGTCAGACCAGCGTCAGCGCAGTCCAAGGAAGCGGGCGAGGGTGCGTACGGCGTCGGTGATTTGGTGCCCGCGGCGTAGACGACGTCCGACCACCTGCAGGCGTCCACTCTCGCGATTTGCCTTGGGATCGACATGGCCGACCAAGGCTTCGCCGGCCAGCGCCGGCAGCGCGTAATAGCCGCGCTTGCGCTTGGCGGGCGGGGTGTAGACCTCCCAGGTGTAGTCGAAATCCCAGAGCCGGCGGGTGAGCGCGCGATCGTAGATCAGAGGATCGAGCGGGGCGAGAAGACGCACGGACGATCCATTTTCGAATTTTGAATTTCGATTTTCGATTTCCGAGATGAGGAGTGGCAGGTCGGCTTTAAGGACGTGCAGGGTGGGGAGGTCGCCGATCTTTACCGGCTGAACGAGATCCTCGACGTAGGCGTGCTCGCCGCGCTTGAGGCTTACGAGCCGCCGCTGACGCAGGCGCAGGAGAATTTCCCAGCGCTGGGTCTCGTCGGCGTCGGGTTCGGCTGCGCCCAGAACCGTTTCCGGCAGCACGCGTTCGGGCAGATCGTAGAGCCGGCGCCCGCGGTCGCGTCCGGCGATGAGGAGGCGTCCGTGGAAGAACAGTTTCTGCATCGTCGACTTCACGAGCGTGGCACTGCCCCAGACTTTGCGGGCGCGACGCTCGTCGGCCACGACATTGGAGCCGACGGGACCGCGGGTGGCGATTTCTGCGAGGATGCGCGCGGCCAGTTCCTTTTCGCGCGGCGACAGGCGGCCGGACCACGCGCCGGCGTGCCGGGTGCGGGCGCGCATGGCGGCGAGGAGGTGGGGCCAGGCCGTGCGCTCGAGGGCGACAAGGATGCCGGTTGACGGCAGGTGGTGCTCGAAAGCGCCGCGCGCGGCCGCCGGCAGCGGCGTGCCGTCGGCCCCGTGCAGGTAGCGCATCAGGTCGCCCTCGTTGTAGCCCTGGACGCGGTTGCGCAGGATGTGATCCTGCATGCGTCCGCAGATGTTGATCGGATCAATCTGCACATAGCCGTGATGCGCGAGTGCGTCGGCGATCGAGGCGTGCGGTGTGACGAGTCCCAGCGCGCGCAATTGAAAGCGGCGGGCGGCTTCGGCGGAAACGGACAGCGGAGCGGTCGTCGGCACGCGGATGATTTGGAGCATCCGGGCGGGGCGATCCAAGCAAAAGAAGCCCCGTCCGTGCGGGGCACGGACGGGGCGGGAGGCGGACGGACGATCAACCGGTTCAGGCGAACGCGGCCTGATGGCAGCCGTAGGTCGGACGGGCCGACTCGAAGAAGTCGCCCGGTGCACTGTCCTCGCCGAATTCCGGCGCGGCCTGCGAGAGGAGCTCGCGCAGGTTTTCGCGGGCGCGGGCGATGCGGCTCTTCACGGTGCCAACGTTGATGTGGAGCGACTTTGCGATCTCACCGTAGGAGAGGCTGAGCACGTTGCGCATGGTGAGGATCTCGAGGTGGCGGGCGTCGAGCTGGCTCATGCACTTGGAAATGAGCTCGGCGAATTCGGACGTGACCGATTCCTGCACTGGGTTCGCCGTCGCATCGGGAATGAAATCCGCGAAGGTGGCGTCGGATTCGCTGGAGATGGCGCCCTCGAGCGAGATCGAGTCCTGACGGCGGCGGCGGAAGAAGTACCAGTAGCGGTTGCGCGACAGGTTGAGGGCGATACGGTAGAGCCAGGTCGCGAGCGAGCAGTCGCCGCGGAACTTGGCCAGGTTGCGGTGCGCACGGATGAAGGTGTCCTGCGTGATCTCCTCGGCGTCAGCGCTGTTGCGCAGAAGGTTGTGGGCGAGGCCGTAGATCCGGCCGTGGTAGCGGCGCATCATTTCAACGAAGGCGGATTCATCACCGCTGTTGAAGCGCTGGACGAGGAGGGCATCCGCCTGCGCTTCTGCCTTGGTCGCTTCTGAAACCGGAAACGACGGGGTCTTCAACTTCGAGGACTCAAGGGACGAAACCGGATGGGAGGAACGGGCATTCGTGGTCATGTGGATGTTGGGTTGAAGGGTTGGAACGATCGAACGCCCTCCCATCTACCCCATCCCATGCCAGTTCGGCCTTTGTGTTCTTAAATAACTATAATATAACGAGATGTGAATTATCCCGGCCTGATTTGGCGTAACCGGGTATTGCAATATGCAAGCTCGGGTTTGCGGCACGGCTGCATTTTGCGGGCGTGGCGGGATCGAGCTGGGCGCGATGAACCCGATCCGGCGCGGACGACGGAAAAAATCTCGAACGATCGGGAGCGACGAACCCGGTTAGATCAACTGCGGATCGAGCCCGGCCTCAGGGCTCGAGCCAGACGTGCTTCAGGGGGTGCAGATCCAGCAGATTGCCGTACCAACCCTTCACCGAAGGCAGGCGCAGATTATTGCGGGTGTAGAAGTAGATCGGCATGATGGGCGACTCGTTCATCAGGATGAGTTCGGCCTCGCGGTAGAGATCGAAGCGCTTGCCTTGGTCGAGGGTGCGGCGGGCCTCATCGACCAGACGGTCGTACGTGGGGTTGCTCCAGCCGGTCTGATTGTTGCCGCTCGTCGAGGTTATCAGGTCAAGGAAGGTGCTCGCGTCGAGGTAGTCGCCGACCCAGGCGAACCGGGCGATTTGGTAGTCCATCTGCCGCATGGTGTCGGACCAGACCTTGGCCTCCTGATTGTAGAGGCCGATGTCGAGGTTGAGGTTGCGCCGCCACATCTGCTGGATGGCCTCGGCGATCATGCGGTGGCCCTCGGTTGTGTTGTAGAGGATTTCCATCTTGGGAAAACCCGCTCCGTTGGGAAAGCCGGCCTCGGCCAGAAGTTTTCGGGCGGCTTCGACGTCCTCGCTCAGTGCGGCGGGTGCGGTGTAGCCGCCGGTGTTGGGTGGCGTGAGGGTGAAGGCCGGAGGCTGGCCACCTTGCGCGACGCGCTCGACGATGGCCTTGCGGTCGATCGCCATGGAAAGTGCGCGGCGGACGCGCACGTCGTTCAAAGGCGGCTTGTTGACGTTGAAGCGATAGAAGTACGTCGCGAGATTGGTCTCCTGCTGGAGGAATTGGGGGTTTTCCTGCTTGTAGACGGCAATCTTGCCTTGGGGAATCTGGGCGGTGACGTGGAGCTGGCCGGATCGAAACGAGGCTTCCTCGGTCGTGGAACTCTCAATGGGGTAGATGTGGGCCTCCTTGAGGCGGACCTTGTCGCGATCCCAGTAGGTGGGACTCTTGGCGATCACGATGACCTGATTGGGCTTCCATTCCTTGAGCACAAAGGCGCCATTGCCCACGAAATTGCCCGGTCGTGTCCAGAGCGTGCCGCGCTGGTCCATGCGGCCGAATTTTTCAATCGTCGGTCGGTGGACCGGGTACCAGGCGGAGTGAGCGAGCAATCCGGGGAGATAGGGCACCGGGTGGTCGAGCGTGAGCACCAACGTACGGGCATCGAGAGCCTTGACGCCGACTTGGCTGAAATCGGTCAGCGTTCCCTGGTGGTAGTCGGCACCGCGGGCGAGGGCATGGAGCAGGTAGGAATACTCGGAACCGAGCCCGGGCGAAAGCATGCGCTGGTACGACCACACAAAGTCGTGCGCGGTGACGGGATCGCCATTCGACCAGACCGCGTTGGCGCGGAGATGGAAGGTCCAGGTGAGGCCGTCGGGGGATGTCTCCCAGCGCTCGGCGACGCCCGGGACCGGATGCGCATCGACGGGATCGTACGCCGTCAGACCCTCAACCAGATTCAGGATGATCTGGAAGTCCTGCTGGGTGGCGACGAGTTGGGGATCAAGGTCCGACGGTTCCCCGAGGTTGCCAAAGTGGATCATTTGTTCGCGGTTGCCGGACTCGACGGCGGTTTCGCGTTGGCCGCAGCCGGCGAGGGCGAGGCTGGCGACGAGGACAAGGAGGAGGCGGAGGGCGGAGCGACGTTGCATGGCTACGGGAGAAACCGGAAAGGCGGGCGATGAAAATAAAAAAGCTACGCGGCTGAGCGCGTAGCTTGAAAGGGAATCGCGTTGGACGCGGAACTTATTGAGCCGGGGCGGCGGCCTGGATGATCTCAAGGCGCTTCTGGATCTCAGCCAGCTTGGCGATGAGCTGCTCTTCCTTGGCCTTGCGCTCGGTGCTGTTGACGATGCTGAGCTGGGAGGCGTCCTTGATCACGTTGGCGGGCAGCGTGAGGATGCGGGTCAGGATGCCCTGATCCTTGAACGAGGCGAGGTAGAGGGCGGTCAACTCCTGCGACAGGCCGAGTGAGTCGCGGGCCACGGCCTGCGTCTCGACGAGGTTGTTGTTGAGCTGCTGATTGCGGGCGAGCTCGCTGGTGAGCACGACGCTGATCTGATCGGAGATCTTCTCGCTGTAGCCCACAATGGACTCGCGGGTGAGGTTCTGGTCGGAAGCCATCTGGGCCAGGATCGGCTGGATGCGCTCGGCCATGCGGGTGGAAACCTTGTCGACCTGCTCGTTCTGCTGCTTCTCGGCCTCTTCGGGCGTCTTGGGCAGCGGATTGTAGGGCTGGATCTTCGTGGCAATGGCGGTGGCGAGCTCGTCGACCTTCTCGGCGTTGAGCTTCGCGATCTCCTCGTCGGTCATGAACGCATCGGCCGCGCGCTTCTCGATCGCGTCCTTGAGCAGCGTGTTGACCGCGTCGATCTGGCGGCGCGTCTCCTCGGCGTTCGCCTTCATCTCGGCATTCGTCTGCTCGCGCAGCGCGGCGATTTCGGCCTGCTGGCTGGCGGCCATTTGGGAGACGGTCTTCGTGTGCAACCAATACGCGCCGCCGCCTATCGCGAGCAGCGTGATGATCACGGCGGGAAGTTGTTCTTTAAGCTTTTGCCACATGGAGAGTAGGGGATTAATTGAGAGCTAGCAGGATGGGTTGAAATTGCAATGCCGGGCTGGAACCCGGCTTTGCGGTTGTTTTCATAGACCGTGCGTCCACCGTTTGGTGCCCACCATGAGTCTGAATCGGAGCGAGCAACTGGTATTCGACTACCTCCAGGCCAATCCTGAGGAAAAAAGCTACTGGATGGACAAGGCGAAGGCCGCCGGCCGACTGCCGGATGCGCATGCGGCGTCCTCGAGTCTGGCCGACGCACTCTGGGCCTATTACGAGGAGCGCGCCGCGGTGGCTGCGCCGTTCAAGGACCGGGTGCGCCACGAGGGACTGCAGCGCACCAGCATGCGCAATCTCGCCGAGCTTTTGCTCCGTCTCTGGGTGCCGCCCAAGCCAAAATCTCCTGTGCGACGGGAAGGTGGATCTCCTTCATTGTGAGTGCCTAGCGATTTTATTTGGGTATTTTGCAACGTTTTGCGAAGTCCCGCGTCTTACTTGTTGGTTCTGGTTAACACTTTTCCCGCTTAGCGGGAAATTTGGGGTAACTAAGTAAGTAAGACACGGGCGGGCCGACTAGGGGTAGTCGGCCCGCTTTCTTTTTGGCCGGCGGCTGGAAACCCGAGCGCGCTCGCGCGATCCTTGGTGCGGTGACGGACACGAAACATTCCGTCCTTTTTGCAAATCCCGCATTTACAATTGGCACGCCCTGTGCAGGGTTATTCACAAGATATCCACACGATGGAACACCTGAGCGGGGCGATCGCCCCAAAATCGCGGCTCAAGGTCTCTGCGAAGGTGAAAACCTTCGTCTTGGACACCAACGTCCTTCTTCACGACCCTCACTCGATCTACAAGTTCGAGGAGAATAACTTGGCGATCCCCGTCGAGGTATTGGAAGAACTGGACTCGATCAAATCCGAGCAGAATACCGAACGTGGGCGCAACGCTCGTCGGGTCCATCGCATCCTCCAGGAGCTCCTGCCGGATTCGCGGTCGATGCACGAGGGCGTGGAGCTCCCCAATGGCGGCACGCTCTCGATCATCATCAATCCTTACCTGACCGATGTCGGCCGGACGTCCCCCGCGATGACCCGGCTGCGTGCGATCCTCCCGGATCTCACCAAGAAGGACAACCGGATCATCGCCTCAGCCCTCTTTGTCCAGGAGCAGTACTCGCCGCCGACCATCCTTGTCACCAAGGACGTCAACGTGCAGCTCAAGGCGCGCGCGCTTGGACTCGAGTCCGAGGACTACCTCAACGACAAGGTCCCCGAGGCGCCCGAGGAGATGGGGTACCGCGAGATTCCGGTCACCGTCTACGAGCTCCAGCGTTTCTGCTCCGAGGGCGAGTTTGACATCGGTCGTGATTCATCGGCCGGCCTCTACCTCAACGAGTACGTCCTGCTCCGTTCCGACGAGGGCAAGACGATGCCCGCCCGCTTCTACGGCGAAGGTGTCGTCCGCCGCCTGCACATCCCTGAATTCGTCAAGGCGCCGGGCGGCATCGCCATCCGGGCGCGCAACCTCGAACAGCAGTTCTTCATGGACGCGCTGCTCGACGATTCGATCTCGCTCATCACGTGCTTCGGCAAGGCCGGCACCGGCAAGACCCTGATCTCGATCGCCTGCGCGCTGCACCAGACGCAGGACGATCAGTCGCGCTACGATGGGGTCTCGATTTCCCGCCCGGTCATCGCACTCGGCAAGGACATCGGCTTTCTCCCGGGTTCGCTCGACGAGAAGATGAAGCCCTGGCTGCAGCCGTATTTCGATGCACTCGAGGTGCTGATCCCGTCCAAGCCACCGAAGGAGCCCCAGTTTGCCTCCAAGAAGGTGTCGAAGAAGAAGCACAAGAAGCAGCACCAGGAGATGTCGCTCTCGGCGGCTCCGCATCCGTCGGTTTCGCACTCGGGCCCGTCCTCCGCGCCGCCGATCAAGCCCTACGAACGCCTGATCCGCAGCGGATTGGTCGAGGTCGAGGCGCTCTGCTTCATCCGCGGTCGTTCCATTGCCCGCCGCTTCTTCATCCTCGACGAGGCCCAGCAGCTCACGCCGCATGAGGTCAAGACGGTCATCACCCGCATTTCCGAGGGTTCCAAGATCGTCCTGATCGGTGACCCGGCGCAGATCGACAACCCCTACGTCGACTCCCGGAGCAACGGCCTGGTCTACTGCCACAACCGGATGAAGGGCCATGCCCTCTCCGCCCACGTGAAGCTCAGCAAGGGCGAACGCTCCAAGCTGGCCGAACTTGCGGCGGACCTGCTTTAACCGAAGATAGGACCGAGGGGACGGAGGGGACGGATCGTCTCCGATCCATGAGTCCCATTCGTCTTATCCGTCCTGTTTGTCCTATGCTTCGACCTAGGCGCGCGCCAGCAGGCTCGGTTGCCCGGCCTTGAGCGCACGGCCTTCCATCACCAGCGCAAAAGCGCCGGTGAAGAGTAGGTCGCTCACGAGCGAATTGCGGAAGAAGTACAGCGTCGGCGGAAACTCGGGATGTCCGACCGTCATCGCCTGCCACCAGCCGGCCGCCGTCTTGGCGTAGGCGAGGTCGCCGGCCCAGGATGCGGTGTTGGTCGCGAGGTAAAAGAGGAGGGCGCCACCCAGCGTGCCGGCGGCGAGGTTGAGCCAGGACTTGCGCTGCGCGACGAGCAGGCCGAGTCCCAGCGCGGCGGCAAAGCAGCCGATACGGACCGCCATTTGCACCGAACCGTAGCCATAGCCATACTCGGCCTGGTAGATGTGGTTGATCCAGAGGTCGCTCACGAACAGGGCGGCAAACGGCACCACCCACCAGCCGCGTGGCTTCAGGTAGATGGCCCCGCAGAAGGCCAGCGCCATCAGCGGCGAGAAATTCGCGAGTTCGGTGTTATAGACCGAAAGAACCCGGTAGCTGGCCGTAAGCAGGATAATGACAACCGCAGGAAGCATGACGGCTGAGCTTAGGCCCTCGGGCCGGGGTGAACAGGATTTTCTGAGGTCACCCCGGAGTCGGTGAACCGCACGGAGGCTGCCCGCGATTCGCGGGCGTCGGATCAGGATTACCGAGCGCGGAGTCGCTGCAGGCTTTCCCGCGCTCCCGGATGGGCAGGGTTGAGCCGCAGGGCCTCGTTAAGGGCAGCGGTGGCTTCGGCCGTACGTCCCAAGTGAAGGTAAAGCGCACCCAGATTCGCGTGAGTTTCCGCATTCTCGGGTTCGAGCCGCGCGGCCTCGCGCAAGGCGGTAATCGCGTCCTCGATCCGTCCGAGCTGGATGTGGGCAAGCGCAAGGTTGGCGTGGGCACGGGCGCGCGTGGGCTCGGCCTTCACTGTGGCTTCGAACTGGGTCGCGGCATCGGCCCAGCGGCGGTTCTGGAGGTACAGGCTGCCCAGATTGTAGGCGGCTTCCGGATAATCCGGCCGTAGCCGCAGCGCGGTCCGCAGTGCCGTTTCGGCCGGGGCGTGCTGGCCGCTGCGGGCGAGGGCCAGCCCGAAGTTGGCCTGAAACTCCGCGCGGGCGGGCTCGGCGCGCACGACCTCGGCGAGTTCGCGGGCGGCCTCGGCCGGACGATTGGCCTGCAGGAGGAGGAGGCCGAGATTGTAGCGGGCGTCGGTGTAGGTCGGCGACAGGCGCACGGCCTCGGCAAAGCGTGCGATCGCGTCGGCCGTGCGATCGAGGGATACGAGCGCATGGCCGGCATTGAAGTGGGAGACTGGGTCGATGGGCTGAATCCGGAGCGCCGCCTCATACTGCGCCAGCGCCTCGGCGTGACGCTTCGCTTCGCCGAGCGCCAACCCGAGGTTGTTGCGCGCCCAGGGATTGTCGGGCTTCTTCGCGACCGTGTCGGCCCAGAGGGTGAGCGGATCACGGAAGTCGTTGTTGCGGTCGACCGTCACCGCGCCAAAGGCGATCGCGAGCACCAGTGCGGCCACAAGCCCTGCCTTGCGCAGGCCGCGGTACAGCAGCAGCACGGCCACGATCACGAGCGGTGCGAGCGCGAGGTACATGCGGTGCTCGGCGACGGTCTGTCGGGGAATAGGAACGAGGCACGTCGGGGCGAGCACTGCGAAGAACCACAAGCCGCAAAATGCGGCAGGGTGATGATGTCGCCAGGCCCAGACGGTGGCCGCGACGATCATGAGTATCCCGAGAGCATGTGGCACAACGTCGCCCGCCCCGGCGACAGGCCACATGCCATAGTCGAAGATCAGTGGCGCCGGCCAGAGCGAGAGCTGGAGATAGGTTATGATCGCGCGTGGCTGTGTAGCCCAAAAATCAACTATGCTCATGCCAATGCTGGCGGCCGCGGTCCCGCCCCGCTGGTTTGAAATCAGGATCAGCACGGCGAGCAAAAAACAGGTCGAGGCGAGCGCGAGATGGGTGCCGCGGCGCAGGTTCCACACCTCGCGCCAGCTCGCAGCCACAAAGAAGCGGTCATACAGCGCCACGATGACCGGGGCCGAGGCCATGACTTCCTTGGTGCCCATGCCCAACACGCAGGCGCCGATCGCGAGGGCCGTCCAACCGCGGCGGTTGGTTTCCTCCAGACTGCGGATGAAGGCGTAGAGCGTGAGCAGATAGAAGAAGCCCATCAATGACTCAGCGCGCTGCACCACGTAGGTGACCGCGCCGGTCTGCAGGGGATGCACCGCCCACAGCAGTGCAATCGCGGCGGCGATCGGGGCCGCGGCGTCGCCATAGCGGACAGCCAGGGCGGGGCGGGTGAGTGTTCGCCGCACAATCCCGAATAGCAGGAGCGCGGCGCCGGCATGCAGCGCGAGATTGGTCAGGCGAAAACCAAAGGGCGATAGTCCGGTAAAGGCGTGGTTGAGCGCAAAGCTGAGATTGAGCACTGGGCGTCCCTGCACCGTCACACCCCCGCCAGGCGGCACGAAGGCGGTGCCCAGACTGCGAATCGAGGGATTGCCTGGGATCGAATCCAGATCATCGAACACGAACGGCGCATCGAGGCTGCCGACGTAGAGCGCGGCCAGCACGAAGACAAGGGTCTGCAAAAACCACCACTCCGGACGGCGTCCGGCCGCGGGCGCGGCAGACGGAGAGGGCGGACTGACCGGAGCGGAGGCCACGCGGAGCAGGGCAGTGAGCTAGGCCTGTTCGGCCTGCCGGGCCATCAGCCAGAGCAGATCCGCCAGGCGATTCGTGTAGTGAACGAGGAGCGGTCGCACCGAGCGTCCCTGTGCGGGCAGCGCACAGAGCCGGCGCTCGGCCCGGCGCGCCACGGTGCGGGCGACTTCCAGCGCGGCCGAATGCACATTCGCGCCGGGTGTCGCCCAGCCGGCAAAACTCGGGGCCTGGGCTTCGATCTCGGCCACGGCGGCGTCGAGGCGGGCAAGGGCCGCGTCTTCGAGCCGCGCAAAGGTCGAGGCGAGGTAGCGCGCCTGATCCGCCTCCGCACAGGCGATCTCGCCCATCAGTGCGATCAACTCGGTTTGCGTGCGCTCCAGCTCGGCGCGACGCGCGCTGTCCGGACACGTGGCCTTGGCCAAGCCGATCGCCGCGTTCAATTCGTCGAACGTGCCGACCGTCTCGATCTGCGGATGGTCCTTCGGCACCCGCTGTCCGTAGAGGAGGCTGGTGGTGCCGTCGTCGCCCGTGCGGGTTGCGATGCTGCGCGACATGGCGGACGGGCGGGCGGACTCAGGCCTTGGGCTTGGCGGCTTCGCGCGTGCGCTTGGCGAGTTCCTTGACCGCCGGCTCGATCTCCGCGCGCACCTTCTTCGTCATGTGATCGATGAAGAGCGTACCGTTCAGATGATCGGCCTCGTGCTGGATGCACCGCGCAAGGAGCCCGTTGCACACGAGCACGTGCTCATGTCCGTCGAGGTCCTGAAAACGCACGCTGATGGCGTCAGGCCGCACCACATCGCCGCGGATTTCGGGAAACGACAGGCAGCCCTCCTCGTACACGTCCTCAGGGCCGGGCAAGACGGTGATGACTGGGTTGACCAGCGCCATAGGCATCCACAGGTCGAGCGGCGGCTTCTTGCCGTCGAGCTCCCACGTGAAATCGCGCTTCGCTTCGGTCAGATCGATCACGCAGAGCTGCATCGCGAGGCCGACCTGCTGGGCGGCCAGACCGATCCCGCAGGCCTCGTGCATGGACTCGACCATGCCGTTCGCCAGGCCGGCGAGTTCGGGGGTGAAGGCAGTGACCTTGGCGCCTTTTTTGCGCAGGATCGGGTCATTATAGTGAACAATCGTTAGCGGCATCGGTCTGTCTGTTTGCCCAAAGGTGGGTTTGCCTCCCGCCCCCCGCAACTCGATAGTATTGATCCATGACCGACGCCTCCACGAATCGACCGGCCACGCTGCCGGCCTTCGCTTGGCTGCTCGCCGGCCTCCTCGCCCTCGTTGCCGCCTGGTTGATCCCGGTCAATTTTGGTGCGGTCACACCGTCCCTGCTGGCAGCCGCCGGCCGCGGAACGCCCGACGTGGCGGCCTATGGCGAGCAACTGGTCGACGAGGAAAAACTCGGTCCCGCCGGCCTGGTCCTGGCGACCGCGCGTCTCCTTGAAAACCGGCGGGCCGACGCGCTCGGCGAACGCCTTGCCCGTGAAGCGGCCCGCCAGCCTGAACTCATTCCGTGGGGTGGCTGGGATCCTTTTCTCGATCCGCTCTTCAAGCGCACGGAGAACACGGGGCGCACCGCGAGCACGCCGGTGCTGACCTTTTTCATCACGACGGAAGCACGCGCGGCACTCCGCGGCTTTCTCAGCGCGTCGCGCTCCCAAGGTGTGCAGGCTGTGCTCGCGACGCGGTCGATTGATCGCACCGCGCATTTCGTGCCGGCGGAACGCCCGGGCGGCCAGTCGCTCGACGCCGTGATCCTGCTCACCGCGCTGTTGTATCAGGGCGAACATTTTTCCGCGCCGCTCCAGCGCGAGCTGCGCGGGCTCGCGGACAAGGCCGCGGTCGAGAAGGACCTCGGCGCGCTGGAACTCTTCTACCTCGATCTGCTCTCGCTGGGTCAGCGTCTCGACTGGATCCAGCTGGGCGAACTTCTGCGCCGCACCGACAGCACCAAGACGGTTGGGGAATTCGCCCACCTCGGGCGCGTGGATCCGGAACAGCTGCCGCTCATCTACACGGCAGCGCTGTTCTCGGATTCCGCCGACCGGGTGGCCGCCTACCTCCTGCGTTTCGGTCGCGCCGGGCTGGACGACGTTCGCCTCGCGCTGGGACACGGCCGCGGCGCCACCGCCCAGCTGCTTTCCCGCCAGGTCCCCGTCAACCGGACGTCGGGTCCGGCCCTCGGTGCGGTGGCTGAGCTGGGTTTGCTCCACCCGCGCGGAACCCTTGCCGCCAAGTACCTTGGATTTCTGCTGGGAGCCTTTTGCCTGTTTCGCGGTCTGGAAAGGAAGCTCTTTGCCCGGAATGATCTGGTGCGCCTGCCGCGCTTCTCCGCAGGCGCCCTCTCCCTGCTGACCGCAGCCTTGCTCATCCTCGGCACCGAACCCTTCCTGCTCAAGGCCGACCCGATTTCCGAGTACCAGATCAAGTTCGTCGTTCCTGTCCTTGCCAGCATCGCCGACACGACCTCCGCTCAACCGACCCCGACCACCGTTTCCATGGACACCTCCACCCTGATCTCGATCGCGTTCTTCGCCGCCCTCCAGGTCGGCATGTACTTCATTTGTCTGCTCAAGATCAGTGAAGTCTCCCGCCAGCCCGTGCCTCCGCTCGTCAAACTCAAGCTGATGGAGAACGAGGAGAATCTCTTCGATGGCGGCCTCTACATCGGCATCGGCGGCACGGCCACCGCGCTCGTGCTGCAGGTGCTCGGCGTGATCGAGCCAAACCTGCTCGCCGCCTACTCGTCCAATCTCTTCGGCATCACCTGCGTTGCACTGGTGAAGATCCGCCACGTCCGCCCCTTCAAGCACAAGCTCATCATCGAAAGCCAGGCCACCTCCACGGCTGCCGCTGCCACGCTGGCGGCCTGATGCGTCCGTCATGAACAAGACGCTGCTCCTCATCATCTGCGACTTTCTCCTGCTCAACCTGCTGGCCCTGACCAGCTGGGAGACGGCGGAGCCCGCACGTCCCGCCGCCACCCCGGCGGCGGCGCAGAACGCGCCCGGGGCGCGGACCGCGGATCAGGACATGGTCGCGCTGATGCAGCTCTCGCTCGAGGATGAGCGCGCCCAGCGCGAGCAGCTGGCCTCGCAGCTTGAATCCACCGCCTCGACGCTGGCCGCGCGGGAGCAGAATCTCGCCGCGCTGCAGAGCGAGCGAACCCAGCTGACCTCCACCCTCGAGCAGACGCGCCAGAGCGCCGCCGCACTCTCGCAGCAGGTCGAGGCCGCCTCGCGTGATGCCTCGATGTCCAAGGAGCGCCTCGCGCAGCTCCAGCGCGACCTCGAACAGCGCGAGGCTGAGGCCGCGCGTCAACGCGATCAGCTGGCCACCCTCGAAAAACAGCAGGCCGAGGCCCGGCAGCGCATCGAGTCGCTCAATGTTGCCGTGCAGGTTGCCGAGCAGGAAAAGGGCCTGCTGCGCGACACCGCCGAGACGTTCCGCCAGCAGGCGGAGAACGAGCGGATCGAGCGGCAGAAGGTCCAGGAGGCCAACGCTTCGCTGGCCCAGGGCGTCGGCCAGCTCGCGGAGAAGTCCGCCGACCTGACCAAGGAGATTCGTGACAACCGTCCGATCAACGCCAACACGCTCTTCAGCGACTTCGTGGCCAACCGCGTGTCGGCCAACTTTGCCGCGGTACGTCAGGCGCTGCTCGGTCCGCTCAATCGGGCCTCCGATGCGCGCACCGTGCTCGTCACCGACGGCAGGGCGACCTACGCCTTGCTCCACGTGGACGACACCCCGTTCGCGATCCGCGAGCTCGCCCCTGACTGGACCGCGCTCAACGTGACCTTCTCGAAGGGCATGTACCGCACGACCGCCCCGGCGATCCACTTCCTGGGTATCGACCCGCGCGTGGTCGCGGTCCCGGTGGAGCCCAGCCAGGTCGCCGCGCTTGGAGCCAAGGTCTACGAGATCGCCGCCGATCCCTTCAAGTTTCCCGACGCACTGCTCATTGCCAACGGCGGCACCGGCTACGGTGAGGTGCCGTTCAAGCTCGACCCGACCAATCCACGCTACGTGAAGATGGACAATCGCCTGGTTCGCCGCCTCTTTGGCGACTTCGCGCCCTCACGCGGTGACCTGGTCCTGAGCAAGACGGGCGAACTTCTCGGCATCATGGTCAACAGTGACCACTGCGCGATTGTGAATGACTTCCTGCCCGGCCGCACGATCCGGACCGGTCCCGCCGGCGAGCAGAAGACGAGCGAACTCTTCAGTGACCTCGCGGGCCGCATCGCGCGCCTGCCGGTGCGGCTGCAGTGATGTCGCCGGCCTCGCTGAGGCCGGTTCCGAGCTTGAGCAGATGGACGATCGGACCGGGGTCAGCGACCCCGGCTACAACAAACGTCGCCGACTTCAGTGCTTCGTCTCGACGGCGCCACCCGTGGCGGCGCGCAGGTCGCCTTCGCCGAGCTTGCGGCGGAAGAGCTGCACGGCCTGACCCAGACACAGGTGCGCGAGCTCGGCGTCGTAGCGGTAGCCCTCGTCGCGCAGAAAAGCGTGCGCGCCGTTGAACTCGTGCCAGGTGAAATGCGTTCCGGCCGCGACGAGCGCGGCATAGACCTTCGCCCGGCCCTCGCCGGGGACATGCGGATCCTGCCGGCCCCAGATCATCATGAGCTCGCCCTTGATCTCGCCGATACGATCGAGCGAGTTGTCGTTCATGCCCTTGCCGAGCCCGCGCTTGTGGATGTCGGTCGCGTAGAAGCAGACCGTGGCCGCGACTTCCGTGTTCATCGCGGCGCGAAAGGCGAGGTGACCGCCGATGCAGATGCCCATGACGCCCACGCGGCCCGTGCCCTGGGGATGGGCGGCCAGATAGGCGAGAGCGGCCTGGGCGTCGGCATCGTAGCTCGCGAGCTCCTTGGTCGTCTTGAGCGCGTTGCCTTGGTCTGCGCCCGCCTGATCGTAGGCGAGCACAGCGCCGGGCGGCAGGAATTCGTGATAGATCTCCGGCACGGCGACGATGAAGCCGTGCCCGGCGAGAAACGCCGCGGTCCGGCGGATCGGTGCGGTGACCTGGAAGATCTCCGAATAGAGCAGGATGCCGGGGTAGCGGCCCGGCGCGGTCGGACGATAGACATGGGTCCGCATCGGACCGTTCGGGGTGGAAAGATCTGTCACTTCGGGTTCGTGAATCGTCATGATGCGTTCATTCCAGCGCGAAATGGTCCGCGGAGCGAGCCGAAGAATCCGGCTGACTCCGGCCGGCTCTCCGGGTTGGACTGCTCATCATCATGACGACCTACGTACCCCAGCCCGATCGCTACTCGGCCATTCCCTACGCCCGCTGCGGTCGCAGCGGACTGATGCTGCCCCGTCTGGCTCTCGGCCTCTGGCACAACTTTGGCGGCGTTGATCCGCTGGAGAACCAGCGCGCCATGCTCCGTCGGTCGTTTGATCTCGGCATCACCCATTTCGATCTCGCGAACAACTACGGTCCGCCGCCCGGCTCGGCCGAGATCAATTTCGGCCGGCTGTTGCGCGAGGACTTCTCCGCCCACCGTGACGAGCTCATCATCTCCAGCAAGGCCGGCTACCGCATGTGGCCCGGCCCCTATGGCGAATGGGGTTCGCGCAAAAACCTGCTCGCGTCACTCGACCAGAGCCTGAAGCGCATGGGGCTTGATTACGTCGACATCTTTTATCACCACCGCCCGGATCCCGATACGCCCCTCGAGGAGTCGATGGGTGCGCTCGCCCACGCCGTGCGCAGCGGCAAGGCGCTTTATGCCGGGCTTTCGAATTACAACGCCGAACAGACGCGTCGCGCCGCCGCGATCCTCAAGGATCTCGGGGTCCCGCTCCTGATTCACCAGCCCAAGTACAGCATGTTCGTCCGCGACCCGGAGGCGGCGCTACTGCCGGCGCTGGCCGAGGTCGGGGCGGGCTGCATCCCCTTCTCGCCGCTCGCGCAAGGCCTGCTCACCAATCGCTATGTCGACGGCATCCCAGCCGATTCCCGCGCGGGCAAGGGCAGCATCTTCCTCAAAGCGGAGGGCATCACCTCACAGCTGGTCGACAAGATCCGCGCGCTCAATGCGATCGCGGTTGCCCGCGGCAACACGCTCGCGCAACTCGCGGTGCTGTGGATTCTCCGCCGGCCCGAGGTGACCACGGTCCTGATCGGCGCCAGCCGCGTCGCCCAGATTGATGACCTCCACGGCGCCTTCGCGACCTCCGCGCTCAGCGCCGACGAGATTGCTGCCCGGAAAGCGGTGGCGGCGGCTGACATCCA
>CAYWRG010000008.1:37802-67441 GCA_964460715.1 uncultured Opitutus sp. | reverse complement strand
CCGATCCATTCAGAACCAGATAATTTAACCACGGATGAACACAGATGCACACGGATTGGATCCTGGATCCGGTTGTTTGAATCCGTGTCTATCCGTGTTCATCCGTGGTTGATTGATCAGTGGTTCGATGGCTCGAATCCATTCGTGTGAATTCGTGTCATTCGTGGTTAACGGCTTGCTGCTTTACGGTAGGGTCGCGGCGAGGATTTCGACTTCGACCTTGGCCTCCAGCGGGAGCGCCTTGACGGGAAGAATGGTCAGCGCGGGGCGGTGGTCGCCCTTGAAACTCGCCGCGTAGACCGACTCGAAGTCGCTCGCGGCGGTGACAGCATTCGTGCCGGCGACCACGTACACGCGCAATTGCACGACCTGATCGAGCGTCGCGCCCGCGGCCGCGAGGCGCTCGGTGGCGGTGGCGAAGGCGCCGGCGGCCTCCTTCTTCACGTCGCCGCGCTCCGCGGCCACGATGCCGCTGAGGAAGGTCAGGGCTGCGTTGGGTGACGTGGCGACGCCGGAAGCGGCTGTGGCTTTCGGATCCGCGCGGAAAGCGAGGAGCGGAACCGCGGTGCCGTCTTCCTTGACGAACTTCTTGGAGACATCACCCGGATAGACCGCGTAGGTCTCGATCGTGAGCATCTGGCCTTGCTGCACATAACCCGGCGCCGACATGACCGTGCGGGCGAGACGATTGGGGTTTTCGGGGTTGTTGTAGACGGCATGGTAGGCGGTGTTGAACCCGGCGAAGTCCATGCGGCCGCCCGCCTTGGGGTCTGGATAGAGGATGTTGCGGCTGAAGAAGGCGTCACCGGGCGTGAGGTCGGCCTCCTTGAGCGCGGCGACGTTTTTCTTGAAGATCTGCTCGGCCTGGGTGGGGACGTCGCCCTTGTACATGCGGCGAGCCAGCGGCATGGCTGCCATCGCGGGCATCATCGGGTCGGGCATCATGGCCGACTGGAAATAAAGCGCGCTGCCGCCCTTGATCGCTTTGCCCGTGCTGAGCGCCCAAGTGGGGCGAGCGAAGCTGCGCACGTTGTCGTTGGTCGAGGCGCGGTTCAGGCGATCGTAGAGACGTTCGAAGCGCGAGCCGGCCGTGAACGGGCCACGACCCGGCGGAATCACCGCCACGAATTCCACCTCGGCGAGGTAGTCCGGGTGGAAGAGTCGTGAGATGCCGATCGTGGTGCGGACCGGCTTGTGCGGATTGGTCGCGTTGCCGAAAAATTCGCCGAAGGCCTTGTTCCAGCCGGCCATGTCGAGTTCAGGCTCGGCCACGAGGTTGGCGCGGACCGAGACGACGTCGCGCAGCGAGAGACCGGCCTCGCGCAGGTCCTCGGTGAGCTGCGTCATGAGCGCGCGGGCCTGGGCGTAGGTGTCACCGTAGCGCTCCTTGGAGTCACTGGTTTCACCACGGGCGATGGCCTTGGCGCGGGGGGAGGGCGTGACGCCCCAGGTGAAAAACAGTGCGGAGCCGGGCGCGACCGTGATCGAATCAGAATAATAGGGGCTCGCCCCGGGACGCACGGTCAGTGCGGCGGGCGGCTTCGATGCAGACAGAAAGAGGCCGAACCCGGCCGCGGCCGTGACGGCGAAGGCAGCGGCACCGATGAGCAGCGATTTCTTGGCGGAAGCGGTCATGGGGAATGGTTGTTCGGGGTGCGGTTACCTCGCCGAGACGACGTCGCCGGCGTAGGCTTCCTGGCCGTGTTCGCTGATATCGAGGCCGGTGCGCTCGGCCTCGGCGCTGGCGCGGATGCCGACGGTGATCTTGAGCAGACCGTAAACGACGACGGTGAAGATCACTGCGGCGAACGCGTACGTCAGTGCGCCGAGGGTCTGCCATTTCCAGTTGGCCTGCGCGAAAATGGCCGGAGCCAGCGTGCCCCAGAGTCCGCCGAACGCATGGACCGGAATCGCGCCGATCGGGTCGTCGATCCGCAGGCGGTCGAGGAGCAGCACGGCGATGACCACGATCACGCCGCCGATCGCGCCGGCGATCATGGCGTGGTGCGGGAGAATGATGTCGGCGCAGCCGGTCACCGCGACGAGGCCGGTGAGCACGCCGTTGATCGCCATGGTCAGATCGGGCTTCTTGAAGATCAGCGGGGTGAGCAGCATGGCGGCGAGCCCGCCCATTGCGCCGCCGAGCGCGGTATTGGTCACGACGAGGCCGAGCAGTTCCGGATGGGCGCTCTTAAGTGAGCCGCCATTAAAGCCGAACCAGCCGAACCAGAGGACGAAGAGGCCGATCGTGGCGAGCGGCATGCTGTGGCCGGGAATGGCGCGGGGCTTGCCCGCTTCGTCGTACTTGCCGATGCGCGCGCCGAGGAGGAGCACGCAGCTCAGCGCTGCGAAGCCGCCGAAGACGTGGACGACCGAGGCTCCGGCGAAGTCATGAAAGCCCTGGCGAAAGAGCCAGCCCTTGCCCCATGACCACGACCCGACGATGGGGTACGCCAGACCGGTGAGCAGCGTGGCATAGATCAGGAAGGGCCAGAGCTTCTGGCGTTCGCCGATCGCGCCGGACACGATGGTCGCGGCTTTGGCGGCGATCATGGCCTGAAAGAGGAAATCGACCCACCACGGAAACGGATCGTAGCGCGGGGTCATCAGGTCGAAGTAGTCCTTGGTCGGCACGCTGGCGAAACCGTGGAAGGCGAACCAGCCGTTGAACTCGCCCGGGAACATCGTGGTGAACCCGCAAAGCGCGTAGGCAGCGAGGCCGAGGCAGATGACGAAGATGTTTTTGTAGAGCACGTTCACGACGTGCTTCGAGCGGGCGAGTCCGGCCTCGAGCGTGGCGAAGCCGAGATGCATGAGGAAAACGAGGCCCGCCGCCATCACGCCCCAGAGGGCGCTGACGGGAAAGAACGACTCGTCGAAGAGAACCTGGTCGAGGTAGAGATCGTAGCTTGGGGAGTTGACCGGGCGGCCGGCATGAAGCGCGGGCACGGCCAGCAGGGCGAGGGGCAGCAGACGGAGAAAACGGCGCATGGAGAAAAGGATTCGATCTGACTTTATGGCGCGGAAGCCGGCGTGGGTTTCTGGGCGCTCAGGAGATAGGCGGTCACGGCCAGCGTGTCCTCCGGTGGCAGGACCTCGCCCCACGCGGGCATGCCCTTGTCGAGCACGCCCTGCATGACGACCGCTTCGATCTCCGCCGGGGCCTTGGCGCGAAACCACTTGCCGTCAAAAAGATTGCTCGGGGAGTCGCCTTGCACGGACTCTTCGCCGTGGCAGGACTTGCAGAGCCCGGCGTAGGTCTCCTTGCCGGCCTTGATCACGGCCGCGTCTTTGGCGGCCGCGGTAAGCGTGGTGTCCCGCTCCGTGGCGGTCGCCAAGAGGGCAGGGATAGGGGCCAAAACCAACGCGAAGGTGGCGAGGCGTAGGACCGACGGCGTCATGCGGCCATCACCCTTTCGTGGAGGAGCTTGGTCACATGGCGGGCGGACTCGAAGGCGCCCGCCTGCCAGCCGCCGAGGTGGCTGGCCCAGTCACCGGCGAGATAGAGCGGACCGTCAGCCTTGGTGATGAGTGGGTAGAGCGTCTTCACGAGCCGGTCCGGGAAGTGCGAGAGGCAGCCCTTTATGTGCGGGACGGCGTTCCAGTTCACGGAGAACGCGTGTTCGAATTCGGCGCGGTACTGCGGGTGGATCTTCTCGCCCTGCGCCAGCGCGTACTCGATGCGCTCGGCGGGCGTCTTGGCCGCGAGTTCGTCGCTCGCAGGGCCGAACATGTAGTAGCCGATGAGCAGGCCCTTCTTCTGCATGTAGCCGTGCGACGGGTAATAGATCTCGTTGATCGGCTGGTTGGTCCAGGTGATGCCGCCGTAGATGCGATCATCCTCTTCCCAGAAGCGGCGCTTGAACTGCAGGCCGATGCGCGCGCTGCCTTGGAACGGGACGATGTTGAGCGTGTTCTTCACCAGCGGGGCGAAATCGTTCGGGATGCCGCGCAGCATCGTGGGCGGGATCGTCACGATTGCGTAAGGCGCGGTGAACTCCTTGGTCTCGCCATTCTCGGTATAGACGATGCGCGCGCCGGCCGGACCCTTGCGGATTTCTTTCGCCTCGCAGCCGAATCGAACCACGTCCTTGACCTTCGCGTAGAGCGCTTTGGCCAGCATGTCCATGCCACCGACGGGCTGGAACAGTGTGCCCTGGTACTCGTACTCGTTGTTGCGGTGGAGGTGGGCGATGTAATTGGCCTGGATCAGCGCCAGCATCTCGTTGGCCGGATCAACCTCGCCCTTCGAGGCGACGGACGGCCAAACCTTGAACCCGCGGCGGGTCGAGCCGCTGTAGGCGAGCGTGTCGGGATTGAGGTCACCTTCGCGCCGGAGGAAATCGAGCATGAGCTCCTTGTCGTCGGCGGTGAACGGCTGATCGAGTTTGTCCTGGGAAATGGCTTTCGCGAGGAGGCTGGCGTTGTAGCCGCGGAGATCGGCCTTGGCCTCGCGTTGGCGGATCCGCTTGCCCGCGAGCACGCCGGGCACGCCTTCGTTGAAGTAGTAGGCGCTCTCGTTGGCGTTGATGAACGGCTCGACTGCGACGCCGAGCTCGCGGCAGTAGTCCATCGTCATCTGCCATTGCGGAAAGCGCGCCGGGCCGGCGTTGAAGTAGTGGCCCTCGTCAAATTCGCAGGTCTGGCTGTGGCCGGCCGTGTCGGTCAGCTTGTCGCCGCGACGGATGGTCAGGCTGCGGCCACCGGCGCGCTGCGACGGCTCGAGCACCGTGCACTCGAAGCCAAGTTTGCCGAGCTCGTAGGCCGCGGTGAGGCCGGCGATGCCGGCGCCGAGGATCACGACCTTGTTGCCTGTCTTTCCGGCCACGCCGGGCAATCCGGTGAGCTCGGCGCCGCGGCCGCTGGCCCGGCTCATCAGGCCGAGGGCGGTCATGGCAGAGAACGTGGCGCCGCCGTAGCGGCCGGCTTTGAGCAGAAAATCGCGTCGCGTCATGAGGGGAGATGGAGCGCTCCCCGTGGCGGGGTTGCGTCGCTCCTCGCGAATGCAGGTTGAATGCCAAGGCCGGCCTCGCACGGCGTGCGAGCTGCGATGAAATCATTTCATTTCCATCCGCGAAGCGCGTGAACGGGCAGGCATGACCTTTGCTCATTGGGCGGAGTTCGTCTCTCCCTACCAACACTGAAACCACTGAAGAACGTCATGCTCAGTTCCCCTCATCTCAATCGTCGTGACTGGCTGAAGTCCACCGGCGTGGTCGTCGCCAGCCTCGCCGTCGCTTCGCAGTTCACCTCCGCCAAGCTCCGCGCCCAGCACGAAGCCGATCGCTCGGCTCGTCGCGCCGAGCCTGCGCGCATCAGTGGCAACGAGAACCCCTACGGCCCGTCGCAGATGGCGATCATGGCCATGATGCAGGCCCTCGAGGGCACCTACCGTTATCCCGGCGCCGAGACCCGCAAACTGATCGACCTGATTGCGGCCAAGGAAGGCGTGAAGCCCGAGAACGTCGTCATGGGCGTCGGCTCTGGCGAGATCCTCGAGGTCTACGGTCTCTGGCTCGGCCAGCAGAAGGGCGAGGTTGTCACGGTTTCTCCGGGCTACTCCCAGATGACGCGCACGATGGAGACGCTCGGCTCCAAGATCATTTCCGTTCCACTCAACGACGCGCTGGAGCACGACCTCGACGCCATGGCCTCCAAGGTCGGTGCCAACACCAAGTGTGTGTACGTCTGCAATCCGAACAACCCGACCGGCACGATCGTCAACGCCGCCAAGCTCAAGGCGTTCGCGATCGAGATCTCGAAGAAGGCCCCGGTCTTCATCGACGAAGCCTACCTCGAGTGCTGTGACGATTTCGCCGGCAACACCATGGTCGGTCTCGTGGCCGAGGGTCACAACGTCGCCGTGGCCCGTACCTTCTCCAAGGTCTACGGCCTCGCCGGCCAGCGCATCGGCTACGGCATCATGCCCGCGGCCATGGCTGAAGAGGTCCGCAAGTACAGCACGGGCAGCCTCAACCTGCTCGGTGTCGTCGCTGCAACCGCCAGCCTTGAGGACGCGACCTACGTCGAGGAGACCCGCCTCAAGATCAAGGCCGAGCGCGACAAACTCTGCGTGCTGCTCAAGGAACTCGGCCGCAAGTACGCCGAACCGAACGGAAACTTCGTCTTCTTCCAGACGGGCATGCCCATCAAGACCTTCCAGGAGAAGATGCTGGCTGAGAACGTCCAGGTCGGACGCCCCTTCCCGCCGTTGCTCGACTGGTGCCGCATTTCGATCGGTTCGCCCGATGAGATGACGATGGCCCACGCTGCGCTGAAGAAGGTCTTCGCCGCCTAAGGTTTCCATCATCGGTTGTTTCTGGTGCTGCCGCAGACACGGCAGCGCCTTTTTTTCCCGGCGGGTTGGCGTGCCCGCTGCTATGAAGGGAGGCGATGGATCTCCGCATTTCCCGTCGCGACTGGCTGCGCGGCACCGCCTTGGCCGCCCTCGGTCTTGGACTGGGCCCACGGCTTCGGCTGGGCGCGCAAGAGCTCGACCGACCTCCGCCGGAGGGGCGTCACATCAATCTCGCGGGCAACGAAAACCCGTTCGGTCCGGCTCCTGCCGTCGTGCAGGCCATCCTCCGCGCTGCGCCGCAGTCCTCGCGTTACCCGTTTCGCGAGGAGTATGTGCTGAAGGAACTGCTCGCTCAAAATGAGGGCGTCACGATCGACCACATCGTGCTGGGCAATGGCTGCGACGAACTCCTCGCGCTCGCGGCGGCGGCTTTTCTCGGGCCGGGCTCATCGCTGATCGCAGCGGATCCCACCTATTTTCAGATCACGGACTACGCCGATAAACTCGGCGCGGAGATCCGCCGGATTGAGCACCGGCTCGACACGCTCCAGCACGATCTGCCCGCCATGGCGGCCGCCGTCGATGGCACGACCCGGCTGGTCTACGTCTGCAATCCCGACAACCCGAGCGGCACGATCCTCCCGTCGGACGTCGTCGCCGCGTTCTGCCGCGAGGTGGCTCCGCGTGCCCCAGTGTTTGTCGATGAGGTCTACCTTGACCTGCAGGACGATCCCGTGGCGCAAACCCAGGTTGCATTGGTCAAGCAAGGCCTACCGATCATCGTCGGGCGCTCGTTCTCAAAGCTCCACGGCCTCGCAGGTCATCGCATCGGCTACGTGGTCACGACGCCGGAGCTGGCGACGGCGCTGTCACGCCGGCAGATGTCGAGCGTCAACTACCTCGGCGTGGCCGCGGCGCGCGCTTCGCTCTTCGAATCGACCTTCCACGCGTGGAGCCTGCGCAAGATCCGTGAGGGCCGTGGGCGTTTTTGCACGCTGCTGGATGAACTCGGTCTCCGCTATGTTCCTTCGCACGGGAATTTCGTCTTTCATCGCACCGGAATCCCCATGGCGGATTTCCAGGCGACGATGAAGGAGCGCGGCTTCCTTGTCGGCTGGCCGCACGCGCCGGCGGCGCGCTACCCGGACTGGTGCCGCGTCAGCATCGGTACCGACGACGAGATGAAGCAGTACGCCGCCGCCATGCGCGACGTCTTCCGGCGCCCTGCGGCCTGACGCCGGGCGGGCGGGGTGTAGCCGGGCTCGTTGAGCCCGGTCTGATGTGCGGGTCAATCCCCTCGATCCCTGGCCTCAGCGAGGCCAGCTACAACGCATGTCGATCTCCGGCCTACCAGCCGTAGTTGCGCTTGATGCGCAGGGGCTCGTAGAGCTCCGGACGCAGCTCGGTGATGAAACGGCTGGGCGTGAGCAGCATGCCGCCCGGGCCGGCGCGGGTTGCGACCTTGGGGTAGCAGAGATACAATTCGTTCTTCGCGCGCGTGACCGCGACGTAGAACAGGCGGCGCTCCTCCTCGACATCGCCGGCCTCGATCGAGCGGCGGCCGGGGAACTGGCCGTCAGCGAGGCCGATGATGAACACGACGTCGTACTCGAGGCCCTTGGCCTGGTGCACGGTCGTGAGCTTGATCGCCTCCGCCTCCGGATCGACCTGACGGTCGCTCGTCTCGCTGTTGAGCAGCACGATCTGCGCGAGGAAATCCTGCATCGTCTCGTAGCGTCCGGCGAAGCCGACCAAGGCCTTCAATTCATCGAGGCGGTCGACGTAGTCGGCGAACGCGCCCTTGAGGTAGTCGCCGTACCAGCCGTCGATCGCGTTGGTGACCGCGTCGGCGGGCGTGCCGGCGCGCATCGTGGCCGCGACCTGCGCGAGTGATGCGCAAAAATGCTCCCAGTCCGGCTTCGCGTCCTTGGCGACCTTGGACTTCACATCGTCGGTGGCGAGGGCATCGATGAAATCGCGCTTCATCATCTGCGAGTGCTCGCGCGCGGCGGCATGGATCTTTTGCGCGCCCTTTTCGCCGATCTTCGGGAGCAGGACGGCGATGCGCTGCCAGGCCAGCTCGTCGCTCGGGTTATAGACGAAGCGCAGCAGCGCCACGAGATCGCGGACGTGCTGGCGCTCGAAGAACTTCACGCCACTGGTGATGTGATACGGGATGCCGGCACGGGAGAGCCCGAGCTGGACCTCGAGGGCGAGGAAGTGGGAGCGATAGAGGATCGCGATCTCGTTGGCGGCGACGCCCTCGTCCTCGGTCAGGGCGCGGATGCGCTTGAGGACGAACTCCGCCTGCTCGCGGTCGTCCATGGTCTGCACGACCATCGGTTTCTGCGAGTTGGCGCGGGCGGCGCGGAGTTCCTTGTCGAAGTGCCGTCCCTTGGGCTGGGCCTCGAGCACACCGTTGGCGAGATTCAGGATCTGCGGCGTGGAGCGGTAATTGGTCTCGATCCGGTGGATGACCGTGCCCGGGTGGCGGTCCGGGAACGACATGATGTTTTCGAAATCCGCGCCGCGCCACGAGTAGATGCACTGCGCATCGTCGCCGACCGCCATGACGCAGTGGTGCGGGGCGATCGCGTCGATGATCTGGGCCTGGATCGTGTTCGTGTCCTGATACTCGTCGACCAGCACGTAGCGGAAGCGCTGCGCAAAGTATGCCGCGACCTCCGGGGACTTGGTCACCAGATCGAGCCAGAACTCCAGCAGATCATCGTAGTCACACACGTTCTGCTCACGCTTCTTCTTCGCATAGGCCGCGGCGAAGGCGGGCAGGCGGTGCGAGATCTCCGCGTAGTGGGGGAAGGACTGCGTGACGGTCTCGGCCAGCGTGAGCTGGGTGTTGCGCGCGAGGGAAAGTACGCTGAAGAGCGGGCCGGGGCGCGGGTTGGTCTTGTCCTTGAAGAATAGCCGGTCGCTTTCCTCGACGGCCTGCTTGAGCAGGCTCTCGGATTCCTCGGCATCGAGGATGGTGAAGGTCTTGGGCAGTTGGATCGCCTCGCCGAACATGCGCAGCGCACGATGACCGAGGGAGTGAAACGTCCCGCCCCAGAATCGGGAGGGTTCGACGCCGGTGAGGTCATGCACACGATGGAGCATTTCCTTGGCCGCCTTGTTGGTGAAGGTGAGCAGGAGAATCTCGCCGGGCTTGACGCCCTGGGACAGCAGGTAGGCGACGCGGTAGGTGAGGGTGCGCGTCTTGCCCGAGCCGGCGCCGGCGAGCACGAGCAGCGGGCCGGCGGGCGCGGTCACGGCGGCGTACTGCTCGTCATTGAGCGCGGCGCGAAAATCGATCGGAGGAACACCGTTCGGGGTTCGCGGGCTGTCGAGGGAGAAATCCATGGAACGCCCTGACGCTCAGGCAAAGCGGCGCCGAGGCAAAGCCCAAATCGCCGGAAGGAGCGGAAGAGGCGATCGATGGGCCGGATAGTGCCTTTGCGGTCAGAGCCCGCGAAGCCTTTGGAGTGGATGATCTCGCCCCACTTGCCCCAGGAAATGCCTACGCAGAGATGCGAACGTCCGCGTGATGCCCCTGACTTGCCGCGGGACGACGGGTGCCCCAGAATGCGCTCATGCTTTCCCGTCGTTCCCTCTTGGGTGTGGTCGTGTTGGCGCTGACGATGGCGGCACTGCCTGCGGCGCCCTGGCAGAAGGGCGACAAACTCGAGATCAAGTGGGGGAGCACCTGGTACAAGGGCGAGGTCATCGAAGTCGATGGCGACCGCTATAAAGTTCGCTACGACGGCTACAGCTCGGCGTGGGATGAGTGGGCGACGGCCGAGAAACTGCGCGACCTCAACGCCTCGGTTACTCCCGCGGCTGGCTCTCCCGTTGCAGCCCCGGCTGCCGTGGGTCCCTGGAAGGTGGGTGATCGGGTGGAGTCGATGTCAGCCGGGGCCTGGTACAAGGCGACCGTCACCGTGGTGGAGGCGAATCGTGTTCGGGTGACCTACGACGGCTATGCGAGCTCCTCGGACGAATGGGTTCCTCTGGGCAGTGTCCGTAGGCTGGAGTCCCGCGCCGCGGTGGCCACGCCCGCGCCCAAGACCTTTGCCTTTCCCGCGCGCCCGGCAGGCGCGACGGCGGGCCTCGATGGCGTGTGGCTGCGCGTGGAGACCTATTTTTTTGGCACCAGCCTGAGCATCAAAAACGAAGGCTGGTTCTTCACGCCCAATGGCCGGGTGAGCAAGTCGCCGACCGGCGGATTCGATCCCAAGGCCTTTGCCACGACCGAGCAGGCGCAGGGCTCTGATGGGATCTACTGGATCGCCGACGGCAAATTGACCATCGCCTGGGCGAAGGGATCGAAACCGACCGTCTACTCCTTCGAGCGGAAAGGGGCCGAACTCGTAATCTCCGGCATCGGTGCCACTCCGGTGCAGGGCATGAAGAAAGGCTGGCGTGCTGACGTGGCCTACGAAGGGGGCGCCTCGATTGGCGGCGGCGCGCTCGCGTCATCGACCACGATCATTTTCCGCAAGGACGGCACCTATAGTCGCGACTCGATCGGCAGCATCAGCTCGGCCGGTACCCGGGTGGAGGTTTCCGCCTATTCACAGGCGAGCGAGGCCGGAAAATATGAATTCGACGGCTACACGCTGACGTTGACCCAAAAAGACGGCGTGGTCTCGAAGTACACGGTCTTCGCGTTCAGCGACCGCGACCAGCAGGGAGCGCCGGAGTACCTCTGGCGCGATGGCGGGATGATGCGCCGGCAGTGAGTGATGACGGAGGACGGGGACCCTTTGGTCCGATCCGTCCCGTCGGTCTTGTTCTTAAAGCACCACGAGATCGTTGCGGTGCACGATCTCGAGCCGCTTGCGCCCGGGGAACAGTGGCTTGAGCTGCTCGCTGGTCTTGCCGGCGGACGAGCTCACCTCGTCGTCACCAAACGCCGCGATGCCGCGTGCAAACACCACACCCGCAGGATTGACGATGTCGACGATGTCGCCCGCGTCGAACGCGCCACGCACACCCGTAACGCCGATCGCCAGCAGACTGCGGCCCTGCTCGCGCAGGACGGGCACGGCGCGCTCGTTGACCTGAATCGAACCCTGTGGGCGCTGGAAGTAGGCGAGCCAGCGCTTCTTCGATTCCATGGGCAGGCCGCTGGGCACGAAGAACGTGCCCGGGCTGCGGCCGCTGAAAAGCTTGGTGAGGATGCCGGGCTCGGCGCCGCTTGCAATGAACACGCCGCAGCCGGACTTGGTTGCGAGCTTGGCCGCGGTGATCTTGGACACCATGCCGCCGACCGCGGTCTCGCTGGTCGTGCCGCCCGCCATCGCCTCGATCGTGGGCGTGATCTTCTCGACCACGGGAACGATCTCGCCGGTGCCCTTCATGTCGATCAGGCCCGGCGCGGTGGAAAGGATCACGAGGTACTGGGCGCGGGCGAGGCTCGCGACCATGGCGGACAAGGTGTCGTTGTCACCGAACTTGATCTCGGCGGCGCTGACCGTGTCGTTCTCGTTGATCACAGGAATGGTCCCGTAATCGAGCATCTCCTGCAGCGCGGCGGCCACGCCGAGGTAGCGGCTGCGCACGCGGAGATCGTCGTGCGTGAGGAGAATCTGTGCGACCGTCAGGTGGTGCGGCTCGAAGCCGCGCTGCCACGTCTGCATGAGCAGACTCTGGCCGATCGCGGCGCACGCCTGCTTCTTGGCGACATCGGGCGGGCGCTTCTTCAGGCCAAGGCGGCCCATGCCGAGACCGACGGCGCCGGAGGAGACGACGATGACCTCGGTGCCCTGGGCGCGGAGCGCGGCGATCTGCTCGCAGACCTCGGCGATGCGCGCGGTGTTGAGCTGGCCGACGCCGGACGTGAGCACGCCGGTGCCGAGCTTGATGACGACGCGCTTGAGGCGGGAGCCGGCGGGAAGCGGGGAGGGAGGGGCCATGGACGGAGGCGCGGCGGAAACGGGCCGCGGCGAGGCCGGAGGGCGGACCGCACGCGGCGGCCGCCCGGCGACTCAGACTGCGAGGAGTTCCTTTTCCTTCACGGCAAGGTGCGTCGCGATCTCGGCGATCGCCTTGTCGGTGGCGGTCTGGATTTCCTTCTCCGTCCGCTTGGTCTCGTCCTCGGGCAGTTTGGCCTTCTTGAGGACCTCGAGCGCATCGCGGCGGGCATTGCGCACATGGACGCGGCCCTCCTCGGCGAGGCGATTGGCGACCTTGACGAATTCCTGGCGGCGCTCGCGCGTCATCTGGGGCAGCGGCACACGGACCACGAGGCCGTCGACCGAAGGATTGAATCCGAGATTGGCGACTTGGATGCCCTTTTCGACCGACTTGAGGAGACCGCGATCCCACGGCTGGACCACGATCATGTGCGCGTCGGGCGTGGTGATGGCGGCACATTCCTTGAGGCGCATGGCCGTGCCGTAGGCGTCGACCATGACACCCTCGAGCATGGACGGGTTGGCCTTGCCGGTGTGGATCGAGCTGAACTCGTGCAGCGTGTAATCGACGGCCTTCTTCATCTTGGCTTGGGCGTCTGCGAGAATGGGTGAGGGCATGGTGGGAAAGGGATTAGTTTTTAAGCGGAACGATGCGGCTGCCAAGGGTCAACTTTGGAGACCGATGGCTCATTTTGGTGCGGTCGAAGGTCCTTGTAGCCGGCCTCGCTGAGGCCGGTCCGGGGTCAGCAACCCCGGCTACATCCTGAAGGGGCAAACGCTGTTGGGAGCCTCGGGGCGGCTCAGCCGTGGACGAGCGTGCCGACCTTCTGGCCCGTGACCGCCTTCTGGATCGCGTGCGGGTCGTTGAGGTCGAAGACCAGGATCGGCACGTTGTTGTCGAGGCAGAGGGAGAACGCGGTCGAGTCCATGACGTTCAGCCGCTGACGGAGGGCGTCGATGAAGGTGATTTCCTCGTAACGGACGGCATCCGGGAACTTTTTCGGGTCCTTGTCGTAGATGCCATCGACCTTGGTCGCCTTGAAGATGACCTCAGCGCCCATCTCGGACGCACGCAGGGCGGCGGTGGTGTCGGTGGAGAAATAGGGATTGCCCGTGCCGGCGACGAAGATGACGACGCGTCCCTTCTCGAGGTGGCGCATGGCGCGGCGAAGGATGAAGGGCTCGGCGACCTGGTTCATCGGGATCGCGCTTTGGACGCGAGTGGTGACGCCCATTTTTTCAAGGCAATCCATGATCGCGAGACCATTGATCACGGTGGCCAGCATGCCCATGTAGTCGCCCGTCGTGCGGTCGACGCCGCGCTTCTCGCCCTGGAGACCGCGGAAGATGTTGCCGCCGCCGATCACGACACAGACCTGCACGCCGAGATCGTGAATTTCCTTCACCTGCGAGCAGACGTGCTCGAGGACCTTGGCGTCGAGGGGGTCGCTGCCTTTGCCACGCAGCACTTCGCCGCTGAGCTTCAGGACGATGCGTTTATACTTAACGGAGGGACTGGCGGATGCCGACGTGACACTCATGCCGGGAGAAAACGTGCGCCCCTCCGGCCCGTCAATGGCCGAGATTGATCGCGAGGCGCGAGAATGGCGGAACGAAGTTTCCCTTTAGGGGATTGACCGGAGCAATCGTTTGCACGGAAGTGATTGCACCGCCGATCAGCGCCCGGCTCCGGGTCTGTTTTGCGCTTCCTTCCTTATTGATTGCACCATGGTAAGTCTGACCGATGTCGCCAAGCTGGCCGGGATTTCGATCGCCACCGTTTCGCGGGCGATCAGTCATCCGGAAAAACTTGCGCCAGAAACGCTTACGCGGGTGAAGGCGGCGATGGCGGAGCTCAATTACCGTCCGAATCGCGTGGCGCGTCGCCTGCGCCAGCGGAGCGGACGACGTCACCTGTTGGGGTTGATCATCCCCGATATCCAGAACCCGTTTTTCGCGGAGATTGCACGCGGCGTGGAAGACGTGGCGTACGCGAACGAGTTTGCGGTGATGCTGTGCAATTCCGACGAGAATTTGAAGAAGGAGGCGTTTTATTTGGGGGTCATGCAGTCGGAATCGGTCGATGGCATCATCCTTCCGCCCATCAATGATCACGATCCGGCGATCATCCGGTTGGCGGCGGCCGGCATGCCGATCGTCAGTGTGGACCGAAGTCTGGTGAACTCCTCGATCGACAAGGTCGAGGTCGACAATCGCCAGGGCGCCTTTGAGGCCGTCGATCACCTGCTTCGTTTGGGACACAAGCGGGTGGCGATGATCGCGGGTCGTCAAAACGTGTCGACCAGTCGCGAACGCCGGCTCGGCTATGAAGATGCGCTGGCGGCGCACAACATCCCGCTGCGCGAAGACTACATCCGCACGGGCGATTACAAGCAGGCGAGCGGCCATGCGCTGGCGGACGAACTGCTCACGCGTGCCCCGCGACCGACGGCGCTCTTCGTTTCCAACAACCTGATGACCGTTGGCGCGATGGAAGCCATCCACAAGCGGGGACTGCGCATCCCTGAGGATGTGGCGATCATCGGCTTCGACGATCTGCCTTGGGCTGAAGCGCTCGATCCGCCTCTGACCGTGGTGCGGCAACCGGCCTACGAGGTGGGGCGCTCCGCGGCGGAACTCTTGCTAAAGCGGCTCTCGGATCCGTCGGCTCCAGCTGCCTGGCTCCGCTTGCGCCCGAAGTTAATTTTACGCAGTTCCTGCTGAAGCATAGGTATTCGGGGTTTCTTCAATTTTAGGTAAACGTTTACATTGATTTTTGTCCGGTGTTTGCTTTCGTGGCGCCCATCGGTCTTTACCCCGGCCGTTTTACCCCCGCTCTCCATGCGTTTACCCCTTGGTCTGTGCTGTGCCTTGGCTGCCCTGTCGGTTGGAAACGTCGACCTGCTCGCGCAACCCGCGACGCCGCCGCGGCTCGCCGTGGTGATCAGCGTGGACCAACTGCGCTACGACTATCTCGATCGGTTTAATGCGCACTTTTCCCCCGATGGTTTTCGGCGCCTCCGCGCAGGCGGGGCTGACTTTACGGATGCGCACTATCGCCATGGCGTGACGAAGACGGCGCCTGGCCATGCGCTCATCCTCAGCGGCGTGCATGCCAACGTGAGCGGCATTGTGGGCAATGAATGGGTCGATCTGGGCAGCCTGCAGACGGTCGCTTCCGTCGAGGATCCAACCTCGCCCCTGGTCGGCGCGGAGGTTCGTCCCGGGCGTTCGCCCGGGGGCGTGATCGAAGCCAAGGAGGGCCGATCACCGCGCCGCTTTGAGGCTACTACGGTGGGGGACGGCCTCAAGCTGCGCTACGGCCCGCAGTCCCGCGTGATCTCCGTCGCCAACAAGGACCGCTCCGCGATCCTCATGGGTGGCCGCATGGCGGACGGGGTTTTCTGGATCGATCGGGGACGCTTTGTGAGCTCGCAGTACTATGGTTCGACCCTCCCGGCGTGGGTCGAGGCCTTCAACGGCGAGCGGCGGATCGAGGCCGCGTTCGGCCAGGAGTGGACGCGCACGCTGCCGCTCGCTGCCTATGAGGCCCTTGGGCCCGATGACGCGCCCGGCGAGGCGACGATCGCGGGCTTCGGTCCCACCTTCCCCAAGCGCATCGACGGCGGGGCGGCCACGATCACGGATGACTTCTACGAGGCCTATACGATGACCCCGCTCTACACCGAGCTGCTCGGGGAATTCGCGAAACTCGCGGTGCGTTCCGAAAAGCTGGGGACCCGGGCCGGCACCGATCTGCTTTGCATCGGCTTCTCCCAACTCGACCACAGCGGGCACAACTGGGGCCCGGATAGTCATGAAGTCCTGGATACGCTGGTGCGGATGGACCGCGTGATCGCCGGACTCCTGCGCTTCCTTGATGACGAGGTGGGGGCGGGCCGCTACGTGGTCGTCCTGACTGCGGACCATGGCGTCGCGCCGCTGCCGGAGCGGGTGCTCGCCTTCAATCGCGACGTCCCGGCGGGCCGGTTGAACATGAAGTCGATCGACCAGACGGTCTCGTCCGCCCTCGACGCGGCGTTTGGCGCACCCGACGCGAACCACTACTGGATGATCCGCGACGGCTTTGGTTTTCATCTCCGTCCCGAGATCCTCAAGGCCAAGGGAATCACGCTTGAGGCCGCCGCCGCGGTGGTGCAGGGAGCGCTCGCCGCCCGGCCCGAGATCAGCCTCGTTTATACGCGGGCGGACTTTGCCTCCGGGCGTCGGCTCGATCCGATCGGCGAGCGGATGCGGCTGAGCTATCACGCGAAGCGCAGTCCCGATGTCGTTTATGTGACAAGGCCGTTCTTCTTCGACCGCAGTCCTTACGGGGTGAATCACGGGTCGCCCTACAATTACGACTCCCACGTTCCCCTGTTGTGGTACGGAGCCGGCGTCCCGGCTGGCCGGCGGTCCGAGCCGGCCGGGGTTGACGACCTCGCCCCGACGCTGAGCAAGCTCCTTGGCCTGCCTGCGCCGCCCCAGGCAGAGGGTCGCCAGCTGTTCTGAGTCGGTGTCGCTCTCTCCCTCCATGGCCACCGAGTGTCCGCTTCTTCGCATGACCGGGGTATCCAAACGATATCCGGGGGTAGTCGCCTTGGACGGGGTCGACCTGGAGGTGCGTAAAGGCGAGGTGCACATCCTGCTCGGGGAGAACGGCGCCGGGAAATCGACGTTGATGAAGATCCTGGCCGGGGCCGTCCGGCGGGATGAAGGCACCATCGAGATTGACGGTGTCCCGCTCGATGAACCGGGGCCGCGGGCGGCGCAGGCGGCCGGGGTCAGCATCATCTACCAGGAATTCAACCTCATCCCACACCTCACGGTGGCGGAGAATATTTTCCTCGGTCGCGAGCGCGGCCTCGGCTTCCCCGGTGTCATTGATCAGGGCTGGATCTTCCGCGAGGCGGAACGCCGGCTGACCGACTTGGGCGTCGCGATCGACGCCCGTGCGGTGGTCGATGATCTCGGTGTGGCCGAACAGCAGATGGTCGAGGTGGCCAAGGCCCTTTCCATCGACGCCAAGGTGCTGGTCATGGATGAGCCGACCTCCGCACTGACGGACAAGGAGATTGTCCGGCTGTTCAGCGTCATCCGTGGCCTTCAGGCCCGGGGCGTCGCGGTGATCTACATTTCTCACCGGATGGAGGAGCTGTTCCAAATTGGCGATCGGGTCACCGTTCTGCGCGACGGTCGCCTGATCGGCACTCGGACCATTCGGGATACGACGATGGACGGCCTGATCCAGATGATGGTCGGTCGCGACCTGACGGAAAAATTTCCGAAGCGGGCCGTTACGCTGGGCGAGGAATTGCTCAAGGTCGAGGGTCTGGCGCGGCGCGGTGTGCTGCACGACATTTCATTCACCCTCCGTCGAGGCGAGGTCGTGGGCCTGGCCGGACTGATGGGATCGGGCCGCACCGAGCTCGCGCGGGCCATCTTTGGAGCGGATCCGATTGATGCCGGCTCGATCCGCATTCGCGGACGGGAGGTGAAAATCGATTCACCGCGGGCCGCGATCCACGCCGGGGTGGGGTTCCTCACCGAGGACCGCAAACGTCAGGGACTCGTTCTCGCCCTCTCCGTCACGGAGAATGTCTGCCTCGCCAATGTGAACCGCATGGCGACCGCCGGGTGCATGCATCTCGCGCAGGAGGAGTCCGCGGCCCAGCGCTACATTACCGACCTGCGGATCAAGACGCCGGGGGCTGCGCAGCGCGTGATGAACCTCAGCGGGGGCAACCAGCAGAAAGTCGTGCTCGCGAAGTGGCTGTGCCGCGAGACGGAGATCCTGCTGTTCGACGAGCCGACCCGCGGGATCGACGTCGGTTCCAAGGTCGAGATCTACCAGTTGATCAATCGCCTTGCCGCCGAGGGCAAGGCGATCCTCATGATCTCCTCGGAGCTGCCCGAGATCCTGGGCATGAGCGACCGGATCCTCGTGATGAACCGGGGTCGGATCGCCGGTGAATTTCAGGCCGCTGCGGCCACCCAAGAGTCCCTGCTGCAGTGTGCACTGGCTTCTTCGCATCCATGAAAATCCCTCCGGTCATCGCCTCGCACGCCCGCCAGTTTGGAACGCTGCTCGTGTTCATGGTGCTGTGCGTGGTCCTGACGGTGCTCACGCCTCACTTCCTCACCGTTTCGAACCTGCTCAACGTCGCCCAGCAGACGTCGATCAATGCGGTCATCGCGGTGGGCCTCACCTACGTCATCATCTCGGCCGGCATCGATCTCTCGGTCGGATCGATCGTGGCGTTTTCCGGTGTTGTCATGGCCGGTGCGCTCCAGGCGGGCTGGCCCGTCGCCGCTGCCGTGCTGACCGGCCTCGCTGTCGGGACGGGTTGCGGGATCGTGAACGGCCTGCTGATTGCCTTCGGTCGACTGCCTCCGTTCATCGCCACACTCGGCATGATGAGTGTCGCCCGCGGTCTCGGGCTGCTCCACACAGACGGCCGTCCGGTGTCCGGCTTCGGCGACGCGTTTCGCTGGTTGGCCAATGGCGAAGTGGTCGGAGTGCCCGTGCCGGTGCTGATCATGCTCGGCGTCTATGCCGCGGCGCACTTTGTCCTGCGGAGAACAAAGTTTGGCCGCTATGTCTTTGCGATCGGCGGCAATGAGGAGGCCTCGCTGCTGTCCGGGGTGCCGGTCGCGGCCTACAAGGTCGCGGTTTACGCGGTCTCCGGTCTGCTCGCGGCGCTCGGCTCGGTTCTGCTCACCGCGCGGCTCAACTCGGCCCAGCCGATTGCGGGCATCAACTACGAACTCGACGCGATCGCCGCGACCGTGATCGGCGGCACCAGCCTGATGGGCGGCCAGGGGTCGGTCATCGGGACGCTCATTGGCGCGCTGATCATGGGCGTACTGCGAAACGGCCTCAACCTGCTCGGCGTGTCCTCCTTTTTCCAACAGGTCGTGATCGGCGCCGTGATCATCGCGGCTGTCCTGCTCGATACGGTTTTCAAACGTCAGAAACGCTAAACCCCGCCCCGCATGAAACTCCCTTCCACCCTGTGGCGCGCTGCCGGCGCCAGCCTTGCCCTCCTTCTCGCCGCCGGCTGCGGCCGCACCCCTGAGACTGCCGCCGGCGCCGATGGCCGCCCGACAGTCGCTCTCGTGGTCAAGACCCTCAATAATCCCTTCTTTATCGACATGCAGAAGGGCGCGGAGGAGGCCGCCAAGGCCCTCAATGCGAATCTCCTCGTGCAGGCCGCCGAGCGTGAGGTCGATGTCGAGCGCCAGATGCAGATCGTCGAGAACCTCATTCAGCGCAAGGTCAGCGCCCTGCTCATCACCCCCAGCGGTTCGCGGGAGATTGTCTCGGCGATCGTGAAGGCGAACAAGGCGGGCATCCCGGTGATCATCCTCGATACCCGGGCCGATGCGGCCGCCCTCACGGCGGCGGGCGGATCGGTGGCCGCCTTTATCGGTTCGGATAACTACGAGGGCGGCCGCATCGCCGGCGAGCACCTCGTGGCGCGCATGAACGGCAAGGCCACCGTCGCCGTCCTCGAGGGCATCCCGGGACACGAGACCGGCGACGCACGCTTGCGCGGATTCCGCGAGGCGCTCAAGGCGCACCCCGAGATGAAGATCGTGGTCTCCCAACCCGCCAACTGGGAGCGCGATCTCGGCTACAACGTGACGCAGAACCTGCTCCAGGCCCACCCGGGCGTGAACGCGCTTTTTGCCGCGAGTGACCTGATGGCGCTCGGCGCGACCGAGGCCATCGCCGCTGCAGGAAAGACCGGGCAGATTGCGGTGGTCGGCTTCGACGCGATCGACGAGGCCCGCGCGGCGATCAAGAGCGGGGCGATGGCGGGCTCGATTGCTCAGAGCCCGGCCCAGATGGGCCGAATGGGCGTGGAGGCCGCCGTGAAGCTCCTGGGTGGCGGAACGCTCACGCCGGAAATCGCGGTGCCGATCGAGTTGATCAAATAATACCTGTCCCCTTTCTCCCCATGAACAAGCTCATCAACGTTGGTGTCGTCGGCCTCGGCCGTCTCGGCAGCCTCTATGCTCACTATTTCACCTCGCGCATTCCGGGGGCCCGGCTCCACGCAGTGTCCGACGTGCGGCTCGATGTCGCCCAGCGCGTCGCCGCAGAGACCGGCGCCGCCCGGGCCTACGCCAGTTACCACGAACTCGTGAACGACCCGGCGGTCGATGCCGTGATCGTCATGACGCCGACCAAGCTCCACGGCGAGGTGGTCCTCGCCGCCGCCGCGGCCAAGAAGGCGATCTTCTGCGAAAAGCCGCTTTCCGTTGATGTCGCGGAAGGCGAGGCGATGAAGGCCGCGGTGGCGCGGCACGGCGTGTTCTTCCAACTCGGCTTCATGCGCCGCTTCGACCGCGCCTATGCAGCAGCGAAGAAGAAGATCGATGCCGGGCACATCGGAAAGCCGGTGATCTTCAAGTCCTCCTCGAAGGACCAGCTGCCGCCGCCCGTCGAGTACCTGCGCCCGGCCAACAGTGGCGGGCTCTTCCTCGACATGGGCATCCATGATTTCGATCTCGCGCGGTGGTACATGGGCGAGGTGACCAGCGTGCACAGCATCGGCAACTCAATCGCCTTTCCGGAGATCAGCGGAGTGGGGGATGTGGAGAACGGTCTCACGTCGCTGACGTTTCAATCCGCAGCCATTGGCACCGTCGCCCTCAGCCGCATCGGCATTTATGGCTACGGCATCCACACCGAGATCGTCGGCACCGAGGGCACCCTGCAGATCGGCTACGACCGCGAAACGGCGGTGCTGGTGATGACCAAGGATGTCATCTCGCATGATACCATCCCGGGTTTCTACGAGCGATTTGAGCAGGCCTACATCACGCAACTGATCAACTTCATCGAGAACCTCCGGCAGGGCCGGCCGGCGCCGATCGTCTGCGATGATGGCATTGGCGCGCAGAAGATTGCCCTGGCCGCCACCCGCTCACTCCACAGTGGCAAGACCGAGACGGTGGGGTGAGCCCCGATTTCCGCCGCCCCGCCACCCGCTTTCACCCACCTTTTTGACTTTACTCCACGCGCTGGCTGCAAAACGATGAAATCGTTTACATCGTCCGTGTTTCGTGCCTGACCCCATGACCCCTCGCGCGCTCGCCTCCTGTCTGTGCAAGGCCCCTTCGCTGTCGTTTCCCATTGGATACACCCCGATCACCCGCGAGGGTGCGGCGGCCAACCGGGGCGGTTTCGATGCCGGCGTGGATTTCGGCATTCGTCGCTTTCGTCGCGGCGAACGCGTCAATGCGCAGTCCCGCAAGGAGACGCTGTGGATCCTCCTGAAGGGGGCGGCCACGATCACGCTGGAGGGCTTCACGAGCACGGTCGCGCGCGGCTCCGTTTTCGACGAGGGCCCGACGGCGATCCACGTGGGGCCGGGCGTTCCAGTCTCGGTCGTGGCCGGCTCGGTCGGGGCGGAGTGGGCCGTCGCGGCCACCACCAATGCGCGTCCGGTGGCTTCGCGCCTGTATCGGAGCGATGAATTCGCCTCGGAAAACCGCGGAGCTGGCCTGGCTCAGGGGGCCTGCCAGCGTCTGGTGCGGACGATCTTCGATCATCGTTCGCGTCCTGATTCGAATTTCGTCGTGGGCGAGGTCGTGAATCTGCCCGGGCGCTGGTCCAGCTATCCGCCTCACCACCATCCCCAGCCGGAGATCTACCACTACCGCTTCACTGAACCGCAGGGCTACGGCCATGCCGAGGTGGGGGAGACCGTTTTCAAGGTGCGCCAGGGGGATACGACCAAGATCCCGGGCGGACTCGACCACGCCCAGGTCTCCGCGCCGGGTTATGGGATGTACTACCTGTGGATCGTGCGGCACCTCCCGCGCCGGCCCTACAAGGGTTTCACCTTCACCCCGGCCCACACCTGGCTGCTCGATCCCGCCCGGCAGGGCTGGCAGCCCGCTTCCTCTCTCCTGACATGAAAACTGTTCGTACCACCACCGCGGCGGCCCTTGTTCGCTTCCTCCAGGCCCAGTACATCGAGCGCGACGGCGTCGAGCACCGCCTGATCAACGGCATCTTTGGCATTTTTGGCCACGGTAACGTGACCGGCTTCGGCCAGGCGCTCGAGGAATTCGGCGGCAAGGCCCTCCCTTACTATCAAGCGAAGAACGAGCAGGCGATGGTGCATACCGCCGTTGCCTACGCCAAGACCCGGCGTCGTCTCGGCACCCTCGCGTGCACGAGTTCGATTGGGCCCGGCGCCACGAACATGATCACCGGCGCCGCCACCGCCACCGTGAACCGCCTGCCCGTCCTCCTGCTGCCCGGTGACATCTTTGCCAACCGCCGTCCGGCCCCGGTGCTGCAGCAGCTGGAGAACCCCGGCAGTCAGGATATCAGTGTAAACGATTGCTTCCGGCCGGTCTCGAAGTACTGGGATCGTCTCAATCGACCGGAACAGATCCTCACGGCGCTGCCGGAGGCCATGCGTGTGCTCGCGGATCCGGCTGAGACCGGCGCCGTGACCATCGCGCTGCCCGAGGATGTGCAGGCCGAGGCCTTTGACTGCCCGGAGTCCTTTTTTGAGAAGCGCGTGTACCGCATTCTCCGCACCGCTCCGCCGGCCGCGCAGCTGCGCGAGGCGGCGGCCCTGTTGCGCAAGGCCCGGCGTCCGCTGGTCATCGCCGGCGGCGGGGTACACTACTCCGATGCTTCCGCGGCGTTGCGCGCGTTCGCGGAGGCCACCGGCATCCCGGTCGCGGTTTCGCAGGCCGGCAAGGGCGCGCTGCTCGAGTCGCATTCGCTGGGGCTCGGGGCGGTCGGGGTCACCGGCACCCTTGCGGCCAACCGGATCGCGACGGAGGCCGACGTGATCATCACCGTCGGGACGCGGCTCAGCGACTTCACCACGGCCTCCAAGGCCCAGTTTCAACATCCCGGCGTGCGCTTCATCGGCATCAACGCGCAGGCAATGGATGCCCACAAGCACGGCGCGCTGCCCCTGGTGGGAGATGCTCGCGCAACGCTCGATGCCCTGCGCAAGGCGCTCGGCGGATGGAGCGCGCCGGCCGCACATCGCCGCGCCGTTGCCGCCGCGCGGGCCGACTGGGAGAAGCCGTGGCGTGACATGACGTCCCCGCGCCGCAAGGCGGCGGACGGCCGCATATACCAGAGTGAAGTCCTGGGCATCGTTAACGCCTTCTGTGGTCCCGACTCCACGGTGGTCCACGCGTCGGGTGGCATCCCGGGCGACATCCACAAGCTCTGGCGGGGCAAGTCCGACACCGACTACCACTCCGAGTACGGGTATTCCTGCATGGGCTACGAGATCGCGGGTGCGTTGGGGGTGAAGCTCGCCGCGCCGAAACGCGAAGTCTACGCCCTCGTGGGTGACGGCAGTTACCTCATGTTGAACCATGAGATCGTCACGGCCGTGCAGGAAGGACTCAAGATCACGGTCGTCGTCCTCGACAATCACGGCTTCGGTTGCATCCACAACCTGCAGCGGGGCTCGGGCGGACGCAGCTTCGGCAACGAGTTCCGCCTGCGTGAGGGCGCCCGCCTCGTGGGTTCTCCGGTCCCCGTGGACTACGCGGCCAATGGCCGCAGCTTGGGCGCGACGGCCTTCACCGCGCATGACGCCGCTTCGCTGCGCGAAGCGCTCGCCGCGGCCCGTGCGGAGAAGGGCCCCACGTTGATCTACGTGCCGGTGACGCCGACCTCCGTGATGCAGGCCTACTCGTGGTGGGATGTCCCGCCGGCGGCCGTGTCGGGCGTCGACGGCGTCCGGAAGGCACGGGCCGCCTACGAAAAGGGCATTCGCAAGCAACGTTTCCACTACTGATCCCATCGATGAGCTTCCCCGCCATCCTTCATTCCCGCGTGCAGCTCAAGGGCTGCTCCGTCGGGGCCAATCCCATCATCTGGAGCAATGACGACTTCAGTGAGCTCGGCGGCGAGCTGACGTTGGAGCGCTGCCTGTCCGACATGCGCGACGCCGGCTATGCCGGATCCGAACTCGGGAACAAGTATCCGCGCACGGCGGATGCGCTCGGAAAGGTGCTCGCCGCGCACCAGCTCCGGCTGGTCAGTGGCTGGCACAGCACCCACTTCGCCGAGCGAAGCCTGGCCGACGAGGAAGCTGCCTTTCGTCAGCACCTTGACCTGCTCTTCGCCCTGGGCGCCACGGTCGCGATCGTCGCCGAGTGCAGCCACGCCGTACACGGTCGCCGCGACGCGGCGCTGGGCTTTGGGGCCGCGGCGCTCGAGCTGACCGAAGCGGAGTGGCCCAAGGTCACATCGGGCCTGACCCGCCTCGCTGCGCTGACGGCGGAGCGGGGGATGAAGCTGGTTTATCACCATCACATGGGGACGGTCATCCAGTCGCGATCCTCGCTCGACCGCCTGCTCGCCGGCGTGCCGGCGATGCACCTTCTCTTCGATCCGGGCCATCTGGCGTTCGCGGGCATCGATCCGCTCGCCGTGCTCGCGGCCCACGGCCAACGCGTTGGCCATGTCCACCTGAAGAACGTCCGGCCAGCGATCGTGGAGCGGGCCACACGCGAACGCTGGTCGTTCTGCCGCGCCGTGACGGAAGGGGTCTTCACCATTCCCGGCGACGGAAAGCCGGGCGATGGTTCGGTCGACTTCCCCGCGATCTTTCAGGAGCTCGCGCGCCTGCATTACCAGGGCTGGCTCGTGGTCGAGGCGGAAGAGGATCCTGCCAAGGCCGAGCCCACCGCCAAGGCCCACCGGGCCCGGGCCTACGTCCGCGAGCACGCCGGCATCTGAACGCGTCCCTCCTTTCGCCACGCAACCTCCCGCATTTTTCCCTTACCAAGATGACCCTCTCACCGATGCAACAGATGACCGCGCTGGGCGCGGACTGGTGGAATGATTCCGGCGTACCCTCCGAACTCGCGGAGGCCGTCTCGTTCGGCGCCGTCGGAGGCACGTCGAATCCCGTGATCGTCTCCCAAGCGGTCAAGTCGAACCCGGACCTGTGCAATCCGGTGATCGACCGGCTGGCCCGCGAGTTTCCGCTGGCGTCCGAGGACGAACTGGCCTGGCGGCTGATTCACACGCTCGCGCGCGAATCCGCCTCCAAGCTGACGCCTGTCTATGAGGCCTCACGCGGGGTGAAGGGTTTCCTCTCGGTCCAGATCAGCCCGAAGCACTACGCCGACACGCCCGCGATGGTCGCCCAGGCGGTAGAACTGGCCAAGCTCGCCCCGAACATCGCGATCAAGGCCCCGGCCACGCTTCAGGGCATTGCCGCGATGGAGGAGATGACGGCCCGCGGTATCCGCATCAACGCGACGGTCAGCTTCTCCGTCGCGCAGACCCTCGCGGTTGGGCAGGCGCTGGAGCGCGGCCTCAAGCGGGCGCGCGCGGCTGGCATCAACGCCGACGCCATCCATCCCTACATCACGCTGATGATTGGCCGCGTTGACGACCAGCTGCGGCGGGTCGCCGAGCGCGAAAAGATCGCGGTCAGCCCCGGCGTCATCGAATGGTCCGGCATCGCCGCCTTCAAGCAGGCGCACCGGCTTCTCCGCCAGCAGGGCCTGCCCGGCACGCTGCTCGCGGCCGCCTACCGCCACCAGGGCCACTGGTCCGAGATCATTGGCCGCGAGGTGCTGCAGACCGTGCCCTACACCTGGTGGACCAAGTTCAACCAATCGGGCCATGTGCCGGCCCTGACCCTCGACCGCGAGGTCGACGGCGCGATTCTCGCCGAGCTTCGCGCCAAGTTCCCCGATTTCGTCCGTGCGTACGAGGCCGACGGCATGAAGCCCGAGGAGTTCGTTCGCTACGGCGGCACCGTCCACACGCTCAATCAGTTCCTCGGCGGCTACGCCGACCTCATCGCCCAGGTCCGCGGCCGGATCCTTCCGGTTTGAGCCTCGTTCTTCGCAACCCCTCCGTCCCTTTCTCTCATGTCTGATTCCTCCGCTCCCTCCCTGGCTCCCCTCTACATCAACGGCGAATGGCTGCGCCCGACGCAGCTGGACGCGACGCCCGTGCACAACCCATCGACGGGCGAGGTGATCGCCCGGACGCCGGTCGGCACCGCCGCTGAGGTCAATGCGGCGGTGGCAGCCGCCCATGCCGCGTTTCCCGGCTGGAGCGACACGCCTGCGGTCGAGCGGGTGCGTGTGCTCTTCCGCTACCGCGAGCTGCTCCTGCGCGATTTCGATGCGATCGCCGCCCTCATCTCGCGTGAACATGGCAAGACCCGGGGCGAGGCGCGCGGTGACCTGCAGCGGGGCCTCGAGGTTGTGGAGTTCGCGACCGGCATCCCGTCACTCCTCATGGGCGAGACGCTGGCCAACATCGCCCGCGGCATTGACTGCGAGACGATTCGCCACCCGGTCGGCGTCTGCGTGGGCATCACGCCTTTCAATTTCCCGGCGATGGTACCGATGTGGATGTTCCCCATCGCGCTCGCCTGCGGCAACACCTTCATCCTCAAGCCGAGCGAGAAGGTTCCGCTGACCGCCGTGCGCCTGACGGAGTTGTTGGTCGAGGCCGGTCTGCCCAAGGGCGTCTTCAATCTCGTGCACGGTGGCCGGGTGGCCGTGGACACGCTGCTCACGCACCCGAAGGTGCGGGCGGTCTCCTTCGTCGGCTCCACGGCCGTGGCGCGTTACATCTACGAGACGGGCACGCGACACGGGAAGCGCGTGCAGGCCGCGGGTGGAGCGAAGAACTTTATTCTCATCATGCCGGATGCCGACGTCGGCAAGACGATCGAGGGCGTGACGGGTGCAGCCTTCGGCTGTGCCGGCGAGCGCTGCATGGCGGGCTCCACCGCGCTGGTGGTGGGTGACGCCGTCAAGCGCGTGCTTCCCTCACTGGTCGACGCGACGAAAGCGATGAAGGTCGGTCGCACCGATCTGGACGCCAAGTCGCAGCCGGAGATGGGCCCCGTGATCTCGGCCCAGCACCGCGACCGCGTCCTGTCGCTGCTGGCGCAGGGCGAACAGCAGGGTGGACGAGTGCTGGCGGATGGGCGCGGCGTGCGCGTGGCGGATGCTCCGAACGGCTACTTCCTTGGCGCCAGCATCGTGGAGCAGTCAGACCCGGCGGCCAACGTGCTCATGCGCGAGGAAGTCTTTGGTCCGGTGCTGAGCGTCATGCACATGACCGACCTCGATGCCGCGATCGATTTCGCCAACCAGTCCATCTACGGCAACGGCGCGGCGATCTTCACCCGTTCCGGCAAGGCCGCCCGCGAGTTCAAGCACCGCATCAACGCCGGCATGATCGGCATCAATGTCGGCGTGCCCGCGGCCATGGCCCATTTCCCCTTCAGCGGCTGGGGCGACTCCTTCTTCGGCGACCTGCATGTGCAGGGCCGGGAGGGCGTCAGCTTCTACACGCAGCAGAAGGTCACCACCAGCCGCTGGTTTGCCGACGGCGAAGGTGACATCTGGCGCAAGTGAGCCGCTTTCCGCAGCGCATCCATTCCGCAAGCAACCGTACCCCGAAGTCATGAATACCCCACGAAACCCCCACCGTCCCGGCCCGCTCGGCTGGTTCTTGTCCCTCCTCCTCACTCTGTCCCTCGCGGTCCTGCCGGCCTCCGCGCAAAGCGGGGCGGGCAGCCTCAGTGGCAAGGTCACCGACGCCGGTTCCAAATCCGCGCTCGCCGGTGCTCTGGTCCGCGTGGTCGGCACCACGCTCGAAACCACCACCGGCCGCAGTGGCGATTTTTATTTCCCCACCGTTCCGGCCGGCAGCCAGACCGTCCGCGTGTCCTACCTGGGCCTCGGTGAAAGCGAGGTCGCCGTGACAGTTGTGCCCTCCTCGGAGGCCACGGTGAACATTGGCGTGGGCGAGCAGGTGGTCGAGATGGAGGCCTTCAAGGTCGAGGGCCAGAAGGCGGGCCAGGCCCGCGCGCTCAACGAGCAGCGTGCGTCGGACAACCTCAAGAGCATCGTCACGGCGGATGCGCTCGGTCGCTTTCCCGACCAGAACGCGGCGGAAACGCTCGGTCGTGTCAGCGGTGTCACGCTGGCCCGTGACCAGGGCGAGGGCCGTTTCATCTCCGTCCGCGGCGTCGATCCTGACCTCAACAACACCCAGCTCAACGGCGTGAACGTTCCCGCCTCCCAGGAAGACAGCCGTTCGGTCAATCTTGACGTGTTTCCGGCCGACCTGCTCGACAGCATCGAGGTCGTGAAGGCGGTCACGCCGGACATGGACGGTGACGCGATCGGTGGCAGCGTGAATCTGAAGACGCAGAATGCCTTCAGCTCCGAGGCGCGCATCCTGCGCCTGTCGGCCGAAGGCCAGTACAACGACCTCACCAGCGACTGGGGCCACAAGGCGAGCGTGGTGTGGGGCGACAAGTTCAACGACGACAAGGTCGGTCTCCTCGTGGCGATCAGCGACGCGCACCGGTACTTCGGTTCCGATGGCCGCGAGACGGACGACAACCCCTGGGTGCCCGACGCCGGGTCCAATGGCACGCTCTACTTCACGCCCGGTGGCGACATCCAGCATCGCGAGTACCTCGTCGATCGCCTGCGGCGGGGCGTGAACTTCTCGTTCGATCTGCGTCCGAACCCGGAGGACAGTTACTACCTGCGCGGCGTTTACAGCCATTTCTCCGATTACGAGAACCGATTCCGCACGCGCTTCCGCGGTCGCCCCGCCAATGCCGTCCCCACTTCCAACACGACCGGCACGGTGACGGGACGCCCGATCGTGATCGATCTCAAGGATCGCACCGAGGACAACAATGTGTGGTCGTTCTCTGCCGGCGGTGAGCACCGCCGCGGTCTCTGGGAGATCGATTACTCCGTGTCGCTGGCCGAGGCCGAGCTCGATGATCCCTTCCGCTACCAGCCCGCGTTCTCCAGCGCGAACACGACGTGGAATTACGATTTCTCCGATCCGCAGAAGCCAGTCTTCACCGGCGCGGGTGTGGCGCTGGCGCCCTCCGCGTTTCGCTTCACCTCGTGGGCCCTCGATAAGGGACTCAACACCGAGGAGGAGCTGAGCCTGGCGGCCAACTTCAAGCGCGAGCTCGATCTCGGGGACCGGAAGGCCTCGATCAAGTTTGGCGCGAAGTACCGCGCCAAGGACCGCGATGTGGACGTCACCAGCGATGTGATCACTCCGGCCACCGGCGTTAACCTCACGCTCGCGGATTTTGTCCGCACGAGCAGCCGGGGTGTCACCAGCACGTTCCCGAGCATCAACCCCGCCGCCTTCCGCGCCTACTACGCGGCGAACCGCAACAACTTCGTCACCAACGCGAGTGCATCGCTGGTGAATGCCACCGTGGCCGACTATGTCACCAGTGAGGATATTCTCGCCGGTTACATCATGGGCGAGGTGGGCTTCGGCAAGCTCACGGTCATCGGTGGCGCCCGCGTCGAGCACACCGACTACTCCAACGAGGGATAGAGCGTGGAAGATGAGGATCCGTCGACACTCGCGAAGGTCCGTGGCGATCGCACCT
>CAYWRG010000008.1:0-37792 GCA_964460715.1 uncultured Opitutus sp. | reverse complement strand
CTACACCAACGTCCTTCCGGGTCTGATCACCCGCTATGACTTCTCGGAACGCATGGTGGGTCGCGCGTCGGTCACGACGACCCTGGCCCGCCCCAAGTACCTCGACGCCTCGGCCAGCCGCACGGTTGAGGACGACGACGTCACCCAGGGCAATCCGAACCTCAAGCCCTACACCTCGACCAACTGGGATGCCTCGTTGGAGTTCTATCCCGTCTCCCTCGGCGTGTTCACGGTGGGCGTCTTTCACAAGGAGATCTCGGACTTCATCTTCTCCCAAGTTGTGGCCGGTGGCGCGCCCAATGGCGTCAACAGCCTGACCACGCCGCTCAACGGCGACACCGCCAGCGTCTCGGGCCTCGAGGCGGACTACCAGCAACAGTTCTCGTTCCTGCCGGCGCCCTTCGACGGCCTTGGTCTGAACGTCAATGTGACGCTGACCGACAGCGACTCCGAGCTCGGCGGTGCCCGTGCGGGCGAGAGCGTGCCGTTCCTGAACCAGTCCAAGCGCCTCGCGAATTTCGCGATCTCCTACGAGAAGAACGGATTCTTCCTCCGCGTTTCCGCCGCGCACCGCAGTCGCTACTTGAGCCTGATCGGTGCCAGCACGTCTGGCGACCAGTACGTCGAAAATCACACGCAGATCGACGTCTCCACCAACTACAAGATCTCGTCCCGGTACACGATCTATGCGGAAGCGCTCAATGTCGGCAACGAGCCGTATTCGGCGGTCTACAATGTCACGAACGGCCTGCGCAAGGCGGAGTTCTATTCCTGGTCTGCCAACGTCGGCATCAAGGCCAGCTTCTGAGCAGGCGCCCCGTCCTTTCATTACGCGCGTGTAATCCCCGGACGGGGCCTCCTGCCTCCGTGGTCGGCCACTCTCGTGGCCGACCATTTCGTTTAAACCCATGATCCTGATGAAAACATCCCTCCTTCTTCGCCCAGCCAGTTTCGCCCTGCTCGTTGCGGGTGCGGTCCTCGCCGTCACGCCGCTCCTGGCCCAGCCGGCGCCGGTCGCGACCAATGCCATCAAGCCCCGCGTCATCACTGAGCCCACCCGTCACGACACGGATGATCCCGCCATCTGGATCAACCGCGCGAATCCGGCGGCAAGCCTGGTGATCGGCACCGACAAGGACATCGACGGTGCGCTCTATGTCTACGGGCTCGACGGCAAGATTCACCACGACAAGACGGTGCGCGGACTCGCCCGGCCAAACAACGTCGACATCGCGTACGACGTGCAACTCGGGCGCGAGAAGGTCGACATTGCGGTGGTGGCGGAACGCTACGCGCATCGCCTGCGGATCTATCGCCTGCCGGACATGGTGCCGATCGACGGGGGCGGCATCCCGGTCTTTGAGGGCGAGCTGGCCCGCGATGTGATGGGCGTCGCCCTCTACACCCGGCCCTATGATGGTGCCGTGTTCGCGATCGTCAGCCGCTCCGACTATCAGGCGCCCCGCAAGGGCTACCTGCACCAGTACCGCCTGATCGATGACGGCACGGGCACGCTACGCGGGGTGTTCGCGCGCTCGTTTGGCGATTGGAGCGGAGAGAAGGAGATCGAGGCCATCGGCGTCGACCAGGAGCTGGGCTATGTGTTCTACAGCGACGAGACCCAGGGAATCCGGAAATACCTCGCGGACCCGGCGGCCGACGATGCCGACGAGGAACTCGCGTTCTTCGGTCAGCAGGGGTTTGCCCGCGACCACGAGGGCATTTCCTTCTACCCCACGGGGGCGGGCACCGGCTACATCCTGATCTCCGACCAGCAGGCCAACAGCTTCCGGATCTTCAAGCGCGAGGGTGAGGCCGGCAATCCGCACGAGCACACCTTCCTGAAGTCCGTGCCGGTCAGCGCGGTCGACAGCGATGGCAGCGATGTCACGTCGGTCGGACTCGGGCCGCTGTTTCCGAAGGGACTCTTTGTCGTGATGTCGACGGACAAGACCTTTCACTTCTACGGCTGGGAGGATATCGCGGGCGCCGACCTGAAAGTGGTGCCAGCTCCCGTGCCACCGCTCGCGCGGTGAAGGCCGGCGGCCTCCGGAGATTGCACCGGAGGCCGCTGGATCCATGATCAGGGCCGTCACCTCGCGCCATGACCCTTTCTCGTCTCCTTGTCTCCGGTTCGGCGCGCGCCGCGGCGTTGTTCGTCCTGGCGTGCAGCCCGGGCCTCCGTGCGGCGGATGCCGCCGCGGCTGCGAACGCCGCGCCGATTCTGCACTCGCACAATGACTACGAGCGCGCACGTCCGCTGACTGAGGCGTTGGAGCACCGGGCAGGGAGCGTGGAAGCGGACATCTATCTGGTCGAAGGCCATCTGCTGGTGGCTCATGATCGGGCGGACGTCCGGTCGGAACGGACCCTGCAGGCGCTCTACCTGGACCCGTTGCTCGAACGCGCCCGTCGCCAGGACGGCCGCGTGTACGCGGATTCGACCGAGCCCTTGATCCTTCTCGTCGATCTCAAGAGCGAGGCAGGGGCGACCTACGCGGCGCTGGCGGACGTCCTTGCCGGCTATGCCGGCCTGCTGACCCGCTTTGAAGGGGAGCGATCGGTTCCGGGCGCCGTCACCGTCATTGTTTCAGGCAACCGGGACCGGGCCGCCCTGGAGTCTGCGCGCGTGCGCTCTGCCGCGATGGATGGACGCGGGGCGGATCTCGGTGGCGGATCGCCGGCCAGCCTGATCCCGTTGGTCAGCGACAACTGGTCGACATTCTTCACCTGGCGGGGCGAGGGCCCGATGCCCGAGGACCAGCGCCGTCGGCTGCACGAACTCTCGGCGGTGGCGAAACGGGAAGGACGCCTGCTTCGGTTCTGGAACACGCCGGACCTGCCCGCCGTCTGGGCGGAGCTCATCGCGGCTGGGGTCCCGGTGATCGGCACGGACGACATGGCCGGACTTCGCCGCTACCTCGGCGGCTTGCGCTGATCGCTTGCACCCGGGGGCCCGCGCCCTCTGTGTCTTCGGAAACCTGACGTCTGGACCGACTCACCGACCCATGCGCATTCTTGTCATCGAGGACGACCGTAAGATCGCCTCCTTTCTCACCGGTGGTTTCCGGCAGGACGGTTATGGCGTCGACCATGCGGCGGACGGGTTGACCGGGCTCGAGCTCGCGCGCCAAGGGCACTACGATCTCGCTGTGGTGGATGTGATGCTCCCGGGGCTCGACGGCCTTGCGCTGGTGGCCACGCTGCGCGCGGAAAAGATCAGCCTGCCGGTCATCATGCTGAGCGCGCGCGCGACGGTCGACGACCGCATCCGCGGGCTGCAGAGCGGAGGCGATGATTACATGACCAAGCCCTTTGCCTTCTCGGAGCTGCAGGCCCGCGTGCAGTCGCTCCTCCGCCGATCGACGAAGGTCGAGGCTCCGACGGAGCTGCGCGCGGCGGGCATCGTGATGAACCTCGTCACCCGCGAGGTCGAGCGGGACGGGCGAAAGCTTGAGCTGCATCCGCGTGAGTTCGCGATGCTGGAATATTTTCTGCGCAACCCCGGACGGGTCCTCACGAAGACGCTCATTCTGGAACACATCTGGGACTACAGTTTCGATCCGCAGACCAACGTCGTCGACGTGCTCGTGTGCCGGGTGCGCGGCAAGGTCGACCGCGATTTCGACCGCAAGGTGATCCAGACAATCCGGGGGGTGGGTTATGCCCTCAAGGTGGCTTAGGCGGCTCACCGGTGCGTTCAGCTTCCGGCTGGGCGCCTACTATGCGGGGTTCTTTCTGCTGCTCGCGCTGGGCTTCAGTTTCTTTGCCTACCTGACGCTGGTGGATACGCTGGGTGACAAGGATCGTGATGCCGCGGAGGCGGAGCTCCGTCGGCTGGAACGTCTCTACTTACGAGATGGGCTGTCCGGTTTGCAGGTGTCCTACGCCGACGCCGATGACCTCGAGGAGAATCTCTTTTTTATCCGGCTGCAGGCCCGCGGCCTGGCCGAGCCTTGGGTCGTGCTGCCGCGGGAGGGCAAGGATCTTGAGCTGACGGCCATCCCTTTCCCGACGGTCGATCAATGGGAGGAGGAGTGGGACGAGGTGGACGCACCGGACCGGACCCGAAGCTGGGTCATCGTGACGACCCGGCTCGAGGATGGAACCCGCCTGCAGGTCGGAGCCCGGACCGCGGATCGCGAGGATCTGCGGGCTGATTTTGTGGCGATCTTTCTGAAGGCGGTGGCTCCCGCAATCGTCCTCGTTCTGGTCGGCGGACTGATCCTGACGCTGAGAGCGATGGCGCCGGTGCGCAAGATCCTGGCCACCGTCCGCACCATTCTCGACACCGGCGATCTCGGCGCGCGGGTGCCAGCCCGGCGGAGCGAGGATGAACTCGATCAGCTGGTCACGCTGCTTAACCGGATGCTTGACCGCAATCAGGCGCTCATCGCCGGGATGCGCGATGCCCTCGACAATGTCGCGCATGACCTGCGCACGCCACTCACCCGGATGCGGACGACGGCGGAGGTTGCGCTGGAGCGCCCGGATGACCCGGTGGCGGCCCGCGAAGCGCTGGCGGATGCGGTGGAGGAGTCGGAGCGTGTGCTCCTCATGTTGCGCACGCTGATGGATGTCTCCGAGGCCGAGACCGGCATGATGAAGCTGCACCCGGAGGTTCTTGCGGTGGACTCGCTGTTGCGCGGGGTGGCCGAATTGTACGAGTTTGCCGCGGAGGAGAAGCGGATCCGGATCGAGCTCGAATGTCCGACCGGGTTGGTGGTCTCCGCAGATCGCGTGCGCTTCCAGCAGGCGATTGCCAACCTGGTCGACAACGCGATCAAGTACAGTCCGGAGGGCAGCCGGGTCGGCGTCGCCGCACGGCGTCAGGGCGACGGCGTGGAGATTTCCGTTACGGACGAGGGGCCGGGCATTCCGGCGGAGGATCGTCCGCGCATCTGGGACCGGTTGTTCCGTGGGGACAAGAGCCGCACCCAGCGCGGGTTGGGCCTGGGGCTGAGTTTCGTCCGGGCCATCATGCAGGCGCATGCCGGCCGCGCGGCGGTTGAGTGCCCCGCGTCGGGCGGATCCCGGTTTACGCTTTGGCTGCCGGATCGTCCCTGATCGGATCGCCAACATTGCCAAATTCGAGCGGAGGCGTTAACGTCCTCTTATGAAACCCCGCCTGATGTTCGTTCGCATTCTCGGAATCGTCGCCGCTTTGGTGGCGACCTCGCTCTCTGCCGCCGACGTGAAGACGCTCGATCCGGCCGAGGCGGCCAAGCGCGTTGCGGCGGGCACGGCCGTGCTGGTGGATTGTCGTGAGCCGGTGGAGTGGGCGAGTGGCGTGGTCGCTTCGGCGACCTTGCTCCCGCTCAGCGACCTGCGTGGCGACCGCAAGGCCTGGGCCCCCTTCCTTGAGGCGAACAAGGGCAAGGAAATCATCATTTATTGCCGCTCGGGCAACCGCGCCGGCCAAGCCGCCACGTTGCTGGCGGCCGAGGGCAAGACCACGGCCAACGCGGGCGGATTTCCCGCCTGGGAAGCCGCCGGCCAGCCGGTTCGCACGCCCGAGGCGAAAGCGGCCAAGTGACTTGATCGGCAGTCGCTGGCATCGGTGCCGTTCGCGACGCTACTTTTTTCATTTTCTAAGTTCCTCTTTTCTCTCCCCTGGCGTTGACGCTGGGGGCTACGGTGCCGGCCTCACGCAACTATGGCCAAGGCACGGTTACCTCTTCCCCGGCCGTCATCTCCGACGGCATCTGCTGATCGTCCCGCTCCTGCGGCCTTCGATATTGTGATCGTCGGCGGCGGTATGGCGGCCGTGATGGCCGCGCTGGCGGCCAAGAACGAGGGCAACCGTGTCCTCATCATTGAGCCGAGCAATGTCCTTGGCGGGCAGGGAACGGCGGGCGGCGTGGCGGGATTCTGCGGAGATTCTGCGCGAGTGAACCGGGAGTTTGCCGAGTTGATCGACCGCCTCCAGCGGCATGATCTGATCGAGCCCTATCGACCCAACGATGACCGACGCGCCTACGACCTGGAGTGGTGTGCTTTCTTCCTGCAGGAGATGGTGGTCCGGCGCGGGATCGACGTGTTGCTGCATGCCCGGGTCGTAGGGGCCCAGGCGGAGGCCGGATTTGTGCGCGAACTGCGGGTGTCGACCTCCGGTGGCATGCTGTTGCTTCATCCGCGTTTCGTGATCGATGCGTCCGGCGCCTGCGTTGTGCCTCTGCTGACGGGGTTTCCGGTCCTGCACGAGGGCAGCAACCGGCAGCTGCCGATGAGCCTGTATTTTACGCTTTGGGACACGGGCCGTCCCGTCACTCCGGTTCTGCCGGAGGGATGTCCGGCCTGGACGCACGACGACGAAATCCCGATGACCAGCCTTCATCGTTTCCCGACGGGGAAAGTGGAGGTGAAAATGAAGGTGGTGGGGTTCGATGCGGCCGACGGGATGGGGCGCTCCGCTGCGGAGATCTTTGCCCGCCGCCAGATGCACGGGCTGATCTATTATCTCCAGACCATCGGCTACAAGGGCCGCAAGCTCGACACACACGTACTGGCCTCGGTTTCCCGCGGGATTGGCATTCGCGAAGAGCGTCGGATCGTGGGCGAGCACGTTTTGACCGAGGACGAGGCGCGGCGAGCGGTGATTTTCCCCGATGCTGTCGCAGTGAATACCTACCACATCGACTATCACTGGCCTGACCGCATGGAGCGGGCCGGGACCGGCATCACGGATATGCTCGATCCGCATCATTTGCCGCTACGGATGATGATCCCGCGCGGGGCGCGAAATCTTTTGGTTCCCGGCCGCGGGGCTTCGGGTGATCAGACGGCGATGAGCGCGTATCGCGTCATGGCGGTGGTGGCCCAGATGGGCTACGCCGCCGGCCACGCCGCGCGCCAGTGCGTCGAAGGCGGCACGGACATCACCGCGATTGATCTGTCGCGCTTGCAGGCGGCCATTCGCGCCGGCGGCCAGTCGCTCGATCTTTCCGACTACGGCGAATACCTCCGCAACGATCTCTTTACGGAAGAGACCTTCCAGCCGGCGCCTTGGCCGGGGACGCCGACCACGGCACCGGCGCTTGTTCAGTTGAGCAACGGGCGCTTTCTCGCGGCCTGGGTCGTTGGCCATCACCTCTGGCTGGTGCAGCGGAAAGAGAAATCGTGGCAGGCGCCTTTCCGCGCCTCATGCCCGCTGCCGCGAGATATCCAGGCGATGTGCATGGAGCGAGACCCGAACAACCGCCTTGTGCTCCGGGTTGAGCGGATCGGCGGAGCGACGGGTGTATTCGAGTCCGTGGATGAAGGCGCGACGTGGCGTGGGGTGAGCGAAACGGGTGGTCTTCGTCCGGCTGCGGCCCGGCTCGTGGCGGGCACGTGGATTGCGCTGGAGGTGGACCGGGCCTCGGACATCCCAAAAATTTGTGTCCGGCAAAGCTTCGACGGTGGGGTCACCTGGCCTTCGGGTCGTTCCCTCCGGCTGGACCCGGCTGATCTCAGTGCGGATTTCGCCATTCTGGACAACGGTGACCTGGCCCTCGCCTTCCGGGGGCGCGACGAGGATGGCCGCGCTTCATTGGGTGTGGCGCTCTCGCGTGACCAGGGTCGCACGTGGTATGCGCAGCGCTCAATCGACGGGCCTGATCGTGCCGGGCGGAGTCCGGCGATTGTGCCGACGCGCACGGGATTGGCGGTTCTGGCCGTCTCGGGCGAGCGGTTCATGTTCTGGCACGGCGCCTCCGACCGCATTGTGGAGGGACCGCCCAAGGCTTCTGCCCATGCGCTCCAGGCGTGAGCGAACGTCAGCGGCTGCGCGGACGGACGTCGAGCCGCCGCGGGCTTGAGCGGGCAACCACATCCTGCCTTGATGGCGGCTACCTCATGCGTTTCTCCGAAGATCGGAAAAAGATCCTGACGGCGTTGACGGACTGCGCGGGCACGGTCGCCCGCCAGCCGGTCGTCCGGGTCCTCGAGGGCAAGCGTCCCTCCAATGAGCCGCCGGCCTATTTCATGGAAGTCCCGCGCCTGATCATGGTGCTGGAGGGACGGGGGACCTTCCTCACGATCGAGCAGGACAAGGAGGTGCTGATCGACATCGTGCCCGGTCAGATGCTCTTCCTCGCGCCCTACACCTGGATTTGCCCCGTGCCGCGTCAGGCCTACCGCTCGTTGGGCGTCAGCCTGCGGCCGGATGCCACGCGCCTCATGATCCACGCTCGGCGCGCGATGGCGGCCGACGGCACCATTCCCTGCCGCTACGTCGCGCAATGGCGGACGACCGACACGCTCGGCCCCAAGGGCGAGCACCTGCTGGCGCTCTTTCGCGAGAAACCCGTCGACCGGCTGGGCGACCGCATGTTCACCGCTCTCGCCGAAATCCTGGTGGCCGAGCTGCTGACTTTGGTTGAGACAGCCCCGGAGAATGTCCGCCCTGGCCAGTCGGTCCTCTGGCAGCTGGTCTGCGACTACCTCTCTGAACACTGGTCCGATCCCAAGCTCAGCCGCGAAGGCACTGCCCGCGCCTTTAAGCGTCACCCCAATCACTTCTCCCGCTTCTTTCACGCCCACACCAAGAAGAATTTTCGGACCTATGTGAACGAGATCCGGTTGGAGCGCAGCCTTCGTTTTCTGCGCGATCTGCGCTACAATGTTACTGACGTCGCCGGCCTCTGCGGGTTCACGGACGTTCCGTATTTCATTCTCTGTTTTCGCCAGCGATTCGGGATCACGCCGGGCGAGTACCGCAAGCGTCACGAGGACTGACGCCTGAGGGCCTGAAGGAAACGCTACCTTTTTCGCGGTCTTGCTAGCTTATTTTTATGTGGTTGGAAGCGGGGGCGGGAATCTGCTTGGGCGTCACACTGCCCGGGTTATTTGGGACCGGGCGGTTTTACCCTAAACTACCCTGACTCCCTCCTCTCATGGATTCCCTCTGCCTGTCCTCTCGGTTGTCGCCGTTATGGCTTAGCCCGCTGCTGGCCAGCGCGCTTCTCGCCGCCGCCACCAGTTCCGCGCAAACCCGCCCAGCCAACGCTGCGGAGGATGATCCGGTGCAACTGGGCGCGTTCGAGGTCACCACTTCGGCCGTACGCGGCTATGCCACGACGTCATCGTTGTCGGCGTCTCGTATTTCAGTTCCCATTACCGATGTGCCCGCGTCCGTGATCACGATCAACGAACGCCTAATCCAGGACACGGTTGCGGTGGACCTTCGCGACACGTTCAACCTCGTGAGTGGCATGAATCAGGGCAATGCTGGCGGTGGATTGCAGGAGCAGAACACCTTTGCCATCCGCGGTTACCTTTCGAGCAGCGCGCTCCGTGATGGCATCGCGGACCTGACCTTCAACAACAATGGCGGCTTCGATTACTCGATGGTTGAGCGGATTGAAATTGTGAAAGGGCCTGCCGGCGTGCTTTACGGCCAGCACAGTGCCGGCGGAGTCGTGGATTTAATCAGCAAGCGCCCCCCGGCCGCGCCCCCGCCCAAAGTTGTCCTCACCGTTGGCAGTTACAATTTCTGGCGGACTTCGCTCGACCATTCCGACTTCGCCGGGCAGTCGGGCAAGCTGGGTTACCGTCTTTCGACCGCCTTTATGGACACGGACGGCCCCGTCGGCATCGCCGGCGAGCCGGACGGGATTTCGATGTGGATCAATCCCTCGGTCTCCTACCAGTTCGACAATGGCTGGAAAATTTGGGGTTGGAGCACGATTGTGCGGGACAGCTCGAAGCGCGTTTCCAATTCCGTCTGGGCCTTCGGCACGCCGGACGGTCGTGGGCGCCCCTACTATGAATTCGCCGAGAGCGGCACCGCGAGCGTGGTGTACCAGAATTTCAACGAGACGGATTATGACAGCTTCGAAGTGGGCGCCAGCCGAAGCTTCGCCCTGAGGGACGTGCGTGGCGACTTCCGTCTGGTCGCTCGCTACGGGGACCAGACGAGTTCCGGAGCCCGCACCCGCTCGAACGGCAACACCATCTTCATTAACCGGGCCGGTCAGCAGATCCCGGATGGCACCCCGAATGTGGGACGCGCGCCGCAGATTTACGGATTGATCGACGGCAATCTGTCCCGCTTCGGGCGGTCCGGACTCCGCTACAATCGTGGCGAGGAATTCACCGAGAACGCTTCGCTCACCGCCGACCTGAATCTCGCCTTCGAGCTTGGGCCAACCAAGCACGACCTCCTTCTCTACACGCAGGCGACCGACGGCCGCGGCGGGAGCAAGGCTAATGCGGACATCCGGATCGACAATCTCGGCAAACTGCCTGCGGACATCCGCCAGCAGTACGGTTTCAACACCGGAATCACGGGGGTATACATCGCGGAGATCTGGCCGAATCCGCCGTCGGGGCGCGGCGACCTTCGCACCCTCATTGAACAGTATGCGGATGTGACGGTGATCAGTCCGGATACGCGGAGCGAGTCCGATTCGTTCAGTGTATCCGCCATCGATCGGGTGTCGCTGTTTGAAAACCGCCTGATTGTGGTCGGCGGCGCTCGATACGACAAATCGGCCTTCAAGAACCGCCGGCTCGACACCGGGGTGGTCACTAGCGACCAGTCCGATTCCGAATGGGTTGGCAACTTGGGCATCGTCTACAAGCCTTATGTCTCGGATCGCGGCGAGATGTCGCTGTTCTACAATAGTTCCGAGACTTTCGTCAGCGAGACCCGCACCGACCAGCGGCTGGCTACGTTTGGCCAGAAGTTTCCCAACCGGGTCGTGTCGACCGACGAATTTGGCGCCAAGATTAACCTCCTCGACAACCGGCTCGTGGGTACGGTTGCATTTTTCAAAAACACCGAGAACAACGTTCTGCTCAACGGTCGCGATGAGACCGGAAGCATCACGGGTGTGGGCGATCGCGCCTACCTCTTTCCGGGTGGCGAGCGCACTACCGATGGCTGGGAAATGGATTTGGCGATCAATCCTTTCTCTGGACTGGATTTGATCCTTTCCTATTCGCAGGTTGATGCGTTGCTGTCCGATGGACGTCCGCCTGAAGCCGTGCCGGAAACGACACACGGAGTAGTGGCGCGCTACGAATTTGGTCAGGGTGTGTTGAGCGGCTTTTCTCTGACGGGCATCTACACCGCCTGGGGGGAAAGCCATTTGGAACGCGGATCCGGATTCATCATGCCGGCGGGCGACCTCTACACCGCAGTCGCTGGTTACAAGTGGCGTGATTTCAACATCCGCCTGCGGGTCGAGAACATCCTCGACGAGATCAACGCCCAGCCCAGCACCTGGTGGACCGGTGTGGGTGTGACCCGTGGACGCAACTACCGCGTCAGCGTCGGCTATGTCTTCTAAGCACCATGGGCGCTCAACCTCCCACCAGCCAGTTGCGTCCAGCCCGGACCAGGCTCCGTTTGCTTGCTGCCGGTCTGCTGATTCTGGGTACAGCTATGGGGCAGACCGGCGAAGAGCCCCCGATGCTCGCCGGCCCCGGGGTTCCGGCCGATACGCGGCAAATTGATTTTGACGGGCTTCCGCGGCTGGCTTCGCGGCACACGGTCATAAGCGACGTCCGGGCGGAGGGCGGGCGCCGGGTCAATCAGCACAACTACCTCGTCTTCCACGATGGACGTTTCTGGGCGATGTGGAGCGACGGGCCTGGCGAGGCGGGCAAATATTATGGTGGGCGCGTGCCGGGCCACGACCTCGCGGACCAGCAGGTCGCCTACGCCACGAGCCCGGATGGACTGGTCTGGAGCACCCCGCGCTCGCTGACAGGGTTGCCCGACGCCGGTTATGGTTGGATCGCCCGCGGCTTCTGGGTGCGCGATGGGCAATTGATTGCTTTGGCCAGCAGATACAAGGCACCGGGCTACGCCGGCGAGGGCCTCGCGCTGCATGGCTTCACTGTGCAAGGCGGCGCGTGGACCCATCTCGGTATGGTCAGCGATGACACCCTGAACAATTTCCCTCCGAAGCGGATTCCCAGCGGCGAATGGATGATGTCCCGACGTGACCACGCTCAGGACGTACACTTCCTGGTCGGTGGCACGCGGAGCTATGCGGATTGGACCTCGTGGCCGGTCGTCGGTTACGAGGATAGCGCGCTCGCGGCCGAGGAACCTTACTGGTGGGTGCTGCCGGATGATCGTCTCGTCACCCTGTTCCGGGACAACCGGGCCTCGGGATACCTGTACCGCGCCTTTTCCACCGACAACGGGCGCAGTTGGTCGCGTCCCGTCCAGACCAATTTTCCTGACGCTGCGTCGAAGTTCAGCGGTGTCCGGCTGAAGGACGGCCGCTATCTGCTTGTATCCAATCCGCATCCCGGTCGGACCAATCCCATCACTGGCCGGCGCGATCCGCTGGCGCTCTCTGTGAGCAATGACGGTCTGGTGTTCCATAGCATGGGTTGGCTCGCCGGAGGCCGGCACGTCGACTATCCGCATGTGATCGAACACGACGGCAATATCTACGTGGCCTTCGCAACTGAGAAACAGACCGTCGAGGTGCTCCAAATCAGCCTATCGACGATCAATGACCTCGTGCGTTTGCAGGCCTCCCGCTGAGCCTTTCCTCTTCCACTCCCTGATTCACTCCATGATTTCCGTTCACGATTTTTCTTTCGCCCGGCGTGCCGGGCTCGTCCTGACTCTCGGGCTTGGCTTTGGCTGCGCATCGCTCTCCGCCTCGCTCGCTCCCATGCTCGATTTGCCCGGCACAGGAATGGATCCCGCGGCCATCGACTACGCCCGGCTTCCGGTCTTGAAAGGCGAGCATCGCCTGCTCACCGCCGGACCGAACCGCGTATCCGGCATGGAGGCTTCGATCTTCGACCGGGCTGACATCAATGACCCGCAGATGTGGAATTTCCGCCTTCATTCCTACCTTGCGTATCACGAGGGGCGATACTGGGCGATGTGGAGTCACGGGCGCAAGGTTGAGGATCATCCGACCCAGCACATCCGCTATGCGACGAGCCCGGACGGACTCACTTGGAGCGAGCCGAAGATCGTCGTCGGCCCGTCACCTCAGGACGGCTTCCGCTATATCGCGCGTGGTTTCTGGCTTCGTGATGGTGAATTGATTGCGCTTGCGAGTCATGACGAGGCCTACACCAATGGCCGCGTCACGTTCTTCGGCCCCAGCCTCGATCTACGGGGCTTTCGCTGGGACCGCACGCGTAGCGAGTGGAGCCCAATTGGTGTGCTCCACGACGACACCATCAACAACTTCCCGCCACAGAAGCTTCCTAACGGCCAGTGGGGCATGATGCGGCGCGACTACCGGCGCAACGTCTCCATGCTGGTGGGCGGCGTTACTTCGCCGCTCGCCTGGAAGGAGGCGCCCGTTGCCCAGTTCACGTCACCGGACGGCTTCCGTCCGGAGGAGCCGGATTGGTGGACGCTGCCGGACGGCCGTCTCCTCGGACTTTTTCGGGACAACGGCCGTTCCGGGCGATTCTACCGCGCGGTGTCAACGGACAGCGGTCTTTCCTGGAGTGTGCCGGAGAAGACGAACTTTCCAGATGCGACATCAAAGTTTTTCTGCCTCCGTACCTCGCGGGGGTACTATGTGCTTGTCTCGAATGCGAACCCGCAGAGTCGCAATCCGCTCTGTCTGGCGACGTCCGATGACGGGGTGACCTTCACCCGCCTGTCGCGGCTGCCGGTTCCGCTCGACCAGGCGGGTGGGGCGTTTGACGCCGAGCATAAGGGCGGGAGCGTCCAGTACCCGCATGTGATTGAGCAGGACGGACACATTCTCGTCATCTACTCCCGGCACAAGACCGCGATCGAAGTGATCAAGGTCTCGCTCGACGAGATCGAGCAGTTGCGAAAGGGCTGACTCAGCAAGCCGCTCCTTTCATGGACCTGAAAATCCGCGCGTTCGACGCGATTGTTATCTTCGTCTACCTCGCGGGCATGCTCACGCTCGGCTATATCTCCGCGCGGCGGAGTTCCAGCGCGGAGCATTACTTTGTCGGACATCGCGACTTCCCTGGCTGGCTGGTTGGCCTCTCGATGCTGGGGAGCATTGTCAGCTCGACAACCTTTCTTGCGCTGCCCGCTGCGGCGTTCGTGCTCGATTGGCGCCAGCTCACCGTGAACCTCATGGTTCCGCTCGTCGCCGTTTTGGCTGTCGTGGTGTTCATTCCTTTCTTCCGTCGGGGTAAGTTGACTTCTGCGTTCGAGTACCTTGGGGAGCGCTTCGGCCCGGTGGCGCGGCTTTATGGCACCGCCGGATTCATCTTTCTACAGTTGATCCGCCTGGCGCAGGTGCTGTTTCTGATGTCGCTGCCCATGCAGTTCCTCACCGGAGCCTCGCTCGAGGTGGTCATTATCGGGGCGGGCGTCTTTGTCGGTCTGTACACGATCGCCGGCGGCATGGAGACCGTGGTGTGGGCGGATGCAGTGCAGGCCATCATTAAGGTCCTGGGCGGCGTGCTCTGCCTCGTTTGCGTCCTGTACCAACTTCCGGGCGGCTTCGGCCAGGTGGTCGAAGTCGGCAGCCTGCACAACAAGTTCAGCCTCGGTAGTTTTGATTGGGATGTGCACCAGCGGACCTTCTGGACTGTGGCGATCCTCGGCATTCTCAACTGGCTCAACATCTACTCCTGCGAACAGACCATCGTACAGCGCTACGTGTCGGCCCGCACGACTTGGGAAGCGCGCAAGGCGACGATTCTCTTCTCGGCAGTCGCGGTCCCGACGTGGACCATGTTCTTCTTCATTGGCACGGCGCTCTTTGTCTTTTTCCAAGTGAACCCGGATCCGGCGGCTGCGCAGCTGCAGCCCGACCAGATGCTGCCGTACTTTGTCTTTACGCATGTGCCGGTCGGCCTTGCCGGCCTGATCATTGCGGCGGTGCTTGCAGCCGCAATGAGTGCGCTCGATTCAGGCGTGAACTCCATCGCGACCGTGACGGTGGTCGATGTGCTCAAGCCCTATCTCGCCAAGGAGCGCAGCGACCGATTCTATCTTAACGCGGCCCGGGTCATAACCGGTTGCGCAATTCTTGGCGCGGTCGGTGGAGCCCTTATTTTTACGCGAATTGAAAAGGAGAGCATGAACGACGTCAGCCTGATCGTCTTCAGCGTTCTTGGCGGCGCCGTTACAGGCCTCTACATGATCGGATTCTTTACCCGCCGCGTGGATGCATTCTCTGTGAACGTCGCCCTGGCGGTGGCGATCGCCTTCAATCTCTACCTTGGCCTAGGCCTGATGGGGCTTCTGCCCGAAGGCTGGAAGCTTGGCATCCATAGTTACTGGGTGGGCGGAGTGGTGAATCTCCTCTTTATGGTGCTGGCCTACGCGATCAGTCTCATGCGCAAACCGAGCACAAGGAACCTGCAGGGGCTTACGGTTTGGACGTAGGCCCAGCGGTTGCCGGCGGATCGCAGGTGAGGCACAGCGGCGAGGTCACTTGACCACCAGACTGTTCTGCACCGCGACCACGCCGTCCACCGCGCGGGCGACCTGTTCGGCCCGGGTCTTTTCCTCGGACGAATTGACGAAGCCGCTGAGTTGCACGGTTCCGCGGAAGCTCTCGACCGTGATGTCGCGGGCCTTCGTTACGGGATCGGAAATCAGGGCGGTTTTCACGCGGGCGGTGATGGCCGCGTTGTCGATGTACTCGCCGGTGCTCTCCCGGGTCGGCGTACCGGCGCAGCCGGTGAACAGGGCGCTGGCGGTGACGAGGGCGAGTACGGGGAGGAGTCGCGGGAAGGAGTTCATAGCTGCCATGGAACGCAGGGGTGCTCCTTGGTTCCCATCATTCGTGCCCGACGCGTTCGTCGTTCCCGGCACGGCAAGAAAGGCCCGGTGATGGCCAAGCGGTGCGCAGCCGGTTCCGGTGCGGTCTGGCACAATGGCCCCATGAACTCCACCTCCTCCAACACGCGTCCCACCCCGTCTGCGTCGTCTCCTGATTCGTCAGCCGGAGATCCTTGGAGCTGGCACCGGCGGACCCTGCGTGCCCTCCGGGTTCGGCTGAGCCGTGAGGCGAACGCACATCGCCGGGAGGCCAATGAGCTCCTCGGCGAAGTGCGCGATGACCACGGTGGTCGGGTCGCCGACGACAACGAGATCGAGACGCTGCTCGCCGAGGCCAAGGGCGAACTGCGTCTGCTGGACGAGATCGAGTCAGCGCTGATCCGTTTGACCAAGGGCACGTATGGCCGTTGTGAGGAAACCGGCGAGCCCATCCCGGAGGAGCGCCTGCGCGCCCTCCCGTGGACGCGTTTCACCCGCGACGCCGCCGCACGGCACGAACAGAGAAGGACGACCGAATGACGGTCGGAGGTTTTTCGCAGGGCCTCGCCTTCCGCCGGCCGTCGGTTGCGGTCCTCCGCTGCGCCGCACTGATCGCGCTGTCGGGGCTGCTGCTGGGCGCGAACGGGTGTGACGACGAAACCCTGATCAACCCCGAGGATCGCGCGCTCGAATACCTGCGCTACCTGCCGTTTGCCGTGGTCGTTCCCGCCGGCGAGGAGCTGGCCTACGCGGATCGCTATGTCGCGGCCCACCCCGGACACGTCGCGTTGTGGGGTGTCGCGGTGCACAGCATGCCCTACTACGGGGAAAAAGGCGGGATCGTGATCAAGGAAACGCCCTGGGCTGAGCTGCGCAGCGGCATGACCGTGGTCTATGTGACCTCCGATGGCCTGCGCAAGGGAGGGCTGCTCGTTCGACCCGAGGGGCGCGCCTGGATCGTCAAGGATTGGGGCTACGCCAAGAACAGCCCCGAACGCATCATTCCGGAGACGCTGATCGGCGTGGTCGTGACCGTGTTCGTGTCGGAAGAGCCGCGCGCCACGGACAGGGTGGGGCGCTGACCGCACCCGGGTGATGCCCGGAGCGTCGTGCCGGCCTGCACAAAGGGCCTCGCCAGCAGGGGAAAGCTTTTGCCTACTGGGCTTGGACGTCCGTCCGCTTCGCTCCTCCATGTCCCGCCTCTCCTTCTCCGTTGACCGTCAATCCACGCGCTCCAAGGCCCGCGCCGGTCGTTTTCAGACCCTGCACGGTGAAGTGCAGACCCCGATCTTCATGCCGGTCGGCACGCAGGCCACGGTCAAGGGCCAGACGGTGGAGTCGCTTAAGGCCGCCGGTTCCCGCGTGCTCCTTGCCAACACCTATCACCTCCTGCTGCGGCCGGGTCCGGACGTGTTTCGCAAGTTCGGTGGCATCCACCGTTTCATGAACTGGGATGGCCCGGTGCTGACGGACTCGGGCGGCTTCCAGATCTTCTCCCTGTCCGAGGATCGGGCCATGCAGGAGGATGGCGCGCGCTTCCGCAGCTACGTCGACGGCACGCTGCATCTGCTTTCGCCCGAGAGCAGCATCGACATGCAGAAGGCAATCGGCAGCGACATCATGATGGTGCTCGATCAGTGCATCCCCTCGACGGCGCCCTACGACCAGGCCGAGGCGGCGATGAAGCTCACGCACCGCTGGGCGCAGCGTTCGCTCCATGCGCGCGGCGATTCACCCCAGGCGCTGTTCGGCATCGTGCAGGGCGCGTGTCATCCGGAGCTCCGTCGCCAGAGCGCGGAGTTTCTGTCGAAGCTCCCGTTCGACGGCCTAGCGATCGGCGGCCTCGCAGTCGGCGAGACGCATGCCCAGCGTTACGAGTTCACCAACCTGGTGACGAACTACCTGCCGTCGGACCGGCCGCGTTACCTCATGGGCGTGGGCACGCCGATTGACATCCTCGAGGCGGTGAACAGCGGCGTCGACATGTTCGACTGCATCATCCCGTCGCAACTCGCGCAGCGCGGCACGGCCTTCACCTCGCACGGCCGGCTCCACTGCCGCCGCGCCGTCTACAAATTCGCCGAGCAGCCGCTCGATGCCAACTGCCGCTGCCAGGCGTGCCGCGATTACTCGCGCGCCTACATCCATCACCTGATCAAGGCGGACGAGACGCTCGGTTTTCACCTTCTCACGATCCATAACCTGACGTTCTATCACCGGTTGATGGCGGAGATGCGTGCGAGCATCCTGCGTGACGATTTTCCGGCGTTTTACGAGCAGCAGCGTCCGCTGCTGGCGCGGACCGATGACGACAATCCGGCCGTGCACCCGGCCAAGGCCAAGCCCGTGGTGCCGCCGCGTCGGGGGGACTACGAAGTCGTGACCGGACCGGAGGGTTTTTCGAGCATCCGCCAGATCAGTTCCGGCGAGGTGATGCACTCGGTCAGCCGGCCGAGTGACGAGGCCAATGCGCTCTACGTCGTGCAGTCCCGCCTTGCGGCCCGCCTGTTGGCGGCGGATCCGGCGGGCGAGCCGCTGGTCATCTGGGATGTGGGCCTCGGCGCGGCGTCGAACGCGATGGCCGCGATCGACTGTTTCGAGCAGGCCCTGGAAAAACACGGGGCGACGGCGCTGCGTCCGCTGCGCGTGGTGAGCTTCGAGTGCGATCTCGATCCGCTGATCCTGGCGACCAAGAAATCCTCGCGCTTCCCTCATCTGCAGCACGGCGCGCCGCATGGGCTGCTGGCCTCCAACCGGTGGACGCATGCCTCGGGCCTGCTCACATGGGAACTGCTGCATGGCGATTTCCGCGAGCTGTTCCCGTCGTCAGCGGCGCCCGACCTGATCTACTACGATCCCTTTTCCGCCAAGACCGACACGGGTCTCTGGAATGCGCCGCTGTTTGCGCGGATCCGTGCGCACTGCGCGGCGAAACCCGCGGAACTGTTCACGTATTCGGCGGCGACGGCCGTGCGCGTTGCCCTGCTGACCGCGGGTTTCCAGGTCGCGGAGGGCGTGGGGACGGGCCCCAAGGCGACGACGACGGTGGCCTTTACGGGCAAGCCTGATCCCACGTGGATCGCCCACCTGCTCGGGCCGGCCTGGCTCGGCCGCTGGCGCCGGAGTCACTCGAAGTATCCGGCGGATCTGCCGGAAGCGGAACGTCCCGCATTCGAGCAGATGATCGAGTCGCACCCGCAGTTCAGCGGCCCGCGCTAGGGAGTGTTTCGATTTGCTTGGGCAATTTCAGATCGAGGTTGGATTGAGTGGATTCAATCCAGAAGTCGCGCAGAGACGCGGAGCCGCAGAGAAGACCATCCGGAGAGAATATCGTGTTTTAAACTCTGCGGCTCTGCGTCTCTGCGCGACTTCTGTTCCTCTGTTGCCTTAATCCCCCGCGGGCGGCTCGCCCCACTGCGCGATGAACGCGAGCTGGGCTTCGCGGTCGGGCACCTGCTCGTAGCCGGGCCGGAGGAGGAAGCGTTGCGGGTAGCCGGCTTCGATGGCTCGCACGGTCACCGTGTGATCGCTCACCGTGAAGACCGCGCGCCACGCCCCGCAGCCGATCGTGAACGCGGCGTCGCCGCGTCGGCGGATGCGACGGGTGCGATGAGGGGTGGGGTCGCGTGACAGCAGCTCGGCGAGCCGCGGCTTGAAATCGATCGGTCCATGCGCGAGCAGCCAGCGAACCTGCTCCTGCGCGAGGGGCGCGTACTCCACCGTGTAGGCCGCGGGCGCGCGGAGAGCTGTCTCCATCTCGTCGATCCAGCCGGCCTTGGCGGTCGGGAAGGCGTCGAACGCGGGGATGTACGGCTTGATGTCGAAAATCGGCGTGCCGTCGACAAGGTCGCAGGGACCGAGCAGGAGCGTACGGCCTTCAATGCCAAGCAGCGGTACGGCGGTCAGCCCGAGCGGATTCGGGCGGTGCGGCGAGCGCGTGGCAAATACGCCGCGCCGATGGGCCGGCCCTCGCGGCGGAAGCACCATCGGGCGCCAGGTCGTGTTGCGATGAAACCACGACAGCAGCCAGATGCGATCGAAGCCCTCGAGGTCCTGCAGGGCCTGCTCGAAATTGAAATCCGGAAACAGCTCGAGCTCGTTGCGCTCCTCGGCGGCGGCGACGGGTTGATGGCCGGCCTGAAACTTCACGAGCTGGCGGGTGCGAAGGATGCCGATCGGCTGGAGCGTGAGCGAAGGAGCCAAGCCGACAGTCAGCCGAATTGGCACGCGGAGGTCTACCCGGAAGTGGAGCAGCATGGGCCAGCTACACCGATCCACCGCTCCGGCCTTGTGCGCGGCGGGTGGGCGGCGGATAGTGCGGATCCATGTCAGGCTCGACTCCATCCCCTTCCACCGCCGAATCCGCGCCGTCGCGTGATATCCATTGTGCTGAGGCCGTCGCCTGGATGGGGGCGCGCGGACGGATCGACGGGGCCTGCGTGGTGACGTCGCTGCCCGACGTCTCGGAGATCGGCAAGAGCCTGCCGGTCTGGCGCGAGTGGTTCCTCGGCGCGGTTCGCTCGACGATCGACCTCGTGCCGGAGGCGGGGGTCGCGTTGTTTTTTCAGTCGGACATCAAGCGCGAAGGGGCGTGGATCGACAAGGGCGCGATGGTCGTTCGCGCGGCGGAGGATGCCGGAGCCCGCGTGCTGTTTCACAAGATCGTCTGTCGCCGGCCGCCGGGCATGCTGACGATGGGTCGACCGGGTTATACGCATCTGATCGCCGTCTCGCGCGCGTTTGTCTGCCCGGAGGTGCTGCCGATTCCGGATATCATCACGGATGCGGGCCGTGCGCTCTGGGTGCGGGCGATGGGCATCCGGGCGGCGGCGCATGCGGTGCGCTTTGCGCGCGATCAGGCCGGTGCGCGGGTGATCGTCGATCCGTTTTGCGGCGTGGGCACGGTTCCGGCCGTGGCCAATGCGCTCGGGCTTGATGCGGTAGGCGTCGAACTGTCGCGCAAGCGGGCGGAACAGGCCGGCCGGGCCGTTGTGCGATTCGATGAATGCTGAATGAGGCTGGCCGGGATTGCCCCATGATGCGTTCGTTGGTGGGCATCATTCCCGGCGTCTCCACCTGAGTGGTCGGCGTGCTCAACACCCACTTCGAGGCGGATCTCAGCGTTGTCGAACCTGGGGGATGCTGAGGCATCGTGAGCATCGCGCACGCCACGTTCGCATGGTCCACGCTGCTCAGGCGACATCCGTCCTCCGAAAGCGTTCGAACCGATGAGCCTCGCGACGGCCGAACGGTACGTGGATCAGGCGGGTTCCGGGAATTCGAAAAGGTTCCGTGTCTGACTGAGACTGGCCGTCGGTCCGGCTACGGAGTCATTGCGGAATGGGCGTCCATCCCGGGTGATCGAAATACTTGGGGTACTCGCGCAGCGCCTGCGCCAATTTTTCAAAGCCCGCATGAGACGCCGGGTCTGCACCCACCATAGCGGAACCGGACAGGAGATCGGTGACGAAAACATGCAGCACGGCATCAGCCTTGGGCTCGAGTTTACAATTCTGGATCAGAAAATTGACGTTATCCTCCACGGCGGTCGCAAGCGCTTTGGCCTGTTCCGTGCGCAGATCGCCCCGGACATGGCTTTCCATGGTGGAGGCGACCGCGTCGCGAATGCGCTGCATGCCCTGACGCAGGGGCTCGTCGGTGGCCCATGGCTTGCCGTTATCCAACGAGAGAACCGCGGCGTTGTCGTGATCATGTGCGGAATCGTGATCGTGGCTGTGTGCTGGGTTCAGATGAGACCAGCCGAAATAGCCGAGGACGGCCACGGCGGTGCCAACGACGGCGATCATCAGGGGTTTTCGCGACGGGAGGGAGCGGGTCGATGGCATGGGACTGAGTTCCTTTCGGGTTCGATCTTTGGGTTGTCCCGATCGCTTGGGATCGGCGTGGAATTTGGCGGTATCGTGCGGGTAGTACGTCGGGCGAGTGGCGAGGGCGGTCCAGGGCGATGCGTGGCAGCTTCAGGATTTCGGCGGCGGATCGAAGCTGCGACCTTCACCCCGCTCTTCGTAGGTCACGCCATCGCGGATGTGATAGATGCGCTTGAACGTCGGGATGATCTTCTCGTCGTGCGTCACCACAATCACAGCCGTCTCGAACCGGCGCGCCATGTCATTGAGGATGCTGATAACCGCCAAGGCCCGTGTGCTGTCGAGCGGAGCGGTGGGTTCATCGGCGAGAATGACTGGCGGACGATTGACCAGGGCACGGGCGATGGAAACGCGTTGTTGTTCGCCCCCGGAAAGCTGCGAAGGCATCGCTTGGGCGCGGTGCACGACGTCAAGCGCAGTCAACAACTCGCGGGCTCGCTGGCGGGCTTCGGTGTTGGGCAGACCCGCGAGCATCGGCAGCAGCGCGACGTTGTCCGTCACGTCGAGAAAGGGGATGAGATAAGGCGCCTGAAATACGAAACCAATCTTGTCCCGACGGAGTTCACGCAGGTCCGCAATCTTCCAGCCCTGGTCGTAAATGACTTCTGCTCCGAGCGACATGCGCCCCGCGGTTGGCTCGATCACGGCGCCCAGGCATTTGAGGAGCGTCGATTTGCCGGAGCCCGAGGGCCCGACCAGGCCCACGACCTCGCCGGGCGCCACGTGCATGTCCACGCCCTTCAGGGCATCGACGGCCGTGTCGCCTTGGCCATACCGCTTGCGCAGTCCTTCAATCCTGATCCCTTGCGTATGCATTTCAGCCTCCCACCGCCTCCGCCGGATCGACCCGCAGGGCTGCCCGGATGGCGAGCACGCTGGCCAAGGCGCAGATCACCAGGATTGCCATGAGTCCCCGGACGGCGTCCATGGGTTCGAGCAGGACGTATTTCGGAAAAAAGGGCGCCCAGATCGTGGCCGCGATTTTACCCACGACAAAGCCGATCAGCCCCAGCCCGATGGCTTGCTGCATGATCATGCCCGCAATCGTGCGATTCTTGGTGCCGATCAGCTTCAGCACCGCAATCTCGCGAATTTTACCCAGCGTCAGCGTGTAGATGATGAAGGCCACGATCGCGGCGCTGACGATCGCGAGGATGACCAGGAACATGCCGATCTGCTTGGCCGACGTCGCGATCAGTTTGCGTACCAGCAGCTCTTCCATCTGTGCCCGAGTGTAGACCTGAAACCGTTTCCACCGGCGAATGGGCTCCGCCACCTCCTCCGGCGCGTAACCGGGACGGATCTGCACCAGAATCGCGTTGACCGAATTGTTCTGGCTTTGCGCGGCGTTGACCGATTCGAGCAGGCCAGGGATGCCGGGGCGGTTGTAGGCCGGATTAAGCGACGTGCGCCGCCGCTGGCTGACGATGGCATCGTTGTCCTTGAGGAACTGCGCGTCCTGTGCGTCCTTGATCGCGACAAACACCATCGGGTCGCCGCTGGAGGAAACCATGCGCCGGGTCAGGCCGACCACCGTGTAGAGATTGCGCCGGATCTGAATGCGGTCTCCGAGCCGAAACTTGGTCGCGACATCGGCCACCGCCTCATAATGACCACGCGTGATCTGCCGGCCAGCGACCAGGTATCCGGGCTGCCCCGGCTCGCCCGGCCCACCCGGCACGATGCCAACCACCATGGCGCGTACGTCTGCATTGCCATGCCGGATCTGCATGGTGAGGTAGGTGACATTGGACGCCCGGGATACGCCGCGCATGCCGAGGATCCCGCGATACACATCGTCATGGATGCTCGACGGTTCGGCGTAGGGTCCCAGCGTATCCTTCTGCACCACCCAGAGGTCGGCGCCGCTGTTGTCGAGCAGCGCCTTCCCGTCGTCCACCATGCCGCGGTACACGCCGGCCATGGTGAAGGTGACGCCAATCAGCAGGCCCAAGCCCATTCCGGTGAAAACGAACTTGCCCCACGAATGGAGAATATCGCGTCCGGCGAGGCTGATCATGGCTGGATGCCCGGCAGTTGCTCCACTTGTTTCACCCGGATGTGCTCCCCGAGCGCACGCATGCTGTAAACAGCCACACGCATTCCGGGCTCCAATCCTTCCAGCACCTGCACGTGGCCATCGAGATCAGCCGCGCCCATTTTGATCGGCGTAAAACTCACGCCACTTCCCTCCGGTCGCCAGACGCCCAGCTGCTCGCCGATCCGCTGAATGCTGGCGTTCGGGATGACCGGGACTGCGGGAAGCTTCGAGAGGGCGACCGTGACTTCCGCGAGTTCGCCCACGGGAGGCAGGGACTCCGGCAACGTGTCAAAGGTGACTTTGGCCAGGATTTCCTCAGTGACCGTATCCGCCACCGGCTCGACCCGCAGCACGCGCCCGGTGAAAGGGTTGTTGCCCTGGGAGCGCAGGACGATGCGAGCCGGCAGTCCTGCCCGCAAGCCCTGGGCCTGCAGTTGCTCGAAGCGCACATTGATCCACAGGGTGGTCGGATCGATCAGCTCCACGACGGGCTGTCCGGCTACGAGCGTCGTGCCGGGATCGGCGTTGCGGATGGTCACGAGCCCGTCCGTTGGCGCGAGTAACTGCAGGTTGGCTTTCTGTTGTGCCAGCACTGCGCGCTCGGCAGTCAGTCGCGCCAACTCGTGACGCGCGACTTCGAGATTTGCTCGGGCAGTGGCCAGGTTTGCCGTCATGACCTGAAATTCCTGCGCCTTCGCTTCGGCGGCTTCGGGGCTCGCGGACCCGGCCCGTAAGAGGCTTTCGTAGCGGCGCACCTGCGACTCCGCGTAGGCATGACGCGCGACCGTTTCCTGCACCAAGGCTTCCGCCGCCTCGACGCCCGCTGCTGCCCGCTTCTGGGCCGCTTCCTGCACGGCGATGCGCTCGTCGTAGTCCACCGGATCCATTTCGCCGAGGAGCTGTCCGGCCGACACCCGATCGCCCACCTCCACGTAAACGCCCTTGATTCGTCCTGCGGCCGTCGGTCCGATCCGGTGCGCATAACGGGCCTCGACGGTGCCGATGCCATACAAGGCCGGCGCGAGGGCGCGTTGTTCGACGATTGTCGTGGTCACCGGAACGGGCGCCAGGGGGCCAGAGCGCATGGCGACATAGACAAACACGACGAGCAGCGGCAGCAGCACCGCCAGCAGGGCGAGGGTTCGACGATTCAGTTTCGGCAGTTTCATGACGATTTCCTGATTCCGCGGATGAAGATCGCGAATGCGCCTGGAGCATCCGCGCGGATCCGACGTACGTTCCCGGCGAGCAGTGACTGCATGACCAAGCCTTGGATCGAGCCGATGAACATGACAGCCGCCGCGTTTACATCGACGTCCGCCGCCAGTTCTCCCTGGGCCTTTCCTTTTTCGATCCAGGCATGAAGCCTTGCGCCGTATTGGGTGACCAGCGTCTGCACCATGCGCTTGGCCGGTGTGGCTTCGGCGCGTTGCAGCTCGCCGAAAAGCATGCGCGGCACCCCCGGGTGCTTGGCGACGAAATCGATATGCGCCATGAACATCGCCTCCAGCGCGGCCGCCGGCGAAGAGGCGTCGGCCGCCGCCTGGTCGACTCGGGCCAACAGACGTTCGGCCACCCATTCCATGACGGCCTGCCACATCGAGTCCTTGGTGGGAAAATGCCGGAAGAAGGCGCCCTGGGTCAGGTTCATCCGCTGGGCGATCGCGGTGGTGGTGATCTCGCTGGGATTCTGCTCGGCCGCCAGGGCAATCACCGTCGCCACGGTGACGGACCGGCGTTCGTCTGCTGGTAGATGCTTGGGTCGTGAATCGGAAGGCGCTTGTCTCAAAGTAAGTAATTGATTACTTACTTTTGTTCGGCCGTCAAGCGCCTCGAAAGGAAAGATCTGCCCGATGTGGTCGATAGGGCGACAATTCTCGTCGCGTGATCCATTCTGCGAGGTTTGCAGCTTCGTGCAGGGGCCAGTTTGCGCGCCGTGGCTGCCTGGTCTCGCTCGCACGCCACGCTCCAACACCTCCGCGGCATTGCGGACTTCCCTTCCGACGCGTGATGCGTTTGGGATACACCTGCCATGAGTAAATTGATTCGCGTCGCGGTCGTCGGTTACGGAAACATTGGTCGTGCTGCCGTTGAGGCGGTGCAGGCCGCCCCGGATATGGAACTCGCCGGGGTCGTGCGGCGCAGCACGGGGCAGCCGAGCCCGGCCGAACTCGCGGGCGTGACGATCACGGACAACGTGGCGACACTAGGCCACGTCGACGCGGCGTTGCTGTGCGGCCCAACGCGCAGCATCCCGGAAACGGCTCCGCTCTACCTGCGCCGCGGCATTCACACGGTCGATAGCTTCGACATTCATGGCCAGAAACTCTGGGACCTTCGGCAATCACTCGATGCCATCGGTCGGGAACACCAAAGCGTCGCCGTGATCGCGGCGGGCTGGGATCCGGGCAGCGATTCGGTTTTGCGCGCCCTGTTGCTCGCGATGGCTCCGCGCGGCATCACCTACACAAATTTCGGCCCCGGCATGAGCATGGGCCACTCCGTATGCGCCAAGGGCAAACCCGGCGTCCGGGACGCCCTCTCCATGACTATCCCCACAGGCACCGGCGTGCATCGGCGCATGGTGTATGTGGAACTGGAACCCGGCGCTGATTTCACGGCGGTGGAAAAGGCAATCAAGGCGGACGACTACTTCGTTAACGACGACACCCGCGTGATCGCCGTGCCCAGCATCGATTCCCTCAAGGACGTGGGCCACGGCGTGCATATGGAACGCAAGGGTGTGAGTGGTGCCACGCACAATCAACTTTTCGAATTCCGAATGCGCATCAACAACCCGGCGCTGACCGCGCAAATCATGGCTTCCTGCGCGCGGGCCGCCGCCCGCCGGCTGCGGCCGGGCGCCTACACGATGCCCGAGATTCCCCCGATCGACCTCCTCGCCGGCAACAGGGACGATTTGATCAAGTCGCTCGTGTAGCCGACGAACCAAGCCTCAGATTGGATCGTGTTGACGTTCGCCGTAAAGCGATTCGCAAAAGTCGTGCCTTCACCCCATCCCCGCGGGTGCGCGACTAGGTTGGGGCGCGCGTGATCGTCGATCCTTTCTGCGGTGTCGGGACCGCCCGAAGGCTTTCCGGTGTTTCCTGAAAAGCGGATGCGCTAAAGAAGCGCGAGGTACGCGGGGTGGGCGGCCTTCATGCTGGCGTGGGTTCTCGGACTGACTTCGCGTCCTTCGTTGGAAGGACTTAATTCAAGCCAAGCAACGTGGGGTCGCGATCAGCCCGAAACTCGACCGCTGCGGGCCGCATCCGGTCGCAGGTCGAAGGGCGTGCTGGATTCCAACTGGCGCCAGGCGACGGGATCGATCTCCTGCTGGCGCTCCCACCAGCGACCGTCGAGCCAGGTGGCGGGGATGATTTTACCGCTGGGGAGCATGACACGATACTGTCCGGGGGCGCTGGGAAGTTTGTTCGCACTGCGCCACAGGTTGGGGTCTTCTGCGGAGGTCATGAAACCACCTTGCGAAAGAAGGTTCCATGAGAACAGCGAGGAGGCTACGTAGCGACATGGGTAGTTTCGCGCGCTTGGGCCTGCCCATCCGACGGGTGGAACTACGCCTCGGGAATCAACCGTTTGGCCTGATCCATGAAAGCCTGGGCACAAACCGGACACAGGCCGTGCGAAAACGTCACGTCCGCATGGCGTGCCATGTAGGCCTCGACGGGTACCCAATCCTGCTCGGAATCGCGGATTTTTTTGCATTGTGCGCAGATCGGCAAAAGCCCTTCCAGTGTGGCGATCTCCTTCTGCGCGGCCTCCAGTTCGGCATTGCGCCGCGCGAGTTCGCGGGCGGTGAGCCGGAGTTCGAACTGGGCCATCACCTGACGGGCGAGAATCTGCAGGGCCTCGGACTGCATCGCACTCAGTGCCCTTGGCTCACGATCAATCACGCAGAGTGTGCCGAGCGGCAGTCCCTCGCTCGATTCAAGCGGAGCTCCGGCGTAGAAGCGCATGTGGGGATCGCCGTGCACGAGCGCGCTGTCCTTGAAGCGCTCATCCCGAATCATGTCGGGGACGACAAAGACATCCTTTTGCTGGATCGCGTGACGGCAGACGGAAACCTCGATCGGAGTTTCCCGCACACCGAGGCCGAACTCGGACTTAAACCACTGCCGGTTCTGCTCCACGAGACTGATCAGGGCGATGGGCGTGCCGCAGATCTGGGAGGCGAGGCGGGTGAAGTCGTCGAAGTCCGCCTCGGCCGGGGTATCGAGAATATCATAGCGCCGCAACGCGGCGAGTCGTCGTCGTTCCAGGCCTGGGTCTCCACCTGGGATAACGGCAGCCATGGCGTTACGATGATGGGTTTGGTCGCGGATGCGAGGTTTGGGATGTCGGGTGTATTCCTCAGCCGGGAGGGTGGGGACCCGGGCGGCGGCGAGATCGGGTGGCCTCGGGCTGGACCGGTGCCAATTGCCTTGTGATGAGGGGGCGGCTGGGCTGGGCTTTGCGGACGAATGACGGAGCAATTTTCGTGTCGCCGCTTCGATGCGACTCCGCCGATGCCCCCTGGTCCCATGAACCGTTCTCTCCCGTCTCCGCGTTTCGGCCTTTTCGACCACCTGCGCCTCGTGGCGCTGACGGTTCTTGTCACGCAACTCGCGGCCGTCGCTGCGGTCCCGGCGAATCCCGTGTTTCCCGGCAAGGAGTGGGAGCAGGTCAAGGTGGCGGATCTGCCGGCCTATGGCTGGGACGCGAAGAAGCTCGCGGAGATCCGCACCTACATTCGCGATGAGGCGAACACCACCGGCCTCGTGGTGGTGGACCGCGGGCGCTCGGTGTTCAGGTACGGCGATATCCAGGAGCTCTCCTATCTCGCCTCGGCTCGCAAGAGCGTGCTGGCGATGCTCTATGGCAAGTGGGTCAGGAACGGCACGGTGAAGCTCGACGCGACCCTGGAGCAACTGGGCATGGATGACATCGGCGGACTGCTGCCGGTCGAGAAGCAAGCCACGGTGCATCACCTGATCACCGCGCGCTCCGGGGTATACCACCCGGCGTCCAACTCCGGCGATGACCTCGCGTCGGCGCCGGCACGAGGCTCGCAGACGCCCGGCACCTACATGCTCTACAGCAACTGGGATTTCAACGCGGCGGGCGCGGCGTTCGAGTTGATCACGAAGCGCAATATCTTCGACGAATTGGAAGAGCAGATCGCGCGGCCGATCGGATTCCAGGACTGGAACCGTGCAGAGCAGCGCAAGACCGGCGACCTTACGGTGTCGCGCAATGCGGCTTACCACATGTGGCTCAGCACGCGCGACATGGCTCGCATCGGCCTGCTCATGCTCAACGAAGGGCAGTGGGAGGGGCGGCAGGTGATCGATCGCGAGTGGGCGCGGGAGATTGTCCGCCCGGTGACGCCGCGCAATGAGATGAACCCGGTTCGCCGCCGTCAGGGGTATTTTGGCTATGGCTACATGTGGTGGGTCTACGACGGCCCGCGTGCGATCGGCGCGTTCAAGGGCGCCTACACCGCGCGCGGCGCGGTGGGGCAGTGGATCACCGTGCTGCCTGCGGTGGGTTTGGTCGTGGCCCACAAGACGAACAACATTTACGAGCGCACCACCTCCTGGGAGTCATATGAGCGCATGCTCGAGCTGCTGCTTGAGGCCCGCGGCATCAAGCCGGAGGGCGACTGGCCCTGGGCTGGCGCATCGGCCGGCACGCCGTAACGGCGGAGAGGTGTAGCCGGGGGCGTTGACCCCGGGGATTTGGATTCCGGCCAGCCATTCTGGGCCGGTCTCAACGAGGCCAGCCACATCAGGCGCGAGGCGGGGATATTCTCGCAACCTTTTCGCGTCTCACTCGTCTAATGGTTATCACCCGCTGCTCCCCCATGAAATTCCCGTTCGGTTTGGTTGCGTCCGCTTGTGTGCTGCTCGCTGCTCCCGTGCTCGCCCTTGCCCAAGGTCGGGCCGCTGCTGCGACCGTAGCCGGCGATCCGGTGGTGGAGCTCGAAAAATTTGTGGTGACCGACAGCCGTGAGCTGCCGCAGCCGGAGTCGTGGCGTTACGGCAACATCGCCGGCTTTGAGATCCTGAGCAATGCGTCCAACCAGGCCACGCAACGGCTGCTCAGGGATTTTGACGAGTTCCGGCAAGCGCTCGGTTATGCCTGGCCGATTCCCCAGGACACGGCGCAGACAACGTCACTGATCATCTCGGGTCGGGGCGGGAAGTTCGACGCCTTCAAGCCGACCGGACGCGTGGGCGCTGACGTTGCGACGGCCACCCGCTTTCTCAAGCAGGGCAACCGCACCGCCATTGTCGTCGACCTGCAGGCCACGACGCTCGACGTCCTCGATGTCAGCGGGACGAACAGCACCGAGACGGGCACCGACGCGAGTCTGGTCTCGGTCCAGCACGACAAGGCGCTCTACCGCGAGTACGTTCGTTTTCTCCTCAGCCGGAGCGAGCCGCGGCTGCCGGCCTGGTTTGAGGAAGGACTTTCGCAGATCGTGATGAAGATGAACATCTCGAGCCGGCGTTGGATCGAATTTGCGAAACTGGAGGATCCGAATGCCGTCTCGGCCTCGGCCGCGCTCACCGCACAGCTCAACGCGCAGGCCGTGGCGGACGACCCGGACTCGCCGCTACTGGCCGGCGCGCCGGCCGAGGACCGTGATTTCACCGCTGCGCTCAACCGCCGTGGGCTCGTGCGCCTCGACCGCTTCTTTGCGGTGACGCATGATTCGCCGGAGGCCAACAACGTGCTCGGAAACAACATTTGGGCGAAACAGGCGTACGCGTTCGTTCATCTCGGGCTCTACGGGCACAAGGGGAAATACCAGAAGGCGTTCCAGACGTTCCTCGTCCGCGCGGCGCGCGAGCCGGTCACGGAGGCGATGTTCAAGGAGTGCTTCGGCCTGACCTACAAGGAAATGCTCGTGGTGCTGCGCGGCTACATTGATTCGCCGTACTACGACTCGCGGCAGTTTCGCTCCAAGAAGGACGGCCCGGACCTGATCGTGAAGCCGTCGCCGGTGGTGCTGCGCGAGGCGACCCAGTCCGAGATCGGCCGGATCAAGGGCGAGGCGATGATTCTGGCCGGCCGCCGCGGCGAGGCGCGCACCGAGTTGATTGCACCCTACCTTCGCGGCGAGCGTGATCCGAACCTCCTCGCGGTGCTGGGGCTCTACGAAAACGAGAGTGGGTCGGGCGAACGCGCCCGGGGCTTCCTCGAAGCGGCCTACGCCGCGAAGACCACGCGGGCCGATGCGCTGCTCGAGCTGGCACGCCTGCGTTACGCTGACGCCACCGCCAAGCCGGACGGACCGGGGCAGGGGCTGTCGGAGCAACAGGTCCGCGCGGTCGCTGAACCGCTGCTGATCGCGCGTCGCCAGCCAGCGGCGACCTACGCCATCTACGACCTGCTGGCCGACACGTGGGCCCGCAGTGCAGTGAAGATCACGCCGGAGGATGCGCGTCCCGTCATCGAGGGCGCGATGCTCTATCCCTCGCGGCTCAAACTGGTGTACCAATGCATCTTCTTCGCCGCGGAGACGGGTGACCTCCGATCTGCCCACGCCTTGGCCGACCACGGCATCAAGTACTCGCCCGAGGGGCCGGGAAAGCAGCGTTTCGTCGAAGCCAAGGCCGGGCTGCCTCCGTTTTCAGGACCGACCTCCCCGGTGAAGTGAGCCGCGAGCTTCGGCGGGCGCCGGCCTTGTAGCCGGCCTCGCTGAGGCCGGTAATTGCGAGGGAATCGGGTGCAGCGAAGCCTGCGCCCGCGTCTTCTGCGTGCGGATGGCAGCCTCCTACGCGCGATGCTGTGAGCCGTGGCGTACGAGTTTAGGCCTTCCTCGGCTACTTCTGGGATCTACTCGCACTGACACCCGACCGGCATGGGGAGAATGGAATGGCCCCGGGGGCCAAATGCGTCGCAGACCCGTGGAAACTCAGGCGACTTTGGCCAGCTCCGACGCTGGGCGGATGTTCGCCGTCAATTTCTTCTGGGCTTTGGCCAAAGCCCGGAAGTCACAGTCAACTTGCAGGCTATGCCAGAATTGAGGCGTTTGACGAAAGAATGCGCCGAAGCGGATAGACATGGACGGGGTGATGGCTCGCTTGCCGAGCACGATCTCGTTGACGGCCCGCGGAGGCACTCCGATCGCCCGGGCCATCGCATTCTGCGAGATGCCCATTGGCTTCAGGTAGTCTTCCAAGAGGATTTCTCCCGGAGTGATCGGCAGATTCATGGCTATAACGTATGGCGTTATGGTTCTTGTTCAATGGTAATCAACGATGGCGACTTCGCCTGGCCCGGGTGTGCCCCAGCGAAAGATGATGCGCCACTGGTCGTTGATCCGAATCGAGTAAAGACCGGCGAGCTCACCTTTGAGCGCCTCCAGCCTGTTCCCTGGTGGTCTAGCTAGGTCATCCAGACGGCCGGCGCTGTTCAGTTGGATCAGCTTGCGCAGTGCGACGCGGGCGATGGACGAAAAGCGACGGTTTCGTTCCGTGTGGAAAAGCTCTGCGGTATCCGCGTTGGCAAACGATTGGATCATGCGTGGCCCGAAGGCGTGTGCGATGGAATGCCGTAGTTGCTTACGTGCGCTTCCTCAGTCACGCGCCTTCAAAAAGCCCCTGATTTCCCGCATCTCTCTTCCGAGCGGGCCTGAATCCTTGGAATTGATCTTCTGCGCGACCTCTTCCGCCAGATGTGTCCGCCCGCCGGCGCGACGCAGCGCGGTGCCATACACGATTCCGAGGTGGCGCCGCACGAGTTCCGTGAACGCCGACTCGTCGCGTTCCCGGACGTAGCGCTGGAGCAGTTCGGCATCGGTGGGCATGGCGTCACTATAGAGCCGTTTGTTGCTGAAAAAGCGCACAAACAATCGTGTGCCGAGCGACTGGATTGAGTGGTGTCATGTTTCGATCCTGTCGGGTCGCCGACATTTTTCCGTGGATTAATGCATGTGCGGAGTGGTATGGCTCTGACGAGCCCGGAAGCATTCGGGATGTTTGGCTGCTGTCCGCACCCCGAACTAATCTCCCTGCCGTAAATAGAGTTATGAAAGCTCCTCGTTTCGTCGTCTTTGCGTTGGTATTCTGCGTCCTGTCGATTCGAGTTGGGGCGGTGGCTGAGGTCGGGCCAGAGACGACGAAGCCAAGCGCCGTCACCTACGAGGATTTCGGCGCGGTCGGGAACGGGATCACCGACGATCTCCCTGCGATCGTTGCCGCGCACGCTCACGCCAATGAGCACAACCTGCCCGTGCGGTCGAATCCGGAGGCGACGTACCACCTGGGCCGCAAGGCCCTCACGGCGGTGATCCAGACCAATACGGATTGGAGCACCTCGCGCTTTATCATCGACGATAGTCAGGGCGTCGAGAATCACCGGGCGTCGCTCTTCGAGGTGCGCTCGCGTCTGAAACCCGGTACGCTCGCGATCGAACGGCTGGCCCGCGGTCAACCGCGCCTCGACGTGCGACCGGCGCAGGACTCGCTGGTGCTGGTCGAGAACAGCAACCGGAGGATCTTCCTTCGCCGCGGTCTCAATCAGAACAACGGCACGCCGTTGAAAGAGGTGTTCATCCTGCGCACGGACGGCTCGATCGAGGGGGCGATCGATTGGGACTATGACGTCATCACCCGGGTCGAGGTCCGGCCGATCGATCCGGAGCCGATGGTCCTGCGCGGCGGGATTTTCATCAACATCGCCAACCGGATGAAGCAGGAGGTCGGATACAACTACTGGAGCCGCAACATCCTCATCACCCGGTCCAACACCGAGGTCGACGGCATCGCCCATCAGGTCACTGGCGAGACGGATTTCGGCCATCCCTACAGCGGTTTCCTGAATGTGCAGATGGCCGCCAACATCACCCTGCGCAACTGTGCGATCGACGGCCGCAAGGTGTACTCGACGATCGGTGCCGCGGGCAAACCCGTGTCCATGGGCACCTACGGCTACAGCGCCAGCTACGTGGTGAACTTTCGCATGCTCGGCTGTCGTTCGGACAACATCCTCGATCGCACGCGCTGGGGCGTGATCGGGACAAACTTCATGAAGAACATTCTCCTCGAGGATTGCGTGCTCTCGCGCATGGATGTGCACATGGGCGCGTCGGGTTCCTACGTTGTCCGCCGCTCCACGCTTGGCCACATGGGCCTCAATGCCATCGGCCGGGGGCTTCTGCTGGTCGAGGATTCTACGTTGCACGGCGGCAGCCTCCTCAGTTTCCGCGCCGACTACGGTTCGACTTGGGACGGCGAGGTGGTCGTGCGCAACAGCCGCTGGATTCCGCCGGCGGGACGCGGCGGATTGTCGATGTTCAGCCTGAGCAACGACGGCACGCACGACTTTGGCTACGAGTGCTTCATGCCACGCACGATTCGCATCGAGGGCCTGACGGTCGATGATGCCTCGCGGCCGGCCGATGGTCCCGGCATCGCCTATTTCAACGATCCTCTCGTCGCCCCGCGGACGGATCGCCCGTTTCCCTACCGTCTGACCGAGCGTATCGAAGTCACCGGCCTCAAGACTGCGCGCGGCCTGCCGCTGCGCGTGAGCGACAACGCGGAACTGGCCGCGGCCGTCACGGTGGTCACGCAGCCGTGAGGCGACGCCCGAGTGGTTCACGGGTCGTTGTAGCCGGGGTCGCCGACCCCGGGGATCGCATGACCTCTCTGCAATGTCTCGGCTTCGACCGCTCTCCTTAGGCAGACAAGCGCCCCGGCTCGATCGTACCGGAATTGCTCCCAGGTCGTGACACGAGGCCGTTGCGTGGAAACCATGCGCGTGAACCCAGTCCCTGATGCCCATTGTTCGAAAAGCTGAAGCCGGTGACGCGCGGGAACTCGCGCGGATCGCCGAAGCGACGTTTCGCGATACGTTTGAAAGCGTTAACTCCGTCGAGGACATGGCGCTCCATTGCCAGACGAGCTACGGGGAGCACGCCCAGGCCGCTGAGATCGGCGATCCGCAGCGGACGACGCTGCTCTGTCTCGAGGCGGGCATCGTGACGGGGTTTGCCCAGCTTCGCTGGAACGGGGCTCCGACCTGCGTGCAGGCCGAGGCTCCCGGGGAGATTCAGCGCTTGTATGTTATCCGCGACTGGCACGGGCGGGGCATCGCGCCGATCCTCATGGCGGCGTGCCTTGAGGAGATGAAACGACGCGGCTCGGATGTGGTCTGGCTTGGCGTCTGGGAGAAAAATCCGCGCGCCATCGCCTTTTACCGGAAATTCAGTTTCCGTGAGGTCGGCGAGCACGTCTTTACGCTCGGAGCTGACCGGCAGCGCGATCTGGTGATGGTGCGGCCGGTGGAGATACGGTGAATCGGCGGAGGGCCTGGCGGCGCTGATCGGGAGATTGTCGAGTTCGGGTGCGCTTGACGGCTTTGCTAGAGTGCAGGGAACACCGCATGACCCAACCGGCTTCTCCCTCTCACTTCGATGCGCAGCAGGCGGCGAATTACGACGATCGCTGGGCACCGCTCGCGCCGCTGCGCGACAGCCTGCACCTGCAGATCGCCATGGTTCTGCGCGAACTGCCGGCAACGGCCCATCTACTCTGCGTCGGCGCCGGCACTGGCGCGGAGGTTCTGGCGTTGGCGCGGTTTTATCCGGAGTGGCGGTTCACGGTGGTCGAGCCATCCCTGCCCATGCTCGACGTCTGCCGGCGCAAGGCGGTGGAGGCAGGGATCGCCGCGCGCTGCACGTTTCATGGCGGCTACGTGGACGCACTTCCGTTGACGACGGAGGCGTTCGATGCGGCCACGGTGCTGCTCGTGTCCCATTTCATCACCGATCGCGCAGCGCGGATCGCCTTCTTCCGCGAGGTCGCGGTGCGGGTTCGGAGCGGAGGTTGGGTCATTACAGCCGATCTCATCACGGCTCCGGATGGGCGGCAGGCCAGACTGTTCCCGGTCTGGCAACGGCTGCTGCGCCACGCCGGTGCGACGGCCGAGCAAGTCCGGGCCATGCTCGCGGCCTACGCACGCGACGTCTCCCTGCTGCCTGAACATGAGCTGGAGGCGCTGCTCGAGGCCGCCGGGTTGATGGACCCGGTCCGGTTTTCCCAGTCCCTGCTGATTCACGCCTGGTTTGCGCGCCGGCCCTGAGCCTGCTCGGGGCGAGAGCCGCAGGACCACCTTGTTGCCGAATCGTTGGTCAGGCGAACAGCCACCGGGCAAAGCCGAGGTAGAGCGGGATGCCGAGTACGAGGTTGAAGGGGAAGGTGAGGGCGAGGGCGGAGGTGAGGTAGAGGGCCGGGTTCGCCTCGGGCAGCGCCATGCGCACGGCGGCCGGCGCCGCGATATAGCTGGCGCTGGCGGCGAGCGTGCCGAGGATCATGGCTCCGCCAACGCTCAGACCGACCTCCCGGCCGAGCCAGACCCCGAGGAGGCCGTGGAGCAGGGGCATGACCACCGCGAAGGCCACCAGAAAACCGCCGGCCGCGCGGGCATCGGCCAGACGGCGTCCGGCGACGAGGCCGAGTTCGAGGAGGAACAGCGTGAGGACGCCGCGGAAGGGCGCGTCGAACAAAGGTCCGACCTGGGCGTAGCCGCTGGGTCCGCTCACCAGGCCGATCGCCATGCCACCGAGCAGGAGGAGGATGCCCTTGCTGGCGAGCAACTCGCGGATCATTCCGGCCGCATTCCAGGAAGCGGTGGAGACAAAGCCCAGGGCCTGGGCGGGCATGGCCGGGACCGCGGCCATCCGCGCAATCAGCAAGGCGACCAGAATCCCGGGTACCTCCATCAGGGCCAGGAGGGCCGGCAGGAAACCCTCATGGGCGACACCCTGGGTTTCGAGATAGGCCACGCCGGCACCAAAGGTCACCACCGACACCGACCCGTAGTGCGCGGCCACGGCGGCGGCGTCCGTCCGATTCAACCGCCCCCACCGGTGGAGCAGGGCAAAGGACCAGATCGGGATGGCCAGGCAGAGGAGCAGCGCGGCCAGCGCGGGTTGGGCAAACGCGGCGGGAGACACGCCGTCCAGCTTGGCGCCGCCCTTGAGCCCGATTGCGAATAGGAGGTAGATCGTCATGGCCGCATACAGCGGCTCCGGGATCTTCAGGTCGCTCCGGACGAGCGTGGCCACGATGCCGAGCCCGAAGGCCAGCACCATTGGCGAGAGGAGGCTCTCGGTCAGGGAATGCAGCAGGTCCATGGTAAAGTCGGTCGTCCACCCTCAGGTCAGCCTCGCCGGGCCCGCGGCTCCGGCGTCCGTCGTCGCGGACCGCGTTTTCGCCTGATGGGATTGGAAGTTCATGTTATCGGTTTCTGGAATTTGTAAACATGAAGTCAACTTCTTAATTTAATATTCTTGATCGCGCGGGTGGTTGGACTTGCCTTGAGAGATGGCCGCCACCCCGACTGCATCCTCTGGCTGGACGTTTCTGACGAACCACACGCACGTGCTCGTCTGCCTGGCGCAAAACGAGTCGATCACCCTGCGCGAGGTCGCCCAGCGGGTAGGGATCACGGAGCGGGCGGTCCACGCGATCGTGAACGCCCTGGAGCAGGAGGGCGTCCTGACGCGCACGCGCGAGGGCCAGCGCAACCGCTACAAGATCAATCGCAGCTACCGCCTCCGTCACCCGCTGGAGGCCCACCGCAAGGTCGGCGACCTGCTGCAGTTGATCGCGGCGGAGTGAGTCGCAGTTGGAGAGGGACATTCCGCTCCTGGCTCCTGACGCGCGTTTCGATCTCCATTAGGGTTGGGGACTTGTGAGATTTTAATTCTCCGTAGGCCTGCGTTCAGGCCTCCAATCTTGACCCGAACCCGAATCAGCCCAACCTGCCCCTTCCTCACTTCCTTGCCTGATGGTGTAATGGCAGCACAGGTGACTTTGACTCACCTAGTCATGGTTCGAATCCATGTCGGGCAGCCACTTCGAGAAAAATCCGAACCGATTACCAGATCGGTCAAAGAATCACCGAAGTGCCTGAGAGAGTGATGGAAATCGAACGAACGGTTTTGACCGCTCTGTGCACGAGTTCGCGGTTCTATTCGGAGACCCGACCATTTTCGGTCACCTTGCTTCTGCTCACGAAAAGATAGGTCAAAAGATTTTCAGCAAATCGGGGGCGAGGCGGATCTCGGCTTTCATCAGTTCGCGTTTGGATGGGTCGAGTTCGTTGCCGGTAGTCGTGGTGCGAGCGCCGCGAGCGGCGCTGGTGAGTTCTTGGGTTCCGTTGTTCATG
>CAYWRG010000007.1:89498-98557 GCA_964460715.1 uncultured Opitutus sp. | reverse complement strand
GCGCCGTCCTCATTGGCGCAGCCGTGGTGATCACCCTGCTGATGCTGCGGCCTGACGCCCCGGTCACGCCTTCGCCTGCCCCCGCCAAGGCCGCCCCCGTAGCCACGTCGACGCCTTCAGAACCCGTCGCAATCGCCACCCCGGTTGTGATCGCCCTTCCGCCGGTCGGCCCCGTCCTGCCCACGACCGCAGCAACTCCGGCTCCGGAAAAGCAGGTTGCCCCGCCACCGGCTGCAACAACCGCCAAGGCACCCGCCGCCACCTCTAACCCAAGCGCACCGACTCCGGCCAGCACGGCTCCTGCGGCAACCGCAACCGTGGCCGCCTCCTCTGTCTCCACGTCTTCGACCGAACCGCCCGCAGCGACACCCGCCGCTTCAGCCGGTCCCGCCAAGCCTGATATCCGGGTGCAGGAGTTCCTTGACCGGCTGCGCGTCTCGGGCATCCGCGCCTCGCCCACCGATCCACGCGTCTCGATGAATGACCGGGTCTTCAAGTTGAACGACGTCGTCGACCGCACGCTCGGCCTGCGTATCATCGCGATCGAGGCGGCCGGCCTGACCTTTGTGGATGCGGCTGGCGTTGTTTACACCAAGAATTTCTAAGCCCGGCGCGCGCCCGGTCCTGACCGTATGCTGACCCAGCCCCGGCAAACCCGCGCCCGTCTGCTGCAGGCCGTGGACGGTGCGCTTTTCGCCCTCGCGCTGGCCCTCGCCTACCTGCTGCGCGCGACCCTGCCCTGGCTGGGCCGGCCCGAGATCGAGGCGTTCACGGATCACCTCTGGCTCTTCCCGGTTGTCGCGCTGCTCGGCCCCGCCCTGCTCGCGCAACAAGGCCTGTATGCTCAGGCCCGGCTCAGTTCGCGCATCAGCAGCATCCTGCTCATCCTGCGCGGCTGCGCCTTCGCCACCATCGGCGTCATTCTGCTGCTCTTCTTCCTCCGCGTGCAGTATGCCCGCTCGGTCATCATCCTGGTCGGCGCCTTTGGCGGTCTGCTCGTCTATGCGCGCCACGAGCTCACCGGCTGGATCCAATCAACCCGTCTGGGCCAGACCCAACTCCGCCGTCGCGTGCTGTGGGTAGGCACGCCGGAGGAAAACCGCCGGCTTCAGGCCCTGCTGTCAGCCGGCGAGCGCGATCTAATCGTCAGCGTCGGCGAATTTGACCCCCGCTCCGGCCGCGATGACGCCTTCACCGCGGATCTGCACACGCAGTCCGTCAACGTCGCGATCGTCAGTCTGACGGGAATCGACCCCACCCGCATCGCCCCGCTCCTCGCCGCGTGCGAGCGCGAGGGCGTCGAGGTTCTGGTCCGGCCCGGCCTCTTCGCGACCTCGCCCCACCGCCTCGCGATCGATCAACTGGGCGGCGAGCCCGTCCTGCACCTGCGCGCCCAGTCCGCCTCGGCCGGTGATCTCCTGATCAAGCAGTGCGTGGACTACCTCGGCGCCGCGCTGCTCCTGCTGCTCCTGGCCCCGCTCTTCGCCGCGGTCGCCCTGCTCGTCGCGCTCACTTCCCGCGGCCCCATCCTCTTCACCCAGCGCCGCGCCGGCCTGAACGGCCGGCCCTTTGTCCTCTACAAGTTCCGCTCCATGCACGCCGGCGCCGAGGAGCAGCAGCAGGAACTCGCGGCCCATAACGAGATGAAGGGACCCGTGTTCAAGGTGAGCGCCGACCCCCGGGTGACCCCGATCGGACGCTTCCTGCGCCGGCACAGTCTCGACGAATTGCCCCAGCTCTGGAATGTCCTGCGCGGCGAGATGAGCCTCGTCGGGCCCCGCCCGCTGCCGCTCGAGGAGGTCGCCCGTTTCGCCGATGACGCCCACCGTCGGCGCCTGAGCGTGAAGCCCGGCCTGACCTGCCTCTGGCAGATCAGCGGCCGCAATGACATCGCCGATTTCGACGATTGGGTTCGACTCGACCTCGACTACATCGACCAGTGGTCGCTGTGGCTCGATTTCAAGATCCTCCTCGCCACCATCCCCGTCGCTCTGCTCGGTCGCGGCGGCCGATAAAACCGGGCCGCCTGCGAATCGCACGAACCACCGACCACCGAATTAACCACCACGAAATGGGTTAAATCCCGGATCTGAATTTCGTGTGTTTCGTGTATTTCGTGGTTCCCTGGATCGAATTCGCTCCTATTCGCGTGATTCGCGGGCAAAGGTTTTTCAGCGGCTGTTCCGCTTGGCGAAATGCTTCTTCACCTCGGCCAGAGTCCGCGTGGTGAAGACATGCTCCTTCGTCAGCCAACCCTTGCGGGCGGCATTGATGCCGGCCGCGACGTGGCCCAGTCCCTCGGTTTCGTGGGCATCGGGGTTGATCGCGCAGAGGAGGCCGCGTGCGGCGGCCTTGCGCCAGTGTCGCCAATCGAGGTCCAACCGCCACGGGCTCGCGTTCAACTCGATGATGACGTCGTTCGCAATCGCCGCGTCGACAATCTTCTCCAGATCGACGCGGTAACCTTCGCGGCGCAGCAGCAGCCGGCCGGTCGCGTGACCGAGCATCGTGGTCCGCGGATGCTCGATCGCGCGGATGATGCGCGCCGTCATGTCGGCCTCCGACTGCGTGAACGCGCTGTGCACGGACATAACCGTGTAGTCCAGCGTCGCCAGCACCCCGTCGTCAAAGTCGAGCCGTCCGTCCGGCAGAATGTCACACTCGATGCCCGTGAACACATGCGTCTTGAACCGCCCGGACTTATTGAGGGCATGAATCTCCTTCACCTGCGCCGCGAGCCGGTCCTCGTGCAGGCCATTCGCCTGGAAACTCGATTTCGAATGATCGGCGATCCCTAGGTACTCCCAGCCCAGCGCCTCCGCCGCCGCTGCCATCTCGGCCAGCGTGTTGCGGCCGTCGCTCGCCGTCGTGTGATTGTGAAACGCCCCGCGCAGATCCGCGGCCTCAACCAGACGCGGCAGTTCGCCCGCTTCGGCCGCCTCGATCTCGCCCAGACCTTCGCGCAACTCGGGCGGAATGAAATGCAGCCCGAGGTGGCGGAAGATGTCCTTCTCGTCCTTCGCCGGCAGACTCTGGTGCTTTTCCGCCTTTTCCTTGGCCGTACCCTCGCCTTCGGCCGGGACGAGCCCCCACTCCGACAGGCTGTGCCCGCGGGCCAGCGCACGCTGGCGGAGCTGGACATTGTGATCCTTCGATCCCGTGAAGTGATGCAGCGCGAAGGCAAACTGCTCCGCCGGCACAATGCGCAGATCAGCCTGCAGGCCGCTTTCGAAGCGCACACTCGCCTTGGTCTCGCCGCGGGCGGTGACTTCCTTCACGTGCGGCTGGGTTGTGAACCACTCCACCACCGGCTCCACATCGGAGGCCGCCACGATGAAATCGAGGTCGCCAACCGTCTCGAGCCCGCGGCGCAGACTGCCCGCCGCCTCGGCCCGCTGCACGGCCTTGAGCTGGCGCAATCCGGCCACAATCGGCGCCGCCACCTCGTGCGCCTCCCACCAGAGATGGCGTTTTCCGTATGCCTCGCGATTGCGGATGCCTTCCACGATCTTCTGCTGAGATTTCTCACCAAAGCCCTCCAACGCCGCGACCCGCCCATCGGCGCACGCCGCCGCCAGCCCCTCGATCGTTGTAAGGCCCAGCTTGTCGTGCAGGGCGCGGATCTTCTTCGGACCCAACCCGGGAATCTCGAGCATCGCGACCAGTCCAGGTTCGATCGACGCCTGCAGCTTGTCGAAGAACGCCAGCCGGCCCGTCGTGTGCAGCTCGCCGATCTTTTGGGCCAGCGCTTCGCCGATGCCCTTCACGCTCTGCAGTCGGTCCTCGGCGATCAGGGTCGTGAGCTCGCTCTCCTCGATCGCCTCCAGCGCGCGCGCACCCGCACCATAGGCTCGCACCTTGAAGGGGTTCTCGCCCTTCAACTCGAGCAGCGTGCCGATCTGCGTCAGGACGTCGGCGATCTCGTTCTTGGTCATGATGGAGATAGAGAAACCACGAAATACACGAAACACACGAAAACAAACCGGGCATGCGGGCAACTTCTCGGCGATGGCTGCGGACCTGAGATTTCTTTCCTTTCGTGGGTTTCGTGTGTTTCGTGGTTTCCACCTTCCGATGCCCTTCTCCTACGAGCGTACGATTCACTTCCCCGACACCGACGCCGCCGGGGTGGTCTTTTTTCCGAACTACCTCGCGATCTGCCACGAGGCCTACGAGGAAGCGCTCGCCGCCGCCGGCGTCGACGTGAAGGCATTCTTCTCGGATCGCGACGGCGTGGTCGTACCGGTTTCCCGCAGCGAGGCGGACTACCTTCGCCCGCTCATGGTCGGCGACCGGATCCGCGTCAGCGTCACGCCGACCCGGCTCAATGACTCCACCTTCGCCATCGACTTTGAGCTGACCAAGCTTGGCCCGGTCGAAAAGCGTGCCGCCCGCCTGCGCACCGAGCACGTCAGCATTCTCGTCAAGACCCGCGAGCGCACGCCCCTGCCCGCCGCGCTCGCAGCCTGGATTGCTCCGGTGTAGCCGGGGGCGCCGCCCCGGCCCGAAATGTTTGAGCCGGGAGATTCGATCCCCGGGGTCAGCGACCCCGGCTACATCAATCCACGCAACGCCGCACGGTTGACCTTGCCCTGCGCATTCCGCGGCCACTCCGCCACCGCAATGTAGCGCTTCGGTCGCTTGTAGGCTGCAAGCAGCCCCGCCAACGCGCCTTCCACCCGCGGCAAATCCAACCCGTCCGAACTCTGCGGATAAAACGCCGTCACGGCCTCCCCCCAGCGTTCATCCGGCAGCCCAAGCACGGCAACATCGTTAAACAAACCCGTCTCGCGTAACGCGGCTTCCACCTCGGTTGGATTCACCTTCTCTCCCCCCGTGATGATCAGCCCGTCACGCCGGCCGAGGAGGTGCAGACTGCCCCGCTCATCGAAGCGACCCAAGTCCTGCGGCGACCACACTGGCGCCGCAGCCATCGCGGGATAGTATCCCCGAAACAGTGACGTGGATTGGATAGCGACGACGCCATCCGCATCCAGCGCGACGGACGCGTGGGGCAGAGCCGATCCGCACCCGCGCGCTCCCGCCAGAAATTCCTGCGGTCGCAGTGCCGTGACCATCGCCGCGGTCTCGGTCATCCCGTAACTGAAGCTCAGCGGCAGACGCAGACGCGCGCCGGCTTCGACCAGCGCCGGCCACGCCGGACCACCCCCAATGAAAACCGCGCGAAAACTCCGCAGCCAGTCGACCGCCGGGGGTTGCTCCATCAATCGCGCCAGCTGCGTCGGCACGAGCGACAGAAACCAATCGCCGTCACCCGCCGGTCGGACAGGCATCCGGCTATCGAGCAGCGCGCTTCCCTCCCACGGAACATATTGCCCGCCCGTCAGCACGCAGCGCAACCAGGCCATTAGCCCGCTGACATGGTGCAGCGGCAGCAGCCCCACCGCGTTGACCCGCGTCACACCAAAGTGCGCGCAGAACCCACCCACCGCCGCAGCGATCGTGTGTGAATCGTGCCGCGCCAGCTTGATCTGCCCCGATGATCCTCCGGTCGGGATGCACAGCCAGCCTCGCTCTCGGTCGGCCGAAGCGGGCGCGTTGCGCAGCGTATCTAACTGCGTCCGCTCGATCGCGCCCCACGCCGGATCGGCCAGAAACACCGTGCCGCCCGCCGCCACCGCGTCGGCGAAAGCCGCACGAAAAGCCTCCGGATCGCGCTCCGCCACGACCACGTCGCGCGGTGCGCCAGACGCGAGGCTCACGCCCAACCAACGGGCTAGCTCAGCGCGTTCCATACGGCCTCCGCGTCGATGCGATCCACATCCTGCCGGCGCACAAAGGGCGCGAGCGACGGTCCGTCAAAGCGCGCATCCGCAAACAGCGGCCACACGCCAAAGCCCAGCGCCCGCACCGGCGCCGGCTTGCCCGCCACCTCGCCGTCCCCTGCCCAGGCAAAGGCGATCCGAAGCGCCTGCTGCGCGCCAATCGCGGTCTCCAGCGCCGACGAGAAAACGACCCGCGCCCGCGCAGTCGCGAGACGCTCCAGCACCGGCACGGGGTCACCGAGCAACGCCGGTTTCACCACGAAGATTCCCGGCCAGCCGGCCTCCAGCCAGTGATCAACGTCGCCGGCACCAACCAAGGATTCATCCAAGGCAATCGGCGTCGGATAGTCCCCGGCCAGCCCGAGCAGCAGGTCCGTCGCCTGCCGGGCCTCCGCCGCAATCGGCTGCTCGACGTGCTCGATCGGGCAATCAGCGCAGCGTCCCAGCCAGCGTTCGGCCGTGCGCCGGTCCCAGGCACCGTTCGCATCGAGACGGAGCCTGGCGCCTTCCGGCAGACGGGCCAGCACGTCATCGAGCAGCACGATCTCATCCGCCGCATCGCCCACGCCCACCTTCCATTTAAAGGTGCGAAAACCCGCCTCCGCCAACGGCTCGATGCGCTTCAGCGCGTCGCGCCCGGCCGGCAGCAGCGCCGCCAACGGCAGGTGCTCACGGCGGGCGGCTCCCACCGTCGGCCCCGTCGCCGCGGCCAACGCCTGGCGCAGCGCGCCCAACTCGGCCGGGACCACCGCCAACCGCTCGGCGTGAATCGTATCGCCCAATTTATGCAACATCGCTTCATCCGCGTCCACCGTCTCCCGGCCAAAGCCCGGGATCGGCGCCGCTTCCCCGTAGCCCACCTGGCCGTCCGGGCTTTCCACGCGCACGATCAGCCCCTCGCGCACCGTCCAAACCCCATGCGCCGTCCGGACCGGAGCCCGGAGCGGCAACGCATAACGGCGATAGGCAAGACGATGGGTGATCACAGGCGTACCCCTGATGCTTGGACTACCCGGCCGCCGCCGTCGAATCCGGAAGTTTCCCATGCGGCTTTTCCAAAATAAATTTGCGCTTACCCGAACCCGCCCTAAAGCGATAGCGGCAACTCATGACCAAGGTTGCCACGTCCTCCGCCAGCGCGCTCGACGCCGAGTTCTATCAGCCGGCCGACGCCTTCTTCCGCAGCAATCTGCCGACCGCGCTCACGTTCGACGACGTGTCGCTCGCAACGCTCTACTCGGACGTCCTGCCCAAGGATGCCGACACGTCCACCGCCCTTTCCGAGGCGCTCAAGCTCCAGATCCCGGTGATCTCGTCCGACATGGACACCGTGACCGAGTCGCGCATGGCCATCGCCATGGCCCTCAATGGTGGCCTCGGCCTGATTCACTACAACATGACGGCCAAGGACCAGGTGAAGGAAGTCGCGCGCGTGAAGCGCCACATCCACGGCCTGATCCAGGATCCCATCACCGTCGATGCCGGCTCCCTCATCGGTGACGTCCTCGCCATGATCGAGTCGCGCAAGTTCGCGTTCTCGACCTTCCCGGTGGTCGATGCCGACGGCAAACTCGCCGGCCTGCTCTCCGGCAACATGGTCAAGGAACGTTACAAGACCAAGCGCATCGCCGACGTGATGACCCCGCGCAAGGCCCTCCGCACCGTCGGCGAAAAGGCGGTCGCTTCCGATCCGATCAAGGCCGCGGACGTCTTCTTCAACGAGAACGTCGGCATCAACAAGATGCTCGTGGTCGATGCCTCCGACCGCCTGCGCGGCCTGGTGACCAGTTCCGACGTCGAGCGCATCACCGCCGAGGCCAAGTCGCTCCGCAAGCCGGCCCGCGACAGTGCGTTCCGCCTCGTGGTTGGCGCCGCCATTTCCCCGGTCCGCAAGCCCAACGGCGAGATCGACCGCGACAAGATCATCACCCACATCGGCAACCTCGTCGACGAGGCGATCGACTGCGTCGCTGTTTCCACCGCGCACGGGCACACCGCCGGCGTGGGCGACATCGTCCGCCTCATCCGCGACGCCTTCCCCGACCTCACCATCATCGCCGGCAACGTCACCTCCGGCGCCGGCGTCGACTTCCTCGCCGAGCGCGGCGCCAGCGCGATCAAGGTCGGCCAGGGCCCCGGCTCGATCTGCACGACCCGCATCGTCGCGGGTGTCGGCATCCCGCAGCTCACCGCCCTCTACGTCTCCAGCCGGGGCGCCGCCGCGCGCGGCGTGAAGATCATCGCCGACGGCGGCATCACCAAGAGCGGCGATATCGTCAAAGCGCTTACCTTGGCCGACGCCGTCATCCTCGGCGGCCTGCTCGCCGGCTGCCGCGAGGCGCCGGGCGAAATCATGGAGATCAACGGCAAGGTCTATAAACAGTACCGCGGCATGGGCTCCCTCTCCGCCATGAAGGCCGGCAGCGCCGCCCGCTACGGCCACGACAAGGAGGACAAGACCCGCAAGCTCACCGCCGAAGGCATCGAGGCCCTCAAGGAAGTCAGCGGCTCCGCCGACGACGTCCTCGGCACCCTCATCGGCGGCGTGCACAGCGGCATGGGCTACCTCGGCGCCCGCACCCTACCTGAGCTTCGCGCCAAGGCCCGCTACATGCGCGTCAGCCCCGCCGGCCAGAAGGAAGCCGCCCCTCACGACGTGATCGAGGTCTCGACCCGCAAGCACTGATCGTTCGCCCCCGCGCGGTCGCTTCCGTATCCTGTCAACGATTAGTTGACAGGATACGGGCCGCTGCGGCTTACGTTTTGGTTTGCCCCGCCCGCCGCGGGTCTCTTTTAGCTTTCCGGCAACAGGGGAGCTTTCTCCGGTTGCCACCCACGCAACCATGTCACTCCTCCCGTTTTCCAGCCAGCTCATCGCCGATGTCGGTATCTCCCTTGGTGATGAGGGCAAAGGTCGCCTGATCCCCGAGGTCGCCGACGAACTCCGCGGCACCGCGGCGCCCGTTTCGGTCGTCCTCAAGGTCAACGGCGGCGCCAACTCCGGCCACACCGCGGGCGGCATCAAGCTGAACCTCCTGCCCGCCGGCGTCTGCGTGCGCGATGCCGCCCACCTCGCGATCGGCAGCGGCGTGGTCGCCGACCCCCGCAAGATCTGGTGGGAAGCTGTCCCGCTGGAGCGCAAGGGTCACACCGTCCTTTCCCGTCTGCTCATCGACGAGCGCACGCTCGTGTCAGACCTCACCCACCGCCTGCTCGATCTCGCTTGGGAAGAGTACCGCACCCACGTCCTCAAAGAGGAGCCGCGCGGCTCCA
>CAYWRG010000007.1:88709-89488 GCA_964460715.1 uncultured Opitutus sp. | reverse complement strand
TGCTGATCGGCATGTCGCAGGGGCTGCAGGGCGGTGCCGCGCCGGCGCCCCCCCGGGGGTCACCAGCACCCCCCCCCCGCCCTCACCGCGGCGCCGCGCGGCTCCACCGGCCGCGGCAGCACGCCGGCCTACGGCGACGAGGTCGGCCAGTGGCAGATCCACTACTCCGATTTTCTTGCCGGCCGAAACTACTTCGCCCGCAAGCTTGCGCAGCGTGCCGACCGCGCCATCCGTACCATCCAGCACGTCTGCCAGGTGAGCCCCGCGGCCTGGTCCGGCTTCTTCGACAAGCTCACCACCGCCGAACAGCGCGCCAATGCCGAGGCCATCGAGATGGGTGCCTTCCCGACGTCTGAGTTCGACTTCACCCAGTTCCGCGGCGCCGCCCCATTCACGCTCAACCTGGAGCGCCTGACCGAGGTTTATTGGGAGGCCGGCACCCGCCTCGCGAAGAACATCGGCGAGGTCCGCGAACTCGTGCTGAGCGAGATGCGCGCCGGGCGCACGATTATCGGCGAGTTCGGCCAGGCCTACTGGCTTGATAAGCGCCACGGTTTCTCGCCCAACGTCACCGCCTCGCACACCTACACGCCGGAATTTTTCCAGAGCGCCAACATCCCGGTGCAGGCGATCCACACCTTCGGCGTGGCCAAGGCCTACGACACCAAGGTCGGCACGCACACGTTCATCACGCAGATGGACGACGCCCACCCCCTCGCCAGCCTGCTCAAGCAGCTTGAGTTCGGCACGTCGACCGGCCGCCAGCGCATGGTCGGCTG
>CAYWRG010000007.1:81128-88699 GCA_964460715.1 uncultured Opitutus sp. | reverse complement strand
GCCCTGATCTGGGATGCCATCCACGGCATCCTGGTGAGGGAACACAACACCAACACCAAGGTGGATAGCCAGCTCGAGGACCAGAATGACCAAGTGATCAACCTCAACAAGTCCGACGCTCTCACCCACCGTGGCGAATGGAAGGGCGACCTGCTCATCTGCACCGCCTACGAGGACGCCAGCGGCAAGCGCCACGCCCACGTGCCGCGCAACGAGGCCGTGCGCAAGGCGCTGCGCCCCGTTTACACCAAGCACCCGGGCTGGTCGGAGGATATCTGCCATGTCCGCAAGTTCGCGGATCTCCCGGTCAACGCCCGCAAATATGTCGCCGCGATGATGCGCAGCACGCTCGACGTCGCCTACGAGGGCGGCGCCTGGCCGTCCGCCAGCCAGCTCCCGAATCTCCGCTACCTCGGCGTCGGCCCCGAGCCGTCCCAGATCATCAAGGACGTTCCCACGACGTCCGAGCTGGTGAAGCTGTAAAACGATTTAACCACGAATGGACACGAATTCACACGAATCCGAGCCATTCAAATCGGGAGAAGTTAACCACGGATAAACACGGATGCACACGGATCGGATCCAAAGCCCGATGGTTTTAATCCGTGTCTATCCGTGTTTATCCGTGGTTACTGGATCGTGGGTTCCATGGATTGAATTCATTCGTGTGAATTCGTGTCCATTCGTGGTTCCCTCTTAAAAATCCTGCAGGCGTGACTCGATTTCGCCACGCTCGGGCTGGATTCGTGCCATGACTTCGCCGAGCAGGTAGATCGATCCGGTCACCAGCAGCAGGTCATCCGCCCCACCCACGGTGCACGTGCGCGGATCGGGAAACACGCCTTCGACCGTCGCCCGGTGCACCGCCCCGCGGAAGGTCGGCGGCACCAGCGCCTCGAGTTGCTCATAGGTGCAGGCCCGTGCCTGATTCGGCACGACGAAGTGAATCTCCTTCGCGAAGCGGCAGATCACCTCGATCAGCGGCTGCGCCCGGGCCACGCCAAGCACGCCTGTGATCACCACCGGCTCACGGCCCGTCTCGTCAACGAGGTGACGCAGGTTGCTCGCCAACACCTCCGCCCCCTCGGGATTGTGTGACGCATCGAGCACCAGCGTGCGACCGCCCAACGTCGTGCGCTGCCAGCGACCCGGCCAGTCGGCATGCCGCAGCCCGCGCTCGATCGCCTCGGGCGTCAGCCGCCAGCGCGTGGGCAGGCAACGCGCGACCAGCGTCGCCGTCGCCGCGTTCCAACGCTGATAATCGCCTTCGAGATTGGTTTCCGGATACGCGGCTAGATCCTCACCGAACACCTCGCGCACGCTGTAGAGCGGCGCACCGACCTCCGCCGCCCGGGCGCGAATGACCGCCTCGGCCGCGGGTGGCACCCGGCCCATCACCACCGGACGGCCCGGCTTGATGATGCCCGCCTTCTCGGCCGCGATCTGCTCGATGCGCTCGCCAAGAAATTCGCAATGATCGAGTCCGATCGACGTGATGACCGCGATCTCGGGCGTGACCACGTTGGTCGCATCCAGCCGCCCGCCAAGACCGACCTCGATGATGCCCACGTCGCACTGCCGCCGCGCGAATTGCAGGAACGCCATCGCCGTCATGAATTCGAAAAAGCTCGGATGATCATCCGGCGAAGTGCCCGCGATCCGCTCCGCCGCGGGCTTGAGCTCCCGCGTGTAGGCCACGATCTCCGCCTCGGTCAGGATGCGACGATCGACCTGCACGCGTTCACCGAGCTTCACGAGGTGCGGCGACGTGTACAGGCCGGTCCGCCAGCCCGCCGCGTGAAAAATCGCGTCGAGCAGCGCCGAGGTGGAACCCTTGCCATTGGTGCCGGCGACATGGATGATCGGCACTGCGCGCTCGGGGTGACCGATCTCGGCCACGAGCATCCGCATCCGATCGATGCCGTACTTGATCCCCCGGGCCTTGAGCCCGAAAAGATAATCTTGCACCGCCAGATAGTCGTCTGGCACGGTCTGGTCAGGGCTCATGGCCGGATCCCTCAAGGAACCGTCGTCCACTCCGGCGCACCAAGGGCCGGAGCGTACGGCGCGGTTCAGGTCTTGGCCGGAGCCGGTTTCTTGCGCAGGTAGAGCGCGGACAGGAGATCACGCAGACGTTCGCGCATCTCGAGACGGTTCACGATCTGGTCGATCAGGCCGTGCTTGAGCAGGAACTCCGAGCTCTGGAAGCCCGCGGGCAGCGTCTGCTTGGTCGTCTCCTTAATGACGCGCGCACCGGCAAAGCCAATCAAGGCGCCGGGCTCGGCGATATTGACGTCACCGAGAACGGCAAAGCTCGCGGTCACGCCACCCATCGTCGGATGAGTCAGGACCGAAATGTACGGCAGGCCGGCCTCGCCCAGGCGGCCAAGGGCGGCGCTGGTCTTGGCCATCTGCATGAGGGAGAAAATGCCCTCCTGCATGCGCGCGCCACCCGAGGCGCTGAAAATGATGCAGGGGATCTTCTTCTTGAGCGCGACCTCGATTGCGCGGGTGATCTTCTCGCCCGCAGCCGAGCCCATGGCGCCGCCGCAGAAACGGAAGTCCATCACCGCAACGGAAACCGGGATCCCATGGATCTCGCCCGTGCCGCAGATCACCGCCTCCGGCAAACCGCTGTCCTTCTCGTATTTCTTGATGCGGTCTGGATACTTTTGGGAGTCGACGAACTTCAGCGGGTCGGCCGAGCGGACTGTGCTGTCGACCTCGACGAAGGTCTCAGGATCAAACAGCCCGGCGATGCGCGCCCGGGCGCCGATCGGGAAATGGTACCCGCTCTTGGGGACAACCATCTGGTTGGCCTCCAATTCTTTGTTAAAGACGATCTCCCCGGAGATGGGGCACTTCGTCCAGAGGCCCTTGGGGATGTCCTTCTTTTTGACGACAACCGTGGAATACTTGGGCTTGCTGAAAAGCGACATGGCGGCGGCTGAAAATTAACCGTGACCGAAGGTAACGACGTCGAGGTTCAAGCCACCCGTCCGGCGGAGCTCGCGGGCGCAGCTGTTAAGCGTAGAACCTGTGGTAAAGACGTCATCGACAAGGATGTAATGCTGGTCCGGGGTTATGGACACCCCCTCGGCCAGTGCAAAGGCATTTTTGAGGTTGGTCCGCCGGGCCTCCCGGTCGTAGGTCGTTTGCGATTGAGTGTCCACCACCCGACGCAGGAGCGACGCGATTCTTGCTTCGCCATCCACCGACCGGACAAAGCTTTCTGCAAGAATCTGACTCTGATTATATTCCCGTTCCCGCTCCTTCCGTGGGTGAAGCGGCACGGGAACAAGCACGGCCCCGCGGAGAAACGATGTCACATGCTTGTTGGCCCGGATGATCGCCTCCAGATCCCCCGCCACATGGAGCCCGTGGTGGTACTTGAGCGCGATGACGAGCGCCCGAACCGGCCCCTGGAACAAGGCAACCGTCCGCCCCTCGCGAAACGCCGGGTGCAGGCCCACGCAATGCGGACACATCCGCTCGCCCTCAACCTCGCCGAAGAAAGGATGACCGCAGGTCAGGCAATGGGGTTCGCGCACCGTCGTGATCAAGCGGGTGCAACGTCCGCACAGATGCCGCAGCGGACTGTGCTCACACAGCTCGCCACAATGCAGGCACACCGGCGGAAACACCAGGTCACCCAGCGCCTGAACCAACGGACGAAAGCGCTGCCCCGTCATAAACCCATGGAGGATGCGCCTACCCACCAGCCGCACCAGCGCGCCCGCCCCCTGTTTTCCTGTAGAGCCACATCCCTCCCCGGCTGATACCAACCGTCGCCCTCCCAAGCTGAGTTTCACGGAGGGTGTGGCACTCGGCTTGGAGTTGGAGGCTCAGTTGTAGCTGGGCTCGCTGAGCCCGGTGCCTTGAAGCCCTGCACACGCGCTCCCGAACCGGCCTCAGCGAGGCCGGCTACACCGAGCCGCGCGAGCCCGGTCAGTAAAACACCTTTTGCAAAAACAGGCCGTGGGGCGGCGCGGTGCGCACTTCGGCCGTGCGTTCGCCGGCCTTCATCAGCTCGACCGCGCGCTTCGCGGTGAGAATCCCGTCGCCCGCCTGCACCAGCGCGCCGGTGAGGCTGCGCACCATCTTGTACAGGAACCCATCGGCCTCGAACGTCAGGGTCACGCGCCGGCCGGTCTTGCGGATATCGATGCGGCGCAGGTCGCGCACGGTGTCATCGCGCTCAGCCCCGTTGAACGCCGAGTAAGCGGCGAAATCATGCCGGCCGCGCAGGACCGCGGCAACCGACTCCATCGCGGCCAGATCAAACGGCTGCGAGCGCTGGATCGACAACGCATACGGGCTCGTGAACGGGTCGGCCTCGCCGAGAAACAGATGATAGACGTAGATCTTGCCGGTCGCGGAAAAACGCGCGTGAAAATCCGGTGCCGCGACCTGCACCGACTTGATCTGGATCGTCGGAGGCAGACCGACCTTGAGCGCCGCGCGCAGCCGGTCGGGTCCATGATTCCACACCGCGTCGAAATGAAAGACCTGGCCATGTGCATGCACCCCGGCATCCGTCCGGCCGCTGGCGAAGATCCGCACCGGCTTGCCCAAGACCACCGCGAGCCGGGCCTCGATCACATCCTGGATCGCCTTGCCTCCGGGTTGGCTTTGCCAGCCGGCAAACGTGGTGCCGTCGTACGCGCACACGGCCTTCCAGCGGCGAGCCTCAGGGGACGGCTTCATGGGAGGTCATCCGCCGACAGCGGCGGTGGCGGCGGGAAACGCTGGTCGAGAAAATCCTGCAGGATCAGCGCGGCCGCCCGCGAATCCACGATGCCCTTGGCGCGGATCTCGCGCAACTCGAGCTGGGTCATGCCCGCCTCCGCCATGTGCGAGGTCAGGCGCTCGTCGATCAAGTGAACCGGCAGGCCCAGATCTGCGCGCAGCTGGGCCGCAAAAGCATCCACTTCCTTCGCCTTGAAGCCGGTGGTGCCGTCCATGTTGTACGGATAACCCAGCACCAGATCGGTGACGCGCCGGGCCTTGGCCACGGCCGCAAGCCCCGCCCGGCGCTTGGCCGGATCAGCATCGGTCAGCGCCGGCAGCGGCGTCGCGATCCCGAGCTCGTCCCCGTAGGCGAGTCCGATGCGGCGCGTGCCGTAGTCGATGCCGAGACAGCGCATAAACTCAGAGCCAGCGTGCGCCGCGCTCCAGGCCCTCGACGCGCTTGAGCAGCGCCTTGATCTCCTGGGCCTTCGCCTTGGGGCAGATCAGCGTCGCGTCCGGCGTGTGGACCACGATCAGGTCGTCCACGCCCAACAGCGTCACCAGGTGCTTGCCCGCGCTCATCACGAGGTTGCCCTTGCCCTGCTCCACCACGACATGACCCCGGCTGACATTGCCAGCCTGATCCGCCGGGAAATGCTTCACCACCGCGGGCCACGCGCCGACATCGTCCCAGTCGAACGAGGACGGGATCACCACGACATTGGGCGACTTTTCCAGCAGCGCATAATCGACCGAGATGCGCGGAAGCGTCGGATAGATCTTCGCCAGCGTGGCCTTGAACGGACGCCCGCGTCCGATGGCTGCGCTGATCTTTGCGAGGCCCTTGGCGAGTTCCGGCGCATGCTGCGCGAACGCCGCCGCCACCACCGGCACGCTCCAGACGAACATGCCGGCATTCCACACATAATCGCCCGACTTGAGGTAGCCTTCGGCGACGGAGAGCTTCGGCTTCTCCACAAAACGCTTCACGCGATAGACCGGGCGTCCACCGCATTCGCGCCACAGACCGGCGCGCTGGATGTAGCCGAAACCCGTGGCCGGCTCGCTCGGGCTGATGCCGATCGTGACCATCACGCGATCGGCGGCGGCCGCGGCAAAGGCCGCCTTGAGATCCGCGCGATACGCCTGGGTATCGCGGATCACGTGGTCGGCGGGAAGAACCGCGAAGATGCCCTCGGGATCGCGTTGCGCGACGAGCAGGGCGGCCAGACCAACCGCAGCGGCGGTGTCACGCCCGACCGGCTCCGCCACGACATTGGCCGCCGGGACGAGATTGCGGCAGCATTGGCGCACTGCCGCGGCCTGGACCGCACTCGTGATGACAAAGATGTTGCTGGCCGGGGCGAGGCCGCGCACGCGCTTCAGAGTCTGCGTCAGCAGCGGCGAGGTTCCCACGACGGGGAGCAGATGCTTGGGCTTGGGCGCGCGGCTCTGGGGCCAGAAGCGCTCACCCTTCCCTCCGGCGATGATGACGATGTACGGCTTGGACATTCGGTTGGTTCTAGCTCCGGAGCGGCGCCGCGCAATTATCATTTGCCGGATCCGCGCTTTGGAGTCTGTTTGCGGGAGTGTCCTCCACCCTGAATCCCGCCGAACTCACCCGCTACAGCCGCCACGTGCTGCTGGACGAGATCGGCTTGGCCGGGCAGGAACGGCTCAAGGCATCGCGGATTCTGGTGGTCGGCGCCGGCGGCCTCGGCAGCCCCGCCGCCCTCTATCTCGCGGCAGCTGGTGTCGGCACGCTCGGCATCGCGGACTTTGATACGGTCGCCCCGCACAACCTCCAGCGCCAGCTCCTGCACAGCGACGCGACTGTCGGCCAACGCAAGGTCGCATCGGCCGCGGCGCGGCTGCGTCAGACGAACCCCTATATAACCATCAGGGAGCATCCCGAGGGCGTCACGCCGGGAAACGCGCTCGATCTGTTTGCCCACTACGACCTCATCCTCGACGGCACCGATAATTTCGCCACGCGCTACCTGACCAACGATGCCGCGGTCCTCGCGCGTCGGCCGCTGGTGCATGGCAGCATCTTCAAGTTCGAAGGCCAGGTCACCGTGTTCGCGCCCCATCTGGGTGGGCCTTGCTACCGGTGTCTGTTTCCCACTCCACCCACGGCCGGCGCGATCCCGAACTGCGCCGAGGCTGGCGTGCTTGGCGCGCTCTGCGGCGTGATCGGAAGCCTGATGGCGCTCGAGGCGATCAAGCTCGCCGCCGGCTTCGGCCAGCCGCTGATCGGACGCCTGCTCACGTACGACGCGCTCAACCAATCCTTCGGGACGCTCGCGCTGCCGCGCGATCCTGCCTGCCCCGCCTGCGGTCCGCGCGCGACCCTGCGCGAACTCCGCGCGGAAACGTATGCCTCGGCGGCTACCGTCTGCTCCACGCCTCCACCCGACTTCACCTCTCCCATGTCACCTGACGACGTCCCCCTCGAACTCTCCGTTGAAGATGCCAAGCGCCTGCTGGATACCGCCAGCGAGCGCGTGCTCCTGATCGATGTGCGTGAGCCGCACGAAGTCGCGCTCTGCCGGATCGATGGCGCGGTGCACATCCCGATGCGCCAGATCCCCGAGCAACTCGGCGAGCTTCCGTCTGACCGCCACCTCCTGATTCACTGCCACCACGGCGGCCGCAGCCTGCGCGTGACGGAGTTCCTGCGCGCCCGCGGTTACCCAACCGTGAGCAACGTCGCCGGTGGCATTGAGGCCTGGGCGGTGCAGATCGAGCCGGGGATGGCGAGGTACTGAGCAGCCTCTGCCATCGTTCTCGTTCTCCGGTTAGAGCGATTCAAACGGAGATGTAGCCAGGGTCGGTGA
>CAYWRG010000007.1:36051-81118 GCA_964460715.1 uncultured Opitutus sp. | reverse complement strand
AACGGTCCTTGTCCCCGGGGGGGGGCCCCCGGGGTAGCGTATTCTCATCTCAACCCCCCGGCCGGGGGCCAGCGCCCCCGGCTACATTTCTACCGGAACGCCGCTCATGCCCGGTTCGGAACGAGAACGATTTCCCGGAACAGAACCGCTTCTCAAACCGCCAGCGTCGCGGCGTGCTTGGCGTGTGACTGCTCCAGGAGATTCGCAAACCCGGCCTTGATCCGCCGGCTGACGGTGTCCTCGCCAACCCGGTAGCGGTGCGCATCGATCGCCGCAACGGGCTGCACGTCATTGGTGGTGGAGAGCAGGAAGCACTCCTCCATGGAGGCAAGGTCCGCCGGGGTAATCACCGCCTCGCGAACCGGAATACCTGTCGCCGGGCCGACGTCACGGAGCATCTGACCGCGCGTGATGCCCTCGAGAATGCCCGCGGCCAACGGCGGCGTGAGCACCTCGCCCTTGCGGACGAAAGCGACGTTGCACACGGCCGACTCCGTGATCTCGCCCGCGAGATTGGTCATGAGCACCTCGTTGGCCCCGCGCGCGCGGGCCTCGCGCAGGCAGAGGATGTTGTTCAGGTAGTTGCCGGTCTTCCACGCGGGATTGAGCGTCGCGGGGGAGTTGCGATGCAGGCCCGTCGCAACCGAGAGCTTGATGCCGTTGCGCAGGGCGTCGTCGGACAGATTCGGCTTCGGCTGAACCAGCAGCGCGTAGTCCGTGTGATCCGCCAGCGCAGGATCGAGACCGATCGGGCCCGCGCCGCGCGAGACCTGTATGCGGATGTAGAGTTCGCCGGCATGACCGGAGCGCTCGCGGAAGGCCGTCACGGTGCGCCGGATCTCTGCCAGGATGGTCGCGCGCGTGAACGGCAGGTCCAGGTAGAGCGCCGCGGCGGAGTTTTCCAAGCGTGTCCAGTGCTCCTCCCAGGCGAAGATCACGCCGCGGTAGGTGCGCCAGACCTCATAGATCGCATCGCCGTAGAGGAAACCGCGATTCAGCGGACTGATCGCGGGCTGGTCGGCGGGCTGGAGCGTGCCATTGATATTGGCCTGAATATAGGGCGCGGCGGGCATGGAACTGACGCCACCACATCGCATCGGGTCCGCAAGCGTGAAAAAGCCGTATGCGCTAATTGGACCGTCGCAGAATCGGCGTCGTTCTCGTTCTTCGTTCTCCTCCTCGTTATCTCTCGGATCGAGAACGAGGAACGATTATGAGAACGAGAACGATTGAGGTATCCGACGAAAAAGCCCCCGGTCCGGCGGACACGGGGGCGGAAATTCCAACGAAGCCGTCCGGACTCAGCCGCGGGCTTTGACCAGGCCAAACTCCTTCTTGATGTTCTGCACGCTCGGGAGGGAGATACCGAGTTCCTTGGCGATCGCCGCACCGGTCTTGCCGGCCTCGACCGCAGCCTTCACCTGCGCCTTCAGCTCGGGCGTGATCTTCGCGCGCTTGCGCTTGCCACCCGCGGCCTTCTTCGCCGCGCCACGCTTGCGACGGCCGCCGCCGGCGGCGGCCTTGAGGGCCTTGATGAAGGCCTTGACCGAATCATAGCCATACTTGCCGGGAAGCGCAGCCAGTTCGGCCGTCCGCTCCGTCTCGATCGCGGCCTGCAACTTGGCGGCCTTGGCCTGCAACGCACTCAACTCCTGGATTTTTTCGATGACCATAATGAACACATATGAGTTTCGGCGGACCCTATAGCAAGCCCCCATCCCTCATGATTAACCCTATAATCCTGTAGCCTGAACGACTATCATGATCTTATCCGAAAAATCATAAGCCGCATTTCTTTATCAATTATCATGTTACGAATGATAAAATCAGACTACGACAAAAGATGGCTACATGTATGAGTAACTGCAGCAAAGAGCTTTTACGTCTTCCTCAAAGGGTGCGGTTGCCAACCAATGTCGGAACGCAATCGTGCGCCCATGGCCACCGCGTTCCTTGATGCCTCCTCCCTCGTTCATCGCTGGAACAATGCCCTCCCCGCCCGCGTCACGATTGTGCCTTGTGACACCGTGGTGCTGGAGCTGGTCAACGTCCCAACCACGACGGTCACGGGTTACCTGCCCGAAGCGATCTTTGATCGCTAGAGCGGTTCAAATGAAGGTGTAGCCGGGGTCGCTGCCCCCGGGGCTCGAGTCTTTCCTATCAAATCTCCCGGACCGGGGTCAGCGACCCTGGCTACACCTTTGCCAGAACTGCTCTAAAAGAAGTCAGGACTCAGTAGCTCTGAAAGCCAACAAGCCACCGCACCCGTTGCCATCATGGGTGGTGCCCGCCTCATTGATCTGGCATCTGACCTCTGCCCTCTGACTCCTTCCGCCATCAGATCGTCATCGCGTGGTAGCCGCCGTCGACGATCAGTTCCTCGCCGGTGATGAAACCGGCCGCCGCGTCGCTCGCGAGGAGCAGCGTGGCGCCGATCAGCTCCTTGGCTTCACCGAAGCGCTTCATCGGCGTGTGGCCAAGGATGGAGGCCACGCGCTCGGGAGAGAGGATCTTGCGGTTCTGCTCCGCCGGGAAAAATCCGGGAACGAGCACGTTCACGCGCACGCGCTTGGGCGCCCACTCGCGCGCGAGGTTGAGGGAGAGATTGTGCACCGCGGCCTTGGTCGCCGAGTAGGTGAACACGCGCGACAGCGGTACCACGGCCGACATCGAGCCGAGATTGATGATCGAACCGCCCTCGCCGCGATCGCAGAGGTACTTGCCGAAGACCTGGCAGCCGAGGAACACGCTCTTCATGTTCACGCGGACGATGCGATCAAACTCCTCTTCACCGATGTCGGCGTAGGGCGTGGCGGAGTTGATGCCTGCGCCGTTGACGACGATGTCCACGCGACCGGAACGCTTGAGGACGTCTGCAAGCAGCGTCTCCAACTCGGCCTTGCTACTGGCCTCGGCCGGAGCGAACCACGCCTTGCCACCGATTGCGGCAATCTTCTCGAGGCGCGCCTTGGCTTTTTCCTCGCTGCGCCCGACCAGCACCACCTCGGCTCCTGCGCCGGCCAGACCCTCGGCCATGGCGCCGCAGAGTTCGCCCGTGCCGCCGATCACGACGGCCACTTTGCCTTGGAGAGAGAAGAGCGCAGACAGGTAATCCGAGGAATTCATAGATATTAGGGGACCATGAGCTAGAGGAACGATTCCGCCCTTGGCAAAGGGTTTATGCGCCACAGGTGGTCTTGGGAGCGTCGCCCTGCCCTGTCAGCCCCGAACGATCCGAAGACAACACGGCGGGTGTAGCCGGGGTCGCTGACCCCGGGGATCAGCAAACTCACCCGGCAACAGCCCCGGATTGCGACAGGCTCGCCTGCAGCCTCCTTGCCGCCCACGCCGCCGTGATCGCCATGCCGCCCGCGAGGCTGAGCGCGATCACGCTCATCGTCACGCCGTCGGGACGGTCCTCACCATCGCCGAACGCCACGATCATAACCGCGGCTCCGGCCACGAAACCCAGCAGAACCAGCGCGCACCGCCGGATGGACCGCAAGGCCTCCACCGTCGCCAGCGAGCAGGCGCCGGTTCGCCTCAGCTCCCCCAGCAGCCCAAAGGCGCGACGGAGCGCGAGGAAGAACGGCAGGGACCCGACATACACGTACGCCAGGAACGGGTCCTGAAAAATAGATCTCGAACACGGTGGCGTGGGCATTCCGGCCCTCGAGGTGGGGCTCGCCCAGTAAAAACGCGGCCGCGCCGAGGCCGATCACGACAACGACGAATTGAAGAAACAAGGCGGCGGGGCTTCTCATGGTTGGTTCAATGGTCCACGAGCATGACGCAGCCAAATGAAACGACGATGAAGTGGCGATGAATTCCCTGTGAAGTCGCGCACATGTTAGGAAACGAGGCCAATCCGTTTGAACCCGGGCTCCGTCCAGAGTAGCGGGGGCTTCCAGCTCCCGTCCTAAACCGGGAGCAGGATGCTCCCACCACTTCCCAAAGCAAGGCGCTCGGCGAAGGCTGCGTCAGCAAAAGTCTGACACTTTTGGCTAGGTCGCCGACTATCGGTAAACTTCCCTGCGATGACCGATCTTGATCACCATGATGAGAAGCTTCGCGTCCTGGATCTCGTAAACGATTCGATAGTCCCCTTGCCGGATCCGGTAAAACTCCTCCCCAGCAAGCTTCACGCTTCCCGGTGGCCGGGGCTCATCGCGCAAAGCGTCGATCCGCAGGAGGATCTTCTTGAGATCAAGCGTAGGGATGCTGCGAACATCCTTATCCACCGACTTCTTAAACTCGATCTCATATCTGGCCACGGCTCTTCAGTCCCTTGAGAAAGGTTTCATAACTGAGCGACTTCTCACTCTTGCGGCCGGCAATCGCGGCCAAGTCTTCATGATCCTCATCCAAGGCCTGACGAACCGCATCGTTCACGATATCGGAAAGACTCCGTTCGGACTCGAGTGACTTGATCCTTAGAGCCTTGTGAAGGTCCTCGTCGAAATACACGGTGGCGCGTCTCATGGTGTGGGCACATTGACGTCATGACGTCATAACGTCAATGGCCATCGCTGGCCCGCGACGCCACCGCTAACGGCTTCTTGTAAAACGTTCCTTCAGCAACCGTGCGATTCTCACAGCTTATTGCGGCCATCGGCCCACTCCGCCCCTCTCCACCGGATCGCACCGCACCTCCAATCTCCCCACGTCGAACTCGAATTTAACGTTTTAACGACCCGACCCCTTACGGCTGGCCCTCAGACACGGCCGGGAGCGGAGCTCCCGGTCGTTTGCTGTGGTGGCTATATTGGTATTTTAAATAACGCTTCGTCTGGTGTCCACACGCGGAGAATCAACCTTTGATCCAGCCACCATTTCCTGGATGCGACCCGGATAATTGAAAAACGTGGCCAACTCTGGATCGAACGGACGGTCTACAGCACCGTAACGCGCAAAAAGGCCTTCGATCTCACGTTTAAACTCACTATTTTGATCCGCGGCTCGCTCAAAATCTGCCTTCGAAGCAAAAACGATCTCGAATGCCGGATAGCCATAAGACGAAGAAACCTTCAGCGCGGGACACGAAGGAAGAGCTCCATAAATCCGGTGAAAAGCCGGCCGCACGATCTGCTCAGTCTGATTCTGTGGCGTGCCGCTAATCGCAATCCGCAGGCCGATAAGACAGAGGACCACGATGCCAACAATTGCAGCGATGCTGATAGTCATTTTGCCGAACAGTGTTATCAGCCTTAACTCAGTTGAGTCTTATGAGGAACGCACGATTTCCAATCAAGGATTCCAACGGCAACAAAGGTCGCCTCAATCTCATGCGTTTGATTGGTTTAAGGTTCACTGGATTTTTAAAGTACGTAAACGCCCCCCGTCTGGGTTCCGGCAAAAGCTCAACCGCAACTGGGGGTTTACAAGGAATCTTCGTATAACGCCTCGTACGCCTCCGACGCCCGGTCCCAGCTGAAGTCGCGCTGCATGCCACGGCGCTGGGCGGCGGCGTAGCGGGCGGGCTCGGCGTGGAGGCGGAGGGCGCGGCTGAAGCCCGCGGCCAGGCCGGCCTCGGTGGGCGGGAACATGATGCCTGTGCCGTTGGCCAGGTCGGCGTCCACGTCGACCACGGTGTCGACCAGGCCGCCGACTTTCGACACGAGCGGGATCGTACCGTAAGCCTGCGAGTACATCTGGTTCAGGCCGCAGGGCTCGAACAGCGAGGGCATCACAAAGAAGTCACTGCCCGCCTCCACCAAGTGGCTCATCGCCTCGTCGAGGCGCGGGGCAAAGGCGACCTTGGTGGGGAGCGCCGCGATCAGGTCGCGCATGCCCTGCTCGAGTTTACGGTCGCCCGTGCCGAGCACGATCAGGCGCACGTCTTCGCGCTCGAAGAAGGCCTTGTTCGCAAGCATGAGCTGCACGCCCTTTTGCTCGGTCAGGCGGCAGACCATGCCGAAGACGGGGACCTTGGGTCCCGCCGTGAGGCCGGTGCGCTTGAGCAGTTCGGCCCGGCAGGTCGCCTTGCCGGAGAGATCCTGCGCCGAGTAATTCGCCGGCAGCAGCGTGTCCGTCGCCGGATTCCACACATGGGTGTCGATGCCGTTGATCAGGCCAACCAGGTCGTCCGCGCGCGTCTTCACGACGCCGTCGAGGCCGCAGCCGAATTCCTGCGTCTGGATTTCCAGCGCGTAGCGCGGGCTCACGGTCGTCACGCGGTCCGCGAACAGCAGCCCGCCCTTCATCATGCTCATCTGCCCGAAGAACTCGACGCCATCGATGCCCTGGAGTTCCTCGGGCAGATTGGTGCGATAAAAGGAGCGCATCGGGAACACGCCTTGGAACGCGATGTTGTGCACGGTGTAGGCCGTCTTCATCGCGAGCGTCACGCCGTGGCGCTGCTCCGCGTGACGCAGCAGCACGGGCAGCAGGCCGGTCTGCCAGTCGTGCCCGTGTACGATGTCGGCCCGCAGATTGTTGAGGCGGAGAAGCTCGACCACGCCCTTGCAGAAAAAAATGTAGCGGTGGTGGTTGTCCTCGTAGTCGCGCTCCCCGTTGCCGTACGGATGACGGCGGTCGAAGAACTCCTCTCGGCAGATCAGGTACACCGTGAGGTTCTTCCGCGGCGAGAAGACGCGCACGTCGCCGCTCATGAAAACATCGCCCATCTCGATCCGCAGCTTCTGCAGCCGCTCCGCCTTGCCGGCATCCGGATGATCGAGCACCGCGCGGTAGCCGGGCAGGAAGACGGACACCTCGTGCCCGCGATCCGCGAGGGTGGTCGCGAGCGACCCCACGGCGTCGGCCAGACCGCCGGTTTTCACGTAGGGGTACATTTCACTCGCGACGTGAACGATTTTCATCGCGGCAGACTAAGCACTGACATTCCCTTCATTCCAACGCAAAAGCTAGCCCCGGCGTTCGCGGCCTTGATTTCGCGTTCGCTTCGCTCCCGTTCCTCGTTACCTTGTCTTTTCTCCCATGCGGTTTGACTCCGAAGGATCCGCCTCGGCTCCGATTCTATTCGCGTGATCCGCGGGCAAATCTGCGCTTGAAGGGTCAAACCGGCGAATGAGAACGATTAAGAGAACGAGAACGATTCCTGAGTGTCCTGGTCATTACCAAGGCGCTTCTTACGTCCCACCCTCCTTATGAAATTTCGCGAATCCGTCCTCACCCACCTCCGCGCCTCCGACTACCGCCCCGTCAACGTCAACGCCCTCGGCCGTGCGCTGAAACTCGACAAGCGCAACCAACGGCAGCTCGCGCACGAGGTCCGCCTGATGCTGTCCAAGGGTGACCTGATTGTGGTGAAGGGCGACCGTCTCGCCGTACCGGGCGACGAGGAGCTCGTCACCGGAAAGTTGCAGTTCCGCGCTGGCGGCTCCGCCTTCGTCATTCCCCAGGCCAAGCCCGGCCAGTCCAGCGCCGACGCGATTCAGATCGCCTCCGAGGACACCGGCGTCGGCCTCCATGGCGACACCGTGCAGATCAGCGTGAACCCGGGCCACAAGGCACGGCGCGACGGCCGCGGCACTGAGCAGACCGGGCGCGTCATGGCGATCGTCGAGCGCGGGCGCCGCGAAGTCGTCGGCACGCTCAAGAGGATCCGTAGCACGTTTTACGTCCAACCCGATGATCCGCGCTTCATTCACGAGGTCGCGGTGCCCGATCCGGGCACCGGCCGCCTGAAACCGGTCCCCGTCCCCGGCGACAAGGTTGTCGTCCGCCTGCACGAGTGGACCCAGCGCCACAAGCTGCTCGAGGGCGAAGTCGTCGAACGCCTCGGCAAAACCTGGGAGCCGCGCGCCGAACTCCTCGGCGTATACCGCAAGTTCGACCTCGATCCGCGCTTCCCCACCGACGTCGAGCGCGAAGTCGCCGACCTGCCCGACAAGGTTTCGCCCCGCGAGGCCGTGGGTCGGCTCGACTACCGCGAAATCCCCACGTTCACGATCGATCCTGACGACGCCAAGGATTTTGACGATGCGCTCTCGGTCGAGACGCTCGATCAGGGCGACGTTCGCATCGGCGTCCACATCGCCGATGTCTCCGCCTACGTGAAGCCCGGCACGGCGCTTGATCGCGAGGCCCAGAAGCGCGGCAACTCGACCTACCTCGTCGGCACCGTTGTGCCGATGCTGCCGGAAAAACTGTCGAATGGCCTGTGCTCCCTCGTCGAGGCGCAGGACCGCCTGACCAAGGCCGTGTTCCTCACCTTCGACCGCAGCGGGCGGCTCAAGGAAAGCAAGTTCGGCAACACGATCATCCGCAGCCGCAAGCGCCTGACCTACAAGCAGGCCTACGCCCTGCTGTTCGAGAACGACCTCGAGAAGATCCGTGCTCTGCCGCTGCCGCCGAAACACCAGACCGGCTCGACCGGCCGCGCCCTGTCCGGCCTCACCGACCTCGAGCTGTGCGACCTGCAGGGATGGATCCGCAAGCTCTGGGCCATCGCGAGCAAGCTCCGCAAGGATCGCATGGCGCATGGCAGCCTCGATCTCGACATGCCGGAGACCAAGGTCTTCGTCGATGAGGATGGCTATGCCGACCGACTCGAACTGATCGAGCACGACGAAAGCCACCAGCTGATCGAGGAGTTCATGCTCGCCGCCAACGAGGCCGTGGCGAATGCCACGCGCGTCAACAAGCTGCCGTCGCTCTACCGCGTCCATGACAAGCCGGACCCGGAGAAGCTCGGCGAACTGCGCGACTTTCTCTCCACGTTCCAGATTCACACCGGTGACCTGACGCACCGGCCGGAGGTCGTGAAGCTCCTCGCGACGCTCGCCAACCATCCGCAGGGCTACACGCTGCGGACCCAGCTCCTGCGGAGCCTGAAGAAGGCTGCTTACCGCGGCAGTCCGGACGGCCACTACGGCCTGCACAAGAAGGACTACACCCACTTCACCTCGCCGATCCGTCGCTACTCGGACCTCGTGGTGCATCGCGTGTTCGACCACTACCTGATCAAGCACGCCGGCTGGCCCACACCCAACGGCTACCAGTACGGCTACAGCGCCGCCCGCATGGATTCTCTGGGCGAGCACCTCAGCGAGACGGAGACGAACAGCCAGGAGGCCGAGCGCGAGAGCGTGAAGATCAAGCTGCTCGAGTACTTCGAGCGCGAGCTGAACAAGAAAAAGAAGACCCGCTTCCCCGCCATCATCACCGACGTGCGCGGGCACGGCCTGTTCATCGAGCTCGAGGATTCCATGACCTTCGGCTTCGTCCCGGCCTCCGAGCTGGGCGACGACTTCTTCTCCACCACACCCGATGGCTCCGCCCTCGTGGGCCGCAAGTCAAAGAAGCGCTACGCCCTCAACGGCAAGATCGAGGTCGAGATCCACAAGGTCGACCGCGTGAAGCGCATCATGGATTTCCGTCTCGCAGCGCCACTGACAGAGAAACGCCATTGAGGTTCGGTGTAGCCGGGCTCGTTGAGCCCGGTGGTTACGTCGAGCATCCGGACCGCCCCATTTTTAGCCGGGGGCGATCGACCTGCGAGAGCCCGAACGGAGGCTGGATCGCATCGATTCAATTCAGAAGTCGCGCAGAGACGCGAAGCCGCAGAGACATCCACGTGATGGACAAGCTGTGTTTCGGACACTCTGCGGCTCTGCACCTCAGCGCGATTTCCCTCGTTCGTGCCCGGGATCTTCCGACAAACGAGACGGGTTGGGGCATCAACACCCGCTTCCCCGGTTGCGAAGAGGGGTGAAACGGCATTTCCTAGCCAGTCACTCACCATGAAGCATTACACCTTCAGCCAGATCTTCCGCGTCCTCTATGACAAGGCCGTCTCCGCCTACGCCCGAGGCCAGCGCGGTGCGTCGACCTTCTTCACGCCGGACGAACTCCTGTTCCTGGCCGCCAACGGGCTCACCGCGCAGCATCTTTACGATTACGCCGAGGACTTCGTTGGTGAAGGGGAGCCTGATTTCGGCACTGCAGTCGGGATCGAACTCATCCGCCGCGACTACTTTCTCAACGTCCAACAGGGCAAGCCCTCCACCCCCGTGCTGGATGCCAATACCCTGCCCGACCGGAGCGCCACGCTCAACGGCATCGCCTGGCTGCCACGGATTCTCCCCAAGGCTCGCGCCAAGCTGCGCGGTGAACTGCCTCCCTCCCTCATGTACAGCTGTGGCGGCGACCGGGCGTTCTTCCAGGCGCACGATATTCATCCGGTGGAATTCCTAAGCCTCGTCTGGCGCCTCGGTGACCAGGATGACGCCATCGCCCGCTGGGTGGCCGCGCGGAGCGCGGCCCGGTCCTGAGGCCGAGGCGGGAAGCCGGAAGCCAGAGGTCAGAGGTCGAAGATCGGAGGACCAAGATCAGCCGGATCCCGGCGAACCGACGGTCGCTCTATTCCCAAAATCTTGCTCGTGGCGTAAAATTTTCTGCACGGGTTCATAAGGCCGTGCATTGACGATGTGCCGCACCCCGCCATGTTGGCGGAGTTGCCAACCAACGTCCCCGCAGGAGGCGCTTTACCCATGAAATATACCCTGAACGTGAACGGCCAGTCCCGAACCGTGGATGTGGCTCCTGATACCCCGATGCTCTGGGTGCTCCGTGACACCCTCAACCTGACCGGCACGAAGTTCGGCTGCGGCCTCGGCCAATGCGGCGCGTGCACCATCCATGTCGGCGGCGTGCCGATGCGCTCCTGCATGCTGCCCGTTTCCACCGCCGTGGGCATGAAGCTCACCACGATCGAGGGCCTATCCCCGAACGGCGATCACCCGCTGCAGAAGACCTGGTGCGACGGCGACGTGGCCCAATGCGGCTACTGTCAGGCCGGCCAGATCATGACGGCTGCCGCGCTGCTCGCCTCCAATCCGCAGCCCTCCGACGAAGAGATCAATGGCGCCATGGCCGGCAATCTCTGCCGCTGCGGCACCTACACCCGCATCCGCGAAGGCATCAAACGCGCCGCCGCCATGGCCGCGCCCACCGCCTAACCTTCCATCGACACCCCACCATGAGCACCCTGACGATGGACCGCCGCTCCTTTCTCCGCCTCTCCGGTCTCACCGGCACCGGCCTGTTCCTGAGCTTCTCGCTCAAGAACGGCACCGAGGTTTTCGCCGCCTCCGCCCAGGCCCCCACCGGCTTCACGCCCAACGCCTTCATCCGCATCGCGCCGGATGGCTCCGTCTCGATCTACTCGCACAAGCCCGAGGTCGGCCAGGGCATCCGCACCGCCCTCCCCATGGTCCTCGCCGAGGAACTCGAGGTCGACTGGAAGCAGGTCACCGTGATCCCGGGGGACCTTGATCCCGCCTACAGCATTCTCGGCATGAACCAGTCGGCGGGTGGCAGCAATTCCACCCCCACCTCCTATGACCCGATGCGCCGCATGGGCGCGATGGGCCGCATGATGCTCGTCGCCGCCGCGGCCAAGAACTGGAACGTCTCCGCAAGCGAGTGCGTGGCAGAGGCCGGCGTGGTTCACCACAAGGCGTCCGGCCGCAAGGCCGGCTACGGCGAACTCGTGGCCGTTGCCGCCACCCTGCCCGCCCCCGAGGCCAAGGATGTCGTCCTCAAGGACCCGAAGTCCTTCAAGCTCCTCGGCACGCGCGTCGGCGGCGTCGACAACCAGAAGATCGTCACCGGCCAGCCGCTCTACGGCATTGATACCGTCGTGCCCGGCATGAAGTACGCCGTCTACGAAAAGTGCCCCGTCTTTGGAGGCAAGGTCGTCAGCGCCAACCTCGATCAGATCAAGGCCCTGCCCGGCGTCCGCGATGCGTTTATCATCGAGGGCACCGACAATGTCACCGGCCTGGTCCCGGGCGTCGCCATCGTCGCCGACTCGACCTGGGCGGCGTTCAGCGCCCGCAAGCAGCTGCGCGTCACCTGGGACGAGGGCAAATTTGCCAACCAGAGCTGGGCCGGCTTCGCTGCCCAGGCCAAGGAAATCGCGACCAAGCCGGGCGCAACGATGCTCCGCAAGGACGGCGATGTCACCGCCGCCCTCACCAGCGCGGCTAAGGTCGTCACCGCCGAATACTCGTACCCCTTCATCTCGCACGCCAACCTCGAGCCCCAGAACTGCACGGCCAAGGTCGAGGGTGACCAGGTCGAGTTGTGGGCGCCCAGCCAGAACCCCGCCAGCGGCCAGAATTTGGTCGCACAGGTCCTCGGTATCCCGCGCGAAAACGTGAAGGTCCACATCATCCGCGCAGGCGGCGGCTTCGGCCGGCGCCTGAGCGCGGACTTCATGGCCGACGCCGCCGCCATCGCCAAACGCGCCGGCGTGCCGGTCAAGGTCACCTGGACCCGGGAGGACGACCTCCAGCACGACCACTTCCGTCCGGGTGGCTTCCACTTCCTCAAGGGTGGCGTCACCGCCGACGGCAAGATCGCCGCCTGGCAGAATCACTTCGTCACCTTCGCCGTCGGCGGTCGTCCCGGCAGCGGTGGCGGGATCAACCCCACCGAATTCCCGGCCCGCTTCCTGGCCAACTACCAGACCGAGCAGACCCCGATCGACTGCAACATCCCGATGGGCCCCTGGCGCGCCCCCGGCAGCTGCGTCTTCTCCTGGGTCTTCCAGAGCTTCATCGACGAGCTCGCGCACGCCGCCGGCAAGGATCCGCTCCAGTTCCGTCTCGATCTCCTCGGCGACAAGGACCTCGTGGCCGATCCCGCGCCCACGTCGGCTCCGGCCGCCGGCGGTCCGCCGCCCCCGGCCCCGTACAACGCCGGCCGCATGCGTGGCGTGGTCAAGCTGGCCGGCGAAAAACTCGGCTGGGGCAAGAAGCTGCCCAAAGGCCAGGGCCAGGGCATCGCGTTCCACTTCAGCCACCGCGGCTACATCGCGATCGGCGCCGAAGTCACGGTCGCGCCCGACGGCTCGCTCAAGGTCGATCGCGTCGTCGCGGCCTGCGACGTCGGCTCGCAGATCGTCAATCTGAGCGGCGCCGAGAATCAGGTGGAAGGCTCCGTGGTCGACGGCCTCAGTGCCGCCTGGCTGCAGGACCTCAACATTGAGAATGGCCGCATCACGCAGGGGAACTTTGACAGCTATCCGCTCCTGCGCATCACCGATGCTCCTGCGGTAATCGAGAGCCACTTCCTGCTGACGGATAACCCGCCCTCCGGGCTCGGTGAGCCGGTCTTCCCGCCCGTGGCTCCGGCCGTGTGCAACGCGATCTTCGCCGCCACCGGCAAGCGCATCCGCACCCTGCCCTTCACGAGCAACGACCTGCGCTGGAGCTGAGTCGGGACCGTCGTTCTCATTCTCTTTATCGTTCTCGTTCTCACGCTCGGCTGGCAGGGCCTCACGGATCCACCGGCCGAACCTGAGAACGAGAAAGAGAACGATCCAAACCCATGATCACCTCCCGCCGCGACTACCTCCTGCGCCTCATCGAGGAGGTCAGTCGCGCGCTGGCACGGGTGACGACCTTGCGCTCGGCGCATCGCGAGCTGGATGCGCTGCAGTCAATCGTCGGGGCCTGCGAACGGCTGTTTGGGATGGAGGCGGACAAGTTGTTTCAGCTCTCGCCGTCGCATCACTTCGCGATGCTGACGGAGAACGAGCTCTCGGAATCGGCCCGGGAGCGGGTCCTGCTCTACGCCGCGCTCAATCGGGAGGCCGGGCTCGCGTATGCCGCCTTGAACAATCCGACGATGGCGCGCGCCTCCTTCACCAACGCGCTGCGCTTCAGCCTGCTCGCGCGCATCGCCTACGGCGAGGAAAGCCCGCCGGCCTTCGCGCCTTCGGTGCCGGAACTGCTCGAGCATCTCCGAGGCGAGCCACTGGATGCCGATCTCGACGAACTGCTGCGGACGCCGGTTTAGCCTAAAGTCGGCAGCTGAACCACATATTTCACCAATGAACACCGATGCCTGAAGCCCACCAAAAATCAGTCATTCGTCTCGCGGTTGAATGACTTCGATTGAGGCCGTCTCACTTATCCGGATCGATCTGTGTAATCGGTGCTATCTGTTGTTGGTTCGATCAGCAGAATCCATGGTCAGAACTTCCGGTGACGCTCGGCGACCACGGTCAGTAGCATCAGGATCATCGCCACGCCGAGCAGCAGCACCGGGATCAGCGTCGTCTCGGCAGGCTGACCGCCTCAGAAGTCACCGGGAGCATAGGGGCGTTCCGTTTGCACCGTCACGCGATTGTCGAGACGCAGGGAGAAATCAAGGGGATCGCCCACGCCGACCGTGCCGCGCGCCACCTGATAGGCCCATACCTGAAAATACGAGAGTGTTGCGCCGCCGTAGATCGTGGAAAATGCCCCATCAACCGCGTCCTGACCGCACGACACCTTGATCCGGCCGATCCGCGGGACATGGAAGCGCGCATCCGTCGTGTACCATTGTCCGCCGAGGTAAACCTCCGCGTAGGCGTGGAAATCCATGTGGTTCTCCGGATCGGGAAATCCGATGTCCGGCATATGACCGGTGACATAACGCGCCGGCAGATTGAAGGTGCGATTCAGTGCGATCGCGAGATGTGCGAAATCGCGGCATACGCCGTATCCACGCTGCAGGACATCCCACGCTGAAAGATCGGCTCGGCCGGACAGATAGCGGTATTCGATATTTTCGTGAATCCAGCGGCTGATCGCCGTGACCCGCGGAAGCCCGTGCTCAATCGCACCGAATTTTTCCCACGCAAAATTTACCAACTTGTCCGAATCGCAGTAGCGGCTCGGCAGGGTGTACCGCAGCACCCCGGGCGGCAGATCACCCGGCGACTGCGGGACCTTGGCGGTGTGATCATGGTTATCCGGCCGCGACGACACCGCCACGATCGCATCGTGGCGGATGTAGTTGGTCCCCGGCGCGAGTGTCACGCAAAGCACCGCATTCCCATGGCTGTCGGTGAAGCGTCGTGACGGCAGGTTGTCGCCCAGCGTGAGCGCCTCAAAGATCACCGCGTGATCGCGGCTCGGACGGGGCTTCAGGTTGAGAAACACCACCGCCGTGCCCGTGACCTCGTAAGCCAGGCTGCACCCCACTCGCAGCGTGACATCGAACGGGAGTGACGGATCGGGAGGACAAGCCATGAACAAGCGATCCAAAGCCCGCTTAAAGCCCGAACGGCAGACAGCGCTTGAGTGGGGCCGCGTGACCGGGCGCGACCCGCTTATCCTTGGTCGCCCGGCGCTTGGCCTTCGTGCTCTTGGCAGAGAGCAAATGGCGGAAGCCAGGCGTACGCCGCATGAGGATACCGGTGCCGGTCAGCTTGAAACGCTTCGCGACGGATTTCTTGGTCTTTTGCATAAAGGAAGGTGCAGACCACGCACCTCGAGGGAAACGTGCCCTCAGTCGTCCAGCCAGCGAGTGAGATTAATCGCCGATGAGACCAAAAGCGACGGATTACGCCTGTCGACCGGCGAAGTGGAGCTAACCTCACCCGGGCGAGCCTATTCCATTGATTATGGGGCAAACGGCGCGGTCCTCCGCTCCTTACGGGTTATACCCCATCGCTATTGAGGCAGAATGCGTGCCTAATGCAGAGGTCAGCGATTCGCTGGGAATTCCCTCCCACCGCTTCGGCTCACCTCGCGTCTTCTGCCCGCGCCCATGCGGTTCGACGGAATCGAGCCACCCTATCGTCCTATGAAGCAGAAGAACCCTGAGCTGTCCGCGCGCTATCTTGTCGCCCTCCGTTCCCATCTGGCCCATCGCAGCCATGGCCATGGCACGGACGCGCGTGCGTTGGGACGCGATGTGCTCGCCGCGGGCCTCGACACCCTCGACCTAGCCCGAATGCACGAACGCGCGCTCACGCGGCTCGCCGCTACCCATGATTTTCGGGATGTCAGCAACGGTCTGATCAAGCGAACCGGCGACTTCTTTGCCGAGGCTCTTTTCCCGGTGGAGAAGGTTCACCGCGCCACCCGCGAATCGCTCACGGTGATGAAGGAGCGCGCCACGATGCTCAGCCAAAACGCCAAGGTCCTCGCCGCCAGCAACCGCAGGCTCAAGCGCGAGATCGTCCGGCGAAAAGCCGGTGAGGCCGCCGTGCATCAAGGCAAGTCCCGCTATCAAACGCTGCTCCTGCAGTCCCAGGCCATGCAGGGCAAGCTCCGCACCCTCGCCCGCCAGATCATCAATGCCCAGGAAAACGAGCGGCGCATGATCAGCCGCGAGCTGCACGACGAGGTTGTCCAAACCCTCGTCGGCATCAACGTGCACCTCGCCGCCCTCAACCACTCCGCGGCCTCTGGCGTGCGTACCTTGCGCGCCCGGATCACACGTACCCAGCGGCTGGTCGAGAAATCCGTGAACGCCGTCCACCAATTCGCACGGGAACTGCGCCCGGCCGTGCTCGACGACCTTGGACTGATCCCCGCTCTCCATGCCTTCATGAAGCCCTTCGCCCTCCGTAAAAAGCTTCGCATCACCCTCACCGCCTTTGCCGGGGTCGAGCATCTCAGCAACGAGCGACGGACAGTCCTGTATCGCGTCGCCCAGGAGGCCCTGACCAACATCGGTCGCCACGCCCACGCCCGCAAGGTGGACGTCTCGCTCCACGAAATCTCCGGCGGCGTTCGGATGGATATTCATGATGACGGAGTTTCCTTCAAGGTGCCCGATCAATTCGCCAGCCGTACCCGCCAACGCCTCGGATTGGTCGGCATGCGCGAGCGCGTCGAGATGGTCGGGGGAACCCTCGTCATTGAGTCCGCACCCGGCGCCGGAACAACCGTCCGCGCCGAGATTCCCTTGAGCCCTGAAACTTCCCGATGAAATCCCTGCCAAAAATCACCGTCCTGCTCGCCGAGGATCACGCCGTCGTCCGTCAGGGTCTTTGCACACTGCTGCAGGCCGAGGGTCATGTCGAAGTCATCGGCCAGGCCCCCAACGGTCGCGAGGCCGTCCGCCTCGCCGCGCTCCTCAAACCCGACGTTATCCTCATGGACGTCGCCATGCCCCTGCTCAACGGGCTCGAGGCCACCCGTCAAATCATCGCCGCACGTCCCTCGGCGCGTATCCTGATCCTCTCCGCCCACAGCGACGACGAGTACATCGACCGCCTGACTGCCGTCGGTGCCGTTGGCTTCCTCGAGAAGCAGACCTCCGCCGAGATCCTGCACCAGGCGATCCAGGAGATCGCGCTCGGACGCCCTTTCTTCAGCCCGGTCATCGCCAAGCGGCTCGCCGCCGGCCGGAACCGCTCACGCGATCGGGACGGACTTCCCGCCGCAACCAAAGTCCGACTCACGTCCCGTGAGACGGAGGTTCTCCAACTCGTGACCGAAGGCCTCGCCAACAAGCAGGTCGCCGCGACGCTTGGTATCAGCATCAAGACCGTGGAGAAGCACCGGCAGCACGTGATGGACAAACTCAACATCCACGAAACCGCCGGCCTGACCCGCTATGCCATCGCCCAAGGCATCATTGAGAGCAGCGTCCAGGTCACGATCATCTGAACGCGGTCAGGGCCTCAGCCGCGCCTGCACACCCGTCGGGCGAATCGCCGCGAACCAGGTATCGGGATTGTCGCCACACGCGAAATCCGGACACGCAAGCTGCATCGCGCTCCGCAGCCGCTCACGCGCCCGCGATAGCCGACTCTTCACCGTGCCCACACTCAGGCCAAGCGCGCGGGAAATCTGGGCATAGCTTTGATTCCCGGTACAGCGCAGGGTGAGGATCTCCCTCGATTCTTCGGCAAGCTGGGAGATGCATTGGTTCACCAGAGTCGTAAACTCCGTCGCGGTCGCCTGGCGCACCGGCCCCATCTCATCCGACGCGATCTGATCGCTGAGCGAAACGGGATTGTCACCGCCGAGCGGCATTTCCATCGAAACCGCCGCATGGCGCTGGCGTCGGAAGAAGTACCCGTAGCGATTCCTCGCGAGGTTGAGCGCGATGCGATGCAGCCAGGTGGAGAGCGAACAGTCGCCGCGAAATTGGGCCAGGCCGCGATACGCCCGCATGAACGTATCCTGCGCCACCTCCTCCGCATCCGGATGATTCTTCAGCACGCGAAACGCGACCGACCACATGCGTCGGCGATAGCGCTCCATAATGGTGCCGAACGCCGATTCATCCCCACCCTTGAATCGCCCCACCAAGGCTGCATCTTCCGCCGCCTCTGCCGAGGGAACAGGCGAACGAACGGAGGACAGGGACGCAGACTCGAAAGCGAAGGGAGCGCGGCACGCATGGGAATCCATCATGCCGCAGTCTATCGCACACACGGGCCGGATAGAATGGGGTGATCTGCTACCAATCGCAAAAGGCCAGGGTAGGTCAGTGCCCCATAGCAGACGCGATCCGACAGGCGTATACTCCGTCTTGTTCATGAAAATCCTCCACCTGTCCACTCTGCTCCTCATCGCATCCAGCCCACTCGCACTGGTCGCTACACCCGAGATGGATCGCAAGATCGAGGACGCCGCCAAGGCTTCCTACAATTACCGCACCGTCCTCGACAACCACGTCAAGGTGAAGGCCCAGGACGGCCTCGTCACCCTCACCGGCACCGTTGAAGACAAAGACGAGAAGGCCCTTGCCGTCGACACCGTTGAAAATCTTCCCGGCGTGACCGGCGTTCGCAACGAGATCGAAATCAAGTCCGCCTATCCGGAGAAATCCGACGCGTGGATGGCCTTCAAGATTCGCAGCCGTCTCCTCGTCAAGGGCAACGTCAGCGCCACGTCCACGACCGTCGCCGTCACGGATGGGGTCGTCCTTTTGACCGGCACCGCTGAGAACGGCGCGCAGAAGGAACTGACCGAAGTCTACGCGAAGGAGATCGACGGCGTGAAATCGGTGAAGAACGAGATCACGATCAAGGAGACGCCCGCCGCCAGCCGCACGGCCAGTGAGCGGATGGACGACGCGTCCATCACCAGCCAGGTCAAGTACGCTCTCCTCACCCACAAGTCCACCAGCGCGCTCCAGACGAAGGTCACCACCATCGACGGCGCCATCGTCATCTCGGGTGAGGCCAGCTCCGCCGCCGAGAAGTCCCTCGTCACGAAGCTCGCCCAGGACGTTCGCGGATCCACGTCCGTGACGAACAACATGACGGTCAAGAGCTAGGTCTCATCGCTACCGAACCAACCCCCGGCCGCACGCATGCGGCCGGGGATTTCGACCGACTCAGCCTCACGGCCCTCGATGCAACCGCGCACCCATCCCCTTCCCGCTCTAGGTCTCGCCCAGACGACCGGCCCGCTCCGGCTGCTTCAGAACAGCCGTCCGCGGTCCCTTGACCGCGCTCTGGCTACTCAGCCCTCGGCCACAAGCACGCTCGCCAACGCGACCCGCTCGGCCCGAAACAGCCAGGCCATCGCTCGGCGGAAACATAGCTGATCCCTTCTCGTGGATGTGTACGTGCCCTACGCGAACCGCAGCCTTCCTCATCAGCCTGATGGCCAAGCACGAGAAGTCGCCTGGCAGCTTCGGATCTAACTCAAAAACAAGGGAAGCGAACACTTCCCCGTTCCCCTTATGGAAAACTCAAAAATTGGCTACCTCGCACTGCTCGTCTTCGGGCTGGTCCTCCTTTCCTACGGACTCGCTGCCTCTGACTCGATCGGTTCCACCTTCTCTCGCCTATTCACCGGCGCTCCAACGGACAAGACCGTCTGGCTCCTGATCGCAGGCGCCCTCACCGCGGTGTCCGGCCTCGGCGGCCTTCTCCGCAGTTCACGTTCCTAACCCATCCTTCGTCCCATGCTCTACTACTCCCTCGTCTTTCTCGTTGTCGCACTCATCGCCGGCTTCCTCGGCTTCGGCGGCATCGCCGGAACGGCCGCTTCGATCGCCCAAGTCCTGTTCGTCATCTTCCTTGTGCTCTTCCTCATCTCGCTCTTCCGCGGCAGGCGATCCTCCTGACCGCTGGCATCTTTCATTCCGACGCCGGACGCCGGGCTTGATCGCGCGGCGCCCGGCGTTTTGCTGGCTGCGTCACGGCACCGTCGTCCGTATGTCAACCGCACCGATTAATCCCGCTACCGTCGTCCAGCGCCAGCTTGACGCCTACAACGCCCGCGACGTGGAGGCGCTTCTGCGCGTTTACGCCGACGACGCCGAACTGTACGAGCACCCCGTGACCCTGCTGGCGCGCGGCACCGCCGAACTGCGTCCGCGCTTCGCAGCCCGCTTCACCGAGGCCAACCTCCGGGCTGATTTGATCCACCGCATCGTTGCCGGCGGCACCGTCATCGACCATGAGCGCGTCACGCGCACCTTTCCCGAGGGTCCGGGCGAAATCGAGCTCGTTATGATCTACGAAGTCCGCGGTGACCGGATCACCCGGGCTTGGACGATCACCGGCCCTCGCCGCCTGACGCCGCCCGCCTAATCCTTTTGGGTGATCTTTGCCGGTGTAGCTGGCCTCGCCAAGGCCGGTCCGAGATCGAACCCACAAGGTTTAAGCACCGGGGTCAGCAACCCCAGCTAAACCTCCTTAGTCGGCGTTAGGTTGGCGTTGTGCAGGTTACAGCAGACGCAATCCGCGTCCTTTTTCCTAAACTCACGCCCGGAGTGGACGTTAGTAGGTAGGTCAACCGGCGCATTCCGCTGGATTGAACGCCTGGCTCCCGCAAGGGCCCGTCGCGACCCGGACGTCGCATCTACCTCACGGAAGACCATGTCGGTTGTCATCAACACCAACTACGCTGCGACGCTCGCCTCCAACAACCTGGCGTCGTCCAACGCCCTCCTGCAGCGCAGCCTGAACCGCCTCTCGAGCGGCTCAAAGATCGTCAACCCGAACGACGACGCGGGCGGTCTCGCGGTTTCGATGAAGCTCGCCGCCACTGCGCGGCGCCAACAGGCGATTAACGCCAACCTGGGCAATTCCGTTTCCTACCTGCAGACGCAGGACGGCGCGCTCAAGACGGCCGGCAAGATCCTCGACCGCATCAGCGAGCTCAAGACGCTCTACGCGGACCCCACCAAAAACTCGGACGATCTGGCCAACTACGACGCCGAATTCGGTCAGCTCCAGGACGAGCTGACGTCCCTTTCGGGTGAGGAGTTCAACAGCATCGCCCTGTTCGGCTCGAGCACCCTTAGCGTGCCCGCCACGGGGGGAATCGATACCGGCACGCTCACCTTTGGCGGCGCGGACCTGCTCGGCGTGGGCAACTCTGTCGGTTTTACCAACTTCAGCGACAATTTCGACGACCTGTCCAACTGGACAACCGGATCGAGCGGCGATGCCCAGGTCGACAACACCTCGGACGACCTCGACTTGCTGACCGCCGCCGGCGGTTCCGCCTGGGCCACGAGCAATCAGAGCCTGTCCGGCTCCTTCGATCTTGAGCTGAACATCCGCAGCGCCAGCACCGACGATGTCCTGCGCTTCCAACTCGGCGGCACCGATCTGGCCACCTTCACGTTCGGCTCCGGTCCGGGCCAAATCCCTACGGGCACCAGCACGCTCACCCTGAGCTTCGACGGTGCCGGCACCGTGACCGCTTCGGCCGGCGGCAGTTCGCTGGGCACCCAGTCCACCTCCGCCACCTCAGGCGCGCTGACCATTCGCAACGACTACGCCGGCGCCTCCTCTTCCCAGGAACTCATCTACTTCGACTACATCAACGTCACCAGCACCTCCACGGGCGGCGGAAGCGACGTGGCTGATGTCGCCAACGCCTCCAGCCTGGCGACCCTCAACCTCTCGACCGTCACCGGCGCTCTGCAGGAAGTCGCCACGCTCCGCGCCGAGAACGGCGCGCAGCAGTCGCGACTGGGATTCGCGGCAGAGGTCAACGCGGTCAACAAGGCCAACATTGAGGCCGCCCACAGCCGGATCATGGACGTCGACGTCGCGCAGGAATCCACCGCCCTGGCAAAATACAACATCCTCGTTCAGGCCGGCACCTCGATGCTCTCACAGGCCAATCAGTCCGCCCAGTCCGCACTGAAGCTGATCGGTTGAGCGGCCGTTCGCCGCGATTTGAAATTTCAACTTTGAGATTTCAAATGCGCCAGCGCACCTCACCCGAGCAGCTAGCCCAGCCCCAGTTCCGCCTGATCGCTGCCCAGCGGCTTTACCCCGAGGAAAGCCCCATAGCGCTCGAGCCAGTCGTCGATCTTGTCGAGGTAGTAGCTGGAATCGTAGGGGGCCTGCACGGAATCATGCAGCACCGCCGGACGCGCCCGCTGCCAGTCACTCGTCTTTCCCTTGGCCTTGGCCGTGATGTAATAGGTCACGCGCTCGCCCATCCGCGGACGCGGCGTCAGCTGCAACGCGACCTCGGCCGAGGCCCGGCGCGGTTTGCCGCCGTCGGCAATCAGACGCTCGTACGCATCGGGATTCTGGCTGAGCGTCTCGCTCTTCGCGAGTTCCGCCACGGGCAGTTCGCGCGCCGCGATCTTCGCCCGGTACTGCTCGACCAGTACCAGCGGCGAATCCGGTGACAGACCGAGCAGGTACTTGATCAGCTGGTCGCTTAGACGCTTCAGGTAGGGCTCGATCCCGCGCGAACGCAGCGCGCTGCCCTTGAGCAGGATTTTCTTCCCATCGGTCAGCGCGTAGTTCTTCGCCTTGTAGCAGAACATCGCCGGGAATTTGCCGTCGTACTCGAGTTCGATCCCCTCCGGCAGGATCGGCGCGACCTGCTTGAGCAGTGCCTCCGGATCCTCGTAGTAGCGCTCCGACGACAGATAAATGCCATCGGTGTCCGCCTCGAGGAGGGTGCAGTCGTGCTTCGCAAACTCGTCGATCAGCGCCTGCAGCAGCTCACGGCCACGCCGCGTGACCTCAGCCGCCAGTTCGCCATCGCCAAAGCGCGCGCCGGAAAAACCGAGGTAGCCGTAGAACGAATTGATCAGGATCTTGAAGCTCGCCTGCCGCGCCGCGTACTCGGCGCGGAGTTCCTCCGTTTCGGCGGAGCGGGCGAGCTGCTTGTACTTCAGGCGGTAGGTGCGCAGCGAGGTCAGCAGCGGGATAAAGACCCCCAGGGTGTCGTTGCCCGGATTGCGTCCGATCAGGAGCAGCAGGCTCGGGTAAAGTGACGCGACGTCGAAGTGCAGGACCTTGGTGAAGACACCCTCTTGGAAGGACCGCGTATAGCCCCCCTCGAACGCAGCCACTTCGGGCGGCACGGGACAGGCTTGGCGCGCATGATAATACTCCTCAAGGAACAGCAGGTCGATCTTGCCCGTGTTGCCGCGCAGCGTGGCCTCCTGCAGCAGGATCGGGAAGGTCTTGGCCTGCTCGAAGTAGGTCGGCAGCAGGCGGTCCGCGATGCCCTTGGTCTCGCGCAGGTCATCGCCCAGATACGCCAGGAAGCGCGCGCGATCCGTTGCGTAAACCTTCGCGATCTCCGAACCCTCGATGTAGGTGCGCTCGGCGCTTTCCTCGTCGGTGATGCCGAAATAAATCGCGACATCCTTCAAGCCGTACGACACGAGCTCCCGCGTCGAAACGTCGTATTGCTGCACGAGCAGGTAGGTGTCGACGACCGTGCGCCCCGGCAGATCGCACCGAGGGAAATCAATCCAGCGTTCCGCCACCTTCAGCCGGCTGTTGCGGAAGGTCGCCTTGCGCCCGAACCGGCCCCACGCACAGGGGACCTTGAACCGCTTGCTGCGCTGACGCAGATAATCGAGGTCGAACTTGAAGAGGTTGTGCCCCTCGATCACGTCGGGATCCTCGGCCGCCAGCACGGCGTTGAATTCCTCGAGTAGGGCCTTTTCCGCCGCATCAGTGGATTCTGCCAGGACCAGCAGCCGCTGCCTCGCGCCAAACTGCAGGCCGATCGCAAGCACGCGGTCACCCGGCTTGGTCGGGTCGCTGAACGAGCCGTCCTCCGAACCCGTTTCGATGTCGAGCTGGCAGCGGCGCACCTGCGAAAAGAGCAGATCGCCAAACATGCGTGCCCGGCGCTGGAGCAGGAACTGGCTTTCAAACGGACGGATGGCATCAACCCCATCCGTCTGCTTGGCCTCACCGAGAAACGCCTCGTACTGACCCAGGCTCTCCGCGCGGGCGAGAAACGGAAAGACCCCGGCCCCCTTGAGCGGCTCAACGGTCACGCCCGCAAACGGCGTCGCCGGTGCGGCCGTCAGCCAAGCAAACGGCTCGAAATTTTCGACCGCTTCCTGCCGCGAGCCGTCCGGGCGCGCGAAGGACACATGCACGGCCCCGTCATCGTCGATCCACAGGCCACAGATCGGATCCATGGCGTTCATCCTCAGCTCAGGACCGCGAAGACACGATCCTGTTCGCTCAAGCCTGGAAGCGGAACGAGTAGACCATGTACAGCGCCGTCAACACGATAACCGCGATGATGCTGATGAACATCGGGGCATTGTCGCGCTTGCGGTAGCCGATGCCGGCGAGGCCGCTCAGGGCGAGCCAGCAGACCAGCTTGACGATGACCCAGGGCTGAAACTGGTTGGAATGGAGACGGGCGAGCATGCCAAAGCCGCTGATAAGCATCAGGAGGCTGGCGATGCCCGTAATCATCATGACCTTCTTGCGCGACTCCGGGGAGCCTGCGAACGCATAAAAAGCCCCGCCCGTGAGAGCGATCAGTGAAGCAAGGTGGGTGATCTGGTAAACGATGGTCATGGTGCTGGAGAAAGAGGTGACAACCCCGCCTGTGCCGTATGCCCAAAGGCTCAGGACCTTTTCAAGTTAAGGTGGGCGCCTCGCGGTGATTTATTGCTTTCCGATTTACGGCCTAGCAGCGGCCACCGCTTTGTGGCTCCCGGAATAATTCAAAGGCAAAGAGCGTATAGAGAGCACCTCGAACACTGCAGGGTGTCAGTTCTAAGGTAGGTCGCACCCCGCCCCCGTCAAACGGTAACGTCCGGATTCCCCACCCTTTTTTTCTTGAGCAATCCGCGATAGCACCAGCCCAAGAGCAACAGGTTGGCCGTCACCCCAAAGCCCGGGGCACCCAGCGCCACACCCACGGCCAGGAGCAGGATGGCCACCGCGATCACCAAGCTGTCGAAAACCTTCACCCCGCCGGCCCCGCGCACCTGTTCGCGCACGGCAATCATCCCCGCAAAGGCCCCTGCCCCCAGCGAGGCAAAGGCACACAGCGCCGCCGCCCGCGCATCGCCCTTTCCGGCCATCAGCGCCATCAGGCCCCAGCCAAGCAACTGGTTAAACACCACGAAGCCCACGGCCAGGACCGTGATGAGCGCGGCATTGACCGGGAAATTCCCCTTCTCATCCACCGGGACCTGCGTTGCCACGAGGCAGCCCGCACAGCAAAAGACCGGGCGGTTGGCCGGAGCCGAGGGAACGCCCGCGGGCGCACCGCAGCGATGACAAGTACGTGAGGCCATGATCAGCTATCGAGAATGGATGAGTCGAGGTGTTGGATGATCAGCTCCTGCACCGTGGCCAGGAAAAGGTAGCACATGAATGCCCTCCGCACTGGTTCCTCCAGCACGTCCATCTCCACGTCGCCATTCTCCAGCACTTCGTCCGGGAGGCCGGGCATGAATCGTTCGCGCAAGCGCAGGCGAACGGCTGAGCAGGCGCGGACCAACGAGTCCGCATTGTCCTCGTCGATCCCGATCACGCCGTTGCGGTAGAACTCCTCGTCAAACAGGGCCAGCAGGACTCGGATCTCCTCATTCTGCCCCTCCACCAGTTCGGACTTCCAGGCATCCCGTACGTCCGGATCGATATCCTGAAGCGACAGCGACGACGCCATCTCGGACGCCAGCGTGTCCGCCGCCGCCTTGATGACGTCGAGCAGCGGAGCCACCACCGGCAGGCTGAGTTTAACTTCGATTCGCTTCATGGACGCCTCACGTTCACCCCGGAACAAGCGCAGGTCCAGCCGGAAGGCAAACGGAGCCAAACAGAGATCAGAGGTCAGGTCGATCCGCCAAAAACGAGGCACTAAGTACCCCAGTCATGAGCCTTTCCGGCCTCGTCTGACCTCTGACTTCTGACCTCCGACCTCTGTCTTCTGATCTCTGTCTTCTGCCTTCGTCTTTCACCGCGCCATTGCGACGGCCAGGAGGATCGCGACCTGGGGTCCGAGATGCGAATCCGTCGAGTCGTACGTTTCCTCGAGCGTGTGCGCTCCTGTGCCCACGCCGCCGCCGCCGATCGTGATGGCCGGAATGCCAAGCGCCATCGGCACGTTCGCGTCGGTCGAGCTGGCATTCGTGATTGGCGTCAGCCCCAGCGCTGCGATGGCAGCGGAGGCTGACTTCACCAGCGGCGAGTCCTGGGGGGTCGAGCCCGCCGGGCGCACGCCGATGGACTGCACATCCACGCTCAGGTTGCCCCGCCCACCCCAGCGAGCGGCCTCCTCGGTCACGGCCGAATCGATTGCCGCCAGCACCTGCGTCTTCACGGCGTCGAGCGCGGGCATCGACTCCGAGCGCATATCAACCTCCATCCAAGCTTCGAAGGCGATTGAGTTGACTGACGTGCCGCCACCGATGCGGCCAACATTGAACGTCGTGCGCGGCTGCGCCGGCACCCGGATCTCACCGATCTTCGCCACCGCACGTCCGAGCGCATGAATGGGGTTCGCCAGACCAAAGGCGCCGTAGCTGTGACCACCCGTGCCCTTGAACGTGGCTTTGTAGCGATAACTGCCCACGCCCGTGACCGTGAATCGATTCGGTCCTGCGCCATCGCCGGACGGCACGTCAATCGCGATGAACGCATCGACCTGATCCTTGAGCGTTGATGCGAAGATGGCCTTCACGCCGCGCAGATCGCCCAGCCCCTCCTCGCCGACGGTCGCCACAAACGTCAGCGTGCCCGGTGTACGCACGCCGCCCTCGTCGAGCGCGCGGATCACGCTCAGCATCGCCGCGAGGCCACGACCGTTGTCGGTGATGCCGGGCCCAATCAGCTTCGTGCCCTCGCGCCGGACCTTCACGCTCACCTCCGGAGCAAACACCGTGTCGAGGTGGGCCGAGATGACCACGTTCGGCGTCGGCCTCTCGCCCGGACGCACGCCGATCACATTTCCTTCGGCGTCAATGCGGACATCCTTCAGGCCAAGCTCCTTGAACAGCCGTTCAAATTCCTTCGCCCGCGCCGTCTCATTGAACGGCGGCGCAGCGATCTCGGTGATGCGCACCTGCTCGTCGAGCGTCCACGGCTCATTGCGTTGCGCCGCGGCCAGCGCGGCCTTCACCGCCGGGTCGTTAATGAGCGTCGCCGGATCGCCGGCCGCGTAGGCGAATGAAGCCAAAAGGAGTACACCTGCCGCCAGCCGGAGAGAAAAGCGCATGACTCGTTCTGTCGACAAACGCCGGCACGGGCAAGCCCGGGGCGGCCAATCCGGGTAGCCACGAAAAACGCAAAAGGCCTCGGCGCGTAATTAGCTTAGGCTGCGCCTATAAGCGCTCGGACGGTTGTCCTGCGCAGGATAAGCCATCTTTGCGTTCTTTGTGGCGATCCTCCGATCCGTTTCCGCGTCCTTCCGCGTGTTCCGCGGACGAGCGCGGAATCGCTACTTCGTCTTGTCCGACTCCAGCACCGCACTCAGGTGCCACTGCTGGAGCGTGAAGACATAGTGTTCGGCCTGCTCGCGCAGACCCGACCACACGACCGAGCGGCCCTGCTCGTGGACTTCGAGCATGTGCTTACGCGCGCGGGTCTCGTCGAAACCGAGCACCTTCTTGAAGACGAGTACGACGTAGCTCATCAGGTTGACCGGATCATTCAGCACCACGACCCGCCACTGGTCCTGGAGGGCCAGTTCGGTCGCGGTGCTGCCTTCCGGCGACGGGGAGGTCCTGGTCGCGAACTCGGTCATGCCTTCGCGGCCGCCTCAGCCACTGCGGAGGCGAGACGGGCCTCGGCCTCGGCGAGCGGAACCTTGGCCACGTCCTTCGAGGTGCGGGCCTTGAGTTCCACGATGCCGTCCTTGAGGCCCTTGCTGCCGATGGTGAGGCGAAGTGGGAGACCGATGAGATCGGCATCCTTGAACTTCACGCCGGGACGCTCGACGCGGTCATCAATGAGGACATCCGCACCAGCCTTCTCCGCCGCCGACGCGAGCTTGCGCGCGAGGTCCATCATCTCCGGGAGCTGGGGGTCGAGGACCACGATCAGCACCTGGAAGGGCGCCACCGCCCAGGGCCAGACGATGCCGTCGGCATCGTGGCTCTGCTCGATCACGGCCTGCAGCGTGCGGCTGATGCCGATGCCGTAGCAGCCCATGACCATGAGGTGAGACTGCTTCTGGTCGTCGGTGTAAACCGCGCCGAACTTCTCGGAGTACTTGGTGCCGAGCTTGAAGATATGGCCGACCTCGATGCCGCGGCGAACCTTGAGCGGCTGGCCGCTCTTGGGATCGGGCTCGCCCGGACGCACGCGACGGAAGTCGCCGAACTTCGTGATCGCGAGGTCGCGGGTCACGTTGACGTTGCGCAGGTGGAAGCCGTCCTTGTTCGCGCCCGTGGTGCCATTGCCGATCAGTCGGATCGCGTGGTCGGCAAAGATGCCGGCGAGCGCGCCCTGATTCTTGATCGTGCCCTTGACCGCACCGAGGCTGCCCGGCTTGGCTCCGAGGACCGGCTCGATTTCCTCGGCCGTGGCCGGACGGAAAACGGTGAACCCGAGCGAACCCAGCTTGGCTTCCTCGAGTTCATCGTTGCCGCGGATGACCACGACAAAGGGTTTGCCGTCACCCACGTAGACCAGGGTCTTGAACTGCTGCTCGGCCGGCACCGAGAACGGCGCGGCCGCCAGCGCGGCGATCGTCACGACACCCGGCGTCGCAAATTCCTCGACCGCGCCAACCGGGGCTGCATCCGCGAGGTCGGCAGGCACCAGCGCGCTGGTCGCCTTCTCACGGTTGGCCGCGTAACCGCTTTCCTCATTGTAGATCACGTCATCGTCACCGATCTCGGCCGGGACCATGAACTCGTGGGAGAAGCTGCCGCCCATCACGCCCGTGTCGGCCTCGACCGCGATCGCGGTCACGCCGATGCGGCGGAAGAACGCCTCGTAGGCGCTCTTCATCGCAAAGTAACTCTTCACCGCGCCGTCGTCGTTCGCGTCAAACGAGTACGCATCCATCATGACGAACTCGCGCGCGCGCATCAGGCCGAAGCGCGGGCGGATTTCATTTCGGAACTTGGTTGCGATCTGATAAAAATTCTTCGGCAGGTCGCGGTAGCTGGAGATCTCGGACTTCACGAGGGGCGTGATGACCTCCTCATGGGTCGGCCCGAGCACGAACTCCGGCTCGCGTCCGCCGCGCTTGCCGTCGCCGGCGCTGTCCGCGCGGAACATGATCTCGCGGGCGGCGGCCCAGCGGGGACCCTGCTCCCAGTTCTCCGCCGGGTGCAGGTGCGGCATCCACAGTTCAATGCCGCCCGCGCCGTCGAGTTCCTCGCGGCAGATCTGCGTGATCTTCTGCATCACCCGCAGGCCGAGCGGCATGTAGGTGTAGAGACCACCGCCCAGCTTGCGCACGAGACCGGCGCGAACGAGCAGCTTGTGCGACGCGATTTCGGCGTCGGACGGGCTTTCCTTGAGGGTCGGGATGAAAAACTGGGACCAGAGCTTCATGAAGCCCGCCAACGAAGCACCCACCCCTCCCCGGGGCAACCGTATTTCGGCCGGGCAGGCCCGGCCGAATCGTTCTCGTTCTCTTACTCGTTCTCATTCTCGAAGATTGGCGATTGGCGTATGACTGAGGTCCCAGTGCTCAAGCTCCGAGCCCGAGAACGAGTAAGAGAATGAACAACGAGAACGATGCCAAGGCGGGCCCCTCCCCGCTTGCCCCGCGCCGGCCAACCCGCTTTCCTTCCCGGTCTTCCATGTCCGCCCGTTCCTCCGCCAAGAAGCCCTGGTCCCTCAAGTGGGTCGCGATCATCATCCTCGCGTGCATCATCCCGTACACGTGGATCACGATCCGGTACCGCAAGCCAGGCCCTGCGTTTCAGCCCTACGAGGACTCCAAGAACCGCGCCAATGTCCTGCGTCTCCTCGACGCCGGCTATCAGCGCATCGCAGTTGAGGCCCTGCGCCCGGCCGATCCGGCCCGCACCGCCCACGCCGGTCCGGCCGCCGAGGTCGCACCGGCTCCCGGCGGCTTGCCGCCCAAGCTGAGCGACACGCTGGTGGAAATCCCGCTCATGCCCGACCGCGTGAACACGGTCACCGCCCCGCGCGAATCGGTCAGCAGTGCCGCCTACCGCCTGCAGTTCACCTGCAGCGTGCCCGACAACAAGGAGCAGCTCAAAGGCGCCGAGGTCTACGTGCGTGACCGCGAACTCACCCTCATTCCCACGTTCGAAAAGATCGAGGGCGGTCTCCTCGCCCGCACCACCGAGAGCGTGGTCCTGCTCGAGATTCCCGCCGGCACGCTCAAGCCCGGCCGCTACCTCGCCACCATCGTCGGCGCACGCCAGTCGCAGCGCTGGAACCTGGACGTGCGCTGAGGCGAAGCCTTCCGTCCCTGGGAGCGCGGGCCGCTGGCCCGCTCAGAGTTTGGTTATTCCGCAATCCGAACTCTGCAATCCGCAATCAGGCGGGCCAGCGGCCCGCGCTCCCAGCTCCACGCACGCCTCACGGCACCATTGACGCGACGGCCTCCTTCGCCGACAACACGTTCGACCCAAATCCATGAGCAATGGCTCCGCCACGCCGGCCACCCCGGCCTCCACCACGACGATCAAGCCGACGGACCTCCGTGGCATCCTGAAGTACATCCCGCGCTTCCGTGACCAGATCTTCGTGCTCGCCGTCGACGGCTCGAGCGTCGCCGATGAGAACTTCAGCAACCTGCTCGTCGACATCGCCGTCCTCCGCAGCCTCACGATCCGCGTCGTGCTCGTCCACGGCATCGCCGAGCAGCTGCGCGAACTTTCCCAGCTCCGCAGCATCGCGATCACCAATCACGACGGCGCCGGGGTGACTGATGCGGCCACGCTCGATCTCGCCGTCCGCGCATCCGCGCGGGTCTCCCATCTCATCCTCGAGGGCCTGACCCAGAACGGCCTCAAATGCGCGATCACCAATGCGGTGCGTGCCCTCCCCATCGGCGTGCTCAAGGGCGTCGACCAGCAGTTCACCGGCAAGGTCGACCGCGTCGACAAGCACTTCCTCGAGCACCTCATCCAGGAGGACGTGGTCCCGATCATCCAGCCGATCGGCTTCGGCCCCGATGGTCGCGCGCTCCGCATCAATTCCGACCTGCTCGCCGCCGAGATCGCCGAGGCCCTCAACGCGACTAAGATCCTCTACCTGACCGAACTGCCCGGCCTGCTCATCAACGGCGAGTTCCGCCGCGAGATCTCCGTCGATGCGGTGCGTGCCCTGCTCAAGGAGCACCCCGAGCACATCGCCGAGGAGGCCCGCTCCAAGATCGTGCACGCGGTCAAGGCCATCGAGACCGGCACGCCGCGCGTCCATATCGTCGACAGCCGCATCTTCGACGGCCTGCTCAACGAGGTTTTCTCCAACGAGGGCGTCGGCTCGTTGGTCTACGGCAACGACTACCAGCAGATCCGCAAGGCCACCAAGCGTGACGTGCGCTTCATCTACAGCCTCACCCGCAGCGCGGTGAAGCGCGAGGAGCTCCTCCACCGCACCCAGCAGGCGATCGAGAAGAACATCGACCACTACTACGTGTTCGAGATCGACGAGAACATCATCGCCTGCATCACGCTCTACTTTTATCCGGACAAGAAGGACCTGGCCGAGATCGGCTCGGTCTACGTGCTGCCTTTCTACCACAAGCGCGGCATCGGCCGGAAGATGGTCGACTTTGCCTGCATGCGTGCGCGCGAACACGGCGCCAGGCAGGTCGTCGCCCTCTCCACCCAGAGCGCGACGTTCTTCATCACCGTCTGCGGCTTTGAGGAGACCGACAAGTCGATCCTGCCGAAGGACCGGCTTAAGCTCTACGAAGAGAGCGGTCGCAATCCGAAGGTCCTGATCAAGTCCCTCGAGTAACCCGCATGCGGGCCGTGATCCAGCGCGCCGCGCGCGCGAGCGTGACGATTGAGGGCCGGGTCGCCGGCGCCATCGACCGCGGCCTGATGGTTCTCGTCGCCGTGGCCGAGGGCGACACCGCGGCCGACGGCGAGTGGCTGGCCGCCAAGCTCGCCGCGCTGCGCATTTTTCCCGACGAGGAGGGCCGCATGAACCGCTCGGTCGTGGACATCGGTGGCGGCATTCTCGTGGTCAGCCAGTTCACGCTCTTCGCCAGCACGCGCAAAGGCACGCGGCCATCCTTCAATGGCGCGGCCGCGCCGGCGGTCGCGATTCCGCTCTACGAGCAGTTCCTGACCCAGGTCGAAGCCGCACTCGGAAAGCCCGTCGCCCGCGGCGAATTCGGCGCGTCGATGCAGGTCGAACTGGTCAACGACGGCCCCGTCACGCTGATCATCGACACGCGCGAGCGCGCCTAGCGAATGGCTGTAGCCGGCCTCGCTGAGGCCGGGACGTCGGATGATTTTCAGTTGGGACAAAGAACCGGGATCAGCGACCCCTGCTACATCCCAACTCACTCGCGTTCCGCACGCGGATTCCAGCCATGACCCAGCACGAACACCGGATCGCGATAGCTCGCGATCAGCGCGGCATCCGCCACCGCGTCGAGCTGGCGCGATCCCGCCAGCCGTCGGCTCGTGTCAATCGCAGCCCCGGCCGGATCGCGACTGGCAAACTCCCAGAAACGCAGCCGCGTGAGATCACCCAAGCCTTCCGGCCGTCCACCCTGATGTTCCCAGCCCACCGGACTGACCGAGGGACCGAGCACGCACTCGATCAGCACCACCTCGCTCTCGGGAAAGCGCCACGGCTGAATGCGCGAAAGCACACTGCCGGTGACACCCGGCTCCCCCTCGAACGTGCAGCGCAGGAAGACAAAGCCGTGCCGGCCCGGCGGATTTCGCACCTGGGTGTAGTAAGCGTCCGAACGCAGCGAACGCGCCACGCAGTTCTCAAAGAAAACAGGACCCGTGCCCCAGAGGAAATCCACATCACCCTCGATCCGGCAGTTGGCAACATAGGCCTGGCCGTTGACCTGCAGCGTATCCTGGTAGCTGAAAAGATCGACGTCTCGGATGACCGTGCGCGCCGTGGTCGTGCCATTGACAATCACCGCCTCCGCCTGGCTCCCGCCATGCGGTGTCGTGTTGCGAAACGTGAGGTTGCGCAACACGAGGCCCTCGGTGCGGTGGGCCAGAAACAGCCCGCGGCGATAAACCCGGTCCAGACTGCCGGGCTCCACCCGACTCGGATCGCCTGACGGGCTCTGATAGGGATGACGCCCGCTGTTGGGATTGAAACGCTCGTTGTTCGCGTAGGCGATGACCGTCCCCGTGCGATCTTCACCTTCGAGCGTCACCGCATGCTTCTCCAACAGGCACACGATCTCAGTATAGGTGCCGCGCCGCACGAAAACGGTGGTCGGCGTGGTGTTGCCCGCTGGAATAAAATCGAAGGCCCCCTGCACCGTGCAGAAATCCCCGGTTCCGTCCGCCGCCACAATCAGCCGCGAGGTGCCGGTCCGAGGCGGTGCCGCGCGAGTCGAGAAGCGCCAGCTCCCCGCTCCGTCCATGGCCCCCAAGGGACCAACGGCATCACGAAAGACACCGGCTTCGATCGTCACCGCATAGATCCGCCCGTACGTTAAAGCACCGTTTCGCGGGTGAATCGTCGCCTGCGTACCGGAGAACGTGATCGGATAATAATGGTAGCCCGGCAGTCCGCCGATGGTCTGCACCGCCGTCGGCTTGCTCGTATCGATCGTCTCGACGACCTCGCCGCTGGTCGCATCCACAATGCGGATCAGGCCACCTGATCCCAGCGCCGGGGGCGTCGCGAACGTGAGGCGCAGCGGCGCGTCCGGAGGAACGTCCACCGCCTGCGGTGCCGGGAACGCCCCGACAACGCTAAGCGCCCGCGCCGGCGCCGTCGGTTCGGCGGCGCCAGCGATTGCGGCCAGCAGGACAGAGAACAACAACCAAGCTTTCATGGGCGCGAAGCTTGGACGGCCGCAGCCGCGGCATCCAGCTCGGCCTCCGTGGGAATCCGGTCAAACGAGCGTGCAACCGGGAGTCCCCGCAGGTGACGGTCGGCGAAATCAAGCATCGCAGTCCAATCATCGAGCGTGAACGTGTGTCCGTGCTTGGCGTAGTTCACGCCCAGCCGGTCCTCCGCGCCGAGCAGCGCATAGACCGGTTTCGCACCCAGCATCGACTGCCGCACCGCCTCAGGCAGCGAGATGACATCGGTGTCGCCCTCAAGCGCGATAAACGGGCGCGGGGCCACCAGAGCAAGGAACCAGTGCTGGTCAAACGGAAGCCGTTCACGCTGGCCCCAGAACTCATGGAGATTCGGCGAAAACCAGTTCGGGTATTTTTTCTGCATGATGTCCAGCGTCTCGCTGCGACGCGGACCGGCAAACCGGTAAGCCCCCACCCCGCCGCCTCCCGTCACGACCGGCGCGCCCATCAGGCGGGAATCGAAAGCCGCGGCGATCATCGCCGCCTTGCCCGCACGCGACGCGCCGGTGATGATCAGCTTCGATCCATCGATCAATGGATCCTGTTCGAGGTAGTCCGCAATGCGCGACGCGCCCCACGCCCAGACCGCGATGATCCCCCAGTCGTAACCGGGATAGGCCGGCAGGAAGCGCGTGTTGCGAAAGGCCCAGCTGCCGTCGAGATTTCGCAGCGTCGTATCCTCCGCGCAGTCGTTGGTGTTGAAGGTCACCAACGCATAGCCACGACGGAGCAGCTCGGCATGACCCGGGCTCGCGACGATGGTCTCCGCCGTTGCGGGTCCGCGTCCCGACGCCGTGACCTGACCGGGAATCACCGGGCCCGTTGCCGCCGAAGGATCGATCGGCTCCGGCTTCGGCCCGACGAGCAGAAGCACATTCTCGCCCTTGCCCTGGTTGGGGCCCTGTGGGAGTCGCGGCAGGACGGTCCCACCCGGCGGGGTGCCCGCAGGTGAGATCACGGCGGGAAATGGTCCCTCGCCGGCCGGCGTGAAGATGCCGATGTCGAGGCCAAGTTGCGCTGCGGGACCGAAACTCAGGCGGACGAGCCGGTACGTCACCCCGCCGGCCAGGCGCTCGGTTTGCATCACCCGGCCCTGCACATTGCCCGGCGCCGGCGGCATCTGGCCGGTGGCGTAGTAGGCGAGCGTGCGTTTCATTTCCTCCCGGCGCCGCAACCACTGCGCCGGCGTCGTCACGCGCGTGCCATCGTCAAAGGTCATGACGTCCGGCAAGGCCGGACGCACCGGCAGATCGCGCACGCCGGGCAGTTTTCCCAGCGGAGCCGCGATCGCCGGCACGGGGATCTCGCGCGGATCAGGTCCGGTTTCCTGAGCCACAGCCGGCGCGGCGAGCACCACCGCGAAACAAAGGCTGACGAGAAAGGAAAGACGGTGAGACGCAACCGAAGCGAAGAACGTTGTCATGGGGAGGATCGGGCCGCGGCCACCAAAAGCGGAACACGGTGCAAGGGTGGGAACAACCCAAGGCAATCCGCGGTGTCCTGCAATCCTTCGCGCGACGAGTGGATTCAGGCATCCGCCGCCCCGTTGACGACGTTCAATCAAAGCAGCCTTGCACCTGACGCCCGCAACCCGAAGAACCCACGCACGTACCGAACCGCCGCCATGCGCTGCTTTTACCATCCGGATTACTATTTTCCGCTGCCGGCGGAGCATCCGTTCCCGATGGATAAGTTCTGGCGCGCCGAGGCGATGATTCGCGCCGCGGACTGCGGGGCCCGCATTGAACCGGCAGAGCCCGCCCCACTCGGGGCCGTGCTCCGCGTTCACACCCCCGCTTATCTGGAAAAGATCCGCCACGGCACGCTCGATAGCGCCGAGGCGCTCAAGCTCGGCCTGCCCGCGGGCGAGGCGTTGCTGGAACGCTCGCGCCTCGAGGTGGGCGGCACGCTCGCCGCCACCCGCGCGGCCCTAAGCGACAGGATCGCCTGCAATCTCGCCGGAGGAACCCACCACGCCTTCGCCGACCGCGGACTTGGCTATTGCGTGCTCAACGATGTCGCGATCGCCATTCATGACCTTGAGGCGACAGAACCCGGCCGGCGGCGCTACGCCGTGATCGACACCGACGCCCACCAAGGCAACGGCACGCACGGGATCTTCGCCGGCCATGAGCGCGTGTTCACCTACTCCCTTCACGTCGGGCGCAACTACCCGGCGATCAAGACGCCCGGCAATCTCGATGTGGAACTGCCGCGCGACGTCCACGGCACGGACTACCTGGAACAGCTTGAGTCCACCCTCGCGCCCGCACTCGCGGAAGCCGCTCCTGATGTTGTCTTCTGGATCAGCGGCGCCGATCCGCACGTGAACGATCGCTTCGGCCAGATGCGGCTGAGCGACGCCGACCTCGCTGCCCGCGACCGTCACGTGCTGGAGCAGGTGACGGCCCGGCGCGTGCCGCTGGTGGTGCTCTACGGCGGCGGCTACAACCGTGACCGCGAACACACCGCGAGGATCCACGCCAACACGGTGATCCTCGCGGCGGAGTTCGCGTCAAAGGTGTAGCCGGGGTCGCTGACCCCGGTCCGGGCCCACATCACGACTCTGCCCCAGGAGCGACCGGCGCGAGCGTGCGGAGGTAGGCCCAGAGCGCCTTGAGTTCGTCATCGGTCATCTGGCCGATCGCCGCCGGCATGACCGGGCTGACCGCCGAGCCGTCGGGACGTTTCGCGGTGCGCAGCGTCGCGATGAACGCCGCCTCGTTCCAGCTGGAGATCCCGTTGCCCGCGTGCGGCGTCAGGTTGGCCGCCGCCGGCCAGTCCGGTGGCGCGCCCGGGATGCGGCCACCCGCAAAATTCTCCCCATGGCAGCCCGTGCACGATGCCGCCAGGTAACGGCCATACTCCGCGTTGATGCCCGCCACCACCGAAGCCGGGCGCACGGCGGTGTGATCGATATGCTCGGCGGAGAGCTTCATCTCACCGTTCACGATCAACAGCCGGGAAATCGGGCCGGGCGCCACCGGACCCCGCTCGCGATCAACGGCCGGGACCGTCTTGAGGTAGGCGATCATGGCGCCCAGATCCTCGTCGCTCAGCGCCTGATATTCGAGCGAGGGCATCAGCATCAGGGCGCGCCCGTCGCGCGCCAGACCGTGCCGGATCGCCCGCACGTAGTCGGTGTCGGAGTAGTCCATCGGCAGGCCGCCGCGCCCTGCGGTGAGGTTCGGGCCGGCGACGCGGCCGACCATCGGATCATTGATCACGAGAAAGCCGCCCAGATCCGCCCCATGGCAATCCGCGCAGCCCCGCGTCGTGACCAGATGCCTGCCGCGCGCAATCGTGGCGGCATCCGACGCCACCGCCACGGGACGCACGGTGACATCATGCTTGCGTGTGAGCTTCCGGTGACTGGCACCGTACACGCCACCCACCGCCACGAGGACGACGGTCAACAAACCGGCCACTCCGAGGCCGGCGTACTTCAGGGGTTTTCCTATTTTCATGGGCGCGCACCTTTGCAGTCAGCGTGCCAACCGGTTCAACAGATCATATCAATATGCATTACAATGATTTAAGAAAACGATACTCTCGTGATGATTCGACCGACGGTATCAAAACTGAAAACCAGCCGTCCCAATTCCGAACACTTCAGGGCCGGCACTGTCCTGTCCCGAACGGCTCTTCCGACTACCCGCGAATCCCTTCACCTGATTGGCTGCGTCACTCGCCATGCACGTCATCTTTATCTACGGGAAGCCCGCGACCGGAAAGTTGACCATCGCGCGCGAGGTCGCGCGTCGCACCGGTCTTCGCCTCTTTCACAACCACCTCATCGTCGATGCGGTGAAGGCCGTCTACGATTTCGGCACGCCCGGATTTGTCGCGCTGCGGGACGAACTTTGGCGCACGGCCTTCACCCGCCTCGCGCGCGATCCAGCTCTGGAAGGACTCATCTTTACCTTCAATCCGGAGGCCTCTGTCCCGCAGGCCTTCATCGACGACCTGTTCGCGCTTTTCGATGAGGCCGGCGCAACCATCCATTGCGTCGAGCTGACCTGTCCCGAGGAGGAAATCGAGCGCCGTCTGGATTCGGCCTCACGCCAAGAGTTCGATAAACTCACCGACGTGACACTCTACCGCACCCTGCGCGAGCAAGGCGTCTTCGCAACGCCGGTCATCCGCCGCAACCGGGTCGTGATCGACACCCTCACCGCAACGCCCATCGAGACCGCCCAACGTATCGCCGCGCTGGTCTGATGTAGCCGGATCGCTGACCCCGGTCCGTAATGCTGGCATCCCCTAGCCAAGACACCGGGATCAGCGACCCTGGCTACATCGAGCCTCTAGCCTTTGCGGCGCCACAAGGCGCCGAAGACGATCATGAGCACGCCGAAAAGCGCAGGGCCGACGTACCACGCGATGAACTCGTTGCGCGTGAACCCCAGCTGCGCCTCATCGGCGACCTCGATCAACGCGAACGCTCCGATGACATTCACGACCGCCGAGACGATCGTGAGCGCCCCCACGCCAATCAGCCCATAACGAATTGCCCGGACCAGCAGCGGATGCATGATGCCCGGACCTTGGATCGCACGGCTCCCCCTGTCGACGTTCGTAAATTTCGATTTCCCCCTCGCCTGCCGGCGGCACGATCCTTGCAGTCGCATCGCTTTCCAACGCCTCTCCGCATGACCCTCCCTCGCTTCCTTTCGCGGTTTGCCCTCCTGCTCATCGCCGCGTGCGCGCTCTCCCTGCGCGCCGCGACGTTTGACCTAACCTCCGCGTCCATCGCCGACATCAACGCCGCCTTCGACGCGGGCGCGCTCACCTCCGAGAAACTCACCCAGCTCTACCTCGCGCGCATCGAGGCCTATGACAAGAAGGGGCCGTCACTCCGCGCGGTCCTCGCGCTCAATCCCAACGCGCTGGAGGAAGCCCGGGCGCTCGACGCCGAGCGCAAGGCCAAGGGGCCGCGCGGCCCGCTGCACGGCATCCCCATCCTGCTCAAGGACAACATCGACATGGTCGGCCTGCCAACCACCGCCGGCTTCTACGCCCTGCGCGACGCGATGCCTGCCGAGGACGCCGAGCAGACGCGCCGCCTGCGCGCGGCCGGCTGCGTCATCCTGGGCAAGACGAACATGAGCGAGTTCGCGAGTGGCGCGGCCATCTCGACGCTCGGCGGACAGATGCTCAACCCGCACGCGCTCGACCGCTCGCCCAGCGGATCGAGCGGTGGCAGCGGCGCCGGCATCGCTGCCGGTTACGCCGCCTTCGCCCTCGGCACCGACACCGGTGGGTCCATTCGCGGCCCCTCCTCGGCCAACGGCATCGCCGGCCTCAAACCCACGCTGGGGCTCAACGGCCGTGGCGGGATCATTCCTCTTTCACTCTCACTCGACACGGTTGGTCCGATGGCCCGCAACGTCGCCGACCTCGCAGCCGCGCTCACGGTCATGGCCGGCCCCGATCCGCGCGATCCGGCGACCAGAGGAGCCCCCACGACGCCGGTCGACTACACCGCCGCCTTGAAGCCCGGCGCACTCAAAGGCGCACGCCTGGGTCTGCTCCGCGACTACATGAAGGGCGATCCGGGGGTTGATGCGGTGATCGAGACGGCGGTCGCCGTGCTCCGCGCCCAGGGCGCCGAGGTGGTCGAGATCACCCTCCCATCCTATGTCATCGGATTGAATGGCGGACTCTACACCGCGATTCGCAACCCGGAGTTTCGCTACCAGATTGAGGACTACCTGGCTTCCCTTCCCCGCGAGGATCTCCCAAAAACGCACGCGCAGATCATTGAGCTGAGCGAGAAGATCAAGGACCAGAACCCGGAAGGCTGGGTCCGCAACCAGAACCGGCTCGACTGGTACAAGCGCGAGGCCAAGGCCGGCACGCTGGAGGACGGCCCCTACCAGAGCGCGTTGCACGACGGCGCCAAGATCGTGCGCGACAATCTTGAGTGGTTCATCGCGAAGGAGAAACTCGACGCGTTCATCGCGCCCACGTCCATCCGACCCGCCGGCCTGATCAAGGCGCCACCCGGGGGCACGACGAGCAGTGGAAGCAACAATGGTTCCGCCACGCACCTCGCCAACATCACGGGCTGGCCCGATCTGATCGTTCCTGCGGGTCTGACCAGCAATCCCCGGCTGCCCGTCGCGCTGTCCTTCATCGGGCCGGCGTTCAGCGAGGCCCGCCTCCTGGCGCTCGGGTACGCGTTCGAGCAGGCCCTGCCGGTGCGCACCCTGCCCTCAACGACGCCGCGGCTCGAGGGCGAGAGGTTCGAGTACTGAAACTCGATCCACCGATCCTTTTAACCACAGATCGACACAGATAGACACCGATTCCGGATCACAGCAGATCTTATCTGTGTGAATCTGTGGTTAAGCTTTTTGAAGATTGGGCTTCGTGCCGACGTAGATCGTCGCCGCGGCGCGACGCGCGCCAGGATGGAGGCGGGCGGCCACGACCTCGACGCCTAGGCCGGCGGCCGTCATCCGTTTTTCAAATGCGCGGTCGGCTCCCGCAGACCAGAAGGCCGCCTTGCCACCCGGCTTGAGCGCCGCGACCACGCGCTGGAGCCCAACGCTCTCGTAGAGCTGGCGATTGTGCCGGCGGACCATCGCCTCGGGCCCGTTGTCGATATCAAGAATGATCGCGTCGTACTCCGGCTTGAGCGTGCGTGCCAGGACCTTGGCCACATCGCCCGCGACGCACGTCACGCGGCGATCATCCAGCAACGCGCCGTTCAAGCCCCGCAGAAAGCTCCGGTTCCACGCGAGCACCGCCGGGATGAGTTCCGTCACCACGACGGATGCCTTCGGCCCCACCCGCGCCAGCACGCTCTTGAGCGTAAACCCGAGGCCCAGCCCGCCGATCAGGACGCGCCCCGGACCGGTACGCGTCAGATGCGCAGTGGCCAGTTCACCCAACTGGACTTCCGACGCGGAGAGCGACGACTCCATCAGCGCCTGGCCCTCCAGCCGGATCGCGTAGCGGCCGTCGTGCTCCTGCAGCGTGAGGCGCTGGCCTTCGGGCGTCTTGATTTCTGCGAGCGTGATATGCGGTTTCATCGTCGACGCAGCCAGCGTGCGGGTCAGGCGGACGCTGTCGAGCGGACAGCGGGCTGCGGGTTCCCGTCTCGACTCATCGCGGGTGATCGCTGAAGCTCCGGCACCCCGTCGGACGTCTCGATTTCCCCGCCAACCCCATGAACGCCCTCCTTCGCTTTACCCTGCCCTGCCTGGCGCTTTCGCTTGGTTCTTCCCTGAACGCCGATCCCGCCTGGCTGCCACCCGGGCTGCCGGCCGCGCCCGCCGAGGGTCCTGCCCTGACGCCGGGCGCATTCCTGACCGAACCCCAGGGCAAGGCGGTGCTCGACGCCGCGCGCAAACAGGTTCCCGCCAAGGCGGCATGGGATGCTTTCGCGCGCCACGTCCGCACCCGTATCCAGGAAGGCCTGACGCTCACCCCCTGGCCCCGCCGCTCGCCGCTGGCTCCAGTCATCCGCGCCAAGCGTACCTACGACGGCTACACCGTTGAAAATGTCACTTTCGAGTCCGTTCCCGGCGGATTCGTCACCGGCGCACTCTACCGTCCCCTCAACGCCCGCCCACCCTACGCCGCCGTGCTCACCACCCACGGGCATGGACGGCGAATCGAAAAGCCCGAGGACTACGCCACCCACGCCCGGTTCAGCCCCTCGATGCAAACCCGCGCCGCTTCGTTGGCTCGGATGGATGCGGTGGTCTTTGCGATCGACATGGTCGGCTATGGCGACTCGATCGCGCTCTTGGGTCAGGACACCCACCGCACGCCCTTCACCCAGACGATCCAGATCTGGAATGCGATGCGCGCTGTGGATTTTCTGCTCTCGCTGGAAGGCGTCGACCCCACCCGCGTCGCCGTGACCGGCGAGTCCGGTGGCGGCACGCAGTCGTTTCTGCTCACCGCGCTCGACCCACGCGTAACGGTCACGGCACCGGTTGTCATGGTGTCCGCCCACTTCTTCGGCGGCTGTCCCTGCGAAAGCGGACGTCCGATCCACCGCACGGCCGATCACTTTGCCAGCAATGCCATGATTGCCGCGCTCGCCGCGCCGCGGCCGCAGCTGCTGGTCTCGGACGGCAAGGACTGGACGCTCAACACGGCGAATGTCGAATACCCGTTCGTCCGGCACATCTATGGTTACCACGGTGCGGCCAATAACGTGACCAATGTCCACCTGCCCGAGGAGGGCCATGACTACGGCCCGTCAAAGCGCATCGCCGTTTACCGCTTTCTGGCGACGCACCTCGGACTGGATCTCTCGGCCGTGCAGGGGAAAAACGGATTGCTCGATGAATCCAAGGTCACCGTCGAGACTCCGGACAAGCTTCACGTTTTCAACGGCGACTACCCGATCCCGGAGCGCGCACTGCGCGATCCGGCAGCGATCGAGGCGTCACTGCGGGCGCTGCAGAAGTAGGCGCGCGAGTCTTTTCCAGACCACAGAAGTCGCGCAGAGACGCAGAGGCGCAGAGTTTCGGAAAAGGCTGCAATCGACTGAGCGGTTTGCTCTGCGCGGCTGCGTCTCTGCGCGATGTCAGGATTGGATCGGCAGGTTCGTCGCTCGGGTCAGCGAACGGACGGGCGTGCCGCGCTCGCCGCTTCAGTCGTCGAAACCACCCACGCTCAGGCTGCGGCCGTTGTCCTTGGGACCGAGCTTGAGGATGAAGGGCGCCGCGACCTTGGCCCATGCGTCGGCCTTCTGATAGGCGGCCGCTCCGTCGGCCCAGGCCGTGCGCAGCATGTCGGTGTCGATCACGCCCGGGTTCAGCGGGATCGCCGCCATGCCCTTGGGCAATTCCTCGGCCAGCGCCTTGGTCAGCCCCTCGATCGCCCACTTGCTCGCACAGTAGGGCGCGACCTCGGGTGACACGCTGCGGCCCCAGCCGGAGCTGAGATTGACGATCACGCCCTTCCTCTTCGCCACCATCGGGGGCACGAACTCGCGGATGACATTGATGGTCCCGGTCACATTGACGTCGATCAGACGCTTGGCCTGCTCCGCCGGCACGGCCCAGAGCGGCGCGGGCGTGTTCATGATCGCCGCGTTGTTGATCAGCAGGTCCGGCGCCTCGCCAAAACCGAGGACCTTGGCCGCCCAGATGCCGACCTTCACCGGGTCGGCCACGTCCGCCACATCGAAGCTGTGCGGCGCACCATGGGCAAAGCGCAGGTCAATGATCCCCTCCGCGCTCCGGCCGCAGCCGGCCACGGTGTGACCGAGACGAATGAACTCCTCGGCCAAGGCCCGACCCAATCCACGCGTAACGCCCGAGATGACGATCTTCATGGGGCTGAAAGTAGCGAGTAGCGAGTAGCGGGTAGCGAGTAGAAAAACCTCAAGCCACCCAACCGGGTGAGATCCGAATGCTCGCTACTCACTACCCGCTGCTCACTACTCGCTACTTCCGAGCCTACCGGCTCTGCAGGCTGAACTTATTCAGGCCCGACTTGCGGCAGGAATCCATCACGAAGGCCAGCGTCTTGAGCGGGGTGGTTTCGTCGGCCCGGATCAGCACCGGAATGTCACGATCGATGTTGCGCACTTCGCGCAGCAGATCCGGCAGCTGGGTCTCGGTCGTGGTCTGGCCGTTGAAGCTGATCACGCCATCCTTATCGATGCCGATGGTGACCGTGCCCTTGAACTCGTTCTTGCCGGCCGTATCCACGCGCGGGAGCGTGATGTTGAGCGTGGTCGCGGAGCGAAACTGCATCGTGACGAACGCAAAGAAGATCAACATCACGAGCACGTCGATCAGGGCCAGGAGGTTCATCTCCGGCCGCTTCCGTCGGCGTTGATACAATCCGCTCATGAAGACGACTTGTTGCTGCGACCGAGGATGCGTTCGAGCAACACGTCGAGCTGGGCGGCGTAGCCCTCGACCTTGCGCTGCAGGTAGCCGCCGCCGACCAGGGCGGGCACGGCGATGGTCAGACCGAGGAGCGTGGCCGACAGGGCCAGCGCAACGCCGCTGGTGAACTGCACAGGGTCCGGCAGGCCGGTTTCGCCGGAGATGGCGGAAAACACGCGGAGCAGCGACCAGACCGTGCCGGTCAGGCCGATGAGCGGGGCCGCGGCGTAAATGATGTCGAGGTAAGGCAGACCACGCTCCATCCGGTTAAGCTCGAGACGGGCAAACGCCTTGACCGCACCCTCGTCGCCCGGGTGGCGCTCGGCGTACTCGACGATGCGGGCCAGCACCGAGTGCTTGCCGCCGGTGATCGGTTTGCCGTCGACGATGGCGTCGACCAGGTCCTGCGGGAGGACGGCGGCCTTGCGCAGGGCGAAAGCGCGTTCAAAGAGAATGAAGACCATCACGATCGAGCAGAGCCCGAGCGGATAAATGAGGATGTCGGCACCTTTGAAGACGTCGATCAGGGCGAAGAACATAGAGAAGGAGGTCCTAGTGTGACGTGCGGACGCGGAAAAGGTTCAGTAAAAATGACAAGAGGCGCGGTTTCCCGCGCCTCGTCAAATTTTAAGGGTAGGCGCAGAGTACGCCCAAAGGCAAAAAACCGACCTCATGAGGTCGGTTTGGTCGCCAAATGGTGGGCCGCGTCGTCCCCGACGCGGCGGGTTGGCATGTAGCCGGGCTCGTCGAGCCCGGGGCTTGGCGTAACCCAACGAAAGGCCGGGCCGCGGTCGGCGACCCGGCTACACCGATCAATCAGGCCGCGAGGTACGGAAGCTTGGTCGCGGTGGCCTTGACCGACGGGATGCCGTCGAGGAGCTCACCGATCGCGTCCCAGCGTCCATTGACCAGCGCGTCGCGGGCGCTTTCGCGCTGGGCGATCTTGACAGACTGGCCGCCAAAACGGGCCTCCAGCTTGACGAGATCGATCACGACCTCGGCCTGCGGATTGGTCTCCACGAAGGCGGCGATCTTGGCGATGTCCTCGCGGGCAGCGGTCACGCACGGGATGCCGAGCGTGGTGCTGTTGCCGAAGAAGATCTCGGCGAAGTTCTCGGCAATGACCGCCTTGAAGCCGTACTTGGCGATGGCCTGCGGCGCGTGCTCACGGGAGGAGCCGCAGCCGAAGTTCGCGCCGGACAGCAGAATGGTCGCGCCCTTGAAGCGCGGCTCGTTCAGCGGGTGCGGCTTTTCGGTGCCGTCGAGGTTCTTGCGGACGTCGTAGAAGAGGAATTCGCCGAGGCCGTCGAACGTGACGCACTTCATGA
>CAYWRG010000007.1:0-36041 GCA_964460715.1 uncultured Opitutus sp. | reverse complement strand
GTCGCTGTCGATGTCGTTGCCGGGGACCTGAACGGCGCGGCCGGAGACGGAGGTGATCTATGCGAGAGCCATGGGAGGGAGGGGGGCTGCGCCCCAACGCTCAACGTTCAACATTCAACGCTTAACGTTCAATGTCGGAAGCGGGCGGAGGGACGGCCGGGTGATGAGTTGAAAGTTGAGAGTTAAACGTTGAGCGTTGAACGTTCGCGGAGGCGCGAACTCAGTTCGCGCTGACCGCGAAGACCTCGCGGGCGTCGGCGACCTGGCCAGTGACGGCGGCGGCGGCGACCATGACGGGGCTCATCAGGATGGTACGACCGGTGGTCGAGCCCTGGCGGCCCTTGAAGTTGCGGTTGGAGGACGACGCGCAGAGCTGGTCGCCGATGAGCTTGTCGGGATTCATCGCGAGGCACATCGAGCAGCCGGCGGCGCGCCACTCGAAGCCCGCCTCGGACAGGATCTTGTCGAGGCCGAGCTTCTCGCACTGAAGCGCGACGATCTGCGAGCCGGGGACGGCGATGGCCTTGACGCCCGGGGCGACCTTGCGGCCCTTGATGTACTTGGCGACCTCCTGGAAGTCCGAGAGACGGCCGTTGGTGCACGAGCCGAGGAAGGCGACGTCGATCTTGGTGCCCTTGATCGGTGCGCCAGCAGGCAGCTTCATGTAGGCGAGCGCCTCGATGATGCCGGCCTTGTCGTCGGCTGAGGTGGCGGTCTCCGGGCTCGGGATGTTCTCGGCGATCGAGATACCCTGGCCGGGATTGATGCCCCAGGTCACCGTCGGCGCGATGTCGGCCGCGTTGATCTTGACGACATCGTCGTACGAGCAGCCCGGATCGGATGCGAAGGATTTCCAGCGCGTGACCGCCTCGTCCCACGCCGCACCCTGCGGCGAGTAGGGACGGCCCTTGAGGTAGGCAAAGGTCGTCTCGTCGGGATTGACGTAGCCCACGCGGGCGCCGCCCTCGATCGACATGTTACAGACCGTCATGCGCTCCTCCATGGTGAAGCCGTCGAACACGCTGCCCGCGTACTCGTACGCAAAGCCGGTGCCGCCGTTGACGCCGAGCGTGCGGATGATGTGGAGAATGACGTCCTTGGCGTAAACACCGGCGCGGAGCTTGCCGTTGACCTCGATGCGGCGGACCTTGAGGGCGCCGAGCGCCATCGTCTGCGTCGCGAGCACGTCACGGACCTGGCTGGTGCCGATGCCGAACGCGATCGCGCCGAATGCGCCATGCGTGGAGGTGTGGGAATCTCCGCAGGCGATCGTGGTGCCGGGCTGGGTGATGCCCTGCTCGGGTCCGACGATGTGCACGATGCCCTGCTTGCCCGTCGCGCGGTCGAAGAAGGTGATGCCGAACTCCGCGCAGTTCTTGCGCAGTTCGTCCATCATGGCCTGCGCCAGCGGATCATGGTACGGCTCGACGACCTGGTCGGTCGGGACAATGTGGTCGACCGTGGCAAACGTGCGGTGCGGCATCAGGACCTTGAGACCGAGGTCGCGGACCATGCCGAACGCCTGCGGACTCGTGACCTCGTGAATGAGGTGCGTACCGATGAGGAGCTGGGTCTGGCCGTTGGCCAGCGTGCGCACGGTGTGCGCATCCCAGACTTTCTGGAAGAGTGATTTTGCCATGGTCGTGGTGAGGTGTGGTTCTGAAAAACGCGGACAGCCGCGCAACAAGCACCCAGACCTTAGCAGATTCTTGCCATACCGGAAATTACTTGTTTTGTCTTATTTGATGCCTCGCGAGTATCAATTCCCGTTTGAACTCCGTCACCTCGTCTACTTCCGCGAGGTCGCCAAGACGCTGCACTTCCGCAAGGCCGCTGAGTCCCTCGGCGTGGCCCAGCCGGCGCTGAGCCGCCAGATCGCCCAACTCGAGGCCGCCTTGGCAGCCAGCCTGTTCAACCGCACGCAGCGCCGCGTCGAACTGACCCCGGCCGGACGGGTGCTGCTGGAGCGCATCGAACCCTTGCTCCGCGCCCTGGGCGGCATCCCGCGCGAACTTCGCGCGGTCGCCGGCGGCGAGGTCGGCCACCTGCGCGTGGCCTTCACCGGGTTGGCCATGGCGACCGTCTTGCCACGGATTCTGCGCGAGTTTCACAAGCGCCATCCCGGAATCAGGCTGGAGCTGAACGAATCGCCGACCGTCGCCCAGCTCAACGCGCTGCGCGCCGGCGAACTTGCCTGCGGGTTCTTTCACCCCGAGGACAAGCCGCCGCCGGGCCTGTCGACCCACCTGCTCCTGCAGGAAAAGAACGGCGTGTTGCTTCCCTCCGATCATCCCCTCGCCCAGCGCCGCGCCCTCCGCCTGCGCGACCTCGCGACCACGCCCTTCGTCCTGTTTCCGCGCGAGAACAACCCCGGCTTCTACGACCGGGTGCTGACCGCATTTCGCGATGCGGGGGTCACTCCGCTGATCGCCGAGGAAGTCTGGCCGCGCGCCAATGGCGTCGGTCTCGTGCGGGCCGGTGTGGGCGCGACGTTCATGACGGCGTCGGAGGCACAGCACATCCCGGGCGACGTGACCTTCCATCCGTTGACCGGGCCCGCACCGGAGAGCCGGCTCGTGGTCGGCTGGCCACTGCACCCGCCGCCGGAGCCGGCCTTGGCGGCGTTCCTGACGATGGCGGGAGCGCGGCCGGCCACCACGTCGGCAGCCTGATCCCCTACGCCTTTCTGCGTACGGATTGCGCCTTGCATTGACGCGACACGAGCGGGCGATTCGATGTCGGCGCGCATGGGTCCCTGCCTGCATCACACCGCTCGCTCCGCGACGACCCGATTCCTGCGCGGGACGGCGTTCCGCTGGGCGGCGCTGCTCCTCGCCCTCGCCGCGGTCTGGTCCGGGCGGGCCGCCCCGCTGGAAACCGGCCGACCGTTCGTCGAGACCTTCACGCCTCGAACCTACCGCGGACACAACCAGGTGTGGAACGCCGTCCAGGATCGCGATGGCGTGATGTACTTCGGAAACCGCGGCGCAGTGCTCAGCTATGACGGCACCGAGTGGCGTCGCCATGAGGTCCCGACCAGTTTTATCCGCGGACTGCTGCTTGGACCGGATGGCCGGCTTTACGCGGGCGGACCTGACGAAATCGGCTACTTCGAACCGGGACCGGGGGCGGTGCGCACCTACGTTTCACTCAAGGAGCACCTGCCAGCGTCCGACCGGGCCGTGGGCGTCGTCTGGGGCATCACGCACCATGAGAATCACGTCTACTTCGCCACTGCGCGCCAGATCCTGCGCTGGGATGGATCCACCTTCAAGGCGTGGGCGGTGCCCTCGGATCCCGGCCACGCCCTCTTTTCCGCGCACGGTCAGCTCTGGCACCATCGGCCCAATCACGGGCTCTACCGCCTCGAGGGCGATGACTTCGTTCCCGCGGGTGACCCGGGAGCGTGGGCCAGCGGTCGGACCGCAACGCTGTTCGAGGCCGGCCCGATCCTCCAGGCAATGATCTCGGACGGTCGCTGGCTCGAACGACGTGGCGACACGTGGCAGGAGCGCGCCTACGCCGCCGCCGCGTGGGTGCAGGCGGCGGGCGTGAGTGATGTCCTGCCTTTGCCTGACGGTTCGCTCGTCGTCGCCACCAGCAATTCCGGCGTTGTTGTCCTCTCGCCCGACGGCGCAATCGTTCGCCGGCTGGACGAGGATTCCGGGCTCGAAAACCAGCGTGTGCTTTCGCTCACGCTCGATCGCGACGGCGGCGTCTGGCTCGGCACGCACAACGGCATCGCCCGTGCCGAGTTCGGCGCGCCCTTCACGGTGTTCGACCGGACCAACGGGCTTGGCCGCGACTATGTCCGCGCCTTCGCGCGTCACGCGGGAAGCCTCTACGCGGCCGACGCCACCGGGCTGCTGCGGCTCGCTGCGGCCGATGATCGCAGCGGCGGCGCTGCCCGTTTCGAGTCCGCCGGGCTGCGGGGCACCGTGCTCTGGACCCTGGCGACCGACCCCGACGGACTCCTGATCGGTGCCACCCGCGGCCTGCACCGCCTGAAGGCGGATGGAACGACTGAACTGGTCGCGCCCGTACCCGACGCCGTCCTCGCGCTGGCCCGCTCCAGCCGCGACCCCGACCTGCTTTATGTTGGACGCGGGGTCGGCTTCGCCGTCATGCGCCGCGAAGGTTCCAACTGGATTCCCGCCGGCCAGCTCGCCCGTTTCGACGGGGAGGTTCGCTCCATCGCGGAGGATCCTGATGGGACCGTGTGGCTCGGGACGACCACGCGCGGGGCGATTCGCGTGACGCCGCCCGAAGATCCGCGCGACTGGACCCAAGCCCGGCACGAAGCGTTCCTCGCCACGGACGGCCTGCCTGCCGACCAGGGATGGACCATGGTTTATCCGTCTCCGGACGGCACGATCTTCGCAACCCGTAACGGCGCCTTCACGTACGATGGCCGGCGGCGGCGCTTCGAGCCCACCAATCAGTTCGACATCGGCGGACGCCCCAGCCGCTACCTCGAGCCCATCGTGGTCACGGATCGCGGGGAAGTGTGGACCCAGACTGAGTTCGCGGACGAAGCCGACGCCTCGCTGCGACTGGGACGCTTTGCGCCCGGGGCCGGCGGCAACCGCACGTGGACCGCCGCCCCCCGCAAACTCCTCGACCGGATCGGCTACGGCGGGGCCCGCACGCTCTACTGGGATCGCGGCCCGGCCGGCGAAGCCCTGTGGCTGAGCGGACCCGACGGCACCGTGCGGCTCGACACGGCGCAAGCCGACGCCCCCGGTCCGTCGGCCGCGTGGCGGGTCCTGTTGCGCGAAGTGGCTCATCCGCACGACCCAGCTGACGCCGACGCCGCCTGGCCCGAGGAGTTCACCTATTCACGCGAGCCACTGATCTTCCGCTATGCCGCCATCCGCTACGAGGCGGACTCCCCGATTGAGTATCAGACGCGCCTGCTCGGTTTCCAAGACGGCTGGTCCGATTTCACCGCCGCCAACGAAACCCGGTTCACCAACCTGAGCGGCGGACCGTTTACGTTCCAGGTCCGGGCGCGCGACAGCGACGGCCGACTCAGCGAGGCCGCCGAGCTGACCTTCAGCGTGGCGCCGCCGTGGCCGCGCAGCGGTGCGGCTTATGCGGTTTACGCTCTGGCCCTGATGGGCGCCATGCTCGGCTTCGTGCGCTGGCGGCTTCGGACGGGCGAACGCAAGCGCCGGCAACTTGAGCAGGTCGTGGCCCAGCGCACGGCCGAACTCGCCGTCGCCAAGGAGCAAGCCGAGGGCGCCAACCGGGCCAAGAGTCTCTTCCTTGCCAACATGAGCCATGAGCTGCGCACGCCGCTCAACGGCATCATCGGCTACTCCCACGTCCTGATGAAGGAGCCCGAGCTCTCCGAGCGCAACCGGGAGCGTATCCAGGTGGTGAGCACAAGCGGCGAGCACCTTCTGCGCATGATCAACGAGGTCCTCGACTTCTCCAAGATCGAGGCCGGCAAACTCGAACTGCGGCCTGCGCCGCTCCATTTCCCCCAGCTCCTGCGCGACATCGCCGCCGCCCTCCAGCCGCGCGCTGCGGCCAAGGGCCTGCAGTTCGTCATCTCCACCGCGCCGGACCTGCCCGAGATGTTTGTCGGCGATGCACAGAAGCTCCGCCAGGTCCTCGACAACCTGCTCTCCAACGCGGTCAAGTTCACCGCCCAGGGCGAGGTTGAGCTCAAGATCACCCCGGCCGCGGACGGCCAGCTGGAGTTCGCCGTCCGCGACACCGGCGTCGGCCTCTCGCCGGCCGACCAGGCCCGGCTCTTCCAGCCGTTTCAGCAGGCCGTCGACGGGCGTCCGCCCGAGCCCGGCACCGGCCTCGGTCTCGCGATCAGCCAGCGCCTCGTCCAACTCCTCGGCGGCACGCTCGCCGTCGACAGCACGCCAGGGGAAGGCAGCCGTTTTCATTTTTCCATTCCGCTCGAGTCGATCGACACCCCGGTTGCGCTGGCCACCGAGTCACCCGTCGTCGGCTACGAGGGGCCGCGCAAGCGCGTCCTCGTCGTCGACGACGTCGTGGTCAACCGCAGCCTGCTCAAGGATCTCCTCTCGCCGCTCGGCTTCGAGGTCACGCCGGCCAACTCGGGCGAGGAGGCCCTCGCTTTGCTCGATTCGCTCAAACCCGACCTCGTGATCCTCGACCTGCGCATGCCCGGCATGGACGGACTCGAACTCACCCGCCATCTCCGACAGCGCCGCGGCGAATCGATCCGCATCATCCTCATGTCGGCCAGCGTCCTCACCTTCAACCGGGATGACGCCTTCGCCGCGGGCTGTGACGACTTTTTGCCCAAGCCCTTCCGCGAGTCCGATCTCATCGCCCGCATCGGCACCGCCCTCAATCTCCGCTGGACCCGCGATGGCTCCCGTTCGCCCTTCCCTGCCGCCTCTGCCGCCGCAGGCTCTGACGACGCGCCCGTCCTGCCCGCTCCGATCGTCCTGGCCGAACTCCTCGCCCTCGCCCGACGCGGCGATGTCCGCGCCCTCCGCGCCCGCCTCGCCGTCCTCAAGACCGACGATCCCCGCTCCGCCGCCTTCTCCTCCTCCCTCGATTCCCTCGCCTCCTCCTACCAGATGGACCGCATCTGCCTCATCCTGGAAACCACGGCCAAGGCGGGTCGCTGACCGTGTCTCTACGCAATGCTGCGTAGATGTGTCCGCGAGGGTTGACCGAGCAGGATGAACAGCTTGGATCAATCATCACGCATGAGGCTGTGTGTCATGATCATCCGCCGCGCGCTGCCCGTCTGGCTGCTCCTCGCCCCGCTGGGACTCCGGGCAGCCATCGCCGCGCCCGAGGCCGGTCTGCCGATCATCCGCAACTACCGGCCCACGGAATACCGCGGCCACCCCCAGGTCTTCGGGGTCGCGGTCGCGAACAACGGGCTCGTTTATCTGGGCAATCAGGAAGGCATGGTTGAATTCGACGGCACCAGCTGGCGCCACCACCCCGCTCCTTCCTCCAATCTCTACCGCATCACGGCCGATCCTGACGGAAGCCTGTGGGTGGGCGGCAACGATACGTTCGGGCATTTCCAACCCACCCCGGCGGGCGAATGGCAGTACCGCGATCTCGCCGCCGAACTGCCCGCCGAGATGATACCCTTTGGTCGCGTGCGAAGCGTCATCCGACACGGAGACGCAGTCTTTTTCTCCAGCGCCCGGGGCATCGCCCGCTGGCGCGACGGCCGCTTCCACATCTGGCCCCTGCGCGCGTCGCGCGTGGTGCTCCAGTCCGAGGGCGGTATCCTCTACGCCAATGTGGCCGGCGTCGGATTGCATCGGATCGAAGGCGACGATCTTGTGCCGGTCTCCACGGCGGACGAATTCAAACGGGCGTCTCAATTCGTCACGCTCCCACTCGCCAGCGGTCAGCTGCTCTGGGGCGTGGGCAGCGACGGATTTTTCACCCTCACCAACGACGGCCGCCTCGAACGTTTTGCCAGCCCGGCCAACGACCTCATCAGCGGGGTCGAAATCAGCACGGCGCTCCGCCTGCGCGACGGCTCCCTCGCGATCGGCACCATCAACCAGGGCCTGCTGCTGCTCTCCGCGGATGCCCAGCAGATCAGGCAGCTCGATCGGCGGAACGGGCTGGGCGACAATGTCATCATGAGCCTGAGCGAGGACAAGTCAGGCGGACTTTGGATGGGGTTCAATTCCGGCGCCGCCCGGATCGAGATCGGCGGCGCTGTTACGGTGTTCGATGAAACCAATGGACCAGCCCACGGCACCATCGACGTGTGGGGCCGTCACGAGGGCCGGCTATACGCAGGGTGCTACGACGGAGTCTACCGGTTGCGGCCCGCCAACCCGACGACCGGCCGCGGGGCCGCCTTCGAACGCGTGGTCGACAAGCTCACCAATGTGTTCGGCATCACCTCGTACGAGGGATCGCTCCTCATCGCCAGCCGTGAGGGATTGAGCCGGCTCAACCCTGATTTCACTCACGAGCAACTCGTCGACACCGGCACCAACAGTCCCTTTTGGATGCTGCGCTCAAAGCTGCAGCCCAACCGCTTTTACCTCGGTGGCACCACCGGGCTGACGGTGATCGAACACACCGCGCAGGGCTGGCGAAAATCCGCCGAAATCCTCGGCCTCGGTGACGTCCACAATCTCGTCGAGGAAGCCGATGGCACCCTGTGGATGTCCACCTACTCGCGCGGGTTCTGGCGCCTGCCCTCGGCCGCGGCGATCACGGACTGGACGGGCGTCCGCCCCGAGCAGTATCACCAGAGTTCCGGCCTCCCGGAAAACTACGTCTGGACCACGGTCTACGAGGCCCCGGGAGGAACAGCCTTCTGCACGGACAAGGGCGCGGTCCGCTTCGACGCGACCACTCGGCGCTTCACACCGGAGGATCGCTTCACCGTCGACGGCCGGAGCGATCTCAAGGCCACGCCGATGGCCGTGACGCCTTCGGGCGACGTGTGGACCTCGATCTTCGAGGATTCGATGATCACCGCCGCACATCCGTTCGGCCGGTTCCGACGGCAGGCCGATGGCACCCTCGGGTGGCTGCCCGCTCCGGCGGGAGCCCAGCAGCAGATCGGCTTCGCCGGCAGCGCCGTCATTCATATCGAGTCGACCGAGGCCGGCGACGTGCTCTGGTCGCGCGGCTACAACAGCACCGTGCGGATCGAGCTCGCCCGGGCAGAGCCCGATCGCTCGGCCTGGGCCACGCTGATTCGCGACTTCGAGGCCGAGGGGACAATCCAGTCACTCGCGACCGCCGCCTCCGGCCGCCCGGTGCAGCTCAACTACTCCCGCGCTCCGGTGACGTTCACCTACGGCGCGCCACGCTACGCCAGCTCCGACGCACTCCGCTTTCAGACCATGCTCGTTGGTTTCAGTGACGAGTGGTCGCCGCTTTCTGAATCAAGCCGCACGGCCTACACCAATCTGGAGGGAGGTCCGTTCACCTTCCGTGTCCGCGCCGTCGACGCGGAGGGCAACATCAGCGAGGCCGCCGAGCTGACCTTCAGCGTGGCACCGCCGTGGCCGCGCAGCCGCGGGGCCTATGCCTTGTACGCCGTTTTGCTGGTTGGCTCTGTGCTCGGCTTCGTGCGCTGGCGGCTTCGGACGGGCGAACGCAAGCGCCGGCAACTTGAGCAGGTCGTGGCCCAGCGCACGGCCGAACTCGCCGTCGCCAAGGAGCAAGCCGAGGGCGCCAACCGGGCCAAGAGTCTCTTCCTTGCCAACATGAGCCATGAGCTGCGCACGCCGCTCAACGGCATCATCGGCTACTCCCACGTCCTGATGAAGGAGCCCGAGCTCTCCGAGCGCAACCGGGAGCGTATCCAGGTGGTGAGCACAAGCGGCGAGCACCTTCTGCGCATGATCAACGAGGTCCTCGACTTCTCCAAGATCGAGGCCGGCAAACTCGAACTGCGGCCTGCGCCGCTCCATTTCCCCCAGCTCCTGCGCGACATCGCCGCCGCCCTCCAGCCGCGCGCTGCGGCCAAGGGCCTGCAGTTCGTCATCTCCACCGCGCCGGACCTGCCCGAGATGTTTGTCGGCGATGCACAGAAGCTCCGCCAGGTCCTCGACAACCTGCTCTCCAACGCGGTCAAGTTCACCGCCCAGGGCGAGGTTGAGCTCAAGATCACCCCGGCCGCGGACGGCCAGCTGGAGTTCGCCGTCCGCGACACCGGCGTCGGCCTCTCGCCGGCCGACCAGGCCCGGCTCTTCCAGCCGTTTCAGCAGGCCGTCGACGGGCGTCCGCCCGAGCCCGGCACCGGCCTCGGTCTCGCGATCAGCCAGCGCCTCGTCCAACTCCTCGGCGGCACGCTCGCCGTCGACAGCACGCCAGGGGAAGGCAGCCGTTTTCATTTTTCCATTCCGCTCGAGTCGATCGACACCCCGGTTGCGCTGGCCACCGAGTCACCCGTCGTCGGCTACGAGGGGCCGCGCAAGCGCGTCCTCGTCGTCGACGACGTCGTGGTCAACCGCAGCCTGCTCAAGGATCTCCTCTCGCCGCTCGGCTTCGAGGTCACGCCGGCCAACTCGGGCGAGGAGGCCCTCGCTTTGCTCGATTCGCTCAAACCCGACCTCGTGATCCTCGACCTGCGCATGCCCGGCATGGACGGACTCGAACTCACCCGCCATCTCCGACAGCGCCGCGGCGAATCGATCCGCATCATCCTCATGTCGGCCAGCGTCCTCACCTTCAACCGGGATGACGCCTTCGCCGCGGGCTGTGACGACTTTTTGCCCAAGCCCTTCCGCGAGTCCGATCTCATCGCCCGCATCGGCACCGCCCTCAATCTCCGCTGGACCCGCGATGGCTCCCGTTCGCCCTTCCCTGCCGCCTCTGCCGCCGCAGGCTCTGACGACGCGCCCGTCCTGCCCGCTCCGATCGTCCTGGCCGAACTCCTCGCCCTCGCCCGACGCGGCGATGTCCGCGCCCTCCGCGCCCGCCTCGCCGTCCTCAAGACCGACGATCCCCGCTCCGCCGCCTTCTCCTCCTCCCTCGATTCCCTCGCCTCCTCCTACCAGATGGACCGCATCTGCCTCATCCTGGAGCGAGCCGCCGGCTCCACCTCTTCTACCCGCCTTTCATGACGCCTGCTCCCTCCGTTCTCGTGGTCGATGACACGCCCGCCAATGTCGGTCTCCTGATCGAGGCCCTTGGTGAAACCGGCTACCAAGTCCGCGTCGCCGAGAGCGGCCGCAGTGCGCTCAAGCAGCTGGAGCACGGTCTGCCCGATCTGATCCTCCTCGACGTAATCATGCCCGGGCTGGATGGCTTTGCGACCTGTGCGGCATTGAAGGCCAATCCGGCATGGAGCGGGATTCCCGTGCTCTTCATGACCTCGCTCAACGAGCCGGACGAGAAGGTCCGCGCGTTCAGCGCCGGAGCCGTCGACTACATCCTCAAACCCGCCTACCCACCGGAGGTGCTTGCGCGCGTCCGCGCCCACCTCGAGATCCGGCGGCTGCAACGCGCACTCGAGGAGGAATTGAGCCTGCGCATCGACGCCGAGAACCAGTTGCGCCAGTCGCTCGACCGCGCGGTGCTCATCACCGACGCGAGTGGAGCCATCGTGTTCAGCACCCGCCTCGCCGAGGATCTGCTGCACCAGCACTGCCCGGACTATAAGGCCGGAAGCCTGCCGCCGAGCCTCTCCCGTCCCGAATCGCCCCTGCACGCCCGCCGCTTTGCGGAGCGGGGGCGTGACGACCTCACGCTGCTCGTGCTCGAGGAAAAAGTCCCGAGTGCCCAACCTGCCGCGCTCACCGTGCTCGGGCTCACTTCGCGCGAGTCGGAGGTCCTGTTCTGGATCGCCCGCGGCAAGAGCAATCCGGACATCGCCACCATTCTCGGCGCCGGCCTGCGCACGATCCACAAGCACGTGGAGAACATCTTTCGCAAGCTGGGCTGCGAGACCCGCGCCGCCGCCGCCGTGACCGCATTCGACGTGATGCGCGGCGGTCGGTGAGTTCGGTTTCGTTCCCGTTCTCTTCATCGTTCCCGTTCTCAGGATTGGGGTTGATGGGGCCGAATCCCCAGCCCGTCCGATCCGATCCTGAATCAGATAACGAGTAGATAACGAAGAACGAGAACGATGAGCGGCACGACGGACTCGGCGGAAACTCGCTGGTCAATCGACCTGACTCCGGCCATGTCTCGGCTTTCGTCATGGCGGATCACGACCCGTACCACGCGCTGCGGCATCCCAACTATCGTCGCTACCTGATCGGGGCGTTTTGCTCCAACATGGGACGGCAGATGGCGACGGTCGCGGTCGCCTGGCAGATCTATCAGTGGACGCATTCCGCAACGGCGCTGGGCCTGGTCGGTTTGATCAATGTCCTTCCGCTCCTCGCGTTCTCCCTGCCCGCGGGCGTGCTCGCCGACCGGCTGGACCGCAAACGGCTCATCGCCGTAACCGCCGGGGCCATTGCGTTTCTTTCGCTTCTGCTCGCGCTGGTCACCTGGCGCCACGCGGAAATCCCGCGCCTGCCGGTGCTGGAGGCCGCCAATCGCGCGCTGGCCGGGCTCGCCGCACGCTTCGAGCACGACACCGGCGCCCAAGCGCTCGACTTCAGCAAGCCCGCGCTGCCACTTGTCTACCTGCTGCTCCTTCTCATGGCGACGCTGCGCATCATCGGCTGGCCTGCGCGCTCATCAATCATCCCGCTGCTGCTCCCGCCGACGGCGTTGAGTAACGCCATCACGTGGAATTCGAGTCTGTTCGAGATTTCAACGATGGCGGGGCCGGCGATTGGCGGCTTTGTCATCGCCTGGCTCGGCTTCCCGGTGGTCTATCTCCTCGACGCTCTCGGGGGACTGGTCCTGGTCGTCCTGCTCGCCGGCGTGCGACCAACCGCGGCCGCACGGGCGCCGACCGGACCCGGCCGCGCGCGCGGCATGCTCGCCGGCGCCGAATTCATCTGGAGCCGCAAGGTCATCCTCGCGGCCAGCAGCCTCGATCTCTTTGCCGTGCTCCTCGGCGGAGCCGTGGCCCTGCTGCCGCTTTATGCGGATCGCATTCTCCATGTCGGCCCGATTGGTCTGGGCTGGCTGCGCGCCGCGCCGTCGATCGGCGCGTTCAGCATGGCCTTGTGGATCGCGCACCGCCGCCCCATGGCCCGGCCCGGCCTCGGCCTGCTGTGGGCGGTCGCGGGCTTCGGGCTCGCGATCATCGTCTTCGGGCTATCGCCATGGTTCTGGCTTTCCTTCGTCGCCCTCGTGTTCACCGGCGTGTTCGACAACGTCAGCGTCGTCGTCCGCCAGTCGCTCGTGCAACTGCTCACCCCGGACCACCTCCGCGGGCGCGTCACGTCCGTGAACCAGATCTTCATCGGTTCCTCCAACGAGATTGGCACCCTCCGCGCCGGGCTGATGGCGGCCCTGATCGGACCCGTGGGCGCCGTGGTCTGGGGCGGACTCGGCACGCTCCTCGTCGTGCTCGTCATCGCGCGCAGCGTGCCCGAGCTAAAAACCCTGCGGCCACTCAACGAACTTCGCCCGGATTGAGTAGGTACAAATGGGTGGTATCCTTCGAATGGCAGCTGGTTTACAAATTTTTAAATTAGACTTCGAAGCGGTCGGCGATAGGGTCGCTCCCGCAAATGCTCTCAGCCATCAGGCGAAAGACCGTGATGATTCTGGCGCTGGCTTTCAGCCTCGTTGCCGCACTCATCGCCATCGCCCTCGACGAAGGTCTGCGCGACCGGTTGGGTGATACCTACTGGGTCGTTGGCCTCGCGATCATTGGCAGCGTCCTGCTGGTCCTCGCCGGCTATGTTTGGGACCGCACGCTGATCCAGCGCCTGAAGGACATGAAGGAAGTCGCGGGCACGGATCTGCCCGAGGAACCCGGCCTGGACGAGATGGACAGTGACACGGACGAAGTCATCGGCTTGGCCCGGCAGATTGAGCGAATGGCGCAATCCCTGCAAAAAGTGGAAGCGAGCTACCGCGGCATCGTCGAGGATCAGGTCGACCTGATCTGTCGTTATCGCGCGGATGGAAAACTCACGTTCGTCAACGGCGCGTACCTGCGGTTCTTCGGACGCAAGCGCGCCGAGTTGCTCGGCCAGCCCTTCCCGCTCCAGACGCTCGGCTACCCCAAGGCGGGCGGCCCGCTGCCGGAGAGCGCGGCCTTTGAGGGCGCCATCGCCGACGCCTCGGGCAAGAACGTCAGCCTCCACTGGACCCACCGCGCGATCAAGGATCGTCAGGGCACCGTCCTCGAGTACCAGGCCGTCGGCCACGACATCACCCTGCGCAAGGAGGCCGAGTCCGCCCTGCTGCGGGCCAAGGAAACCGCCGAGTCCGCCGACCGCGCCAAGAGTGAGTTTCTCGCCGTGGTCAGCCACGAGATCCGCACGCCGATCAACGGCGTCATCGGCTTTGCCAAGCTGCTTCGCGAAACATCGCTCACGCCCGACCAGCGCGATTACGTCGAGATGATCCAGAACAGCGGCCACGCGCTCGAGGTGCTGGTCAGCGACATTCTCGATCTCTCGCGGATCGAGGCCGGCAAGATCGAGATCGAGCACGCCCCGTTCGCGCTGCGCGACGGCGTGCAGGACGTCATCGCCTTTTTCCAGCCGCGCGCCCGCGCCGCCGCGCTCAAGCTCGACCTCCGGATCGACCCGGCCGTCCCGGTCATCGTCAACGGCGATGCGCACCGCCTGCGCCAGATCCTCACCAACCTGGTGGGCAACGCGATCAAGTTCACGGAGCGCGGATCCATCACGGTCAACCTGACGTGCATTCGCGGCGAGCCCCTGCCAGGCACCACGCGCCATCAGGTCCGCGTCTTCTTCACGATCACAGACACCGGCATCGGCATCCCCCCGGAAAAGGTTGCCGAGCTGTTCAAGCCCTTCAGCCAGGTCGACGCGTCATCGAAACGCCGGCGCGGCGGGACCGGTCTGGGCCTGGTGATTTCCAAGCGCCTGTGCGAATTGATGGGCGGCGCGATCTCGGTCGACAGCACCCCGGGCGAAGGCTCGACCTTCCGCTTCAGCGTGCAGTTCGATTACGAAAAGGGCGACTCGCGGTCACCGGTTGAGGCGGCCATCCCGGCACCCACTCCCGGCCTGGGTCAGGGCCCCGCCCGGGCCTGAGGCCGCTCCAGCGGGACCGGGTGACATTTCTGTGCCACCGGCCTGAGATTCCCTCTGGAGGCGCGGGGCGGAATTGGTCGTCTATCGGCGCAATTGCACCTTCAAGATGGAGCCTCTTCAGAGGTAACCAAGCATAATCCGGCACTACTCCGGCACTGCCAAATTTAGCCTTTTGGTGTCCGTTTTGGTGTCCGTTTTTGGACCATCAATGGTGCCCGGTGGTATCAAAATTATGCGGAGCCGCAGAACGACCGGACCCCATGAACCCGGCCATTCGATGGCCAGCGCGAGCCAGCATTCTCTGGCGGTGTGAACGGCGCAAAGCGCATTCTTCCCCGCTTAGGAACTACGCTGAAAATGCCGAGCTGCACTTTCAGGCTCTTGCCCCAGCGGCCACGAGCGCTGTTCAGCAATCTCCGAATAGCCACGAGGACGCACCGGGATACGGGGTTAGACTAAACATAGAGTGTAAGAAAATAACTTGACCTGTGCGATTGACACCTTTGTCATCCTTTCTGTTTTTTTGATCAGAATAGATGACTCATTAAGACGCACCTCGTTTACCCCCTAGTCGCAGTCGACCCCTGGTTCATAGGAGAGAGTTCCCGCATACTCGATGTACGCCCACGAGCGCCAATGGAGTGCCATGCACCCTCTTCCCCAATTCCCCAAAACCAGTGGCTACACAGGGACTCCGAAATCCACAGCTAGCCCCTAAATCCCATCCACCGTCCGGCAGATAAAAGAACAGCAACCCCATGAATACCCCGTCCCGCGTCCCCTTGATCTCAGTTGGATTGGCCTTGGCGTGGCCACTTGCCGCCCAAACCAACAATGCTCCAACGCCAGAAGAAGTCGTTCGACTGTCGCCGTTCGAAGTAACCGCAATTAACGACCGCGGATATGGAACCACGAATTCCCTCGGAGCGACCCGCATGAATATCAGCGTCATGGAGTCACCTCAGGTCGTGGTCTCGTTGAACGAAAAATTCATCAAGGATTCCGTACTCATCGAGATGGAAGATATCGCCAACTACGTCGCCGGCGTATCGCGCGGATCAACCAAAGGCGCAGGGAGCCTGACCATGCGCGGATCCGAAATCGGCGGACTCGGCCTCACCGATGGCCTGCGCGAGGGCTTGGTAAGTCTCGCCTCATACGACATGATCGGGGTGAGCCGCTACGAGTTTATCAAGGGCCCGGCCGGGGCACTTTATGGGTCCCACGCAGTCGGCGGCGTCGTGAACCGCGTGATGAAGCGCCCGCTCGACGTTCCGATGACCACGCTTCAATTGTCCGTCGACGAGATGGATGGCAAAAACCTCGGCCGGTTCGAAATCGACACTAGCAACCGGCTGCTAGAAAAAAAACTTGGCTATCGTCTGGCCGCCGCTGTGCAGGAGGGCAAAGCCCAAGGCGGCAACAACGATAACCGCACAGCGCTCTATGCCTTTTTCGACTACGATTTGGCACAGAACACCAAAGTTTGGACCCGGTGGGAGGCGCAGTTCTTTGATCGAACGACGCCATCCCATACGTTTCGCGCAGCCGCGTACGATTCCGCCAATCCGACTCGACGGAGCCTGGGACTCGGCATCCTTCCGGTAACCACGGTAATTGCCGGTCCTGGCAATAATACGTTCAAGCTGACCGACGTTTACCTAGGCGAGGCTGGGTTTCAGTATGACATCGGGAGCTGGACCCTGAAGCTGGTTGGTCGCTACTCGTATGATGAGGGCAACCGACAAACCTACCACGGCAATAACTTCGATTTCATCAGCGCAAGTGGTGCGGTCATCGGAAACCAGAACAACACCCTGTTTGAAAATCCGGATTGGGTGGAGATTCGGACACGGGGCTCTACATACGACGTCAACTTTGACAATGGCTCCAGCGGGAGCGTCTTCATGGATCTGGCAGGCCGGTTCGAACTCGGCCCCACCCGGCACCAGATGCTAACCTATCTATCGCTGTTAACCTCGGAGAGCTACGGCATCCAGCTGCGCTACAACGCCGCCTCGCAGAACCTGATCAATCCACGGCCTCTCAATATGAGGGTCGAACAGTGGCAGAGAACAAATCTACCACCAGATCTTACTTTCAGCTCCGTCACGTCTAGCAACATCAGTAATAGCGACGTCTTCACGTTTGGTGTCCAAGACAACATCAATCTTTTCTCAGACCGCGTGGTGATCGCGGGTGGTGTCGGCTATCAGGGTGTTCGCTCCAATTCGAATAACCGGCTCAATCCTGCCAACAACATCATCAACGGAAAGAACAGCCAATGGTCGCCCTCCTATGGAGTCGTGTACCGGCCGATTCCCAGCGTTTCGCTCTTCCTCAACCACTCGGAAACCTTCCGTCCGCGCAGCGGCTTCGACAGTCTCGGCAACGCGCTGCGAAACGGTACAGGCGAGTCGGATGAGGTCGGCATCAAGGTCAATCTGTGGGACGGACGGCTGACCGGAACCTTCGCGCGGTTTGAAACTGTGGAGGACGGCTTCATCGTCGCCACCGTGATCAACGGCTTTCCGGCCTCCATTCAGGCAGGCGAGGCAACTAACAAGGGATGGGAGCTCGACATCACTGCCCAACCGATCGACGGATTGAATCTTATCGCCGGATTCTCAGATCTCGACGGCGAATCCGAAACGGGAACCTATTTCCGCAACGCGAACGCTGGATTTAACTGGAGCATGTTCGCCCGCTACGACTTCACGAAGGATCCCTTGAACGGGCTATCCGTTTCCCTTGGCTACAAGAGTGTGGCGGACCGTTTCGGCGATGGCGCCAACACCTTCATCCTCCCCGAATACGAGGTGCTCAGCGCGGGCATCGGCTATACGCGGGAATCGTGGCGCATCCAACTCCAGGTCGAGAACGTGCTGGACGAGGAGTACCTCTCGACCGCGGTGAACTTTAGTAATATCTATTTCGGGGATCCTCGGCGATTCCGGCTGACGACCACCTACAGCTTCTGATCCACCCTGCACTTTCCCGTTTCCCTGGGTACAAACGGAAAGATCCGGTCTCCATCGTGAAAGGAACGACTCTTACTAGGAGTCCGCCTTTTCCGCGGGTTTCCCATGAACACTGATCATATTCCTGTTCCGGCACGCGGAACCCAGGGTCTGAAGCTGCTCATCTTGGGCGGCACAGGATTCATCAGCGGAGCCCTTGCCCGCATGGCCTGGGCCTCGGGTCACCAGACGTGGATTCTTACAAGGGGACAGCGCCCTGCTCCAGCCGGAGTCACTCGCCTCATGGCTGATCGCAATAATCCTGCTGCCTTCGTCAAGGCAGTGGGTTCGGTGGGAGTCACATGGGATGCCGTAATCGACTGCATAGCGTTTCAGCCCGAACACATCGCCCAGGATCTCGCGGTGTTCTCTGGTCGCGCTCGTCAGTTGATTTTCATCTCCACCGATTCAGTGTACGATCCGGTAAGGAAAAAAATTCCCCAACCCGTCGAACCGGCGGATTTCGCTTCCGCTGGCTATGGTTTTCAAAAGCGGCGTTGCGAAGTAGCGCTCGCCAACGACGCCCCCGCTGACCTGCCCTGGACTATCGTGCGGCCCTCCCACGTCTACGGCCCCGGCTCCCATCTCGGCTGCCTACCGCCGGCGTTTCGCGACCCGCTGCTTCCGCGAAAGATCCTCGAAGGACAGCCGATCGCACTGGCCGATGGAGGACGTTTTCTTGTTCAACCGATCTTCTGTAACGATCTCGTCACGCTGATCCTGTCCCTCGTGCATCTACCTGGTACGAGCCGAAGCATCTTCAATGCTCCGGGACCGCAGACGGTGACCATGCGCGCCTACTACGAAGCTATTGCCCATTCGCTGGATCGAGAACTGCGTGTCGTGGAAATTCCCACAGAGCCCTACCTGAGGGAGCATCCGGAACACGCCACTTCAGTCTGCGATCGAGTTTACGACTTGGCTCCGCTCGAGCAAATCCGAGCTACGCTGCCGTCCACACCGCTCCAAGACGGAATCGATGCGACGGTTCGCGCTTGGGAAGCCGCCCATCTGGAAACCATGTCCCCGCCGACAGCCACCCTAGCCGGGTTCTCTTCAAGCAAATGCGTCCCGCCGTTGCGGTAAAACGTCCTTAAAATCCCTTCCAATGTCTTCTTCCCTGTCTCTTGGCGGCATTTATTCGGCCCAATGGATTCCCGTCGACAAGCATGGGCATGTCGATCGGGTCAGCTTGGGCGCACACGTGGAATTTGAGCGCCGCAACGGCATCTCCGGGGTCCTCGCGCTCGGAAGCACCGGAGAGTTCCCTCGCTTCAGTGTCGCTGAGCGCAAAAATGTCCTATCGATCGTCGCCGAGTTGGCTTCCCCTCTTCCAGTGCTCGCAAATGTCTCCGACATTCGACCCGCAGCGGCAATCGAACTAGGGAAGTTCGCTCGGGAACTCGGACTTCCCGGGGTAGCCTTGATGCCGCCGGTTTTCTATCCGCTTTCGCAGGCGGATCTTCTCGCCTATTTCCTCCATGTTGCAGACGGCATCGGACTGCCCGTGATGCTGTATAATTTTCCAGAGCTCGCCGGCAATCGAATCGACTTAAAGACCGTGGCCGCCTTTGCGGAACGCGCTCCCCTGCTGGGTATCAAGCAGAGCGGCGGCGAATTCGCGTACCACCGGGACCTGATCGCGCTCGGCCGCGAGAAGCGTTTTGCGGTGATGTCTGGCGCCGATACGCGTCTGACCGAGGTGCTCGGACTCGGCGCAGCCGGATGCATTGGCGGACTCGTCAATATCGTACCGGACCTGATGGTTTCACTCGTCCGCGCCCACCAAGGCACCTCGGGATCCGACCCCGCTGAAACTGGCCGGCGCCTGATCGAGGTAGGCCAAATCATCGACCGGCTCACATTCCCCCTGAATGTAGGCGCCGGGCTCGAAGCGCGCGGATTCAATCCTGGACCGCCCAAGGCCATCGTTTCCGCCGAATCGATGCAAATCTACCGGGAGATTGTCCACGAACTCCGCGCACGCTTTGACGCATGGAATCTGCCCGGTCCAGTTCCCAAGACCGAGTCCTCCGTGCTCATCGGACGGTAGATAAATTTAAGTCACCCACATCCATCTAACCCCAATGATCATGAAGACCCCATCGCGAGAGGCACTTACGAATACGATCGCTCAAGCACACGCTCCGCTCACGGAGCCCGGACCGGGCACACCGCGTCGCCAATGGATGCGCCGTTTGCACTCGACGGTCGGCGCAATCGCCCTCGGCCTTGCGCTGGCGCCCTGCGTCCTTTCCGCGCAGTCAAAGCCCTCCGACGAGGCACTCGCCAAAATGCTCGCGGTCCCGGGACTTTCCTCCGACCCCATGAAGGTTGAATGGAACAAGCTGCCCGTGTTCAAAGGGCAGCGTAGCCTAGTTTTCAAGGGCGTGCAGAACGAGTCGGCGTTCGCTCATCATCCGTTCATCGTCTTTTGGGACGGGCAGTTCTTCGCGAAATGGAACGACGGCTATGTCGGTGAGGACTATCCCGGCCAGCGCGTACGCTACGCCACGAGTGCCGATGCCCTGAGCTGGAGCGAGCCGATCGATCTCACCGGTCGGGAGACGGACCGCCGGTACACCGCCTGCGGATTTTGGATCCGCGATGGCGATATGTACGCACTCGCCGCGTTGCGCGATGCCCACTTGGCTGAGGCAACCGGCAAGGAGCCCGTCCTTCTTGCGTTCAAGTGGGATTCACGCACCAAGCGCTTCGGCGAGCGCCAAGTGATCGCGAAGGACTTCTTCGCTGGAAACATCCCCGAGCGGACCCCGGATGGCGACTGGCTGATCCTCGGCAAAGGCGGGGTCGGCAGCTGGGGCCCGATGAAGGCGGCCAAGGGTGGCGTAAAATCGATCTCCGACTGGACCATCCGGGACATCCCCGGGGCTGGCACGCTTGAAGAGGCGGAATGGTATACGCTCCCGAACAAACATCTGGTCGCTCACTTCCGCACCCGCGGCACGCGACCCTTTTACCTGGCCCGCTCGTACAGCACGGACAACGGCGCAACCTGGTCGAATCCAATCGTGACCAACTTCCCCGAGCAGGGCTCGCGGCATCATGGCCTGAAGCTTAGCAATGGACTCTACGCGTTGCTCGTGAATCCGGATCCCATGGTCCGCATCCCATTTAGCATCGCTCTCTCCAAAGACGGCCTGGTTTACGACCGCATCGCCAACGTGCGGGCAGAGGAGACCACTGCCCGCTGGGAAGGTCGCGCCAAAGGCAAGGGTTACCACTATATGCGCGGCTACGAGCACAACGGTCGCCTCTACACAATCTATTCCATCAACAAGGAGGACATCGAGGTGACGGTCGTCCCGTTGTCGGAACTCACCGCTTTGTACCGCTAAGCGCACATGAAGCTGCATCCCGCCGACCTGCTGGTCATCGCCGCCTATGCCATTCTCACGCTGGCAATCGGGCTGCGCTTTTCCAAGCGGAACAAGACCACGGACCGCTACTTCCTCGGCGGGCGGGATTTCCCGGGCTGGGCGATCGGACTGAGCTTCATCGGTTCAACGATCAGCTCGATTACGTTCATCGCCTACCCGGCCGACAGCTTCAAGACCGCTTGGATCCGTATCCTGCCACCGCTCGCGTTTCCGCTGGTGGTGCTGATCGCTTGCTACGCCTTCATCCCGTTCTTCCGCCGCGGCACGGTGCACTCCGCCTATCACTACCTCGCGCTGCGCTTTGGTCCCTCTGTTTCGCTCTACGCGGCACTGGTCTATCTGGCGATGCAGGTCGTGCGGGCCGCGACGATCACCTACCTCCTTGCCGTGTTACTCTCGTCGATGACCAGCTTGCCGGTGTTAACCTGCATCCTCCTCGCTTCCGGGGTAACGGCTGTCTACACCGTCAAGGGCGGCTTCGAAGCCGTCGTCTGGACCGACGTGATCCAGACCATCGTCCTCCTGAGCGGCGCCATCGCCTGCGTGTTCTTCATCGCCAACGCCCTGCCCGGCGGGCTGGCGCAGGTGTTTTCGGAAGCGTGGGCCGCTGACAAGCTGTCGCTCCGCGATCTGAATCCCGTCTCAGGGCAGCTAGAGACGGTGCGTGGCGGATTTTCCCTCACGGAGAAAACTACGCTCATGCTCGTGCTGGTCGGCGTGGCTAACTATCTGGCGGGCCAACTCGACCAAGACTCGGTCCAACGCTGGTGCTCGGCCAAATCTTCCCGCGAGGCGCGCAAGGCTATGTTCGTCCTCGGCTTCGGTGCCGTGCCGATCTGGGTCGGGTTCATGTTCCTTGGCACCTGCCTGTGGACCTACTACCAGCATTTCCCGACGGAGGTTTCGACGGCGGTGCTGGCTGGCACGCGGAAGGCCGAGGACATCCTTCCTCACTTCATTCTCAACGTGCTGCCACACGGCCTGGCCGGACTGGTCATTTCGGCCGCCATCGCCGCTGCCATGGCAAGCCTCAGTAGCTGCATCAACGCCACCAGCATGGTGTTCGTGAACGACGTCTATCGCGCCTTCGCCGCCCGGGCCAAATCCGACGGCCACTACCTCGCCGCCAGCAGGCTCACGTCCGTGTGCATCGCCCTGCTCATGAGTGTGGGCGCCTGGCTGTTCTACCTCGCATCCACCAAGACGATCCTCGATTTCATCCTAATCGTGACGGGCCTGCTCGGTGGCGGTGCGTCGGGCGCGTTTGTCTTCGGCATGTTCACCCGCCTTGCGACGCCAGGGCGGTTCTCGCCGGCATCGCCGCCACCGCACTCTTCACCGTCTATGCGATTCTCGTAACCGTCGGCGTCTGGCCCCGGCTGTTCAACGCCTACTACACCTCGATCATCGCCAACGCGGTGATGCTGATCACCTGCTTCGTCGCCGCCTACTTCCTCCCGCGCAAGACCGGGAGCTTAGCCAACCTGACCGTCTGGGACCGGTCACATGAAACCGAAACCGATCCCCGCCCGTCCACCTCATGAATCTCGATTCGAGCCCACCAAACCCAGCCGGAAGTTACGACGTCCTCGTCGTCGGAGCCACCCCGGCAGGCGTTGCATGCGCGCTGCGTGCCGCCCGAGAAGGTGTGCGCGTGCTTGTCGCGGAGGCATCCTCCCACGTCGGCGGCATGTGGGCCAGCGGAGTCCAGGTGTTTGACACCCGTTACGCCGGGCACCGCTGCCCGGTCCTATCCGAATTCGTCGCCCGAATCGAATCGCACTATCGCACGGTCCGGGGCGAAGGTTCGTCCGACCATGTGCTTTCGCGCTTCGGCGATCCGTCGCGCCATGGAGAGCGTCCTCGCTTCGAACCGCATGTCGCCGAGAAGGTCCTCCGCGAAATGCTCGCAGATTGTCCGAGCGTCCGTCTCGCCCTAGGCCTGAGGCTTGAGTCGGTGCGGAAGGACGGCGTGACACTTCGCCATGCCGTGTTCCGAACTGCGGCGCCCGCCGACGATCCCATCCGAGTAACGGCCGATATCTTTGTCGATGCGACCTACGAAGCCGAGTTGGCGGCCTTGGCCGGCGCCACGTTCCGGGTCGGCCGCGAAGGTCGCGACGATTTTGGCGAACCCCACGCCGGCGCACATTTCACCACGATCGAGCCGATCGGCGAAGCCGGCCATTCGATCGCCCGCCGCCTCAATCTCCACTACTTCAACCGTACCTCGCGCCGGGTTTTCCCTGGCAGTACGGGACAGGGCGACCGAGCCGTACAGGCGTACAGCGCCCGGCTTGTCCTGACCAACCGGGCGGAGAACCGCCAGGAAATCTTCAAGCCAGCAGGTTACGCGCGGGACCGGTACCTCGGTATTCTCGACCGCAGTCCCGACGCCCATACGCGTCCCTACCCGCTGTCATCGCACTACCTGCACGGCTCGATTGAAGACTACCGTTTTGCCGTCAATGTCCCAGGCGGCAAGATGGACTGGCTGGGCGCAAACCTGGTCGGCGGCAATCACGACTACCCGCTCGCCAGCCGGGCCCGGCGTGCCGAGCTCTACAGGGCTCATGTCGCACACTCGCTCGGCCTACTCTACTTCCTCCAGCATGATTCCGCGGTTCCGACTCGCATCCGCGATCACTCGCGCGAATGGGGACTAGCCCGCGACGAGTACCGCGACAACGGCAACGTGCCCCACGCCATGTACGTGCGGGAGGCGCGCCGGCTTGCCGGGCGACATGTCTTCACCGAGCACGACGCCAGCCGGCATCCGCTCCACCAGCGGACACCCCTCCACCCCGACTCGATCGCATTCGCGGAATGGCCGATGGATTCGCACGACTGCAATCCCGTGCGACAGTCCGGAAGCTTCAACGACGGCGAGTTCATCCTGGCCGAGGAGACCCTGCCTTCGCAGATCCCCTTCCGATGCCTACTGACAGATGCGGTCGACAACCTCCTGGTCCCGGTCGCGATGTCGTCAACCCACATCGGCTGGGGCACCCTGCGGCTGGAACCGGTGTTCGTGCACACCGGCGAAGTCGCCGGGCTTGCCGCCGCCCTGAGCCTTCGCAGCAATACCTCGCCGGGGCAGCTCAACGGGACCTTTCTCCAGATGGAACTCCTCCGCCGCAGGATTGCGGTAACCTATTTCTCCGATGTCGATCTCGGCCGCGACGGCGAGTCGACGGCTGCAATGCAGTTTCTAGGAACGAAAGGCTTCTTCGGAACCTACGCCGCGACCCCGGACGCCGTAATGACTCCACCCATGGTCGCAGCCTGGCAAGCCACCCTCGCGGGCTGGCTGCATGATGACGCGGATGCCAACGCCAGCGCGGGCCGGAACCTCAGGGCCCTTGTCCCGGCCACTGCTGGTGGCGCCATGCCAAACGCACGCTCTTCGGGAAACTCAGAACTTACCGGATGGGATCCGATCGATCCCGTCAGCGTTGAAACGGCGGCCAGACAACTGTTTTCTCTCCTCGGCTCCCGCGTCGGGAATAGCCATCTCGTCTAGGGGTGCCGATGCAGTCCCTCGACACCCTTCCTCACCTTGTCGATAATTGCGTTTTTCTCCATCGACGAGAGAGGCAGGTCGCTGGCTGCGGAGACGCCAACGGTGGCCAGCAGTGTCGATTCCTTGGAGTATACCGGAAATCCGACGAGGAAGCGTCCGGTGGGGGCTTCAAACGCAACGTAGCCGCGCTCACGAGTCTCCTGAAGAAACGTACGCAGCTTCTGCTCATCCCCCCAAATGCCGGTTCCGTATTCATTAAACGGATAACGAGTTTCGTATGCCGATTCCTCGTCCGGGGGCCAGAACGCCAGAAAACACAGCGTCGAGGCATGCACATACGGAGCAAGCCGGCGAGTGGACGAGTGCTGGACGATGCCGGGTCGGTTCTTGTCGATCAGGTGGACCGCAACCACATCGCCTCCCATCGCTTCAGCCAAGACCACGGCGGCATTCGGAATTTCGGTGGCGAGCTGCCGAACCAACACCTCGAACTGCTTGGCGATTTCGCGATGTCGCCAGGCCTCCGCGTTCTCGAGCACAGCCGGACCGAGCAGGAAACGCACCGGACGGCTGGTCTTTTCAAGATAGCGGTGCGCGACGAGGGTACGCGTCAGGTTGAACGCCGTCGGCCGCTTCACGGCGAGCGCATCGGCCAGTTCCATCAGCGTAAGACCGCTGCCAGATCGCGCGACCAAATCGACAATCATCATGCCGCGCTGCAAAGACTGAACTAAGTTGCTGTTAGCCATTATTTTAATCAACCCATGGGATTCGCGATTCTGAACTGGCCATCGCTGATCAGCCAGAGTGCGGAAGAGTTATCCGGTAACAACGAATCCCACAATTTCCCTGCAAGGCAATCCTCGTTGAGACCGCACGAAAAATCGCACACGGCGCGCCTACAATCTCGACGTCTCCACTAACACCATGAAAGCAACGCTGCTCCTTCTGGCCGTCACCTTGGCCGTCAAGCTCCACGCTGTAGGGAATGAGACGTCTAATCCGCCTCCGGCTGCGACCGCTCCCGCCAATCCCGCACTGGCCGCGATATCGGACGTGCCTGGACTGCCGCGTGTGCTGCTTATCGGCGATTCGATTTCTATTGGTTACACCCTCGCAGTGCGGGAGCAGTTGCAGGGCCGGGCCAACGTCCACAGGGTACCCGCGAACTCCGGTCCGACCGTGCGCGGTCTCGCGGATCTCAAGTCCTGGCTGGGCGAATCCGATTGGGACGTGATACATTTCAACTTCGGACTCCATGACATGGTCTTCATGGGCCCCGACGGCACGCGCCTAGTCAGCCCGAATCTACCGGGGGCTCACCATCAGGTCTCGCTCGCAGACTATGAAAGAAACCTGATCACGATCGTGAAGCAATTGCAGGCAACCGGGGCGCACCTTATTTGGTGCAACACGACCCCGGTGCCGGAAGGGGCACCCGGACGGATCTCGGATGAGGCAATCCTATACAACGAGACCGCCGCATCGGTCATGAACACATTCCGAATTCCTATCAACGACCTGCACAGCCACGCAAAGGCGCGCCAGGCCGAAATCCAGCTTCCGATAGATGTGCATTTTACGCCGCAAGGATACCGGTATCTGGCGGAACACGTGGCGGCGGCGATCGACCGGGCACTGCCTGCGGCGGTCCAGCCCAAGGGGGCCAATTCGCCGATCGCGCTGCACGCACCCGGAATTCCCGCCGATCCACAGATGATCGCTTGGCAACGCCTGCATTTACTAAGCAGCGAGCGCATCACTATCTTCCAGGGCGAGAACGGTGTTAGCGGCTTCAATCACCACCCGGCCATTATCCATCACGACGGTCTGTACTTCGCGACGTGGAGCACGGGCGCGAAGGATGAGGACGCCTCGGGTCAGCGCGTGGTCTATGCAACAAGCCGGGATGGCCGGAGTTGGAGCAACCCGGCCGCCTTGGCCGATGGCGTGTCCGGACGGACCTTCACCCCGTGCGGCTTTTGGGTTCGAGACAATGCACTGTTCGCCCTTGCCTCCCTGCGCTCCGCCCGAGGAAATCCCACGGCGTACGAAAGCAATCCACTCATCGCCTATCGATGGAATCCGATGACCACTGCGTTCGAGCACGAGGGAATCGTAGTGGATAATTTTTTCGCCCACGACGCGCCACTACCGATGCCGGACGGGCGATGGCTTATGTTCGGAAAATCCGCCCGCGCAGGGTTGCCCGATTACTCCATGGCTGTCGCCCAGCGCTCACCGCCGCACGAATGGTCGCTCAGCAAGCTTCCTCGAACGGACACGCCGCATGACATCACTTGGTACACGCTCTCTAATGACGAACTCGTCGCGATCGAGGCATATGGGCAGGGATCCGATCGTCGCTTGGCCACTCTCCATAGCACGGACGGAGGCAATAGGTGGAGCGAACGTCTCATCACTAACCTGCCCGATGGCGACAGCCGGCTACACGCGTTGAAATTGAGCAACGGGCGCTACGTCATCTTGAACAACCCAAATCTTGCGCGCTACCGCATCCCACTTTCGATCGCGGTTTCGAAGGACGGCGTCCACTACGACCGCATAGCCAATGTCCGGGTGGAACAAACCAACAAGCGATACTCCGGTCATGCCAAGGCACCAGGATACCAATACGCACGCGCTATCGAAAGTGCCGGAAGCGTATGGGTCATCTACTCGGTGAACAAGGAGGATATCGAGCTATCCATAATTCCGCTGGAGGAACTCGACAATCTCCTCACCCTCGGCGCCGCGCATACTTACCGCAGCGACGCTGCCGCGGCCAGCATTGTGATCGACAACACCGATCGCGGATTCACCACAGATCGCCCATGGCGGACCGACGACTCTGCCGCTGGAAGACACGGATCCGACTACGCAACACTGGATCTTTCCGCAGAATCGAATCCTGGCTGGGCCCAATGGACGCCGGAGATCACCACACCCGGAATCTATGAGATTTATCTGAATTGGGCGACCGAGGGATTCGGTTCAGCCAGCCCTATGCAAGATATCGTTCCGGTCGAGATCAGTCATGCGAAGGGAACCACTACCACAACGGTGGACCAGACCCGATACCCGGGCACTTGGATCCATCTCGGATCCTTTGAGCTGGGTGCAGGCACGTCCTCGTCCGTCAGGATCCTCGCCCGCGGAAACGGAAGAGTCGTCGCCGACGCAGTAAGATTCACCAAGATCAACTGATCTAGAATAGCACCCCATGAGATGCTGCGCATGTGCGCTTGGACGCGGCGTGTGTGGCATGAGGGGAAGTGGTTGTCATTCGAGGCGTTCATGGAGGCGCGCTTTGGAATTTCCACGACCCACGGGATTTCCGAAGCCGCCGCTGAAGAACTCAAAAGAAAACTGCACACACTCGAGGCTGGAGCGGCATAGCTTGCCAAATAGACTCAGCACTTGGTAGTGCGAATTTCAAACAGGCGCTTTTTGAAATACGCTGGAGCAACTTTAATCCTACTCCCTTGACGCCGGAACATATGATTGAGGTCAAATCAGAGCTGATTTCTCACATCCTGGAAGGCGTGCAAACACATAAGCTGCCAACTCTGAGAGAGCATTTTGAGAAGCGTTTGCCCGGGACTTTGGAGCACGAGGCCGTAATGGAATTGATCGAGGGCGAGATGGCGCTGCGTCGGTTGCGAGGGTCGACATGAATGGCAGTATTCCAGTCGGTGAAAGCGGAACAACATGACGCAAAAGCCCAAGAGGCTGTTTGCGCCTATGGCCGCCTGATTCCCGGGACCAATTGGCTGATTACCGCGGTAATGGACTCGCGTGCGATCTACGCACCGTTACGCCGAACCGCCTGGCAAGTCGTGGGATTACACGCCAGCGTCTTTTGCTGGCTGCCGCGCGACTGCGTGATTCCGTCACGGATCTCCGGCAGGTCCGAGTAGAATGAAGTCGCGAAGTGGCCCGAACAATCCCTGACCGTTGCGATCCGAGCGGGCCCCGCCGGCCGATTTTGTTGGGCCGAAAGTCATTCAATCCCCAGAATCCGACCATGGAGAATCAAGACGATCTGGGCCGCCTGGTCTCCCAGATGGCCTCGCGCATCAAGAAGGACCTCGACCAAGCCGAGGCCCCGATTCGCGTCATGCTAGCGAAGGCGCAGAAGGACATGGAGCCGTTCCACGCCTTCGGAAAAGAGACCGCGCGCCAGGTGAAGCAATTCGAGGCGATGCAGAGGGAACTGAGCAAAGTCACCGAGCCGTTGCGCGAGCAATTCGAGCGATTCGATGCCGAGATGCGGCGGCGCAATGAGGCGATCCAAAAGGCGATCCGGGCCTCGGGCATCGACTTCGAGGCCATCGCCCGGGCGATGGAGGAGGACCGCGCCCGTTTCCCCGGGGAAATAAAGGTTCTCGCGCAGCACGGGTGGTATGTGCAGCCGCGCATGACACCGCGCCAGCATCGGGAACTATGCGCGGCGCTCACGGCCGGCCGCGCGGATGAAGTCGAAAAGGCCCTGATCGAGCATTTCGACGGGGAACTCGCCGCGATCGAGGCGGAGCTTTGCAAGCATTCGCCAATCAGGGAGCGCCTCCTCCGCAGCGCGTTCGCCGCGCATCGCCGCGGGGACTTTGCCGCGTCGATCCCGCTGATGCTTGCGCAAGCCGACGGTCTTTGCCGTGACTACACCGGCGGTCATCTGTTCTCACGCCGGGAACGCTTGGAGGCGTGGATCAAGGCGGGGAAGCCGAGCCTGCTCATGTATTTCGCCGCGCTCGTCGAAAGGACGCCGGTGAACGCTCCGGAGAAGGACCGGGCGGGGAATGTGGCCTTGTTCAACCGCCACGCGATCATGCACGGCGAATCGGTGGACTACGACACGGCTGGCAACGGTGCCCGCGCGGTCTCGTTGCTGGTCTATATTGATTGGGTCCTGGGCGAAATCTCCCGCCTGCGGCGACGCAACGGAAGCAAGTGATTTGGCCTGCGGAAGCCCCGCAGAATGACTAACTTCCGGCCTCCGGCAGGCCAGCGAATAGCTATTGAAGAAGGCCGTTATGCCCATTCTGGACGTTGAATAACACTTGAAATAATCAATCAGGTGAGTATAACTATCCGGATGCGGAAAATCACGCCTGACATCCTAAACCGCGCTCTCGGCCTCTTGGGAGAGCTGTTCGCGGCCCGAAATCACCCCTACCAGCACTTTGTGGTTTGCGGTGGTTCATCGCTGCTCGCGCTGGAGCTGGTCAGCCGCACCACCACGCAGGACGTGGACATCCTCGCCCGGATCGACGCCGACGGCTTGGTCACGCCCCGGCCGCTGCCTGATTGGCTGCTGGGCGCAGCCGGCGAAGTGGCGAGACAACTCGACCTGCCGGGAGACTGGCTGAACGACCGGGTGGCGGAGGAAACGCTCTTCCGCTGCGGGCTGCCGGAAGGGCTGCAGCAACGCCTCACCTCGCGGCACTACGGCCCCAAGCTCTCCATCAGTTACATCAGCCGGCGCGACCAGATCTTTCTCAAGCTGCACGCCGCGGTGGACCGCGACGGCGGACGGCACTTGCAGGACTTGCTCGATCTCGGACCCACCGCGGAGGAGCTGCTCGATGCCGCCAAGTGGACCCGGACGCAGAACCCCTCAGAAGGCTTCCTCATGCTCCTCGGCGAAATGCTCAAACACCTCGGCCATGAAAAACTCGTTGCTCAACTCTAACGACGACCTCCGCCGGTCGATCATCGACCTGTTGTGGAAGCAATGGTCCGCGCTGGGCGTGTCCGGGCACGTCGCCCCGGGCGGCAAGGCGCTGGTCGATCCCGAGGCGCTCGTCCTGTTTTCGACGGTGTTCGCGCGGCATGACGCCCGCCTCTTTGACGAGGTCGCCGACTGGCTGCAGCAGAATGGAATCTGGATCAATGTCCTTCGCCTGATCCGCATGCAGCAGGAGTTCGAGCTGGGTGACGCCACCATCCTGGGGGCCTTGGCCGAACAAATGACCAAAGACTCAGCCCACACCAAGTGGAAGGTGCTGACCAAGCGTGCAGAAAAAGCCGGGACGCACGCGCCGCTGTTCCCCCACTTGATCGTGCCGAACCAGTCCGACGAGACCTTCCGGCACTGGGGCTGGCTGCGGCCCCCGATGGAGCGTCGCGGCCTCAGCCGGCCGCCCAAGCCCAATCAACCGGCCTCCTTCCTCCTGAAAATGCGTTCCCTGTTCGGACGGCAATCGAGAGCGGAGGTGTTTGCCTGGCTTTTGACCCACGACGCCGGCCATCCCGCCCAGATCGCCCGTGAAACAGGTTACTTCCGCGGTTCCGTGCAAAACGTCCTCAATGAACTCGAACTCTCCGGCCATGTCTTCGCCACCCGCGAAGGCCGGGAGAAACATTTCGTCCTCCAGCGGGAGCAATGGCGCTTCCTGCTGACCTGGGCGCCGGGCGGGACCGCGGACTTCCCCCAATGGGTGCCGTGGGCGGTGCTCTTCACCACCATCCGCCGTTTCCATGACCTCCTCGCCTCGCCGGAGTTCGATGCGCATTCCGACGACTTCCAAGCGATCGAGCTGAACCGGGTCCTGAGCCCGCTCATCGCCCGGCTGACCAGCGAGGGCTACCGGACCCAGGACTTTGCCGAACCCATCGAGGGACGTTCCGCCGAACAACTCATGCCCCGGTTCCAACACCTCGTTTCCGAACTAATGGCATAACCCCCACCGTGCCCAAGAAACCCGCCAAGCCGGCGAAGCCGGCCTCACCCGCCAAGAAAGTCGCGCCCATCAAGGCGACGGCGGGGACCGGTTTTCCCATTGAGGACAAGGTGGCGGCGGTGGGTGCCGCAGCAATTCTCTTGGGCAGCAGCCCCTTCCCGGAATTCCCGGGGAAACTCGTGCGGATCGGCTTCCAGGTGCGGCCTGCGCACTGGCATTTCGAGGACGTCCTGTTTTCGCTCGAACGCGACGCGGGCAACTATCAGGCCGGCGTTTCCATCCGCAGCAATCAGCAGATCAGCTCGGTGGCTCTTTCGCGCGACGTGAAGGACGCGCTCGCTGCGCAATTCCTCCAACCCGACCCGAACCCCTTTCGGCCAGGGCTGGATCGGCTGGCCTTGGTCTCGGACCGGCATGACGCCGAGGTGACGGCCGCCGTCCGTGGGCGCCTCCTTGAGATCCGAGGTTTTGAGCGTGGTTCGCTTCTTTGTCTGGGTATCCACGCAGTAATACGTGTCTCCTCGGCTTCCTCGCTGGGTGAGTCGGTAACGTGCTTTCATGGTTGGTAGCGCAAGCACGACGATAAACGAAAACGGATCCGCAGCGTTAGCGGGTAGTCGGCGAGTTAAGTCCGGCTGGTCCAAGTTCTCCGGGAGTAGAGAATTTGGTGTCCGTTTTGGTGTCCGTTCCGGACCGAAATCCCCAAAACACACTCTCGTAACGAGAGATACATCTGGAGGCGCGGGGCGGAATTGAACCGCCGCATAGAGCTTTTGCAGAGCTCGGCCTTACCACTTGGCTACCGCGCCGTTGCCAGACAGGAGTCGGAAGTTGCAGGGATTCCCACCCGCGCGCAAGCCCGACTTTACGATTCCCGGGCCCCCCGCTTTTCCGGGGCAATCACGAATGGACACTTGCGACCCGTTGCTGTCATTCGTCTTCTTCAAACCCACCATGTCGTCCTCCCTCGTATTCACCATCGCCAACCAAAAGGGCGGCGTCGGCAAGACCACAACGGCCGTCAACCTCGCGGCGGCGCTGGCCGAGAAGAAGATTCACACCCTGCTGATCGACCTCGATCCCCAGGCCAACGCCACCAGCGCGATCGGGGTCGAGAAAAAGGAGGGACGCAGCCTCTACGGCCCCCTCCGCGGCGAGGGCACCGCCCTCGAGATGATCACCCCGACGTCCTACGAACACCTCGCCCTCATTCCCAGTGAGGAGGACCTCGCGGCCGCCGAGATTGAAATCGCCCAGTCGGACAACTACCTCGCCAAGCTCCGCACCGTCCTCGAACCCGTGCGTGCGTCCGGCGGCTACCGCGCCATCATCATCGATTGCCCGCCCTCGATGGGCATGCTCTCGATGAACAGCCTCGCGGCCGCCGACTATCTTTTGATCGCCCTGCAATGCGAATACATGGCCCTGGAGGGCCTCGGCCAGATCCTGCGCAACGTGGAACGCATCAAGGGCGCCGGCCTCAATGGCGGACTCGAACTCGGCGGTGTCATCATGACCATGTTCGACGTGCGCACGAATCTCTCGCGCCAGGTGGTCGACGAGGTGAAGCAGCATCTCCCGGACAAGATCTTCGAGACCGTGATCCCGCGCACGATCCGTCTCAGCGAGGCCCCGAGCTTCGGCAAGACGATCTTCGCCTACGATCCCCTCTCCCCCGGCGCCACCGCCTACAGGAATCTCGCCAAGGAAGTGATCGCGCGCTTCGCGCTGAAGGGCGACACCAAGCCCCAGAAGCCAGAGACCAGCACGCCATCCGCCGTGCGCTATCAATGACGAAAGCGGCCTGGCGAATGACCAATGCCCAATTACCAATGACCAATAAGCCCGACCCGGCCTCGCAAGTGCCGGCCGCCGTGCCTAAGCCTTGGTCATTCGGATTTCGTCATTCGGATTTCTCGACCGCGGCCTTGGCCATTGGTCATGGTTCATTGGGAATTGGCCATTAGCCCCGCCCCATGTTCGCCACGCTAACCAAGTACCGCCACGCCTTCCTGATCGGACTGCAGAGCAACATCGTCTACCGGTGGACGTTCGGCGTGCGCGCGATCTTTTCGGTCTTTCACCTCGCGTTTGTCTTCATCCTCTGGGGCGCCGCGTACAAGGGCCAGTCCGCGATCGGCGGGTTCGACCTCAACCAGACCCTCACCTACTTCGTCGTCCTGCTGCTGATGCAGTTCTTCATCGGCGCCTTCAACGAGGACTACCAGATCAGCGAGGAAATCAGGAACGGGCTGATCAACCAGTTCCTGCTCAAGCCGATCAACTATTACCTGTACCGCTTCAGCATCTTCATCGCTGCCCGCCTCGTGTCGGGCCTGCTGGCGCTGATCCCGCTGCTCATCGCCTTCCCGCTGCTCAAGGACTACCTCACCTTTCCGGATGAGACCTGGCGCATCCTGCTGGGCGTGCCCGCCGCGCTGATGGCGGCGATCATCCAGTTCACGATCGCCTACTGTTTCGGCCTGCTGACGTTCTGGTTCCTCGAGATCCAGTCGTTCGTCATCCTCTCGCTCGCGGTCGAAACCGTGCTCGGCGGACAGATGTTCCCGCTCGACCTCATGCCCGCCTGGTTCTTCCGGATTTCCCAGTTCCTGCCCTACTACTACCAGATGTACTTCCCGTCGGCCATTTTCACGGGCCGCCTTGACCAGTCGCAAGCCATTGAGGGACTCGGTCTGCAGGCCTTCTGGGTGATCGCGCTCCTCGCGATCGCCAATCTCCTCTGGCGCCGCGGCCTGCGCCATCACACGGCGGTGGGGGGATGAACCTATTGCTGATTGTCATGATTGCGGATTGCGGAATGAAAACACCCATCCTCCAACCAGCCCGATCCAACGGATGGAGCGGACGGCTCTACGTACGCAGCTCCGTAATTCCGCAATCCGAATTCCGCATTCCGCAATCATGAGCCTCCTGAGCTACCTTCGCATCTGGCTGGCGTGCGCCCGGTACTCGGTCGTGCGCACGATGATGTTCCGGTTCGACTTCATCATGTGGTCGCTGGTCGAGTTTTTGTGGATGGCCGTCAACCTGCTTCTCGTGGCGGTGATCTATGCCCACACGGACGAGATCGCCGGCTGGACCCAGTACGAGATGCTCCTGCTCGTGGGCACGTCGATGCTCGTCCAGCGCTTCATCATGGGATTCTTCTGGAGCAACCTGTTTGAGTTCGCCCGCAACGTCCGCAGCGGCCACTTCGACTTCTTTCTCTCCCAGCCAGGCAACCCGCTGTTCATGGTCTCGACCCGCAAGCTCGACCTCGACGGCCTCGCCAATGCCGTCGTGGCCGTGGGCGTGATCCTCTACGCCGTCCGCCAGCTCGGTCTGGAGCCGTCGGTCTTCCAGCTGGCCAGCTACGCCCTGATGATCATTTGCGGTATCCTGATCCACTACGGCGCGCTGCTCGCGATTGTCTCGCTCACCTTCTGGCTGGGCGCCAGCCAGGGCATCGAGGGCAGCTACTTCACCCTGATGGAATTTTCCCGTCTGCCGCGCGAGGCGTTCCGGGGCGCCGCCAACCTCATCTTCGTCTGGCTCCTGCCCGCCGTCGTCGTGAGCAACGTCCCCGCGCGCACCCTGTTGCATGGATTTGAGCCCATGCACTTGCTTTGGCTCGCCGCCACCACCTTGCTGTGGTTCGCTCTCGGCGTCCTCATCTTCAACCGGGGCCTGCGCCGCTACGCCAGCGCCTCGTCGTGATTACCTCCGTGTCCGACCGTACCGAACAGCTCAACGCCCTCCAGACCCGCCTGGACTACGTCTTTCGCGACTCCGCCCTGCTCGTCCGCGCCGTCACGCACCCGTCCTTCCTGCAGCAGCATCCGGAGGAGCCTGAGAGCAACCAGCGGCTTGAATTCCTGGGGGACGCCGTGCTCCAGGTGATCCTGACCGAAACGTTGTTCGCCCGCTTCCCGGCGGACCGCGAGGGCGCGCTGAGCAAGCGCCGCGCCGCTCTGACCAAGGGCGAATACCTCAGCCGCCTGGCGCGCGAAATCGGAATCGATCACTGCCTGCGTCTCAGCACGGGCGAGGAACAAAGCGGCGGCCGCCGCCGCGCCCCCCCCCACGAAGACGCCTTCGAGGCCGTCGTCGGCGCCATCTATCTCGACAGCGATCTGCCCACCACGCGCCGCGTGGTGCTTTCCATTTACGGCCCGATCGACGAGGGGCTGATTCCGCAGCTGGAACAGGAAAACCCCAAGGGCCGCCTGCAGGAGATCGTCCAACCCCTCTACGGCAACCAGGCCCTGCGCTATGACGTCATCCACGTCAGCGGCGAGGACCACGCCCGCGAATACGAAGCCCGCGTCTTCCTGAAGGACTCCTGTCTCGGCAACGGTCGCGGTCCGTCGAAAAAGGCCGCCGAGGAGGCCGCCGCCCGCATGGCCCTGATCAACCAGGACGGCCTGTTCAATCCGATCGGCGGCGACCCGCCGCCGCGGTAAGTCGTCATCACGCCGTGCGTTTATCCGGGTTCCGATCCGGAAGGATAACGGTGTCGGGCGACGGCCTCACAGGGGGATGTCCCCCGTGCGTTCTCGTTTTCTTTATCGACCGTCGTTCTCGATCTGAGAACGAGTAAGAGAACGAAAAACGAGAACGCTTCGGCGGCACCGGTCGGCCAGCGAGGGCCGCAGAGCCCTCACACGCGGGATTGCACCCCTGCCTTCGATCGCTCCTGCTGATCGCTCGCATGTCCGTCCCGGTCTCCCCGCGTCTCAAGCTCACCGGCATCTGTCCGCCTGCCCGCGGCGCGGTGGTCGCCGGGCTCGTGCGCGCCCAGCCCGCTCCGGCCTGGATCGTGGTGG
>CAYWRG010000006.1:100783-102305 GCA_964460715.1 uncultured Opitutus sp. | reverse complement strand
GGGCCCCCCCCGCCGGGGGGGGGGGGCCCCCCGCCGCGCCCCCCCCCCCCCCCCCGGCTACATCAGACTCATGAACATCAAACCGCTTACCACGGATGATCGCCTCGCTGACCACGACTGCGTGGCTGGGTCGCGTCGCTGACGTAGAGCGGAAAGCGGACATGATGGGTCTCGGTCCAAACGGGCGCGACCTTGGCTGGCGCGGATGGGGATCCGGGCTCGGCCGGTTGGGCCTCGAGTTCGGCGGAGCGAAACCAGGCAGGGAGAAAAACGAAGGTGTGAAAAAGCGAGAGTTTCATGGCGGGCAGGGGTGGTGAGGCGTTCCGGTTCGGAACAGGATCTGTCGAACGGTCGAGGAGGGTGGGATCAGGTGTCATGGGTGCGGTTGAGGAAGGATTGCCAGAGGGCGAGGACCATGAAGTCGCCGCGCAGTTTGCGGGCGCCGGATTCGCGGATTTGGCGTACGCGCTCCTTGGAGAGGTCGAGTTCGCTCGCGATGTCGTCGAGCGTGGCGTCCTCCAGGTAGTAGCGGCGGATCACGTGGGCGTGGTTGTCGGGCAGGCGGTCGAGCGCGGCTTGCAGGGTGGCCGAAACGTCCTGGGCTTCGGCGGATTGGGCGGGACACGCGGCATTGCGATCGATGAGGACGTGGCGCGGTTCGCCGGCCTCGTTGGTCTCGTGGACCGAGCAGGTGTCGGCCGCGGCCGCGAGAGCCTCGACTTGGTGCAGGGTCTCCAGCGTGACTCCGGCGGCCTCGGCGACTTCGGCGGGCGACGGGGCGCGACCGGTGGTGCGCTCAAGCTCGAGCGTGGCCTGGCGGATGGCGTTGATCTGGCTGCGGCTGCGGCGGGAGAGCGGATCGAGGCGACGGAGTTCGTCGAGCATGGCTCCACGCACCCGCGCGTGACTGAGCGCGGCTTCGGCGCCACCGCTGCGGACAAAGGATTCGATCAGGGCCACCTTCCCCGCGCTGGCGAGGTCCTCACGCGAGACATGCGCGGGGAGCCGGCGGGAAAGCTGGCCCAGCACCGTATCCACGACCGCGAGGGTGCGGGCGAGGGACGGTTCAGGGGGTTCCAGGGAGGAGTTCATGACACGGTCGTCACCGCGACTGTTCGCGGGACAGCAAAATGAGAATGAGGAAGACAGGAGTGATCTGGAGCGGACCGAAGAACGTCGGCCTTTCATCCCGGGTGTGAACCGCCTGCGGGATGTAGCCGGGCTCGCTGAGCCCGGTTCTGGATTTGGCGAGCAAGCCACCGGACCGGGCTCAGCGAGCCCGGCTACATCAGACATCTCGCAGGAAGGTTCACACCAGCGTCCCTCTCGGCCTGATTTAACGGGACGGATTGGACGGCCGCGGGATGAAGGCGGGCGTTGGCTGATTCGCTGGGCTCAGTGGTGAAGCCGCAAGAGGACTGTAGGAACGGGCGCGAGGCCCGGAGTCCGGAAGCGGCAGGACACAAAAAAACCACTTCCGGGAGGAAGTGGTCCGGTCAGACGAATTTCAGTGAAATTCAGC
>CAYWRG010000006.1:58525-100773 GCA_964460715.1 uncultured Opitutus sp. | reverse complement strand
CGCCGCGGCAGTAAAAGCCGCCAAACGCTGCGATGGCATTGCCTCGCATGGCACCATTGACGCCTCGAACCGCCAGCATCGCGGTCCGGAGTGCGCGACGGCGCATCTGGGCAGAGATGTTGTGGGGGAGGGTGATCATGGTGAGGGGGAAGGGTTAAGTAGGTGCAGAAGGAGAGAACGGCCAATCGCCGGAAAAAATCAAGAGGGGGCCCAAAGATTTTTTGGAAACCCCGTTTCCGGTGCGTCCTCCACCGCAATTACCGGTTGTCTCGTTTGCGTGTAGCACTCCTTGTGGGGCGATGTCGTCTGCCGTCGCCACGCCGCCTGCGCCGCTCGCTCCCTTACCGGGACCGTATAACGCGGACGCCGTCCTGGATCGCTTTCTCAAGGTGGCGGCGGACAAGGGGCTCGAACTCTACCCCGAGCAGGAAGAAGCGATCCTGGAACTCTTTGCGGGCCGCAACGTGATCCTGAACACGCCAACCGGTTCAGGAAAATCCCTCGTGGCGGCGGCCCTGCACTTCAAGGCGCTCTGTGCGGGCGAGCGGTCGGTTTACACGTGTCCGATCAAGGCCTTGGTCAATGAGAAGTTCCTGTCGCTGTGCCGCGACTTCGGCCCGGAGCACGTCGGCATGATGACCGGCGATGCGAGTGTGAATCCCCAGGCGAAGGTGTTGTGCTGCACGGCCGAGATCCTCGCCAACATGGCTCTGGCCCGCGGGGCGCAGGCGGGCATCGCGGCCGTCATCATGGACGAGTTTCACTACTACTCGGACGCGGAGCGCGGGTATGCCTGGCAAGTGCCGTTGATCACGATGTCCCAGTCGCGCTTCCTGCTCATGTCCGCGACGCTCGGCGAAACGGCGTTCTTTGAGCGAGAGATGACCAAATTGACGGGTGCACCGTCGGTGACCGTGCGTAGTGACCGTCGGCCGGTGCCGCTGGAGTTTGAGTATTCCGAGACACCGTTGCCCGAGCGCATTGCCGCTTTGCTGCAGGCGAGCCGCTCACCGATCTATCTGGTCCACTTCACGCAGCGGGCCGCCTCCGAGGCCGCGCAGGACATGATGAGCCTCAATGTCTGCACCAAGGAGGAAAAGGCCGCCCTCGCGACGGAGCTCGAGGGCGTGCGTTTCAACAGTCCCTACGGCAAGGACATGAAGCGCTGGCTGCGTCACGGCGTCGGCGTGCATCACGCCGGCCTGTTGCCGCGTTACCGCATCCTCGTCGAGCGACTCGCGCAGAAGGGGCTGCTTAAACTCATCTGCGGCACGGACACGCTGGGCGTGGGGATCAACGTGCCCATCCGCACGGTCCTGTTCACCCAGCTCTGGAAGTATGATGGACAGAAGGCGGCCATCCTTAATGTGCGCGACTTCCGTCAGATTGCCGGCCGCGCCGGGCGCAAGGGTTATGATGATCGCGGCTTCGTCGTGGTGCAGGCGCCGGAGCACATCATCGAAAACAAGCGCGCCGAGGAGAAGGCCGCCAATGATCCAGCCAAGCGCAAGAAGCTCGTGAAGCGCGCCGCCCCGGAGGGCATGGTCGGCTGGGATGCGCGGACGTTCGAAAAGCTGATGACCGCGCCGTCCGAGGCGCTGCAGTCGCGCTTCGATGTTTCAGCGGGCATGCTGCTGCTGGTGCTCAGCCGGGATGAGGATGGTTGCCGCGCGATGCGTGCGCTGATCAACGACTGTCACGAGACTGCGCACCGCAAGCGCGCGCTCCGCCGTCGGGCGTGGCAGCTTTTCCGCGCGCTCCTGGACCGTGGGATCATCGCGTGGATCCCGCCCGAGCCGTCCGGACGGAAATTGCGCGTCAACGCGGAACTCCAGTACGATTTCTCCCTGCACCAGGCGCTGTCGCTCTACCTCATCGACACGCTGCCGCAGCTCGACCGCGAGTCGCCGGATTATCCGTTCGATGTCCTCACCCTGTGCGAGGCGATCGTCGAGGATCCGGACCAGATCCTGCGCCGGCAGGTGGACCGCCTCAAGGGCGAGAAGATTGAGGAATTGCGGGCGGCGGGTGTGCCCTACGAGGAGCGCATGGAGAAGCTGGAGGAGATCGAGCACCCGAAGCCGTTGCGCGAATTCCTGTACGAGACCTTCAATGCCTTCGCCGCGGCGCACCCGTGGGCCGACCGGGAAAATGTCCGCCCCAAGTCGATCGCGCGCGAGATGTACGAGCGTTACCAATCCTTCGCCGACTACATCCGGGAGTATGGACTCGAGCGTTCCGAGGGACTCTTGCTACGGCATCTCTCGCAGGTCTGGAAAGTTTTGAGCCAGACCGTGCCTGAGGAAGCCAAGACCGAGCCGGTGGTCGAGATGGAGCTCTATTTCCGGGAGCTCATCCGCGGGATCGACTCGAGTCTGCTCGAGGAATGGGAACGCCTGCGCAATCCCGAGTATGTCGCGCCCGACGCGGAAGCGGATGGTCGTCCGGCCCGGCCCACGACCTACGATGTCACCCGTGATCGCGCCGAGTTCCGCCGCCTGACGCGGACCGCGTTGCTCGGTTTTCTCCAGGATGTTGCTGCGCGTGACGCGGAGGCCGCGGCGTCGCGCCTTCCGGCGGTGCCGGCGCAGGCCGGGGTGGTGGCTCCCACCGAGGCGCGCCGGATTGAGGACGCCTTCAAGGCCTACTTCGATGCCCGTGGGCGCTTCCGCCTCGATCCTGAAGGCCGCGCGGCGAAACACACCCATTGGGACGAGACGAATCCCGACCAGTGGGCGCTGGCTCAAATGCTGATCGATCCGGAGGAGCACAACGACTGGGAGGCGACGTTCACGTTGTCACTCGCCGAGTCACGGGCCGAAAACCGGCCGGTGCTCCGCTTCACTGGCGTGCGCGCAGTAGGGGTGATCGAATCAGGGCCAGGTGATATTGGCTGAAGCTCGATGTAGGCGGGCTCGCTGAGCCCGGGGATTGAGTTCCCCTGCGTACGGTAAATCGGACCGGGGTCAGCGACCTCTGCAACACCCACCCGTCAGCGATCCCGCGGCAGGCGCGAGCCCTCTAGCCAGAAGAGTGGCTTGGGATCCGCGCCTCGCTTGGGCTCGAGCAGCCTGCTTGGCACGGCCGGTTCGAACGAAGAATCAAATCGCGGGAGATTCGCCTCCAGCTGACGCAGCGTGCGGGTACGGGCAAGTTGGGCCGTTGGCGTTGGCGACTGCGGCGCAAGAAGATGCTCGGAAGACCGCGTGACCAAGGCTCCGGAAAAGGCGCCCAAAGGACCGGTCGAGGGGCGGGCGGTGCGGACTGCGGGATCGGCCGCGTGCAACGAAACGACGGTGGCTCCCGTGAACACGACGGCGGCGAGCGCCTTGCCCCAGCGCAGTGTCGCGAGCGCTTTCATCGGTGGAGGCGGTAGCCGTTAGAAACGCAGGATGCCCAGGGCTCGCGCGGCTTCGTTCGCGATCGGCAGCACGGGCCGGTCGGCGCGCACATCCTGCAACCGGAACTCCAAGTCGTAGCGCAGTTCCTCCGCGGCGCGGCGGAGGTCGGTGATGGTGCGGTAGGTGCGCTTCGTCATCCGCCGGCGTTCCCAATCGGAAATCCACTCGGCGCAGGTCGCGAGCTTCTGGGTCTCGGTCGCGTTGCGCCACAGCCCGGCGTCGGCTTGTTTCAATTTTCCTTCGCGGTGCCACTCCTGCGCGGCAAACGCGGAACCGGTCGTAAAGAACGCCAGCAGGGCCAGAGCAACGAGGGTCTTCATAGGGGCGAAGCGTCCGGTTGGACGAGTTGAGGCTGTCGACACCATGCGCTTTCCGGAGAAAAAGACAAGCTGACGCGCAGGGAAGGGAGGCTTTTGCAACTTTTGCCCCGGCTGCGGGGTGATGGAGGAATTCACGGGGCTGTCCCCACCACCCAACCTAACTCCTACCCACCATGAATCGCTTCGCTCGCTCCTCCTTCGCTGCCCTCGTCCTCGCCACCGCCGGCCTCCTGTCCGCTTCGGCGGCCGAGCCCGGCTTTGTTGATTTCGGATCCTTCACCCCGTCGGCCGGCGGCGAATTCGTGGAGGTCAACCTCCAGGAAGGCCTGATCAAGTTCGCCGCCCGCATCGCCGCCAAGGAAGAGCCGGCGGCCGCCGAGGTCCTGCGCGGACTCAAGCGTGTGCGGGTCAACGTGATCGAGCTCGATGACACCAACCGCAAGTCCACGACCGAGCGGGTCGAAAAAATCCGGACCGAGCTCGCCAGCCAGGGCTGGGAGCAGATCGTCACGGTTAAGGGTCGTTCCGACGAAAATGTCGTCGTGTTCATGAAGACCAGCGGCGAGGACGTCATCGAAGGCATCGTCGTCACCGTGATCGAGGACGATCGCAAGGCGGTGCTCGTCAACGTCGTCGGTCAGATCAAGGCCGACCAGCTGGCCGAACTCGGGGAGCGCCTTGATATCGAGCCACTCAAGGGCTCGAAGCTTGCCCTGCGCCGCTGATCAATCCTCAGCCATCCGCCTCCTCACTCCCATGAATCCGCCCCCGCTCGCACCGTCGCGTCCTCGGCGCCATCTCTGGCGCTGGATTTTCGGCTCCATCGCCTTGGGTTTTCTGCTCGTGGTCGCGACCGTCGCGAATGTGGTCACGCTCAGCCGCGATGCCGCGGCGCTCCGGCGCGCGGTGGTGCGGGCCGGTGATCTCGATCTCTCAACCAAGGTTCAGGTCTCCACCGGTCCGGTCCTCCTTGGACTGGCCCGGAGTGTCACGGCCCTGATGGATGAGATCCCGGACGAGGCGCGGCAGGGACTGGCCGCTGTGCGCAAAGCGAGCGTCGGGGTTTACGACCTGGATCGTGATTCCACCGAAAAGGACCGATCGCGCATCCTCGAGGAAGCCGACCAGGGCCTGCGCGGTCGCGGGTGGTCCCGTCTGGTGGCGGTCCGCAACAGCGAGAGCACCGTGGTCGTTTACGCTACGGATGAGGACTTCTCGGGATCGTCGATGCGCGTCTGCCTCGCCGTCTGCAATCAGGAGCAACTTGTCATCGCCTCCGCCACGGTTCAGCCCGAGGCGCTGATGGATCTGATTGAGCGCTCGTTGTGAGGCTCAGGCGGAGTTGTAGCCGGGCTCGCCGAGCCCGGTTCAGTTGGCGATTGCCGGACCGGCCTCAACGAGGCCGGCTACAAAGATCCAGCGTCTTGATGGCAAATCGCTCCACCTTCCCGTTCTGATGATCCCGCGTTGCCAGCCAGCGGGGTGATGCAAAAGTGGGGGGCATGGCTGCGCTGCCCACCATCCTTCACCTCGACGCCGACGCTTTCTTCGTCGCGGTGGAGCAGGCGCGTGATCCCTCGCTCCGCGGGAAAAAAGTCGCGGTCGGGGGACGCGAGCGGGGCATCATTTCCTCGGCGAGCTACGAGGCCCGGGCCTGTGGGGTCTATACGCCGATGCCCTCGAGTCAGGCCCTGCGGGTCTGCCCCGACCTGATCCTCGTCCCGCACACCGGGGGCGCCTACAGTGAGATGTCCCGCCGGATGTTCGATCTGTGCGAGCAGGTCACGCCCATCGTCCAGCGCAACTCGATCGACGAGGGTTACCTCGACCTTGCGCCCTGCGGCTTCAAATCGGCGGCCGAGATCGAGGCCGTCGCGCGACAGCTGCAACAGCGGATCTGGGATCAGCTCCAGATCACGGTGTCGATCGGCGTCGCGACCAACAAGCTCGTCTCGCAAATCGCCTCGAAGCTCCGCAAACCGCGCGGATTCGTGGTCGTGCCGGCGGGAACCGAAGAGGCGTTTCTGGCTCCGCTCGGGATCGGTCGCCTGCCGGGCATCGGGACCAAGACCGAGGCCGCGCTCAAGGCTCACGGCATTGTCCTGATTCGCGATCTGTTCTCCCGCACGGAATCCGAACTGCACACCGCGCTGGGTAATGGCTGGCGCGAGGTGCTGGCCATGGGGCGGGGTGAAGACAATCGACCGGTCGAGACGGAGCATGAGGATGCGAAGAGCTATTCGCAGCAGGAAACCTTCGGCGCCGATGTCAGCGCGTTTTCGCTGATCGAAAAGGTCGCGAAGCGGATGATCGACGAACTCATGCCGAAGATCCGGGCTGACGGAAAGCGGGTGCGCACGATGACGGTGAAGGTGCGTTACCCTGACTTCACCCAGGAGTCACACGGGCGCAGCCTGCCCGAGGCGACCGATCTTGAGCAGCCCTTCTATCCTTTGGTCGAGCCGCTGCTGCGGCAGGCCTGGACCAAGCGGCGTCCGCTGCGGCTGATCAGCGTGCGTTTCTCGAACGTCGAGGACGGTTCCGCCCAGCTGGATCTGTTTGCCGCCGACGGGGAAAAGCGCCGGCGACTGGCGGCTGTGCTCGACAAACTGAACGACCGTGGGCGCTCGGGCGTGGTGAAACACGGCCACCAGCTTGGGCCTGCGCCATGATTCAGCGGAGCGGCATCCGATCGTTGCCCGCGAATCACGCGAATCGGTGCGAATTCAATCCGGGAAAAAACCACGGAATACACGGAAAGAGACCCGAAGCCCTTGTATAGGATTCAGGGTCGCAGCTCTGATTCCGTGTGTTCGGTGTGTTCCGTGGTCCTCATCCGAATTTATTCGCGGAGATTCGTGTGATGAGCGGGTGGTTGGCGGCAGGAATCGGCTTGGTGTCACAATTTCGTTGTGCCGGCCTGAACCTTGGCTCGAGTAGGGGCATGCCGTCGTCCGAACTCCTCGCTCGCAGTGAAGCCGCCCGTGCCGTGGTGCTGGCGCAGACCGAATTGCTCCACCGTGAGTTCGGTCGAGCCCAGAGCCACTGGAAGAGCGATGGCACGCGGGTCACGGCGGTCGATGTCGCGATCTCGGAGAATATCGTGACGGCGTTGCAGGCGCGCTTTCCCGAGGATCAGTTCTTCAGCGAGGAGCTCACGCAGGCGGATGCACCTATCCAGGTGACGGCGCGGTTCTGTTGGGTGCTCGATCCGATCGACGGGACCAACAACTATGCGATGGGCATTGCCCACTGCGCCATTTCACTCGCCCTGCTGGAGAACGGCCAGCCTGTGTTTGGCGTGATCTACGATCTCGCACGGCGCTCGCTGATGCATGGCGGGCCGGGCTTCGGTCTCTTCGATGGCGAGCGCGCGGCCCGGGTCCGGACGGAGGCGCCAGGCCCGCAAACGATGATCGGCTTTCACAGTCCGATGGATAAGCGCCATGCGGGCGATGCGGAACGCATGGTGCGCGAGTTCAAGATCCGCAGCCTCGGCAGCAGCACGCTGCATCTGGCCTATGTTGCGGTCGGGATCCTGGACGGAACGATCGACCACAATGTGAAGATATGGGACATCGCGGCGGCGATTCCGCTGGTGCTGGCCGGCGGCGGGCAGGTGGAGTTTATCACGCCGTCACCGTTGCCGCTCCGTACCTTCGATCTAAGGATGGGTCGGATTTTCTATCTTGCCGGCAGTCCGGTCATGTGCGCCCACGTACGCAAGGTCCTCGGGCAGTGAACCGAGTGACCTGGGAGCGCGGGCCGCTGGCCCGCTGAATTGTAGATTGCGGAGTTCGGATTGCGGAATGAATCGAACCGAAAACCAGCGGGCCAGCGGCCCGCGCTCCCAGCGACAGGAAAGACCTTAAACCTGGTAGGTCTGCAGCGGAACTGGGTCGATGACCTTGGTGTTCGGCGCCTTGATCGCGAGTTCGCGGGCAAACCAGTCGCGGGCCGCCTGGTCGCCGTGCGTCAGAACAAGGCTGCGTGGGGTCGCCTGGACCGCGAACTCGAGCAATTCCTCGCGATCGGCATGACCGCTGAGTTCAAATCGCTCGACCCGCGCCTTGACCTTGGCCTTCACATTGGCGGTCTCGAAAAGGAAGGTGTCGCCTGGCTTGGTCTGCAGAAGCTTGCCGCCCGGGGTGTCCTGATCACAGAAGCCGACGAATCCGATCGTGTTGCGCGCATGACCGAGGAGCCCTGACGCCAGCGTGTAGCTGGGTGTATTTTCCACGAGCATGCCCGAAGAGATGATGTAGAGCGCGTTCTGCTGGGGGTCCTCGCCGGGCTTGAGGACGCGGGGCAGGGGCTTGAGCTTCAGGTCCTTGACGACCTTGAGCGAGAAATTGATGTGCTTGGTCTTGCGCGAGATTTCGTCGAAATACTCGGCGAGGGCCATGCCGAGACCCGAGGCATAGATCGGGCAGTCGACGACCTTGCCGAACTTTCGGCCGTCATGGAGAATCGAGAGAATCTCCTGCATGCGCCCGAGAGCAAAAACCGGAATGAGGAAAGAACCTCCGCGCTGGATCGTGTCGTTGATCGACGTGACCAGGCGGCCGACCTCGTTCATGCGCTCCTTGCCGAGCGGACGCTCGGTGGTGCCGCGCGTCGTCTCCATGACGACGGTGTCAAAGTGACCGGCCGGGAACCGCGCGCCGGGCAGGGTACGCTGGTTCTCGAAGAGCACGTCGCCGGTGAAGAAGATGGCGCGATGCTTGTGGTGAATCTCAAAGGCGGCAGCACCGGCGACGTGACCCGCCGGATGAAGGATGATCTCGATCTCATCCTTCTTGCCGCGGAATTTCTTGGCGTGGCCGAAGGGCAGGCCGGTGAAGCGGCGGTTGATCCGGTCGATCTCCTCGTGGGTGAAAAGCGGATAGTCCGGGATGTTTTGATCCTCTTTTTGGCGCAGCATGACGCTCGCCGAGTTGTGCAGCATGCGCTCGATGATGATGCGGCTGGAGGTCGTCATGATCACGGTCGCCTCGGGGTGTTCGCGCATCGCGAGCGGCAGGCTCCCGATGTGGTCGAGGTGACAGTGCGTGACGATGATCAGATCAAGGGAAATGCCACGGATGGCCGCAAGATCCGGGGTGGCCCGGCGGCCCACTTGTTTGGGATTTAACCCGCAGTCCACGAGGATGTTGATATCCCCGATCTGGACAAACAGCGAGTTGGCTCCAATACCGCCATCGCGGTTCAGGTCGATTAACTTCATTAATGCCGACGAGGGAGAGGCAGACGGTCGGTGGGGGCAAGCGTAACTTTCCCGCCATGAAGGGTCCGCCCTGTGATTTAGGCGCTCAGCCGGCCGGATTATCCGCCGGAATCACGAGGTTGAACGGTGGCAGGATAACGTGGATACGTGCGCCAAACTCATCCGCCCCGTGAAAGGATCCTTGGGCACGCGCGTCGGTCGCCGTCACGTGGTAACTGTTGTAGGAGAACTGTTCCCCCGGAGCGAGGCGCGGGGTTTCGCCGACGATCTTGTCGCCCTCCACGACCAGCCGGGTGCCGTCAGCATGGTCGATCACCCATTTGCGGCCCAAGAGGGTGACCACCCGGTCCGAGCCGTTGCGGACGGTGATGAAATAGACGAAGGCGTGCGGCTTGTCCGGCGGCAGGCTCATGCCCCCATGGTGATAGACCAGCCGGTCGAGGCGGGCGGTCAGGCCGGGGAGTTCGTGCGAAGGGGTGGACACCCCTCCAACAGACGCGATCCGGCCCGGGGCGCAAGCCCGGCGGAGCGCCCGAGGGGCGGAGGCAGATGACAGAGGTCAGAAGTCAGAGATCAGAGGTCAGGAAAACCGGGGTGCAGTCAGAACATCCATAATGATCACGGATGGCTTGAACCGGGATCGGGGGGAGCCCACGACGTCGGATTCGTCTGGACTGACCTCCGACCTCTGACTTCTGACCTCTCACCGATTCAACCCAAGCTTGCCACCGCCGGACGAGGCGCGCACAAACGCCCGTTTATGGAAAAACTGGCCCTGTTATCGGTGAGTGACAAAAGCGGCCTCGTCGACTTTGCGACGGCCCTCGTAAAGCAATTTGGTTACCGCCTGCTGTCCACGGGCGGCACGGCCAAGCTGCTTGCCGAGAAGGGCCTCCCGGTCACCGAGGTGAGTCAGCACACGGGCTTTCCCGAGATCATGGAAGGCCGCGTCAAGCCGCTGCCCCCGAAGATCCACGGCGGTCTCCTCTGCCGCCGCGACAAGGCCGACCATCTCGCCCAGGCGGCGAAGAATGACATCGCCCTGATCGATCTGGTGGTCGTGAACCTGTATCCGTTCGAGCAGACCGTGGCCAAGCCGCACGTCGAGTTCGAGGAGGCGATCGAGAACATCGACATCGGCGGCCCATCGATGCTGCGCAGCGCGGCGAAGAATCATGAGAGCGTCACGGTTGTCTGCGATCCGGCCGACTACTCCGAGGTGCTGGCGGCCTTTGCCACCCCGGCCGAGCTTGGCGCGCTCCGTCGCCGGCTGGCCCTGAAGGTCTTTCAGCGCACGGGCGCCTACGACACTGCGATCGCGGCCTACCTGCAGGCGCAAGCTGACGGCCCGGATCTGGCCGCGCTGGGCGGTTTTCCCGAAAAGCTCACGCTGTCCTACCGCAAGGCGCAGACCCTGCGCTACGGCGAGAATCCGCACCAGCAGGCCGCGCTTTACGGCACGTTTCACGAGCATTACCAGCAGCTGCAGGGCAAGGAACTCAGCTATAACAACATTCTCGATATCACGGCCGCGACCTACCTGATCGGCGAGTTCGAGCGCCCGACCGTAGCGATCCTCAAGCACACCAATCCCTGCGGCGTCGCCAGCGCGGATACGCTCGAGGAAGCGTGGGAGCACGCCTTCGCAACGGATCGCCAGGCGCCGTTCGGCGGCATCATCATCGTCAACCACACGCTTGGCGGCGGTCTCGCCAAGACGATCGCCGAGATTTTCACCGAGGTCATCATTGCCCCGCGCTTCAGCGACGAGGCCCTCGCGATCTTGGCCAAGAAGAAGAATCTCCGCCTCATGGTCGCCAAGGAGGGCATCGGCCCGGATTCGTTGCAGGAGGTGCGTTCCGTCGTCGGCGGCGTGCTGCTGCAGGACCGGGACAAGACCCTCGGCAATCCGCGTGATTTCAAGGTCGTGACCAAGCGTCAGCCCACGGCGGAGGAATGGGCCGGCATGCTCTTCGGCTGGAAGATCGGCAAGCACGTGAAGTCCAACTCGATCGTGTACTGCCGTGGCGAACGCACGCTCGGCGTCGGCGCCGGTCAGATGGCGCGCGTCGACAGCTCGCGTATCGCGGTCTGGAAGGCCGGTGAAGCCAAGCTCGATCTCAAGGGCTCGGTCGTCGCCAGCGAGGCGCTGTTCCCATTTGCCGACGGCCTGATCGCCGCCGCTGATGCGGGCGCGACTTGCGCTATCCAACCGGGCGGCTCGGTCCGCGATGAGGAGGTCATCAAGGCCGCCGACGAGCGCGGCATGGCGATGGTCTTCACCGGCATCCGCCATTTCAAACACTGAGCGAACCGCGGGTTGCCGGCGCGGTCGATGGACCTTACACCTACCGCCATGAAATCCTCCGCCGCGCTGCTGCTCGCGCTTCTTGCCGCCCTGGCCACCGGCTGCACGACCGTCCCGGAGACGGGGCGTCGCCAGCTCATGCTCGTCTCCGCCTCCGAGGAGGCCGGCATGGGCCTCGAGGCTTTCGCGCAGATCAAAAAGACGGAGAAACTGTCGCAGGACGTCGAGACCAACGCGCGCATCCAGCGCATCGGCCGCCGCATTGCGCAGTCGGTCGGTCGCGAGCTGCCCAATGCGCAGTGGGAATTTGTGGTGTTCGAGTCCGACCAGCTGAACGCCTTTGCCCTCCCGGGCGGCAAGGTCGGCGTGTACACCGGATTGATCAAGCTCGCGGAGAGTGATGATCAGCTTGCGACGGTCATTGGCCACGAGATCGCGCACGTGAGCTCGCGTCATGGCGCGGAGCGTACGTCGCAGAATCTGGCGGTAGCGGGCGTCGGCCTGCTCGCTGGCATCGGCATGGAGGCCAAGGATGTCGATCCCGCCAAGCGCAACGCCATCCTCGCGGCCTATGGCATCGGCAGCACGGTTGGCCTGATGCTGCCGTACTCCCGTCTGCACGAAACCGAGGCCGACTCGATCGGCCTGCGCTTTGCGGCGGGGGCGGGCTACGATCCGCGCGCAGCGGCGGAATTCTGGCGACGCATGGCGGCGGCAAACAAGGGTGGGGCGCGCCCGCCGGAATTCCTCTCCACACACCCCGCCGAAGCGACGCGCATCAAAAACCTCGAGGAAATCGCCCCTCGCTTCCTGCCGCTCTACGAGAGCGCGCGGGCGCGGCTGGAACAGCCGTAGGCCGTGTTTTCCCCATGGCGGGGCGGGACTCTGGCGAAGCTGGGTTTGATCCATCGGATCCAGAAATCGCGCAGAGACGCGGAGCCGCAGAGAAAGCAGCTGAAGAGAGGATCGGGGTTTGGAACTCTGCGTCTTTGCGTCTCTGCGCGACTTCCTTGGCCGCCATTCCGCATGGCTTTGGTCTTTGGGATTTTCTTCGTAAAATCCTCTAGCCGCATGGCGGAGGCTGCGATAGGTTGACGGCATGTTTGACCCCGTCGAAAAGCTGAAGGAATTCATTCGCCATCCGAGCATCTCCGCCGACTCAAAAGCCCACGCCGGCATGAAGGGGGCGCAGGAATTCGTCTCCGGCCTGCTCGGTTCGCTCGGCTTCAAGGTCGAGGTCGTCAAGACCGACCTGCATCCGATCATCCTGGCTGAGCGCGGTGGCGACCAGGCCTGGCCCCATGTGATCATCTATGGCCACTACGACGTGCAGCCGGCGGACCCGCTTTCGCTCTGGCAGACCGCCCCGTTCGAACCCGAGATTCGCGGACGCCGCCTCTACGGTCGCGGGGCCGCAGATAACAAGGGTCCGTTGATGACGCATGTCGCCGCCGTGGCCCGCCTTCTGGAACGCCGGCCCGATTTGCCCTTGCGCATCACCTTCATGATCGAGGGCGAGGAAGAGATGGGCAGCCCGAGCTTCCCGAAGTTTCTCGCTTCGCACCAGGATCGGCTGAAGCAGGCGGATTTTGTTTTCCTGTCCGACACCGGCATCCCGAGCGAGGACCAGATCGTGATCACCTGCGGCCTGCGCGGGCTCGTGCTCCTGGATGTCGAAGTCACCGGTTCCAAGAGCGACCTGCACTCCGGCCTGCACGGCGGTGTGCTGCGCAACCCGATCCAGGCCATCTCCGAACTCTGCGCCTCCCTGCACACCGCCGATGGTCGGGTCAACGTGCCCGGCTTCTACGACGACGTGCTCGACGTCGAGCCGTGGGAACGCGAGCAGCTCGCGAAGCTTGGGGGCAACACGGAAAAGTACCGCGAGTTTCTTGGCATCAAGGCGTTTCACACCGCGCCGGGCTTCACCCCGTTTGAGGCGGTGCGCTTTCAGCCCACGCTCGAGTTCAATGGCATCGGCGGCGGCTACCAGGGCGAGGGGACCAAGACGGTCATCCCGAGCAAGGCATTCGTGAAGATCAGCTGCCGGCTGGTGCCGAACCAGACGCCCGCCAAGATCCGCGAACTCCTCCACCGCACGATCCGTGAGCGGATGCCGGCGGACGTGAATTTCCAGATCATCGACCAGCACGAGGGAACGCCCTACATCGTGGTGCCGCCCCATCGCTCGAACACGCCCAAGGACCAGTCGCCCGTGCTTGCCCGTGCCTTCGATGCGGCCGACACCGCGATTGCCGAGGTCTTCGGCAAGGCTCCGCTTTATCTGCGCGAAGGCGGCAGTGTCCCGATCATCGCCGACATCAAGCGCGTGCTCGGCCTCGACTCGGTGATGATGGGACTCTTCCTGCCCGAGGATAATCTCCACGCGCCCAATGAAAGCTTCCACCTCGGGGTGATGGAGAAGGGGATGAAGGCGTCGGAACTCATCCTCGAGCGCCTGGCGGGCAAGTGAGCTGGTAACGCGGGCTGCTGGCCCGCTCAGGTCGCAGCCTTCGGATTGGCCACGAAAAGCACAAAAACGTCGTTCGGCGGATGAAGCCCTCGTTGCGCCTATGGGCGCTCGGACGGCTGGATAAAACCATGCGGCCTTTTTTGTGTTCTTCGTGGCACTCCTTCGGTCGCCTGATCCCAGGTTACAGGCACAAAAAAGCCCCGGATCACTCCGGGGCTTTTTGTTTACTGAAAGAGAGAACCTGAAGCTTACTTCTTCAGGATCACGATATCGACGCGGCGATCCTTGCCCATCTGCTCGTCGGTCGCGTTCTCGATGGAATCGAGGTCGCCCTTGGAGAGGGTTTCAAGGCGGGCGGCGGTGACCCCGATCGTCTCGAGGTACTGACGGGCGGCAGCGGCACGACGGTCACCGAGGCCAAGATTGTACTCGGCGGTGCCACGCCAGTCGCAGTGACCCTCAAGCAGGATGCGATGCTGGGGATTTTTCGAAAGGTAATCCTGAGCGGCCTGGAGCTTCGTGCGCTCGCTGGCGCGGATGCCGGCCTGGTCGAACTCGAAGTAGACCGGCTGGAGCAGACCGCGAATCGTGTTCTCGTCCTCGATGACGCCGTCGCCGCGGGCCATGAGGCCGGAGGCAGACGGATCGGTGAGACCGAGCATGCCGGCATCGACCGAACTCGGATTGAGGCCGCCGCCCGCACCCGGGCCGAGGACCGTGGAGCTCGGGTCCGGACGAACCGGCTTTTTGGTGCATCCGGTGAGCGCGAGCACGGTGCTAACGAGGGCGAGAGAGAGCTTCTTCGAGAGGAGATTCATGGACGTGAGATACGCGAGTGGTTTGACCTTATTGAGTAATCAAATTGGGTCGGCAAGTCATTTAACGCCACGTGCCGACCGCAAACACCGCTTCTTGTTTCCTCTTCGACAACGGTTCCTTGCGTGCAGACGCGACCCGCAGCCTCCGAAAGGTCGCCGCCGCCCTGACGGAACGCCTCGGAAAGCCCGTCCGGCCAGTGTCCCTGCTTCATTCGAGTGGGGTAAACCCCCAGCATCTGGATGGTCGGCCGGCCGAACTGCTCGAACCGGCGCTTGATGCTTTTTTGACGGCAGGCGGCCGCGAGGCCCTCCTGCTGCCGCTCTTTTTCGGGCCAAGCGCAGCCCTCACCGACTACCTGCCGACGCGCCTGGCCGCGCTGCGCACCCGGCATCCGCAGGCCTTGTTTCGCCTGGCCGATGCCCTTGTGCGCGCCGATGAGCGGGCCGATACCCGGATTGCACAGGCCCTGGCGGACGCCGTTCGTGCGCGGCAAGCAGCGTCGGCGCTGGGCCGCGTGCCAGTCATCCTCGTCGACCATGGGACCCCTCAGCCGGCCGTGACCGAGATTCGCGAGCATCTGGGCGGGCAATTGCAGCGTGAACTGGGCGATGTCGTCAGCATCGTGGGCACCGCCTCCATGGAGCGCCGCGAAGGGCCGGAGTATGCCTTTAACGAGCCCTTGCTGGAACACGCCCTGCGGCAGCCTCCGTTCAACACCGGGGACGTGATCATTGCGCTGCAGTTTCTCGCTCCCGGACGGCATGCCGGCGCGGAGGGCGACATTGCCGCAATCTGTAGCGCAGCCGAGGCGGCGCAGCCGGGACTGCGCACGCATGCCACGGCAACGCTGGGTGCGCATCCGCAGGTGATTGCGGTGCTGGCCGATCGCTTTCGCGCGGCCGCGTCACTGTAGCCGGCCTCGCTGAGGCCGGTCCGGAATACGAACTTCGAGCACCGGACTCAGCGAGCCCGGCCACATTCAGCCAGGTCAGACCGTGTTCTTTGGCTCGATCAGGCCAACCTCGAGCGCGTAGCGCGTCAGGCTCGCCACGTCGTGGAGATTGAGCTTCCGCATCAGGTTGGTGCGGTGATTGTCGACCGTTTTGACGCTGATGCCGAGCTTGGAGGCGATTTCCTTCGTGCTGTGGCTTTCGGCCACCAGCTGGAGGATCTCGCGCTCGCGATCGGTGAGAAAATCGGTCGTCGCGCTCGCCGCCGGATTGGCGACCACGTTGCGCAGGAGGGCCGCGACCGCGGGGCCGAAGTACGTGCCGCCGTTGGCCACGGTCTCGAGGCCCTTTTTGAATTCAAAGAGACCGGCGGTCTTCTCGACAAAACCGTGGGCACCAGCCTCGAGCATCTCACGCACGAGGACAGGATTCTCGTGACCGGAGAACACCAGCACGCGCACATTCTTCAGCTGCTTGTTCAAGCGGCGCAGCAGATCGACTCCATTGAGACCGGGCAGCTTGGCATCCAGCACGAGCAGGTCCGGCTTGGTCTCAAGGCAAAGGGTGTACGCGCTTTGGCCGTCCCCGCTTTCGCCCACCAATTTGTAGTTCGGATCCATGCGCAGGATCTCGACGAGCATTTCGCGGATGGCGGTTTGATCCTCAATAATGACCAATCTTTTCATAAGTTCGTACGGTGCAGAGTCGATGATAGGACCGTTGCAGCAGCAACGTTAGAACGGCGCTTGGTGCAAAAAACTAAGCGTAACTCAGTAATGAGTGCAGTTTAAAAGCGTTTCGCGCGCGCGAACCAAGCTATTATCGCGTGGAGTCGCAGCGGAGTTGTTGCGCGACATGAGCATGGCCCTCCATTGCAAGCCTACGGCGACCAACCTTCGCGCCGGCCTTGGAGCTGTTCGGGACCCCGTCGAACCCTGGGGTTCTCATCCCTAGGCCATGTTGGCCTGCGGGGGGCTCAGACGAGCGGGGTGAAAGAATGCTCCAGCGGAGCGTAGAATGGTGGGTCGACCGGGATTCGAACCCGGAACCAACAACTTAAAAGGATGCTGCTCTACCGTTGAGCTATCGACCCCCACAAACCAACAAAGCGCGGGGAATACGTTTCGCCAGCCTGAATTGGCAAGCCCTTTTTCCCAAACCCGGGTTGTCACTTGTGGGGAAAGTTAAGATTCACGGACCCCGCGCGTTGCATCAGGGTCTCATTTTCGCATCCTGATCCAACCGCTTCACTTTGTGGGAACAATCGAACAGTACACGCGTCAAAGGGAGGTTGAACGTATGTCAACCAAAGCTGAAGAAGTGGCGCTGGACCGCCTTCTCGTCGATCGCTTCAAGCAGGGCGATCAATCCGCCTTTGACGAAATGGTGCGACGCTATTGGGACCGCATTTATGCCATGGTCCATCAACTACTTCGGAATCAACAGGATGCCGAAGAGGTAACCCAGGATGCGTTCATCCGGGCACACCGTGGCCTGAGTAATTTCCGTGGTGAGTCAGCGTTCTCGACCTGGCTCTACCAGATCGCGACCAACCTTGCCCGCAATCGGTACTGGTACTGGTGGCGCCGCAAGCGCGACAAAAGCGTCTCCTTCGATCAGCCGGTTGGCGACGACAACAGCACGCCGCTGTCCGAAATGATCGCAGCCGAACTCGAAACCCCGGAGGACGCTACGGTCACGCAGGAACTCGTGGATCGTATCGCGGTCGGAATGGAGAAGCTCGGAGCCAAGCACCGCGAAATTTTGATTCTTCGCAACGTCAAGAACCTGTCTTATGAAGAGATCGCCGTCATTCTCGGCCTCTCGGTGGGAACCGTAAAAAGCCGCATTGCCCGCGCGCGCGAAGCCCTTCGCGCCCGGCTCGGCCATGATTTCAAATGAACGACGCACGCTTCATCGAACTGCTCAATCTCTACATCGACCAGGAACTCGCCGCCGGAGAGGTGGAAGAGCTGGAACGGGAGATTGCCCGCAATCCCGCGCGTCGGCGCACCTATGAGCAATACTGCCGCATGCACCGCGGTTGTGCGCTGCTCTTCGAAAACGCCCGCTCGCAGGCACCGCGTCATCCGAAGCTCGACCGTGCGGCCCAGGACGCCGACGAGAAGGTCCTTGCCTTCCCGGAATCGGCCGACGCGCGCGTCGTACGCGGTCCGTGGGGTCGGGTGGCGTGGGCCGGAGGGCTTGCCGCCGCCCTGGCTGTTGCCGCTCTCCAAGGGCCGGCGATCATGACCGCGCTGCGTGGTCCGGCCGACCTTGCGCCTGACTCCAACGCCACGGCGGTCGCCCGCGTGGCGCCGGTCGCCTCACCCTCGGCGGCACCGGCCGCGCGGCAGTCGGATTACCAAGTGGTCGGCCTGATCAATCGCCAGCCGGACACCAGCCGCTTCACGTTCCAGCCTACGACGCCGCCGGAAGCCGACTGGATGCACCGCCTGGAACTGACGTCCCTCCAGCGGGTGTCGGTCGAGAATCTGCGCTTTGCGACGGAATCCTCAGATGCCGCCAGCCGCACGTTCGTCGGCAGCCAGCCCTTCACGCCGGCCCAAAGCGCGGTCGAGTTCAGCGCCTTTCAGTTCCGTAAATAAGCGTCACACCTTCGGTCGGCGTTTTGCCCACCCGGCGCTCGGTCACGAACCGAGCGCCTTTTTAATGAGCTGCTCCGTCGTGGCCTTTGGCCCCAACGTCAGTCCGGCCCGGCGGATCGCCTCGTCCGCATCCGCGGCCTTGTAGCCGAGGGCCGCCAGCGCCAGCACGGCGTCGCGCACCCGGTGGTCACCTGCGGGCGCGGCCGTCGGTTCGCCATCCGTGGCCGCCGGGGCGGCTCCCGTTGTTGCACCGACCTTGCTGCGCAATTCGACCACGAGACGCTCCGCGGTTTTCTTGCCGATGCCGGGGCAGCCGGCGAGGGTGGCGATGTCGCCACTGCTGATGGCGGTCGTGAGCAAGGGGAGCGACAACCGGCTCATGATGCCGAGGGCCATCTTCGGGCCCACGCCCGTGACATGCTCGATCATCAGCCGGAAGAAATCCCGCTCCGCCACCGTCGCGAATCCGTAAAGGGTGTGGGCATCCTCGCGATAGATCACGAGCGTGTGCAGTTTTACCGTCGCACCCGCCGCCGGAAGTTTTTCCGCGGTCGTGACCGGGATGTGAACCTCGTAGCCGAGTCCGTTGAGCTCGATGATCGCCCGCAGCGGCGTCGCCTCAACGAGGGGGCCCTGAATCGACGTGATCATGCCAGCCCGAGGACATCCTGCATGTCATAGCTCCCGGGCTTCTGCGTCGAAACCCAGCGGGCCGCGCGCAGCGCGCCCCGGGCAAAGATCCCGCGATCGGAGGCCTTGTGCGTGAGTTCAAGCCGTTCGCCGAGCGCGGCAAACATCACCGTGTGGTCGCCCACGACATCACCGCCGCGCAGGGCGTGGATGCCCACCTCGGTCGAAGTGCGCTCGCCCGTGATGCCCTCGCGCCCATGCCGCAGGGCGTCGGCGGAGAGCTTGCGCTCCTCCAGAATGATTTCGAGCAGGCGCGCCGCCGTGCCGCTGGGCGCGTCCTTCTTGAAGCGGTGGTGCATCTCCACCACCTCTGCATCGTAATCCGCACCGAGCACGGCCGCAGCGCGGCGGGTGAGGGCGAAAAGCAGGTTCACGCCCACCGAGTAGTTGCCGGCCCAGACCACGGGCAGGGTGGTCGCGGTCGCGAGCAAGCGCGCCTTTTCGCCGGGCGCATGGCCCGTCGTCCCGACCACCAGCGGCTTCTTTGCGGCGACACACGCGGCGAGCACGCCGGCCGTGGCCGCGTGAAAGCTGAAGTCGATCACCACGTCGCCCTGCGCGATGCCGGCGGCGATGTCGTCGCCGACATCGAGCGAGGCCGCGATCACCGCGCCCTCGGAAGCAGCGGCGGCCGCAATGGCCTGGCCCATCCGGCCGCGGGCGCCCACCAGTGCAATGCGAAGTGACATGGGAGTGGGGATTGAACTCAGCGACGTAGACCCTTGAGCGCGGCGGACAGGACCTTGGCGCCCTCGGCGCTGAGGCCGACGAGTGGCGAGCGCACCTCGGCCGAGCGGATGATGCCGGCCTCGGCCATCGCCTGCTTCACGGGCACGGGGTTGGGCTCGACGAACAGGGCCTTGAAGACCGGGTAGAGCGAGCGGTGGAGCTTGGACGCCTTGGCGAACTCATCCGCTGCCGCATGGCGGACCAGCGCGCCGACCTGCTTGGGGAGGAGATTCGACGCGACGCTGATCACACCCTCGGCGCCGACTGCCATGAAGGGCAAGGTAAGGCTGTCGTCGCCGCTCAGGACGGTGATGTCGCGGCCGAGCGCCTGCTTGAGCTGATCTACGCGGTCGACGGTGCCGCCGGCCTCCTTGATGTAGGACACGTGTGGATACTTGGCGCGCAGGCGGGCGACGACGCTGACGCTGATCTCGATGCCGCAGCGGCCTGGAATCGAGTAGAGGATCACGGGGCGATCCGTCGCCTCGGCCACGGCGGAATAGTACTGGAACACGCCCTCCTGCGAGGGCTTGTTGTAGTAGGGGGCGACCACCAGCATCGCGTCCGCGCCGGCGGCGTGGGCGGACTTGGTGAGCGCGACGGCCTCGTGCGTCGAGTTGGAGCCCGTGCCCGCGATGACCGGGACCCGTCCGCGAGCGGCGGCGATGGTCGCGCTGATCACCTCAAGGTGCTCATCGGTCGAAAGAGTGGGGGACTCGCCCGTCGTGCCGACCGGCACGAGGCCGTCGATGCCGCCCTTGATTTGGAAGTCGACCAGCTTTCGCAGGTCGTCAAAGGCGACTTCGCCGCGGTAAAACGGCGTAACGAGGGCGGTGATGGTGCCGGTAAGGGGGCGCTGCTTCATGGACTTCGGGAAAGATACCTTGCCGAGGAAAGCACCCCACTTTACCAAGTACGCAACCCTTTTCTGCCCTGTATCCGGCCATGACCCCGCACACTGAAATGTTCAATGATCTGTTGAAACTGGCCGTCGATAGCGGCGCCAGTGACATCGTGATCAAGTCCAACAAGCCGGCCTATGTGCGAATCGCCGGCCGCCTCAAACCGGTCGACATGGATCCGATCAGCTGTCCCGAGGCCCAGGCCTTCGTGGATGAGCATGTGCCCAAGGTCTTCCGGCCAAAGTGGGAGGCCGAGGGTCAGGTCGACTTTGCCTACTCCGCCGAGGGGGTCGGGCGCTTCCGCGTCAACGGCTTCCACCAGCGTGGGCTGGTCAGCATCGTCATGCGTCACATCAAGAGCCGCGTGCCTGAGTTCGAGGAACTCGGTCTGAACGGCGAGCCGCTGCTCAAGCTTGCTCAAGCCAAGGACGGTATCCTGCTGGTGTGCGGTGCCACCGGCTCGGGCAAGAGCTCGACGATGGCGGCCATGCTGAACTGGATCAATCGCAACCTCGACCGGCACATCGTGACGATCGAGGACCCGATCGAGTACACGTTTCAGGACGACAAGTCGCTCTTTCAGCAGCGCGAGATCGGTCTCGACGTTCCGAGCTTCGAGTTGGCGATCAAGTCGGTGCTGCGCCAGAATCCCGATATCATCCTGATCGGCGAGATGCGTGACCGGGAAACCTTTGAGACCGCCATCTCGGCGGCTGAAACCGGCCACCTGGTGTTCTCCACCATGCACGCCGCCACGGTGGCCCAGTCGCTCACGCGTCTCTTCGAGTTCTTTCCGCCCGAGCAGCTCGCCCAGGCGCGCCGGCAGATCGCCGGTTCGCTGCGCGGGTTCATCTGCCAGAAGCTCGTTCCCACGATCGAGGGCAACGCGCGCGTGCCGGCCAACGAAGTTCTCAACGCCGACACCGTCGTGAAAAACCTCATCCTCGAGGGCCAGAACGAGAAGATCCAAGGCATCCTCGAGGGCAGCGGCGACTCGAACAGTTTCTCCTTCAACAAGGACCTCTTCCGCCTGATTAAGGCCGGCAAGATCAGCAAGGCCGACGCCCTCCGCTTCTCCCCGAATCCGCAGGCGCTGGAGATGAACATCAAGGGTATTTTCATCAAGCAGTAGAGACCTGCCCGCGCCGTGAACACCACCCCTGATCACCGCGCCCGTTCAAGTGTAGCCGGCCTCGCTGAGGCCGGGGTTTGGGGCCATGGAAATTCGGACCAGGGTCAGCGACCCCGGCTACAGCGAACCGACGGGTCACGCGTACGCTTCCTGGTTTTGATCGCTCTCGGCGCCGCGACGCTGGCATCGCTCCCGGCGCAGGAAACCACGGCCGCGAAACAGGAAAGTGCCCCGTCCGGCACCGTGGCAACCGAGGCGTTACGCTCAACGCGCGGTGCGCCTGAGCCCGTCCGCCCGCCGACACCGGTGGTCAATCCGCTGGAAAACTACCTCGGCGATTGGATGCGTCCGCGTGACCACGCGCTGTTGCGCAAAGACACCGCGACCCCGACTGCGGCCGAATTATGGCGCCGGCAAGCGACTGTGGCCACGCCGCCTGCAGCGACCCGCAAACCCGCCCCAAAACCGTCAGCGGCCACCGCGAACCCGTACATCGACGCGATGAATGCTGCGGCCAATCCGGCGCCGGCCACATCGCTCAATGCGACGCCTGCTTCGCCCGTTGCCGCGGACGCGACCGGCCCCGCGACGACCTCGGTGCCGACGGCCCTGACCGAACCCGAGGCCCCGCGGCCCGCCCCCGCGACCCGTTACCAGCCGCCGCCCTCGTCGGACGCCAAGTACTTCCCTCAGCTCAAGCGGTTTTAGGGCTTGGTTTCAGAGGCGCCGGGCCTTAGCCCTTGGCGTTTCATTTATGGCTACCGCACTTCTTTTTGCCGGGCAGGGCGCCCAAAAAGTCGGCATGGGCAAGTCGCTCTATGACCAGTCTGCTGCCGCGCGCGCTCTCTACGACGAGGCTAACCGCGTTCTCGGCTGGGATCTTACAAAGGTTTCCTTCGAAGGCCCGGAAGCCGAATTGACCCAGACCAAGGTCTGCCAGCCGGCCCTTTTTGTTAACGGTCTGGCCCTCCATGCGGTCCTGCAGGAGCAGGGGAAACTCGCCGATGTCCGCTTTGCCCTTGGGCTTAGCCTGGGCGAGATCACGGCGCTGACCGCGGCCGGCGTCTTTGATTTTGCCACCGGCTTGCGTGTCGTTGCCGAGCGCGGTCGCCTCATGCAGCAGGCCTGCGAGCAGACGGTCGGTGGCATGGCCGCCGTGATTGGCGAGGAGCGGGCGAAGGTCGCCGAGCTCTGCCGCGACTTCGACATCGAGGCCGCGAATTTCAATGCCCCGGGCCAGATCATCGTGTCTGGCGACAAGACCAAGGTCGAAGCCGCCGTCGCGGCCGCCAAGGACCGCGGCATGAAGAAGGTCATCCCGCTGAACGTCGCCGGCGCCTACCACAGCCGCCTGATGGAGCCCGCGCGCGCCGCGTTTTCGGTCTTCCTCGACACGGTGCCGTTCAACGCGCCGCGTCTCACCGTCTTCACCAACACCACCGGTCAGACCGTCAGCGATCCTGCTGCCATCAAGGCCGCGCTGGTCAAGCAGGTCGTCGCCTCCGTGCTGTGGGAAGACTGCATGCGCGCCGCGGCCGCCGCCGGTGCGACGTCCTTCCTCGAACTTGGGCCGGGTGGAGTCCTCGCCGGACTCGCGCGCCGCACCGACAAGGCGTGGGTCGTGAAGAGCCTCGCCGAATTTTCCGACCTTGCCGCTTGAAAGCCGGACCCTCCGGATTTCACCTTACCCGCCCGCCTAATGGACGTCTCGCTCACCCGTAATTTCTGCATCATCGCCCACGTCGACCACGGCAAGACGACGCTTTCCGACCGCCTGCTGGAACACACCAATACGGTGCAGCAGCGCGTGATGACCGACCAGCATCTCGACTCCATGGACCTGGAGAAGGAGCGCGGCATCACGATCAAGAGCCACCCGGTGACGATGACGTACCCGGCCAAGGACGGTCGTCTCTACAAGCTCAACCTCGCGGACACGCCCGGACACGTGGACTTCTCCTACGAGGTCTCGCGGAGCCTCGCGGCCTGCGAAGGCGCCGTGCTGCTGATCGACGCCGCGCAGGGCGTCGAGGCCCAGACCGTGGCCAACGCGCACCTCGCGACAGCGCAGAACCTGAAGATCATTCCGGTCATCAACAAGATCGACCTGCCTTCGGCCAACCTCGAACTCTGCATGAAGCAGCTCGAGGACATCCTGATGATCCCGGCGGAGGAGGCGATCCTCGCGAGCGGCAAGTCCGGCATCGGCATCGTCGACATCCTCGAGGCCGTGGTGAAGCGCATCCCGCCGCCGCGCTGGTCCGATCATCCATACACCCGCGCGCTCGTCTTCGATTCACTCTACGACTCCTACCGCGGCGTGATCACCTACGCCCGCGTGTTCTCCGGCGCGATCAAGGCCGGCGACCAGATCGTGCTCATGAGCACGAACCAGAAGGCCGAGGTGAAGGAAGTCGGCATCTTCACGCCCAAGATGCAGAAGGTCGACGTGCTCGGCGCCGGTGACGTCGGTTATGTTGTGTCCAACATCAAGGACACCGCTGACATCAAGACCGGTGACACGCTCACGCTCAGTCGCAATCCGGCCAAGGACATGCTGCCGGGTTACAAGGAAGTCCGGCCGATGGTCTTCTGCGGCCTGTATCCGCTCGAGTCGAACGACTACGAGAAGCTGAAGGCCGCGCTCGGGCGCCTGCGCCTCAACGACGCCGCGTTCCTTTATCAGTCGGAGAGCTCGGTCGCGCTGGGTTTCGGCTTCCGCTGCGGCTTCCTCGGACTGCTCCACATGGAGATCATTCAGGAGCGCATTCGCCGCGAGCACGACGTCGAGATCATCTCCACGTATCCAAGCGTCGTCTACCGCGTGAAGCAGCACGGTCACGACGAGATCGAGGTCGACAACCCGATCAACCTGCCGGATCCCGGCACCATAGACTACATCGCCGAGCCCACGATCAAGGCGTCGATCCACATTCCGAACGACGCGATGGGTGACATCCTTGCGCTCGTGATGGAGAAGCGTGGCATCGTCGAGCACACGGACACGCTGGACGCCACGCGCGTGATGCTCACGTGCGTCATGCCGCTGAACGAGATCCTTGTCGATTTCAACGACCGGCTGAAGAGCATCACGCACGGCTACGGCTCGATGGACTACGAGCTCGGCGCCTACCAGCCGTCGGACCTGGTGAAGATGGACATCCTCATCAACAGCGACCCGGTCGACGCGTTCGCAAGCATCGTTCACCGCGACAAGGCCGAGGGCAAGGGGCGCCAGCTCTGCGAAAAGCTCGCCGACATCATTCCTCCGCAGATGTTCAAGGTGGCGATCCAGGCCGCGATCGGCGGCAAGATCATCGCGCGCGACAATGTGAAGGAGATGCGCAAGGACGTGACGTCAAAGTGCTACGGCGGCGACATCTCCCGCAAGCGCAAGCTCCTCGACAAGCAGAAGGAGGGCAAAAAGAAGATGAAGCAGATCGGAAAGGTCTCAATCCCGCCCGACGCTTTCATCCAGGTGCTCAAGAACTAACTGAGCCCCGCGCCTACGCCACCGCACCAGCCGAACCCCCACGAACGAAAGCGAGCCCACCGTGTTCGGCCTTTTTTCCTCGGTTGAAAAGAAGATGCGTACCAGCGCCGCGCACTGGCTGGAGATGGCGGCGCGGGTCCATGACTACCGACGGGACCGGCTGACGCCGGCCGAGCTGGGTGAGCTCAATCAGAAGACCGAGGGCCTGCGCCGGCAGCTCCGCGACGGCGACGATGCGAGCAAGCTCAAGCTCGGCATCGAAGCGCTCGAGGATGTCCTGCGGCGCACGGGCGGTGCGGTGTACCCGAAGTCATCCCTGGTCGAGAACGTGGAATTCTTCCTCGTGGCCGCGATTGTGATCCTCGGCATCCGCACGTACTTCGTGCAGCCGTTCAAGATCCCGACCAATTCGATGTGGCCGAGCTACAACGGCATGACCGGCGAGGTGTTCAAGAGCACCGCCGAGGAGCCGGGTTACGTGGCGCAAGGATTCCGTTTCATCGCGCAGCTGGCCACGCCTCAGCGCATCGACGCGCCGGCGGATGGCGAGGTCATGATCATGTTTGACGGGTTCCGGCGTGGCGCGGCCTACCGTGACGTGCCGGGCAAGAAGTGGCTGGTGCTTCCGACGCAGCTGCGCGAATACCAGCTGGTCATCGGCGGGACCCAGGTGCCGGTGCGGGTGCCGGCCGACTTCGATTTGGACCGCGTGCTGCTCAACGCCTATTTCGACGGGGCCGAGACGTATCCCAGCAGTCGCATGACCAATGGCGGCCGCGTAGGCTTGATGCGCACCGGCAAGACCGTGAAGCGCGGCGAGCGGGCGCTGGCTTTTGACATCCTGACGGGCGACCAGCTTTTCGTCGACCGCATCAGTTATCATTTCATGAAGCCCAAGGTCGGGCAGGGGTTCGTCTTCCGAACCGACCATCTGACCGAGTTGCACGGCATGATGCCCGGAGCTTCGACCGATCAGTATTACATCAAGCGTCTGGTCGGCGAACCCGGCGACAAGCTGGAGGTCAGCGACTACACGCTGTTCCGCAACGGCGCGCCGATCACGGGGTCAGACGCCTTTGCGAAGAATGCGAAGCGGGTTGAACGCTATGTCGGCTATCGCAACGAAGGCAGCCTTCAGCCCGGAGCAACCCTGACGGTGCCTGCGCGCAGTTACGCCGCGTTCGGTGACAATTCCGCCAGCAGCCTCGACAGCCGCTACTGGGGTTTCATTCCCGACAAGGACGTCGTCGGCAAACCGCTGTTCATCTATTATCCGTTCACGACCCGCTGGGGCCCAGCGCCTTAAAGTCTGAACTGGGCAGCGATTGCCAATGGACGGGATTTCTGTTGGGCTCATTGGGACTGGACAAATGAGTGATCGAGACATCTGCCTCAGCAGTATTGCGCAAGTTGTTGTACCTCAGGTTTAAACTAAGGCAATTCGCACAATAAATACTATGTCTAATCATAATTTGTCTGAATGACTCTTTGAACTCAGTCGCTGGCTCACCTGCTTCGCCGCTTTTCAATTGGCTAGCCACTCGCTCAGCGGGGCTCCTCCTCCATCCGACCGCGCTGCCCAGTGATCAGGGCGTGGGCGTGCTCGACGGTGCGATCGATGCCCTGTTCGCGTTCATGCAGGCAGCAGGTCTCAAGTACTGGCAGACCTGCCCGCTCGGTCCCACCGGCTACGGCGACTCACCGTACCAATGCTTTTCCGCCTTTGCCGGCAATCCTTACCTCGTCGATCTGCATGCGCTTGTCCGGGCCGGACTGCTGACCGCGGGCGACGTCGCGCCGCTGCGGTCGTTGCCCGGGAACCGGGTCGATTACGGCGCACTCTACGGGACCAAGTGGACGATCCTGCGTCGGGCCTACGATGCCTACACGCGTCTGAAGACGCCCACCGCGCCCTACGGCGATTTCAGTGGGTTTCAGCACACGCACCAGGACTGGCTGCAACCTTATGCCCTGTTCCGCGCCCTCAAGGACCACTTCAAGGGTCAGCCGTGGTGGGAATGGCCCGAGGACGTGCGGTTCCATCGCAACGCAGTCAAGTCCCCGCTGGCTAAGAGCCTTGCCGCCGAGGCTGGCGCGCACGCCTTCTACCAGTACCTGTTTTTCACCCAATGGGCCGAGGTACGCGCCAAGGCTCGCACGGCCGGCATCGAGATCATCGGCGATGCGCCGATCTTTGTCGCGCGGGACAGCGCAGACGTCTGGACGAATCCTAATCTTTTCCTTTTGGAACCCAAGACCGGCAAACCCCTCGTTGTGGCCGGCGTCCCGCCCGACTACTTCTCCGCCGACGGCCAGCTCTGGGGCAATCCGCTCTATGATTGGAAGGCTCATGCGGCCGAAGACTATGGCTGGTGGCTGCGCCGACTGCGCGCGGATTTCCTCCTGAGCGACATCGTCCGCATCGACCATTTTCGCGGGTTCGACACCTACTGGGCGATTCCGGCCAGCGCGCCCACGGCACGGACCGGTCGCTGGGAGCCCGGCCCGGGCGTGGACTTCTTTAAGTGTATCCGCACCGCCCTGCCCGCGTGCCGTTTGATTGCAGAAGATCTGGGCGAGCTCACGCCGTCCGTGGTCGCGCTGCGCGAGGCCACGGGTCTTCCCGGCATGGCGATCCTGCAGTTCGCCTTTGGCGGCGAGGCCACGAATCTCTACCTGCCCCACAACCAGCGCGCCAACTGCGTCGTCTACCCGGGCACGCACGACAATGACACGACGCTCGGCTGGTACGCGACGGCTCCGGAGAAGGCGCGCGACCATGTCCGGCGTTATCTCCGCATCGATGGACGCGAGGTTGGCTGGGATTTCCTGCGCTCGGCCTACGCCGGGGTCTGCAATCTCGCGGTGATCCCCCTGCAGGACATGCTCAGCCTCGGCGGCGAAGGCCGGTTCAATACGCCCGGCAAGCCGGACGGGAACTGGCAATGGCGGTGTCCGGCGGGCAGCCTGGAGCGCCTCCAGCGCGAAAGCGCGGCCTACCTGCGCACCTTGGGCGAACTCTACGGTCGCACGCCGGATCCGGTCACTCGCCCGACCACTTGAAGATCGTCGTGCTGAGCGGAGGCAGCGTGATCCGCAGGCTCTGGCTGTGGTTGTCGGCGGAGATGTCCTCCGTCGTGCAGCCGCCGTCGTTGCCGATTCCGCTGCCGCCGTAGTATTGGCTGTTCGAGTTGATCATCTCGCGCCAGAAGCCGCGCCGCGGCACACCGATCCGATAATCGCGGCGGATGAGCGGCGTGAAGTGTCCGACGATGGCGAACATCGCGCGGCCCTGCGGATCCATGCGCAGGAAGGCGATCACGCTCGCATCGGCATCGTGACACGAGATCCAGCGAAAGCCCTCAGGGTTAAGGTCGGTCGAGCTGAGCGCCGGTTCCGCCGTGTAGAGCCGGTTGAGATCACGCACGAGGAGCCGGATGCCCTCGTGATCGAGGTATTGGCAGAGATGCCAGTCGAGGCTGCCCGCGTAGGCCCATTCGCGGGACTGGCCGAACTCGCAGCCCATGAAAAGCAGCTTCTTGCCCGGCCAGGCCCACATGTGGGCATAGAGCGCACGCAGATTGGCGGCCTTCTCCGGGATGTGCCACGCGCCCATCTTGTAGAGCATGGAATTCTTCCCATGCACGACCTCGTCGTGGGAGAAGACGGTGACGAAATTTTCGGTGTACTGGTAGAGTGCCCCAAACGACAGGTCGTTGTGGTGCCACTTGCGATGAATCGGTTCCTTCTGGAAGTACCGGAGCGTGTCGTGCATCCAGCCCATGTTCCACTTGTAGTCGAAGCCGATGCCGCCCGCGTGGACCGGCTTAGAGATGCCGGCGAACGCGGTGGACTCCTCCGCGATCATCAGCACGCCGGGATAGTAGCGGTGGACGAGATCGTTGGTCTGCCGCAGGAAATCGATCGCCTCGAGGTTTTCGCGGCCGCCGTACTTGTTCGGGACCCACTGGCCCTCGGTGCGCGAATAATCGAGGTAGAGCATCGACGCGACCGCATCCACCCGGAGGCCATCGATGTGGTAGCGGTCGAGCCAGGACAACGCATTCGCGACGAGGAAGCCGCGAACCTCGTTGCGCCCGTAGTTGAAGATCAGCGTGCCCCAGTCCATGTGCGCGCCCTGCCGCGGATCGGCGTGCTCGTATAGATGCGTCCCGTCGAATTCCGCGAGCGCAAAGCTGTCACGCGGGAAATGCGCCGGCACCCAGTCGAGAATCACGCCCAGTCCACGCTGATGCAGGTGGTCGACGAACCAGGCGAAATCCTCAGGCGAGCCGAAACGCTGCGTCGGCGCGAAGAAACCCGTCACCTGGTAACCCCATGAGCCATCGAACGGATGCTCGGCCAGCGGCATGACCTCGATGTGCGTAAAGCCCATCTCGACGGCGTAGTCGGCCAGCATCGGCGCCAATTCGCGGTAGGTGTGCGGGCGATTGGCATCGTCGAGCTTGCGCTTCCATGAACCGAGATGGATCTCGTAGATCGAGAGCGGCCGATCGAGTTCGCCGGCCACGGCCTGACGCTGCTCCATCCATGCCTGATCCTGCCAGGTGTGCCGGCGCGGATTGCAGATGATGGATGCGTTGCCCGGAGGCGCCTCGAAATAGGTGCCGTAGGGATCGGTCTTCAGCCGGAGATTGCCGCGCTGGTCGAGAATCTCGAACTTGTAGAGTTCGCCCTCGCCCAGCACCGGCACGAAGAGCTCCCACACGCCGGAGGCGCCCAGCGGCCGCATCGGATGGAAGCGTCCGTCCCAGTGGTTGAAATTTCCCACCAGCGACACGCGGGCGGCGCTCGGCGCCCAGACCGCGAAGGCCGTGCCCCGCACGCCGTTGATCTCGCGCACATGCGCACCGAGTTTCTCGTAGGCGCGGTGCTCGTTGCCCTCGTTGAAGAGGTACAGGTCCTGATCGCTGAGCGTCGGCAGAAACGAGTACGGATCGTGAAACTGGCGAATCTCACCGCTGTGATACGTGACCCGAAGCTGGTAGGCGAACGGCGTCTTTCGCTTGGCCAGGAACCCCTCGAAGAACCCCTCGGACGCCACCTGCTCGAGGGCGTACGTCTGGTCGGTGCCAACCTCGACCACCACGCAGGCGGCCGCCTCCCTCAGGAAGGTGCGCACGACGAGCCCCTGGCTCCGTCCCTTCTTCATCGGATGCATGCCGAGGAGGCTGTGCGGGCTGGGATTGCGGGCCTGAAGGAAACGGTCGAGTTCGTCCGGGGAAATAATCACGGATGCTGGGGTTGGCCGGACAGTGGACTCTGCGGGACGGCGCGTCCATCCCGGAGAACAGGAATCACCGGAGGTCAGGGGTTATCCTGTATTCTTCAGTCCACCACTGATGCCGTTGATCGTCAGCTCCACGACCGAACGAACTCCGCCCTCCTCCTCCTTGTCCAGACCGCCGGCGCGCAGTCGCCGCAGCATTTCGACCTGAAGGTAATTCAGCGGATCGATGTACGGATTGCGCAGCTCGATCGACTGCAGGAGCACGCGCTCGCGAGCGAGCAGTTGCTTCTGGCCGGTCACAGCGAGAATCGCACGATCCGTCCGCGCGAACTCGGTGAGGAGGATGCCGAAGATCCGGTCGCGCACGCTCCCATCCGTTACGAGCGACGCATACAGGTGGGCGATGCCCATGTCCGCCTTACGCATCGTCAGCTGGGCGTTGTCGATCAGCGACCGGAAGAACGGCCATTCGGCGTACATGCCCCGCAGGAGCTTTCTGCCCTTGGCCCCGCGCGCGAGGACGGCCTCGAGCGCTGAGCCGAGTCCGTACCAGCCGGGAAAGTTGTAGCGGCTCTGCATCCAGGAGAATACCCAGGGAATTGCCCGCAGGTCGGAGACGCTCTGCGTGGCCCGTCGGTAGGTCGGTCGCGAGCCGAACTTGAGATTGCTGATCTCGTCGATCGGCGTCGCCTGCTTCCAGAACTGGAGGAACTCCGGATCGTCATGGACAAGCTCCTTGTACGCCGCAAAGCCCGCGGCGCTCATGGCCTCCATCGCCTCGCTCCAGTCCGCCGTCAGCCGTGACTCGGTTTGCGCCGCCTGGGAGCCGACCAGCACGCCGTAGGTCATCTGCTCAAGGATGCGATGCGCGAGATCCGGATCATGATAACGTGTCGAAAGGACTTCGCCTTGCTCGGTCACCCGGATGCCGCCGCCGCGCAGGCCGACGGGCTGCGCGAGGATCGCCTTGGCGGCCGGACCGCCGCCGCGCGCGATGCTGCCGCCGCGGCCATGGAACAGGTTCACCCGGATGCCGTGCTCGCGGCACACCGCTGCGATCTCGTCCTGCGCCTTGTAGAGTGCCCAGTTGGCGGTGAGATAGCCGCAGTCCTTGTTGCTGTCAGAATAGCCCAGCATCACGTGCTGGTGACCCGTCCGCAGCGCGGAGGCATAGCCCGGATGCGCGAAAAGGCCGCGCAAAATCGCCGGCGCGTGATTCAGATCCTCGAGCGTTTCGAACAGCGGGGCAATTGGCAGCGTCGCCCCAGTGAGCTTCATGAGCAGCCGTACCTCGAGGAGATCCGACACGGCTGCCGTCATGCTGATGATGTAGATGCCAAGGGCGTCTGAACCGAATTTGCCGCTGACCAGCGCCGCCAAGCGCAGCGGCTCCAGCACGTGCCGGGTCGCCGTGGAAAAACGACTGATCGCAACTTTCGGGATCTCCGAGCGCCCGGCGAGCGCACTGGTCAGAACCGCGCACTTTTCCTCTTCACTGAGACGCGGGTAGTCATCGCGGTCGATGACCTCGGCCACCGCCGCCTCGTGTTGGGAGGAGTGCTGGCGCAGATCGAGCCGCGCCGTGTGCAGGCCAAAGACGGCCAGTTGCTGCTGGACGTCCGTGAGCTCGCCCTCCGCGAGCAGCGCACCGCGCCCGGCCCGCCGGCTTTCCTCGATGACGGCATACGTCTCGCGCACGGTTTCCGTTCCAAGGCAGGTTTCGTCGCCTACCGTCTCCCCGGTCAGGACCGAGCTGTCGCGCACCTCGCCGACCGCCTGCGCCAGACGCTCGCGCAGCACGCCCAGCAGAAGCCGGTAGGGCTCATGCGGATAGCGATCGCCGATTTGCTCGATGTGCTTGGAGAAGTGACGGCTCTCCCGGGCGAGCTTCCGCACGGCCGGGGACACGGTGTCGCGCCGGTCTGAGACGGTTAGCGTGCGGGCCAGTTCACGCGAGCCGAGGCGGAGCTTCTCGATCGCCAGCCGGCGATGCAGCAGAAGCACATCCGCCGTGACCTTGGCGGTCACGTTGGGGTTGCCGTCGCGCTCGCCACCGATCCATGAACCGAACGTAAGCCAGCGCGCGGGCGCCTTGACCTCTGGATAGTGCTGCTGGAGCGCCTCCACCAAATCGGCCTGCAGCCGCGGCAGGGTTTCGTAGAGCGTGGCGTCGAAGTACCACAGTCCGGTCTTGGCCTCGTCCGTCACCTCGGGCCGCGCGACCCGGTTGCGATCAGTGAGCCAGAGTGAAACGATCTCGCGTTCAATGCAGCGCGCATCCGTCTCGGCGCCGGCGGGATTGGCGCGCTCGCGCAGGAGCGAGGCGAGTCGGCGCAGCTTGACGAGCAGTGTCCGGCGCTTCGACTCCGTCGGATGGGCGGTGAACACCAGTTCGATCGACAGGTTGCTCACCCGCTGCTGGAGTTCGGCCGGCGACACGCCCCGGCGCTTGAGTTCCACCAAAGCCGCCTCGATGGACTCGCGAATCGGCCGCGAACCCGGAGCGCCATCGGACGCTGCCCGCCGGGTCGAACGCCGCCGGCGCAGCAGCTCGATGCGAAAGTTCTCCTCGGCCAGATTGACGAGTTCGAAGTAGACGGTGAAGGCCATCGCCTGCTGGAGGGCCTCGTTCCAGGTCAGGGCCCCCACGGAGGAAGCCAGCTTGACCGGGGCATCGACATCCCCCTGCCGACTGAGTTTGGCCAGAGATCGAAGGTTCATCACCGTCGTCAGTGCCTCCAATCCCTCGAGTCGGGTGATGACCCGGCCCAAGGCGGAGCCGAGGAAGCGAATTTCAGCCCGCAATCGGGCCATTTCCTTCAGTGCAGTGGAGGAACGAGACTTAGGCATAGGGGGGAAGGCGAGAATGGGAACGGAGTCCGAGACCTGAAAGCGAAAAGTGGACCAACTGCCCGCCGTTGCGGTCAGATCGCTTGCCAGCACCCTCCCCCGCACCTTTGCTCCCCTTTACCGTGGTTCGCTCCCTCGTCCTCACTTTTCTTGTTCTCACGCCACTCGCGCTGCGGGCCCAGAGCGCGCCCGCCGGGGTCGATTTCACGTCCCCCGGACGGGTCGTCATCGACGCGCGGACCGGGGTCGCAGTGGCCCAAGGTGGTGGCCGTCTGACCTACCAAGGCGCGCTCCTGACCGCCGACGAGATGTCCTACAACCAACGCCTGGGCACGGCGGTGGCCAAGGGCAATGTCCGCCTCCTGACCGGATCGCGGCTCCTGCTGGCCGACGAGCTGACCTACCGTTTGGACAACCGCTCGTTCACCGCGTCCAACCTGCGCCTTGGCCAAAGCCCGCTTTACATGACCGCCCAGCGGGTGACCGGGACGGACACGACCTACGTGCTCGAAGACGCCCGGATTTCCTACGAGAAGCCCGGCCCGTTCGCTCCGACCCTGACCGCCGCCAAGGTTACCTACTCCGGGGATCAGGAAGTGCGCGCCGAGCGGGTCCGCCTCGGCCTCGGATTTTTCCAGCCGATCGTGCTGCCCACGTTCAACCGAAACCTGAACGCCCCGTTCTTTTCGCTGCTGACGGCCACGGGTGGTTACCGGAGTTCGCTCGGCGCATTCATCGTCGCCGGCCTCGAACTGCCGGTCACCGCGACGCTCGATGTCGGCGGGCAGGTCGGTCTCTACACCAACCGGGGCGTCATGGCCGGACCCAGCGCGAGCTACACGCTCGGCGAAAACGGTTCCGGCGGGTCGTTCCGCTCCGGATACATCCACGACAACGGCGACACGCTGACGGATGTGCTGGGATCGGCCGTGCCAAAGGATCGTGGCTACTTTGAGTGGAGCCACCGACAGCGCTGGGGCGACCGTCTTACGCTCAACGCTGCGCTCAACTACTGGAGCGACTCCGAGATCATCCGCGATTTCCGCCGCAAGGAATTCACGCCCGTCCAGACACCCGACTCCTACCTTGAAGGCACGTATACAGGCGACAACTACGTGCTTTCCCTCATCACCCGCGGTCAGCCGAATCCCTATCACCGGATGCAGCAGCGCCTGCCCGAGGTGCGCTTCGATCTGCTGCCCACCGCGATCGGCGGAGGCATCTACCAGCGCGCGCAGGTCAGCGCGGCCGTGCTGCGCGAGGACGACATCTACAACCCGACTTCACTGCGCAGCGATCGGGTGGATGCCTATTACGCGCTGTCCCGCCCTTTCACGCCGCGCGAGTGGCTCGGCATCCAGCCGGTGGCCGGCGGCCGCGTCACGCACTACGCGCGTGCCACCAACGGCCGCGATGATTACACCCGCGAGTTGGGCGAACTCGGCCTCGACGCCGAACTGCGGGCTAGCGGGACGTACGCCTACAAGAACGAGCGCTGGGGCATCGACGGCCTGCGTCACCTGATCACGCCGCGCCTGAGCTACCGTTACATCCCGGAAGGTGATCGCGGGCGGGCCTACATTCCGCCGATCGATCGCCGGGCCTTCTCGACCTACCTCCAGCCCTTGGGACTCGGTGACCAGCGCAACCTCGACGATCTGCGCCGGACCAACACGCTGCGCCTCGCGCTCGACAACCGCCTGCAAACCCGGGACGAGGCCTACGGTTCGCGGGACCTCGTTGCCTTCAATGTCGCGGCGGACCTCCGGTTCGATCACGATGTCGGCGAACGCGAGCTGGGATCCGTCCACACCGAGTTGCGCCTCACGCCCGCAAAATGGCTGCAATTCGACCTTTATCAGAATTTTGTGCCGCAGGACTTTCAGGTCGATGAATTCAACACCGGCGTCACCTTGCGCGACGGCGATGCCCGCTCGCTCCGCCTCGCGACCCACTACCTGCGCGGCCAGATCCAGGAGTATGTCCTCGATTACCGTCATCGCCTGAACGAAGTCTACCAAGGCATCGTCCGGCTGCACTACGACGACCGCGAGAAGCGCTTTATCGAGCAGAGCTACGGTCTGCGCCAGACCTTGGACAATCTCTGGTGGATCGAGTACGAGATCTCGTTCTTCGAGGGCCCCCGGCGCGAAAGCTCCTTTAGTTTCAACGTGCAGGTCGATCTGGCGGTCTTCTGACCCGTTCACCGGGGTTGCGTTTTTGAACGGGCGGCATCCGCTCTGCGCATGTCTGCTGCCTCCCCTTCCCTCCTCCAGGTCAACGCCGTCGGCAAGCGCTACGGCGAGCGCCGGGTGCTGGACGGGGTTTCCTTTTCCGTCGCCGCCGGAGAGCGCATCGCCCTGACCGGACCGTCGGGCAGTGGCAAAACCACCCTGCTCAATTGCCTGGGCGGCGTCGACCGGCCGGACGAGGGCTCGATCACCTTGCAAGGCGAGTCGATCGGACAGCTGGATTCCGACGCGCTGGCCCGCCTGCGTCGTCAGCGCATCGGCACGGTGTTCCAGTTCTTCCATCTGCTGCCCACGCTGTCGGTGCGGGAGAACATCGAGCTGCCGTTGCAGTTGCTGAACATCGCCGCAGCGGAACGGGCGGCGCGTGTCGCCGCGTTTGTTGAGCGGGTGGGCCTGCATGCGCGGGCCGACGCCTTCCCCGGCCAGCTCTCGGGCGGCGAACAGCAGCGCGTCGCCATCGCCCGTGCGCTCGTTCATCGCCCCGACCTCATTCTGGCCGACGAACCGACCGGCAATCTCGACAGCGCCAACGGCGCCAACATTCTCGCCCTGTTGCGCGAATTAACCGGCGAGACCGGCACGGCGCTGGTGCTCGTTACGCACAGCGAGGAAGCCGCGGGCATCTGTCATCGCCGCATTCATCTTCGCGACGGCCGCGTCACGGCCGAGTCATGAGCGCGCCGCTCGTCTCCACCCTGCTCCGCCGGCTGATTCTGCGCCAGTGGCGGCTGGCCCCTCGTGCGACGCTGCTCCTGGTCGGCATCCTTGCCCTGGGCGTGGCGGTCTACGTTTCCATCCGGCTCGCCAATCGTGCGGCCGTGGCAAGCTTCACCCACTTTACGGATACGCTGACCGGTCAGAGCGACTGGATCATCCAGGCCCCGGCCGGCGGCCTGCCGGAAAGCGTACTGCCCGAGCTCCGACGCACCCTCGGCGCGCGGCCCGTGCACATCATCCCGGTCGTCGAGGCGACCGCCGCGGCTCCGGCCGCCGGCGGCGACGGCGGACGCTTTGGCCGGCCGGCCTACACGATCCTTGGCGTCGACCTGATCGGCGTCAGCAACCTCGCGCGCTCACCGGACGGTGTCGGGGCGTACTATGGCCAGCGAACCCCTGATCGCACCGGCGAAGCCGGCGACTTCTGGGCGGCGTTCCGGAGCGGGCCCCAGCTATGGATCAGCGCGGAGTTTGCGCCCGCGCTTCCGCGGCAGCTCTCCTTGGTGCTCGACGAGCGGGTGATCGATCTCCCGGTGGTGGGCGTCATTCCCAGCGCGCCCGATGCTCCCCGCATGCCGGCGAACCTGATGGTGATGGATCTGGCCCAACTCCAGACCCTCACCGGCAAGACGGGCTGGGTCGATCGCATCGAATTTCTGATCGAGCCCGGTCCGCGTCTCGCGGAGCGGCGCGCGGAACTGGCGGCGCTGCTGACTGAACTCGGCCGCGATCGGTGGAGCGTTTCCTCGCCGGGCGCGCGGCGTGAATCGGCCGAGGTCATGACACGGGCGTTTCGCCTGAACCTGACCGTGCTTTCGCTGATCGCTCTGCTCGTCGGACTCTACCTGATTTTCCAGGCGCTCGACGGCGCGGTGGTCCGCCGCCGTGCCGAGATCGCGGTGCTGCGGTCGCTCGGAGTGGAGGAACGCATCATCCGCCAGGTCTGGCTGGCTGAGGCGGCCGTGCTCGGCCTCGTCGGCGGATCGGTCGGCGTGGCGCTGGGCTGGCTGGGGGCACAGGTTTCGGTGCGCGCCGTCGGACAGACCGTGAACGCCCTGTACTTTGGCACCACCGTCAGCCAGGCCAACCTCAGTTGGACCGAAGCCGTCCTGGGCGTGTTGCTGGGGGTTGCCACCAGCGTCGTCGCCGGTTGGTGGCCGGCGAGTGCCGCCGCGCAAACGCCGCCGGCGCAGGTCCTGCATCGCGGCATCGCGCCAGCGGCCGGGGCCAGGTGGGCGCGCAGCCCGTGGCTTGGCGGCGCGTCCCTCGTGCTCGCGGTCATTTGCGCCCAGCTTCCCGGTCTGCCCTTGCCCGGCGGCGGACGCTTTCCCGTCGCGGGCTATGGTGCGGCGTTCCTGGCGATTTTTGGCGGAGGCATCCTCTGCTCGTATCTCCTGCCGCCGCTGGCCCGCCTTGCTTCCGCGTGGGGACGCCGGCGTGCGCCGGCCCGGGTGGCGCTGAGTCATCTCCGGTCGCCGTCGGGCCGCCATCGGCTCGCGGCAGCCGCGCTGCATTGCGCCATCGGCATGACCGCCGGCATGGCAATTCTGGTGGGGAGCTTTGATCAGACCGTCCGCAGCTGGGTCCAGCGGACCCTGCAGGCGGATTTGTACCTCTCCAGCGATGGCGCCCAAACCGCCAATTCCCAGAACCGGATCTCGGCCGCAGCCGCCGCGGAGATCGCCGCGCATCCAACCGTTGAGGCGTCGAACGTCCTGACCTCGTGGCGGATCGAATTGGACGGACGGCCCACGCTGCTGTCGGGCACCGACTTTTCCGTTCTTCAGGCGCGCATGGATCTTCCCTGGGTGGATACGCCGGCCGTGGGCACCGTGTTCACCGAGCACGGTGAGATGACCGCAGCCGTCGTCAGCGAGAGCTTCACCGAACGCTTCGCTCGGCGAACCGGCGATACGATCCGGGTGACGACACCCGCCGGAGTGAAGGTGCTCCGCATCGCCGGAGTCTTCGCCGACTACGGCAACGAGCAGGGCTCCATTCTGCTCGACCGCAGTCACGTCGTGGCGTGGTTCCGCGACACGCGTGTGACCAGTCTCTCGCTCTGGCTGAGGCCGGGCGTCGATGCGGATGCGGTGCGCGCGGATCTGCTTAGCCAGTATCCTGGGCTCTCCGTGCTCACCAACACCCGGCTTCGCTCCGAGATTCTCCGCATTTTCCGTCAGACCTTTGCCATCACCTACGCCTTGGAGATCATCGGTGTCCTCGTGGCGGTGATCGGTCTGGTCCTGACGTTGACCAGTGTACTGCTGGACCGCTGCGATGAACTCACGACGCTCCGCGCGCTCGGTTTTTCCCGGCACGAGATCGCGTACGCCACGGCGATTGAAGGCACCGCGCTCTCCGCCGCGGCGGTCGCGGGTGGACTCGCGCTCAGTCTCGGGCTCGGCTGGCTCCTGATTCACGTCATCAACAAACAATCCTTCGGTTGGACGCTCGGCTTTGCCCTGCCCTGGGGTCAGCTGGCGGCGCTCGGCCTGCTCGTCACCCTGGCGGGCGCGGTTGTGAGCTACGCGGTGGGACGCTGGGGCGCCAGTCTGCCGGCGGATCAGGAGGAATAACCATGCACCGTCTCTTTTCCATCCTGACCACGGGAGTGCTCATCGTTGCCCTTGCGGCATCGATGTCGGCGCAGGAAACCGCTCCGTTGCAGCGCTTGACCGCGGACGGCTTTGCGGTGCCGCAGCCCGGCTATGCCTTTTCTTTTCCGCGCGATCACGGTGCGCATCCGGATTTTCGGATCGAGTGGTGGTACGTCACCGGACATCTCCGCGCCCGCGACAACCGGCGCTTCGGGGTGCAGGCGACGTTCTTTCGCAATGCGGCTCCGGACAAGTCAGGCGATCTCCACCTCGCCCACATGGCTTTGCTGGATGTCGCCACGGGCACGTTCCTGCATCAGGAACGGCTCAACCGGACGGGTTGGGACGCAACGGCGTCCGTCGACGGACTCGATGTCCGCAATGGTCCGTGGTCGTTGCGCATGACGGATTCGACCAGTGAACGGATGGAGCTGCGCGGCGGGATTCGCGGCGAGGCCGCGTTCACCCTCGACCTCGCGCCCAGCAAGCCCCTGGTGCGCTTCGGCGAGAACGGACTGTCGCGCAAGGGCGTGGATCCTACGGCCGCAAGCTACTACCTGACCTTTTCCCGGATCGCGGCGACGGGCGCGCTGACGGTCGGGACCGAAACCCTTGAGGTTACCGGCGAGCTTTGGATGGATCACGAGATCAGCAGCAGCCAGCTCAGCGGCGGGCAGGTCGGCTGGGACTGGATCAGTGTGCATCTGAACGACGGCCGCGAAGTCATGCTTTACCGACTGCGTCGGCGCGACGGTTCGGCCGATCCGGCTTCGACCCTCACTTGGGTCGATGCGGAGGGAAAGCCCCAGGTTGCTCCGTTCAGCTGGACGGTGGAGTCAACCTGGACGAGCCCCCGGACGGGCGCGGTGTACCCGGCACGCGTCAAGGTGCCCACCACGGATCCGGCGACAGGCCGCAGCGTCGATTTCACGGTTGAGCCGCTCGCGGCTAGCCAGGAGCTGACCGGCGAACTTGGGGGCGTGCCCTACTGGGAAGGCTCGTGCCGCGTGCTCGATGCCAGCGGCCGTGAAATCGGCTCGGCCTTCATGGAACTGACCGGCTACGCCAAGGAGCTGAAGATCTAGGCCGTCCAGTAAGACTGGAAGCCGATCCTGTTCCGATGGTCTTCACGATCGGCCGCAGCGAGGCCGGCTACATCAGATTCAGCAGGCGCGGCAGCCAGAGCGACAGGGCCGGGATATAGGTGATCGCCAGAAGTGCGATGGTCATGGCGATGAAGAACGGAATCGCCGAGGGCACCACGCGTGCAATGGTCGTCTTGCCGACACCGCAGCCGACGAAGAGACAGGTGCCGACGGGTGGCGTGCAAAGCCCGATGCAAAGATTGGCGATGATCACGATGCCGAAGTGAACCGGGTTCATGCCCAGCGCCATCACCACAGGCAGAAAGATGGGGGTGAAGATGAGCACCGCCGGGGTCATGTCCATGAACGTACCCACGATCAGGAGCAGCAGGTTGATCAGCAGCAGCACCATGATGGGGTTGGCGGACAGGCCCAGCATCGCCTCGCTGACCATTTGCGGGACGCGTTCGTAAGCCAGGACCCAGCTCATGGCGGAGCTCGCACCGACCAGCAGCATCACCACGGAGGTGGTCTTGGCGCTGCGCAGCAGGATCGATGGCATGTCAGCCATCGTGATGCCGCGATAGAGGTAGCGACTGAGGACAAAGCAGTACGCCACGGCGATCGCCGAGGCCTCGGTCGCGGAAAAGACGCCGCCGAGGATGCCACCCAGCACGACGGCCGCGAGGAGCAGTGTGGGGATGGCGCGCACAAAGGCGGTGCCAATCTCGGGAACGTCCGTACCAGAGGTACCCTCGGCCCGCACCGGAGCCTTGGGAGGACGGATCGCAAGCACGACCGCGCTGGCCACCATCAGGGAGAGACCGACCACCAGGCCGGGAATCACGCCAGCCATGAACAGCGCCGCGACGGAGACGTTGCCCGAGACCACCGCGAAAACGATCATGATGTTGCTTGGCGGAATCAGCAGGCCGGTCGTGGCCGAGGTGGCGGTGAGCGCCACCGCAAATTCCCGCTTGTAGCCCTTTTCCTCCATCTGAGGAATCATGAAGCCGCCGATGGATGAGACGGCGGCGGTGGCGGAGCCCGAGACGGCGCCGAAGAGCATGCAGGTCAGCGTATTCACGTAGGCGAGACCGCCCTTGTAGCGGCCAACGAGGGAATAGGCGAAATCCATCAGCCGGCGCGCCATGCCGCCGTCACCCATCAGAATGCCCGACAGCACAAAGAATGGGATGGCGAGAAGCGGGAAGCTCGCGATGCCACTGGCAAGGCGTTGGGCCACGACATAGCCCGTCGGCACGTCGCCGAGGGTCGCGATCGTCGCCACCGTCGACAAACCGATGCAAACCGCGATCGGCACGTTCAGGAGCATGAGCCCCAGGAAAACCACGAGAAGAATCAGGACCTCGGCGGACATGGATCAGGCTTCCTTCGGGGATGAGGGTGGCTGCGCCGGTGGATTGAGCAGGTGCTCGATGGCAAAGAGGCAGATGAACAGGCCGCTGATAGGCACGGCCGAGTAGAGGTAGCCGATCTTCCACTGCAGCACCGGGGTGAGTTGGTTGGCGGCCAGGGTCTCTGCGACCAGCCTCGACCCGCCGTACACGAGGGCAAATCCGGCAAACACGAGGACGGCCAGCTCCACCACCACCGCCGACCAGCGCTGGGCGGCGGGATCCAGCTTGCCCACAAAATAGTCAACCCCGAGATGACCGTACTCGCGGTAGGTCAGCGCGCCGCCCAGGAGCGACACCCAGACCAGCAGGTAGATGGCCAACTCCTCGGTCCAGTCGCTCGGCACGATGCCCGGAACATAGCGCGAGACCACGCCCCAGATCACGTCGAGGACCAGGGCGGCGAAGAGCGCGATGGTGAACCACTCGAGGGCCCGAACGCAGCGGCCCCAAGGCGAAGGCGTCTTGGTCATGGCGGGATTACTGGACCTCGCGGATTCGCCGGGCGAGATCGCCGACGCGGGTGCCTTCGAACGGTGCGTACATCGGTGCGGTTGCAGCAACGAAGGGGGCCTTGTCCGGCCGGTAGATCTTAACGCCGGCCTTTTCGACCGCCTCCAGGGAAGCGGCGGTCTGCTCCTGCCAAAGTTTCCTTTGGAATACGACGGACTCATTGGCGGCCTGCTCGATCCAACCCTGCATGGCGGGCGAGAGACCATCCCAGATCTTCTTGCTGAAGATCACCACGTCCGGGATTCGAGTGTGCTCGTCCAGCGAGTAATGCCGCGCGACTTCGTAGTGTCGGCTGGTGTAGAAACTGGGGGGATTGTTTTCGGCACCGTCGACCATGCTCTGCTGGAGGGCCGTGTAGAGTTCGCCATACGGGACCGGCGTCGGTCCACCGCCGAGGAGCGCAATGAGATCGCGGGCCATCTTGCTCGGCAGCACCCGCAGCTTCAGTTCCTTGACGTCGCCCGGCGTGAGGATCGGCTTGTCGACCGTGTAGAAACTGCGGCTGCCGG
>CAYWRG010000006.1:2872-58515 GCA_964460715.1 uncultured Opitutus sp. | reverse complement strand
TGATCGTCGATACGGTCGACGATATAGACTGGCGTGAAGAACCGGCGGCGGCGGTAATCAAAATACCAGAGGCCATGCTTGCGGGGGGTCTCGCCGGCCGCCAGCAGTTCGCGTCCGACCGGGCTCTCAAGGACGCGCCAGTAGTGGACGTCGTCGCGGAACAGGTACGGCAGGCCGAACACCGCCATGTCCGGCACGAATCCCTCCATGGCCGCGGCGGAGGTCTTGACCATCGCCAGGGCGCCGCGCTGCAGCTGCTCGATGCACTCGGGCTCAGTTCCGAGCTGGGCGTTGGGAAAGACCTGAATCTCGATCATGCCGCCAGAGAGCTCGGCTGCCCGGCGGGCCATCATCTCCATCGCGGTGTGGACGGGATGCGTTTGGTCGAGGGTGTGGCCGAGCTTGAGCACGGTCTTCTGGCCACCGCCGGCCGCGAGGGCTCCGCGTTCAGCGCGAAGGACGCCGATGAAGACGACTGCGGCCAGCAGCGAGCCCACGACAAGGCCCAACGCGAGGAACGAAAGCGATTTTCTATCCATAGGGGTTAATAGAAATTACAGGCGGGCGACAGGCGGGCTCAATGCTCATTTCGCCGGCGTCGGCGGCGGAACGCTGTTCAGGCTGGCGGGCTTCTTCGCCGGCTCGATCGTCACGTTCGAGAAGCTGATGTTTCCGGTGTGGGAGATCACTTCGGTGGCGGTGACGCCTCGGAAGGTCGAGTTGCTGATGCGGATGTTCTCGACGATCGCGCCCTCGAATCCGCGTACGTACATGACGCGCGGGCTCGCGGAGCTGGTGATGTTGTCGAGCTGGACGTTGCGCACGACCGGCTTGAAGGCGCCGGCTGCACCCTCCTCGTAAAGGAGGTCGATCGTGAGGACTGCCTCAGCCACCTGCCCCACTCGCACGTTGCGCATGAAGACATTCTCGAGGACGCCGCCGCGCACCGCGTTGTTCTTGAAACGCAGCGCGCGATCCAGGTTCGGGCTGTCCATCTCGCAGTTCTCGATGAAGACATTGCGGATCCCGCCGGTGCACTCGCTGCCGAGCACGACGCCGCCGTGGCCGTCCTTCATCACGCTGTTGCGAATGATGATGTTCTCGCTCGGCACATTGACGCGCCGGCCGTCGCCGTTGCGGCCCGACTTGATCGCGATGCAATCGTCGCCGGTGTCGAATACGCAGTTGTCGACGAGGATGTCGCTCGATGACTCCGGATCGAAGCCGTCGTTGTTCGGGCCGTGTGAATTGATCTTCACGCCGCGCACCGTGATGTTGCGGCTCAGCACGGGATGAATCTCCCACATGGGCGAACGGATGATGGTTACGTCCTCGATCAGGATGTTCTTCGAGCGATACGGCTGGATGAAATTGGGGCGAAGGAAGTCGCCCTTGCCGAAGACGCGCTGGGCCACCGGCGTGTTGGCCTCGCCCATCGCGATGAGGCGGTCGCGCGCGGTCTTCTGCTTTACCACGCCCTTTGACTTGTTGTTCCAGTCCCACCAGGTGTCCCAGTCGGAGCCGCCATCGAGCGTGCCCTTGCCGGTGATCGCGATGTTCTCCTGCTCGTAGGCGTAGATGAACGGCGAGAAATTCATGAGCTCCACGCCTTCCCAGCGGGTGAAGACGATCGGGTACTTGTCCAGGTCGAAGGTGAACTGGAGCGTCGCGCCCTCGCTGACGTGGAGGTTGACGTTGCTCTTGAGGTGGATCGCGCCCGTGAGCCAAACACCGGCCGGCACGACGACGCGGCCGCCGCCCGCGGCATGACAGGCCTCGATCGCCGCGCGGATCGCGTCGGTGTTGTCGACGCCGGTCTTCGCGCCGAACTGGGTGATCGGAAAATCACGATTCGGGAAGGTCGGCGCCTTGATCCGGGCAAGGATCGTGTCGATGTCGCCCCACCCGCGCACGACCGGCGTTGTGGCCGGCGTGCTGATCAGCTGCTGAACCTCAAGGCCGGCGAGAATGAAGGGGCCGACGCCCTTGAGATCGTTGTCCACCACCGGCTCGCTGATGTAGTACTCGAACGAGCCATCGCGCGGACGACCGCTGGAGGAGGTGTAGCCGAGCCCGGAGACCTCGACGACCTTGGTCAGGCTGACGCGGCCGTCCGGATCGGTGCGCAGCATCTGGCGGGCGAGCCCCTCGAAGCCGCGGATGACCGCGGGCAGGTACTTTTCACGGGAGAGGTAGCCGCGGTTGATACCCTTCGCCAGGGTGTAGACGAACATGATGGAGGCGGACGACTCGAGGTAGTTCCCCTCGCGCGTCCCCTGGTCGACGATGTCCCACCAGAGGCCGCTTTGCGGATCCTGCCAGCGCACCATGCCGTCGGCCACGCGACGCAGGACCTCGTTGATGTGCTCGACATCCGGCTGCGTCGGCGGAATCAGATCGAGGCAGTCGACGATCGCCATGCCGTACCAACCGATCGCGCGGCCCCAGAAGTGCGGAGAACGCCCGGTCGTCTTGTCGGCCCAGGATTGCTCCTTCTTTTCGTCCCACGCGTGGTAGTGCAGGCCCTTGGCCGCATCGTAGGCATGCTTGTCCATCAGCAGGATCTGCTTGGCCACATCATCGAATGCGGCGGGCTCGTTGAAGGCCTTGCCGTACATCGCGTAGAACGGCGAGCCCATGTAGATGCCGTCGAGCCACATCTGATACGGATAACGCAGCTTGTGCCAAAACCCGCCGTCGCTCGTGCGCGGCTGTTTCGCGAGTTGCTCGCGCAGGCGCTGCAGGGGCTTCAATAGGCGGGGATCCCGGGTCTGCTCGTAACGCATGAGCAGGGCCCGGCCGGGCGTCACCATGTCGATGTTGAACTCGTCAAAATTGTACGTGTCGATGCCACCGGCGTCGTTGACGAACGACTCCACCAGACGCGCAGCGTAGGCCGTCATCGCGGCGTCGCCAGTGCGCTGCGCCGTCTCGAGCAGGGCGACCGAGAAAAGGCCGGTGGTGTAATCCCAGCGCGCCCGCGGCGCACCGCCCTTGAACAGCGTCTCGCCGCGCCGGGCCATTTCAGATTTGGACACGCGCACCGACCATTCGAGTGGCGTGGCGCCATGGAAGGTGGAGGGAACATCCGCCGCAGCCACCGTGGCGGCGGCCAGCACAGAGAGGAACAGGGAGCCGAGCGTTTTCATAAAACAGGGGGACTGAGGTGAGAGAGGCTATTGCGTTCGCCGGCGGAGCGGTCGATCCGGCAAACCAGAGCTAAGCAACCAAACTAGCGGGAAACCGTGACCGTGACGGGAGCCTTGAGGCGGGCGGCAAAGGCGGCGACGTAGCGGTTCCACGCCTCCTGCGAGGTGAATTCACCGGCGCGGGACCACCCTGCCCCGGCGTAATAGCGGAGCGGCTGGCCTGGCGTGACCTTGGCGAGCGCGAGATGATTGCGGTCGTCCTCGGCGAAGCCCTGGAAAGCCGCGCCGGGAACGATGATGGCAGTGCCCAGTGAATCGTTGCTCTTCTGCACGATCCACTGCGTGAACGAGCCGTCGCTCACGGTCGGCGTCAGCGCGAACTTGGGCTCCTGACCGCGATCGGCCGGGTTCTTGTTCAGGCCCACCGCCACGGTCAGTTCCTTGGCTTCGCCCTCGACCACGTTGAAGGTGCTTTCGATACGACTGAGATTGTGCCCTGCATCCACGGTGAAGCGCTTGGTTTCAGTCACCTTGACGCCATGCGCGTCCCAGGCGGCGTAGGTCAGCTCGAAGACCGAGCGGACCGGACCATTGGTGATGATCTTCCACGTCGCATAGTTGCGGCTGACCGCGAGGCTGGTGCCGCTCCACACGCCGGTGCCACCGCAACCGCGGCTGGGTCCGACCTGGTACATGTCCATCCCCTCGCCTTCGTCGACATGGTAATGATCGTGACCCTTGTTGTACCAGCGATCGACGATTGGATAGGAAACGCGCTTGCACCAGACATCGAGTCCGCTCGTGACGAGAACTTCCTTGCCCGTCTTCGGCTCGTCGGGCGCGGCCAGCGCCGGACCGTACGTGCGGTGCGCGATCTTGTCGTTCTCCCACGCAAAATCATCAAGGCGTTCCTGGATGTAGCGGGCGTACGTCTTGGTCGCAAAAACGGGGGCGACCGCGTCGGTCTTCTCGACCGTGAACACCGCGGACTTTTCGCCGGCGGCGAAGGAGTACTGGAAAATCAATTCACCATAAGCGATGCCCACCCCGGTCGGATCCTTGGCTTGCGGCGCGACATTGGTGACCTGGTACGGCAGCACGTTGCCCTTGGCGTCCTTGACCGCGATGCGCTGCAGGAGCGCGCCGGGGAGGACCTCGTTGATTTGGGACCACGGGACGGTGATCGTCTCGGATGGACGCGCATCCGGGTGTGAATGCGTCACGGTGATCGTGGCGCGTTCCGCGGCCGAGACCGCGAGTGCCGTGAACAGCAGGCCAAGGAGGAATCGCAGGGGCTTCATCGGGGTGTGGGTTGAAATCAGCGCGCGAGCCAGCCGCCGTCGACGGCAAGAATGTGGCCGTGCATGTAGTCCGAGGCCGGAGCCGCGAGGAAAACCACCGCGCCTTTCAGGTCGTCCGATTCGCCCCAGCGTCCGGCCGGGATGCGATCGAGGATCGATTTGCTGCGGGCCGGATCCGCGCGGAGCGCCTCGGTATTGTCGGTCGCCATGTAGCCGGGGGCGATCGCGTTGACATTGATGCCGGCGGAGCCGAGTTCGTTGGCCATGGCCTTGGTCAGGCCGGCGAGCGCGCTCTTCGACGACGTGTAGGACACCACGCGCACGCCGCCCTGAAAGGAAAGCATCGACGCGATGTTGATGATCTTCCCCTTGCGCTTCTGCGCGAGCCAGCCGCGCACGACGGCCTGGCTGAGGCGGAAAACCGAGCCGAGGTTCACCTCGAGCACCTCATCCCAGTCGGCCTGGGGAAATTCGGTGAAGGCGTTGCGTTTGATCGTGCCGCCATTATTCACGAGGATGTCGGGCAGTGGCAGCTCCGCCCCGAGGGCGGCGGCGAGCTTGTCCATCGACACGCGACTGGCCTGGTCGGCATTGAACGTCCAGACCCGCCTGCCGGTCGCCTCAACCGCCTGCTTGGCGGCGGAAAGATCGCCGCGGGCGACGAGGATCAGGTCCGCGCCTGCTTCGCCGAGGGCCACGGCCATCGCCGTGCCGAGGCCGCGGGAGGCGCCGGTCACCAGCGCCACCTTGCCGTTGAGTCGAAAACGATCGAGTACACCTGCCATGACCGGGGCGCTTAGCGGAGTCCTGCGACGGGCGCGGGATCCATGTCGGTGAACTCCTGGTTTTCGCCGCCCATGCCCCAAACGAAGGCGTAGGCCGCGGTTCCGCAACCGCAGTGGATCGACCACGGCGGGGAGAGTGCGATTTCCAGGTCGCGGACGACGAGGTGACGCGTGGCGGTTGGCTCGCCCATGAAATGAAACACGGCTCCGGTCGGCGGCACGTTGAAGTAGCAGTAGACCTCCGAGCGGCGCAGGTGCGTGTGCGGAGGCATCGTGTTCCACACGCTGCCCGGTTCCAGACGCGTGAAGCCCATCACCAGCTGGCAGGAGGGAAACGCGCCCGGATAGATGAGCTTGTAGAGCAGGCGCTCGTTGGCGGTCTCGCGGGCGCCCAGCCGGTCCGGCTTCACGTCCTTGATCGAAATGTGGCGGACCGGGTGGCTCGTGTGCGCCGGATAGGAGAGAAAATAATAGCGCGCCGGTTGGGCGGCGTCGCGCGAGGCGAAGACGACGTCCTTGGTGCCGCGCCCGAGATAGATCGTATCGAGCGACTCCATCGGATGGACGATGCCGTCGACCGTGACGCTGCCCGGACCGCCGAGGTTGATCACACCCGCTTCACGCCGCTCGAGAAAGAAGGCGCTGCGCACCTCCGCCGGATTGGGTAGGCTCAACGCCTTCGCCAGGGGCGAGATGCCACCGACGATCGTGCGGTCCGTTTCCCAGTAGTGGAAGTTCGCGGATCCGGGGACGAACATTCCCGGGACAAGGAACTCCGCTCGGAGTTGATCGGTAGGCAGGACCGCAGCAGCGCGGGCAGAAGAACTGGCGTGGGTTTGCATGAAGGGGAGGAAATGCGAAAGAAGCCAAGAACTGACGTCGGCCGCGGGGCGGCTCGAGAGAAAACTGCCCGGGGCCGTGGCCCCGGGCAGTGTCTGCAGCGGACTGATCGGCGGGCGCTTAGAAGCGGCCCTTGACGCCGAGGTTGAACGTCGTGCCGTAGTCGCCGTCGCGCTGGAGGATGGCCTCGCGCACTTCGTAGCGGGTCTGCGGCTCGTTCGTGAGGTTACCCACGTTGAGGAACACGCTGGCGTAGCGGGTGATCTCGTAGCCCATGTTGAGGCCGATGGTCGCACGGGCCTTGGTGTAGTTGTAGCGCGGACCCGCGGCGGCGACGATGCGTTCGCCGGCCGCCGAGTACGTGACGCCCGAGACGGCACGGGCGGTGTCGTCCGTGTAGGTCGTCGAGATCTGGGCGTTGAACCGGCGGTACTTGTAGCGCAGGATGAAGTTGCCCGACCACTCGGAGGTGCCGTCACCGCCGCCGACCGAGGTGAGGAAGATATCCTGGTCGGACATCTTCACGTAGGTCGCGTTGGCCGTGACACCGAGGCCGCTGAACAGGCCCGGCAGGAAGTTGAGTTCCTGACTGTAGCTGAGCTCCATGCCCTTGAGGTTGGCCTCGCCGGCATTGATGCGGGTGGCGATCGTTGAGGTGGTGCCGAGCTGCTGCGCGGTATAGCCGAGGTCGGCAACTTCATCCGGGATGCTGTTCGGATCGATGAACGTGGTGTTCGCGATCTGGATGTCGCTGATCTTCTTGTAGAAGAAGTTCACCGAGACGACGCCAACCGGCTCGAAGTAGTATTCGAAAGCGAGGTCGAAGTTGTCGGCGGTTTCCGCGTTGAGATTGATGTTCTTGGACGTGAACGCAAACGGCTCGGTGATCGCATCGTTAACCGCCACGCCGCCGGTGAGCTGGCTGTAGTCCGGACGGAGCAGCGACTTGAAGTACGCGGCGCGCGTCACGAAGTTGCGGGTGGGCTCAAAGCGCAGCTGGGCCGAAGGCAGAACGTTGTCGTACTCGCGGGTGCGGGTGACGCGGGAGCCGTAGCGAGCGGTGATGTAGCCGATGTCGTTGGTGTTCGTCGTGCCGGAAATCGCCCGGGCGCGAGCGTTGCCGATATCGTCGAATGACTTGCCGGAGGTCTCCGTCTTCTCGAAGCGAACACCGACCAGGCCGGTCAGCTTCGGCGTGATCTTCACCGTGCCCATCGCATAGGCCGACTGGATCTGCTCCTCGACATCGCCCTCAGACTGCAGGAAACCGCGCAGATTGGCGGCGAGGTTCGGCGTGAACGGGCCGGACGCGGGAGTCGTGCGTCCCGAAGGGTCGGTGACGTAGTTCCGGAAGAACTGGTAGAGCTTGAAGTTGTCGATCGTCGGGTGGACGTTCTGGCGCTTGCCCGCGAGATCGGTGACCGTCACGCCCTTGTCAACATAGGCCGGATAGGCCTCGTTGAAGTCGTTCAGGTTGATGTTGGTCGCGCTCGTGGGCAGGAGCGGGTTGAGCGCGCTGGTCGCCACGGTGAAGTTGGTGCCGTAGGACTGGATCACGTCGTAGACGTCCTGGCGGTGCTGGATACCGAACTTGAGCGTGGTCGGCATGCGCAGGTGACCGAGGTCGTAGGTCGCATCCACACGGCTGCTCCAGATCTGGCCCTTGGCGTGGCGCGGATCGGAACCGACGACGCTGAGCGCCGCACCGTTGTAGTTGCCGAGGTCGTACCAGCTGCGGGTGTCGCCGGCGACCGTCGGGAGCTGGGTGAGCTGATAGTCGCCCGGGTCGCCGCCGAGCGCCGACTTCCAGGAGACACCGTTCATCTGGGCCGTCACCGTGCGGAAGTAACCTTCCTCCGTCGTGTCGTAGTCATTGATCGACTTCGAATACGCGAACGAGCCGAGCAGGGTCAGGTCGCCCTTCTTCCACTCCACCGAGGGGCTCAGCAGGATGGTGTTGCCCGTCTTGCGCGAGTTGCTGGAGGAGATCGTGGTGCGCGAGTTGGTGTTGGTGAGCGCCGGCGCGATGCTGGTCTGCTCGGTCGCCGTGCGGTTGCCGGGCGTCGCCGTGGCATTCACGACGGCCGCCGTCGTGATGATGTTGAAGTCCTTGTTGAAGAACTGGGCGTCGTAGTCGCCGTAGCTGGTGCGCAGGGTCAGGGTCAGGTCCGGCGTGGCCTTGAAGTCCAGGTTGACGACGGCCGATTCACGCCAGGTGGGCTTGGGCCCGTCGCGGAGCTGGATCGTGGTGTACGTGGGGAGCTCCGTCATGTCGTCGGCGGAGCTGGCATTCCAACCGAGCGAGTTGTTGAGGATCTTCTGCTGCATGAACGAGCCGGAGTGGCTGACCGCGGCGACGATGCCGAGGCGGCCATCCATGAGGGTGTCCATGTACTCGAGCGAGAAGTTCGGGAGGATGTGGCGGTGCTCGCCGTCATCCCAGCCGCGGTCCTTGCCGAGCGTCATGTGGTAGTCGTTCGCGACGGCGCTGACGCTGTACTTGATCGAGCGGCCCACCTGATTGAGGGCGCTCTTGCCGACCGTGTTGATCGTGCCGCCAAGGCCGGCCGAGGCCATGTCGGCCGTGGGGGACTTGTTGACCTCGACCGTCTCAACGGTCGCCAGAGAAACCTGCTCCATTTCGAGGGCGCGCAGGCGGGTCAGATCGCTCGAGCCGGAGTTGGCGACGGGGTGCCCGTCGAAGCTCACGGTGGCATACTTCGGGGGCAGACCGCGGACGCGGATGTTGCGCACATCGGCCTCGACGAAGTCGACGGTGATGCCGGGCAGCAGCTTGAGGAACTCACCGATGTTGCCCTCCGGCACGTCGCCGAAGGCATCGGAGGAGATGACGGTCTTCACGTTCAGCGCTTCGCGCTGCTCGGTGATGGCGCGGGCGTTGCCCTCGCGGTTCGCGGAAACGACAAAGGTGTCGAGCTCGACCCGGTCGCCATAAATGGCGCTGGTCATGCTGACCTCAACCGAGGCGGTGCCGCCCGGGGTGACCGTGACAGCCTGCTCAGCCCGGTCGAGACCGGTGTAGCTGACCGCGACACGGACATCGCCCGCCGGAACGTTGGGGAAGCTGAAGGTGCCGCCGACGCCGGTGACCGTGGTGCGGCCGGTGCCGACCAGCTCAACCTGGGCATTGCGCAGGAAGGTGCCGGTGGCCGAGTTGAGCACGCGACCGTTGACGGTGCCGGTACTGGATTGGGCGAAGGCGCCGGGGAGCGCGAGGGTCAGGGCGAGCGCCAACGTAAAGAAGGCGCGCATGACCGCCCCGGCGTCAGGCCGGCGGGCGGATAGTCTGGCAACAGCGGTCACAACGGACCGGAGGTGGGTGTTCATTGAGGTAGTTAGGGGTTCGCCAACACGGGGTTGGTCGTCGGTTCTGCCGCACCGGAAGGAGCGGAGGTGAGTCTGCAGGGTGTGACTGAGGGGCTAGGGTAAGAGGATCCACCAACGGGTAGAAACCTCGTGACGCGTTCACTAATGAACTAAGCATTCACTGTTGAACGCGTAGTGCCGTTCGGCAACCAAAATTAAGCGGCCGGGCGGTCGTAATTGTTCACTAATGAATTTGCCATTAAATCCTGAACATAGGCAGACTGTTGCGCTTTCCAAATCCCCATGAAGAAAAGTTTGTCGGACAGTCCAAATTCGGCCCTCGAACGCTACGTGATTCCCAATCTGCGCAACGCCTGCCGGACCCTGAAACTCCTCGCAACGTCACCTGACGGGTTCAAGGCGGCGGACATCGCGCGGGAGCTCAAGATCCCGGTCACCACGACGCTCCGGATCATGGCCACGCTCCAGGTCGAAGGTTATGTCCGCAAGGTGGAGGGCCGCTTCGAGCTCGGCCCGGTCCTCATTCACCTCGGCAACGCCTCTCTCGCTGGCGTGGAGATTCGCTCCGCCGCCCTCCCCATCCTGCAGCAACTGACGGCGGATTCCGTGGAAACATCGCACCTCGCGATCCCCTGTGATGACCGTGCCCTCATCGTCGCGGTGCAGGACGGCCCCCACCCGCTCCGCGTGGCCTCGCGTCCCGGCTACTTGGCGGACCTGCACTGCTCGTCCACCGGCAAGATCTTCCTCGCCTACCTTCATTACAACCGCCTGGCCGAGCTTTTCGGCCGCAAGACGCCGCAGCGCCGTACCGCACACACCCAGCTGACCCTGGATGAGATCAAGCGTGAGGCCGACCTGACGCGGAAGCGCGGTTACAGCTTCGACAACGAAGAGTACCATCCGGGCGTACGCTGTGTGGCCGCCCCGGTTTTCTCCTCGGACGGAACGGTCGTCGCCGCGATCGGCGTGACCGCCGCGGTGGTCCGATTCCCCAAGGAGCGAATCGCGGAGATTGGCGCAATCGTGAACAAGGCCGCCGCCGAACTGGCCCACAGCCTGGGCTTCGACGGCCGCACGCACGCCGCGCGGACGGTTCGCTGACTTGGCCGAATGTAGCCGGGCTCGCTGAGCCCGGGGTTCGATCCGACGAGCGAGGGATTTTCGGACCGGGCTCGGCGAGCCCGGCTACATCATCAAAACCGCCCGTGCTTTCTCGTCGCCAGAGGGATTTCTGCAGCTTTGATCGGGGTTTAGCGCATGACCCGCACCCCAATGACCGAGTCTTCGGCCACCCCTGCCTCCCGCTTCCTCCCGCTGCTCGTCGTCTTCTTCCTCGGAAGCGGCTGCGCGGCCCTCATCTATGAGGTCGTTTGGTTCCAGATGCTCTCCCTCATCGTGGGATCCTCCGCGATCTCCATCGGCGTCCTGCTAGGCACCTTCATGGGCGGCATGTGCCTGGGCAGCATCTTGCTCCCGCGCTTCGTCTCCGCGCAGCACCACCCGCTCAAGGTCTACGCGGCCCTCGAGGCCGCGATCGCGGTCTGCGGCCTCCTCGTCTTGGCCGCCCTGCCCTTCATCGGGAACCTCTACATCGCGCTCGCGGGCGAAGGCTTCACCGGCCTCCTCGTACGCGGACTGATCGCTGGCCTGTGCCTGCTTCCGCCCACCCTGCTCATGGGCGCAACCCTGCCCGCGATGGCGCGCTGGGTGCAGATGACACCCCAGGGCGTGTCCTGGCTCGGGTTCTTCTACGGCGGAAACATCGTCGGCGCCGTCGCCGGCTGCCTCTTTGCCGGTTTCTACCTGCTGCGCCTGCACGATGTGGCGATCGCCACCTATGCAGCGGTCGCGCTTAATCTCATCGTGGCGGCGGCGGCTTTGGTGACGGCCAAATTCGCCCCGTATGCCGCCGCGAAGGAAACCTCCGCGCATCCGTCGCCCGCGGCCTCGACGTCCCCTGGGGCTTGGCCGGTTTATGTGGCGATCGGTCTATCCGGCATGTGCGCGCTCGGCGCCGAGGTCGTGTGGACGCGCCTCCTTTCCCTCCTGCTCGGCCAGACCGTCTACACCTTCTCCCTCATCCTCGCCGGTTTCCTCTTCGGCCTCGCGATTGGCAGCAGTGTTGGCTCCAGCATCGGTCGCTCGGTCCGCAACCCGCGCATCGCCCTCGGCGTTTGCCAGTTCCTTTTGATCGGCGCGATCGGCTGGGCGGCGTACGCGCTGACCCAGGGCGTTCCTTACTGGCCGGTCTACCCGATGATTGCGACCCAGCCCGGTTTCCAACTCCAGCTCGATATCGCCCGCTGTCTCTGGGTGGTGCTCCCGGCCGCGATCCTCTGGGGCGCCAGCTTCCCGCTCGCCCTGGCCTCGCTGGCCCGCGGCCAGAATGATCCCGGCCGGCTCGTCGGCCGCGTGTACGCGGCGAACACCGTGGGCGCCATCTTGGGCGCGTTCATTGCGAGCATCGTGCTCATCCCCGGCGTCGGCACGCAGCATTCCCAGCAGATCCTGATATCCCTCGCGGGCGTGGCGGCGCTGCTCATGCTCGGCTTCGCGTGGGACGAGCGTGGACGCGTCGCCGTCCGCCTGCCGCAGCTGAGCTGGGCGGTCGCCGTCGTTGTGCTCGGCGTGTGGATGGCCTCCACCGTCATTCCCGTCCCGGCCCTGCTGGTCGGCTTCGGCCGCAACACCGCCGCCCGCGCCGCGGATCACGGTGAATTCATCTTTGTTGGCGAAGGCATGAACTCCTCCATGGCCGTTTCCGAACTCGGTGGCGGCGTGCGCAACTACCACAACGCCGGCAAGGTCCAGGCCTCGAGCGAACCGCAGGACATGCGCCTCCAGCGCATGCTTGGCCACCTCACTACGCTGCTCCCGGCCAAGACCGACAGCGTCCTCGTGATCGGCTGCGGCGCGGGCGTGACCGCCGGCGCGGTCAGCATCGAGCCGGCCCTCAAGAAACTGACCATCGCCGAGATTGAACCGCTGGTGCCCAAGGTCGTCGCCAAGTATTTCGGTGCCCATAATTTCAACGTCGTCGACAACCCGAAGACCCACGTGCAGATCGACGACGCGCGTCACTTCCTGCTCTCGACCGACCAGAAATTCGACGCGATCACCTCAGATCCGTTCGATCCCTGGGTCAAGGGCGCGGCCTCGCTCTACACCAAGGAATTTTTCGAAGTCGCGAAATCGCGGCTCAATCCCGGCGGTGTCGTCACGGTGTTTGTTCAGCTCTACGAGAGCACCGAGGCCGCAGTGAAGAGTGAAGTCGCCACCTTCTTCGAGGTTTTCCCCAACGGCGCGGTCTTCACCAACACCTACATGGGCGAAGGTTATGACGTGGTCCTCGTCGGCCAGGTCGAGCCGCTCCAGATCAACGTCGACCAGATCGAGGCGCGTCTGCAGAGCCCCGAGTACCAGCAGGTGAAGGCGTCGCTAGCCGAGATCGGCTTCCAGTCCGCCGCCGCCCTGCTCGGTACCTACGTCGGCCAGCCCTCGGACATGAAGGCCTGGCTCGCGGACGCGCAGATCAACCGCGACCGCAACCTCCGCCTGCAGTACCTCGCCGGCATGGGTGCCAATTTCTACATCCAGGGCAACATCCACCGCCGAATGGTCGCGGGGAAGCAGTACCCCGAAGGCATGTTCGTCGGCAACCCGGACACCCTCCGCGCCATGCGCTGGGCGATCACGGGCTCGCCGTGAGCCGTGTAGCCGGGCTCGCTGAGCCCGGTCCGAAATTTTGACGGCGACATTCGAGCCCCGGGGTCAGCGCCCCCCGGCTACATCACCCTAGCGATGCAGCTCAGGGAAGAACAGCGGAGCGCTCAGCGCCAACCCGTCACCAACACTGGTGAACTCCGCGCCATCGCGGATGCGTTCAGCGCCGAAGCGTTGCTTGAACTCCGCGCGCAGGCTGCGGATCAAGGAGGTGCCGCCGGTCAGGAAGATGGTCTCAATGCTTTCCCGCGTGATCGCCGCCTCCGTGAGAAAGCGATCCAGATAGCCCACGATGCTTGCGGTGAGCTCGGCGGAATTGCGGTCGAACTCAGGTCGGGTGAGTCGCTCGTCGATCGGGATGCGCGGATGCGGAAAGCGCAGCGGCGTTTCTTCCAGTGAAGCCAACGCGATCTTGGCGGCCTCGATGACCTGAAACAGGGCGAAGCCCTGGTTCTCTTTCACCAAGGCGGTGAAACGCTCGAACGCTTCCGGATCGTCAGACGACCGCGACAGCCGCCAGAGCAGATCGAGGTTCTGGGCGTTGTTGAGAAAGACGATTTGATCCCACTGGCAAATGCGGCGGTGCAGCGCCGTGGGCACCTCCAGCCGCTTCCCCCAGCTCTCGTAGGTGGCGTTGCGACCAAACAGCGGCGTGAGCTTATGCCACATCGTGGCTGCATCGTATTTATTGCCTGCGGACGGCAGGCCTCCGGTCGCGAGGATATCGCTCATCCGATCAGCGAGGCCCTGCTTCGCGGGATCGAGTTGGACCACGCAGAAATCAGACGTGCCGCCGCCGAAATCACCGACCAGCACCCGCTCAGGCCGGGTGATCCGCGACTCGTAGGCAAAGGCCGCCGCGATGGGTTCGTACTGGAAGCGGATCTCTTCAAATCCGGCGGCCTTCGCGGCGCGACGAAGCCGCTCCTCAGCCAAAGCGTCCTCCTCAGGAACGCTCGAAAACACCGCCGGGCGTCCCATGACCACGTGCTTGATATCCTGTCCGGTCACCAGGTCCGCCCGCTCCTTCAGCTTGCGCAAGGGGAAGGCGATCAGCTCCTCGATCGTGTACGAACGGTTGTTGAACGTCGTTTCCGCGAAGGTGGTGTTCGGCAGAATCGTTTTGATCGCCTGGAAGAACCGGCCGCGCATCTGATCTGAAACATAGCGCCGCTTCGCCTCATCACCGATGACCGGCGGGCCTGCGCGCAGGGCGAAGGGAAAATACATAAAGGACGACTCAACGCCGACGGTCCGCGGATCCCGCACCAACGCGCGCCGCCGCACATCCCAGATCGCAATCGACGAGTTGCTGGTGCCGAAATCGATGCCGTAGATAAAGTCGCTCATGGATCGGAAAGTGAGGGGCGGTGAAGGCAACGGCTAAACCGCCCGAGCACAAGGGCTGAAATCGAATACACCATTCGGCCCCGACGAGACAGCCGCCGGGAACGTACGCTGACTTGATCGCCAGATGAGAAGCCGAAATGCTAGTCGACGTTGCGCACCTGCTGCTTGCGCCGCTCCGCAAGCCTATTTGCCCGGCCTCTGTTTCGTTACGCCACCTTGGTGATCGGCGCCATGCCTGAACTTCTCCTAGGCCTCACAAGCGATTCCACTTTCTCCAGTGGCCCTCAGTCGTCCTCCACTTCGGACAACGGCGGCGTGCCAGAAGCGGGTACAGTCGGCTTGAGCAGGTGCCGTTGGCGCTGAAAGGTGAGATTAGATTCGAGGGTTCGGGTCACGGCTTCGATTGAGAAGCCTAGTTCCTTGAGGAACTGCATCTGCATGAGCATGTCGAGGCACATCAAGTTCGTCCAGAGATTGAGTCCGCCAAAGCGGTCACGGTTGGCCGGGTTGCCCCAATGTGTGTAATGGTTTCGCGTACCGACGATGGATTTGATGGTGACATCGCGTGTCGCGGCGTCGCCGAAAAGTTTCTCGTATGGCGCCATGAGACGCTCGAGTCGGTGCGAGAGATTTAGGTGATGTCCGTGCGCAAGCTTCTCGTTGACCATCCTGCGGTACTGCTCGGGGATGGCTTCGAGCATTTGTTTCTTCAGTCGTCCGAAATCCCCGGTGCTCATGAGCTTTTCAGTAGAGGAGTTGCGGTGGTAGACCTCAACGGCTTGCGCCATGAGGATGAACTTGATGTTGAGGTATTCGAACTTGGTCTTGCGGGTGGTGAAATAGAGGTTGGCGGCAACGGCGTTGGTTGCGTGGAATCGAAACCAAGCGTCGAATGCGGACTGAGAAGATACTGGTAGGTCGGCGAGCTTGAAGAGGCGGTCGATCTCACGGATCTCGGGCACCTTCGGAGCAAAGGTCAGGGAGGCGTAGTAAAGTGGGAGTGGGATCATCTTTTCCCACTTCGTGCCCTCTTCCCGGCGGATGGCAGTCGAGTAGGCTGTGACCGAGTGGAGGGCGATGTTGGCGTCGACGGCGAAGGCTACGAGGTGGCCGAGCTCGTGCACCCACTTGGTAAGGTGGCTGAGGGGAACGGGCTTGGTGGAACGGAGGCGGAGGAATGCAGACTGGATTACCTCGGCTCTCTTAAGCGAAGTTGTCGGGGCGGAGACGTCGAATTCGCAATGGAGGGAGAAATTGTCGTTGCGCCACAGTTCCCGGGATTCCTGAGGCGTATACTTGAGCTTGAGTACTGAGTCTGCTGCGGTGGGCCAATTAAGCTCAAAGCCGGAAATCCCTAGGAATTCGTCCAAGCCCTCAAAGGAGAAGCGGAGCTCGTCGAAGAGGATCGCTTCATCTTTGTCGTAGGCGCAGCCGACGACGGCGAGGCAGGGCTGCACCTTGTTCTTGTATGGAGCCCCGGAGCCGTGGTGGCCGGAGTACGTGAGGAAGGATTCTTCGAGGGTGACGAAGCCGTGCTGGATCACTTCACCGAGTATGCGAGGGTAATCGCGGGGCGCGTTGAAGGGGTGGCCGTTGTCGAGGCGGCCGACCAGTTCGAGCGTGGGCGCCCCTCCGTCTTCGATCGTGAGCGTGCCGGAGAGCTTACGGTCAGGGGTGTCCGGCAGCCAGAAACTGCCAGAGTAAACGAGCGGCGGGTTTACTCTCATAGTGAAGCTTAGCTATGGTGACGTGGTGCCTGTGACGACGCGGAAAAGAACGGCCGATACCATTTCGCATCTCACAAGGACCTGTTGTCGCTTTCCCCAGATCACGGGCCAGCTCTTTCCCAGGGCAGGCCGGAAAGAAATGCAGTGACTAGCTTACCCTCTGCAAAGCCATCCCGGACACAAAAAAGCGCCGGAAGCCTTAAGGCGACCGGCGCTTCTAAAATGGTGGACCCTAGCGGGTTCGAACCGCTGACCTCCTCAATGCCATTGAGGCGCTCTACCAACTGAGCTAAGAGCCCGTGACTGACGGGAAGGTATGGAAAATCAAAGTTTCGCCGCCGAAGGCAAGGAGTTTTTTACCCACTCTCAACGTTCGCGCAAACGGATCGGAATCCGGAAGGTTTCCGCCTTCCCGGTCGGGGGCGGTCCCACCGGGCGAATCGTCTGCAAGGCCTTGATGATCGCCTGGTCAAACTCGGTGTTGCCCGAGGACTGGTAAATTTTCGCCCCTGAAATGACGCCGGTGGCGGAAACTTGGAATTGCACCATGACGGCCGCCACATCGTTGAACGAGGCGTTTTCCAAAGCCTGCCGGATGCGCTGCACGATCAGCGCGGCATAAGCCTCGGTCAGGTCGCCTTCGGAGCGCGAGAGCGCCGTGCCGCCTGCGCCACCCTTGGTGTTGGCGGTCGAACCGCCCGCCACGCCCTTGGCGATGCCCTCGGCATCGATCCGCTTGGTCGAGATCGGGGTGTTCGAATTCGATTTGGCGGACGCCGTCTTCTTGTTCGCGTTCTGCCGGTCGAATTCCTCCTTAGTCAGGGTCTTCTTGGCCAGATCATCGGCCTTCTTCTTTGCCGCCGCGTCTGCCTTTTGCTGCTGCTCGACTTTTTTGCGAATGTTGGCCTCCCGCTTATCCGCCAACCGCTCGATGGTGCGGGCCATGTTTGGAAACTTTTGTTCGACAACCGCCGGCGCCGCCTTGGGTGCAACGGGTTCGGGCGCGGCCTGGATCACTGGCTTAGGCTCGGGCGGCGCGACCACCGGCGTGGGCTCGGGACGGGGAATCTCCGGGACCGTGATCTTGATCCCACCGGGCGTGCCCAAGGCGGGCGCCTCGGTCGCCGCATAGTTGTCCCCCTCGCCTGCCACCAGTTCGAACACCGTCGGCGTTGGCTCAGGCTTCGTCACGGACCGCCAGAACAGGTACGCCAGAGCCAACGCCACCAGCGTTCCGTGCAGGAACACGGACGTCATGTAGGCGGGATTGGAGCGGTAGGTGATCACGCTTCTTCGTTCAACGATCGCCGCGGCAATAAATTAGTCTTTGTTTCGCGCTTCGCACGTTTCGGCAGGCCTCACTGCTTCTGGACCTGGGTGTCGAACGAAACCTTCGTCAAATTGCTCTTCTTCAGCTCATCCATCAGCGTGATGTACTGCTGTGCGGTCGACGACGCGTCGGCTCGCAGCCGGATAACCGGCGGAGTCGGCTGACGGCCGAAGCCGGCCAATTCGCTACGAAGCTGGGTGAGCGTGACCGTGCGGGAGCCCAGCAAGTACGTGCCATCGGCGCGAACGGTGATGACTTCAAACCGCGTATCCGGATCGGCCTTGGCCTGCGGGCTCTGCGACTCCATCGGCAGATTGATCGGGATCGTCTGCTCCGGCGGCGTCTCGAGCAGCGGGGCCGCGAGCATGAACACGATCAGGAGTACGAAGGCGAGGTCAACGAGGTTGGTCACGTTGAGCTCGGAGACCGCGTGCATCTGGCGGCGCTGGCGAAAGGTGCGGGCCATGACGGGGATCAGCGGACGGACTCAAGTTCGATCCGGTCCGCCAGCGAGCTGGCGTAGTTCTCGATCTCGGTCACGAGCTGCTTGCTTTTACCAAGCAGGAAATTGTAGCCGAACATGGATGGGATGGCGACCACGAGGCCCGCAATCGTCGTGAGCAACGCGGCCGAAATGCCGGGCGCGAGCGCGGCGATGCTCGCCGACTGCTGGCCGGCCACGGCGGCGAAAGCCTCCATGACGCCCCAGACCGTGCCGAGCAGGCCGAGGAAGGGCGCGCCGGAAACCACCGTGGCGAGGAAGATCATGCTCGATTCGTAGCGCAGCACCTGACGCGCGAGGGCGCGCTGGATCGCGTTCTCGGCGTGCTCGAGACGGGCGCGCGGGGAATCCTCACCCTTTTCCTTCAGGATCGAGGCCGCACGCCAGTAGGCCTCGGAGGCGTCAGCGAACAGGTCGGCGTAGGGAATCACCCGCTTGTTGCGGAAGGACTCGGGCAGATCGAGCAGCGTGCGCTCCTCGCGCAGGCGCTGCTCGAACGAGAGATTGAGCCGGCGCAGCTCGGCGAGGTCGTTGCGCTTTCCGATCATGACCGCCCAGGTGATGATGCTGGCGATGGCCAGTCCAACCGTGATGATCTGACCGGCGAGATCACATTGGAGGAAGATTTCCCAGAGGTTGGCGGCGGCAAAAAAGGGCGTCATCGTGGCGTGGTAAAACGTGGAGTGAAGCGTTGGCCGTTTTCACTCCCACCTTCAACGGTAAACGCAGCGCAAAGCGGAATAGACCCGCGGTCGCGAATCTGGTTGCCGGCCCAGTGGCGTCCCGGTTCGATTCCCAGCGGCCGGCTCCAGGCAAAGCGACTCGCCAAACCTCCGACAACCCGGCACCTTTTCTCCCATGCCTCTGAAAAAGTCTCCCACCGGCAAGCTGATCTCCTTCGAAGGATCCGAGGGTAGCGGCAAGTCGACCCAGATCACGCGCCTCGCCGAGTACCTCGTCGAGCTTGGCCGCGACGTTGTCACGGTTCGCGAGCCGGGCGGCACCGAGATCGGCGAGCAGATCCGCAATATCATCGTCCACAACTCCAAGGGCGACGAGATGTGCGCCGAGACGGAGCTGCTCCTCTTCACCGCCGCCCGCGCCCAGTTGGTCCGCGAGGTCATCGCCCCTGCCCTGCTCAAGGGCGCCTGCGTGCTCAGCGACCGGTTCCTCGATTCGTCCACGGTCTACCAGGGCATCGGCCGCAATCTCGCGCTCGATCCGGTCAACCAGATCAACCGCTTTGCCGTCGGCAATGTCATGCCCGATCTCACGATCGTCCTCGACGTGCCGACCAAGGTCAGCCTTCAGCGCATCCGCCAGCGCGCCACTGACCTCCCCGACCGCATGGAGCGGGAGAACATCGATTTCTACGAGAAGATCCGCGCCGGCTACCTCGTGCTCGCCAAGGGCATGCCCAACCGCTTCGTCGTGATCGACGGCACGCTCAAACCGGACCAGATCGCCCGCAAGATTCGCGCGGCGGTCAAGAAGGTCGTCAGCTGAGCGCCGCTCCGCCGGCTGTCGCGTTTTTCGCCGCTTCATGATGTCTGCCGCGCCGCTTCCGTGGCCCGAGGCCCTCGTCGGCACGCCTGGCGTGTCCGTGATCGAGCAGGCCATCACGCGCGGCCGCCTGTCACACAGCCTGCTCCTGACGGCCGATGACCACGAGACGCTCGTCATCGTGGCCCATGCCATTGCCGACCGGCTGCTCAACACGGCCACCGCCCCGGCTTCGTTTCCGCCCGAGCAGCATCCGGACTGTTTCAGCCTGCGCCCGGCCGGCAAGATGCGGCAGATCCGCATCGGCGACGATGACCGCGACCCGGGCACCATGCGCGAGTTCATCCGCAAGCTGTCCGTCTCCGCCTCCGTCGCGGCGCAGAAGGTCGGCATTCTCCACGAGGCGGACCGGATGAACGTGGCCACGGCCAATGCCTTCCTCAAGACGCTCGAGGAACCACCAGCCCGCACCACGCTCCTCCTGCTCACGACCAAGCCCTATGCGCTGCTGCCGACGATCCGCAGCCGCGTCCTCCATTTTCGCTTTCCCGTCAGCGCCGCCGGCTTCACGCCCGATGGCTGGAATGCGTGGGTGCAGGACTACACCGGCTGGCTCGGACGCCTGACGGCGGGCATCACCGACAAAAAAGCCAGCGCTGACGCCATCATGGCCGCCTATGGCCTCGTCGCCCGCTTCGGTGCGATCCTTGAATTCGCCACGGCCGAGGCCTGGAAGCTGCAGAAGGAAAAAATCCCGGGCGACCTCGACGAGGATGAGCAGGTCGCGATCGAGACCGGCCTGACGAATGGGCTGCGCCTGCGGCTCTTCGCCGAGATCGCGCGCGCCACGCGGGCGTTCGCGCTGACCGCTTTCCAATCGGGCGACTCCGATCGCGGCCGCTCGGCCGCGCAGGGCCTCGTGGCGGCGATTGCCCGGCTTGAGCACGATGTCGGTTTGCTCCGCCTGAATCTCAACGAGTCTGCCGCGCTCGAGGCTTTTATGCTGGGTTCACTCCGACTCTGGACGGCGAAGCGGTAAGCGAAGGCGTTCGATCCGTTTAACCACGGATGGGCACGGATAAACACGGATTCGGAGGAGGAACCACGAAATACACGGAACACACGAAAATCGGAAAATTCCGGTGAGAACAGCTCGGGCAATGGTGTAGCCGGGGGCGCTGACCCCGGTCCGGGATATTTGAGGGGAAATACTCGAGCCCCGGGGTCAGCGACCCCGGCTACACCTCAATCAAAGCGGCTCTGAGGGTCTCTCTTTCGTGTGTTCCGTGTATTTCGTGGTTTCCCCTGCTTTGATCATTTCGTCGTCACCGTCCGGACGAATTCCGCTCTCGTTTCCATGTGCGGGTTGTGGCCTGCGTCCGTGATGACGGTGATCGTCGCTGATGGAAAATGTGCGCGGATCGCAGCGTGGTCCTCGTCGCGGATGTAGCGGGACTTGCCGCCCGCGATGAACTGCACCGGACCGGCGTAGCGGTCCGCAGGCGTCAGTGGATTCGCCTCAAGCGTGGCCAGCGCCTCGGCGAGCACCGGGAGGTTCACCTGCCAGCGCCAGCCGGTGCCGTCTTCGGTCCGGTCCAGATTGGTCACGAGGAACTTCCGCATCGCCCAGTCCGCCACCCGGGCCTCGAAGCGCAGCTCGGCTTCGCCCCGCGACTGCAGGGTGTCGAGATTGAGTTCCAGCATGGCCGTGAATTCCGCCCGGTGGGCTTGCGACGAGTAGGTCCGGGGCGCGATATCCACCACGGTGAGCCGGCTGACCCGCTCCGGGTGACGGCAGGCGAGCAGCATCGAAACCTTGCCGCCCATGCTGTGCCCCATGAGTTCCACCTGCGGAAGCCCCCGGGCATCCATCCAGGTGAGCACATCACCCACCATGGCTTCATAGGTCATCTCGGCGGCGTGCGGCGACTTGCCGTGATTGCGCAGATCGAGCGCCCAGACCTCGCGCTCGGCCGCGAGATCGCCGCCGGTCGTCAGCCAGTTGCGCGAGGAGCCGAGCAGCCCGTGCAGCACAATCAACGGCGGCTTGCCGACACCGCCCAGAGCTCGATGAAAAAGAGGAACCACGGACATCCCTTTAACGGAAGGCATCGCTCCTTTATTGACCACGAAAAAACCTCAATCGGGTTAAACCACGGATGGACACGGATGAACACGGATTCGGATCGAGCCGGTGCCGATCAAGTTTTCTAGAGTGTTTGAAGTTCCGGTGTAGCCGGGGTCGTCGACCCCGGGGATTGAGTTTTTCCTCCCAAGAGGTTCGGACCGGGGTCAGCGACCCCGGCTACATCTGTTCCGGAACCGCTCTAGCTACGGATGGATTCGATTCTCCGCATTCATGCCACCGGATCGGATCATTTGCATGTATGCTTGGTTGATCCACCCTCCGAATGCTGTGGTTTTTTTATCCGTGTTCATCCGTGTCCATCCGTGGTTAAAACTCAGTTAAGTCCGGCATGATCCGCGGTTTCCTCGTTTTGGATAAAAACAACTGACAAACCGCTGAAAATCCCCGTGTCTCGCGGGCTGTCGACCATGTCCGCTCCCGCCGAAAAACTCACCCCGATGATGCAGCAGTACTTCGAGGTGCGGCGCGGGCTGGCCAAGGACACGCTGCTCCTGTTTCGGCTGGGCGATTTCTTCGAGATGTTCTTCGACGACGCGGTGGTCGCGTCGAAGGTCTGCGGCCTGACCCTGACCAAGCGCCAGGAGACCCCGATGGCGGGCATCCCGGCGCATTCGTTGGACAACTACGTCAACAAGCTGCTCGCCGCCGGCAAGAAGGTCGCGATCTGCGACCAGGCCGAGCCCGCCAAGGCGGGCAAGCTCGTCCGCCGGCAGCTCACGCGCATCCTTTCGCCGGGCACGACGCTTGCCGCCAGCCAGCTCGATGCGAGCCGCAATCATTACCTCTGCGCGCTCGCCCTCGATCGGGCCGGCTTCCACGCCGCCTGGCTCGATCTCTCGACCGGCGAATTCCGCGTCGCGACCGATCTTCTGCCGGGCAATCTCCTGCCCGTCCTGACCGCGCTCGATCCCGCGGAGCTGATCGTGACCGAGGGCGAACTCGCCCGCTGGAAGTCGGCACCGCATGAAGAGGCGGCGGTCCACGCGCTGCACGCGTTCTGCAGCCCGCGGCTGGTCACGGAGCTGCCCGGCTACCATTTCGAAATCGCCGACGGCGCCCGCACCGTCATGGGCGCGCTCGGCGTGCTCAATCTGCAGGGCTTCGGACTCGCGCACGACCATCCCGGACTCGGGCCCGCCGGCGCGCTGGTGCACTACGCGACGGAAAACCTCTGTGCGAAGCCGGAGAACCTGCGTTCACTCCAGGAGTACCGCAGCGCCGGCACGCTCCTCCTCGATCCCGCTACGCTGCGCAACCTCGAGATCTTCGAGTCCGCCCGCGGCACGCGCGAGGGAACCCTGCTCTCCGCGATCAACCGCACCTCCACGCCGCCCGGCGCGCGCCTCCTCGAGCGCTGGCTCGCCTCGCCCGTCCTCGATCTCGCCGAGATCCGCCGCCGCTCGGGCACCGTGGCCGAACTCCTGGCGCGTCCGGCCATGCTCGGGGAGTTGCGAGAACTGCTCGCCCCGGTGCGCGACATCCCGCGCATTCTCGGCCGCCTGCAGAACCGTCTGCGCAACCCGCGCGAACTCGGTGGCGTGCGTGACACCCTGCAGCAGATGCCGCCGCTGCGCGGCCTGCTCGCGGCGTTCGGCGGAACCCTCGCTGATGCCTATGTCGCGCGTCTGGCGGAACTGCCGGCGCTGCGCGACCTCCTGACCCGCGCGCTGGCCGATGAGATGCCCGCCGATTTGTCGGAAGGCGACTGCATTCGCACCGGCTTTGACGCCGAGCTTGATCGGCTGCGCAGCCTCACGACCGACAATAAGACCTGGCTTTCGGAGCTCGAGCGACAGGAGCAGGAACGCACCACGATCCGTAGCCTGAAGGTCCGCTTCACCGGTAATTTCGGGTACTACATCGAGGTCACCAAGGCCAATCTCCATCTGGTGCCGCCGGACTACATCCGCCGCCAGACCACGGTCAACGGCGAGCGCTACGTCACCGAGTCGCTCCGGGCCAAGGAAAAGGAAATCTTCCATGCCGAGGAGAACGCGTTGGCCCGCGAGCAGGAGCTTTTCGCCTCGCTGGTCGCAGCCGTGCTCGACGAGTCGATCGCCCTGGCCCAGACCGCCGACGCCCTGGCCGAACTCGACGTGCTCGCCGGCTGGGCCGTCCTCGCCCGGGAGTGGGATTACACGCGGCCGGAAATTGACGAAGGCGACGTGCTCGAAATCTCCGAGGGGCGCCACCCCGTGGTCGAGCAAGTCCTCAAGGACCCGGCAGCGGCCGCCGCGCGCGGGAGCCAGGCGTTCGTGCCCAATGACACGCTCCTCGCCAGCAGCGAGGCGCAGCTCGCGTTGATCACCGGTCCCAACATGGCCGGTAAATCGACGTACATCCGGCAGGTCGCCCTGATCACGCTGCTCGCGCAGGTGGGCTGCTGGGTTCCGGCCAAGCGCTGCCGCGTCGGATTGGTTGATCGAATTTTCTCGCGCGTCGGCGCCAGCGACGACCTCGCGCGCGGCAATTCGACCTTCATGGTCGAGATGAACGAGACGGCCAACATCCTCAACAACACGACCGACCGTTCGCTCATCATCCTCGACGAGATCGGCCGCGGCACCTCGACCTATGACGGCCTCAGCATCGCCTGGGCGGTGGTCGAGCATCTGCACCGCGATGCCGAGCGCGGCCCGCGGACGCTCTTCGCGACCCATTACCAGGAACTGACCCAATTGGAGAAACACCTCTCCCGCCTCCGCAATTTCTCCGTCGCGGTGAAGGAATGGAATGACGAGATCGTTTTCGTGCGCCGAGTCGTTCCCGGCGCCGCGGATCGCAGCTACGGCATTCAGGTCGCCCGTCTCGCCGGCCTCCCGCTGAGCGTGATCGACCGGGCCAAGGTCATCCTCGCCAAGCTGGAAAGCGATGACACCAGCGTTGAGCTCCCCGCGGCCCCGGCCGCCAAGCCGCGCAAGAAGATCGCGGTGAAGCCATCCGAGGACGACACGCAGCTCGGCCTGCTGTAAGGCATTTAAGGTTCCGTTGTAGCCGGGGTCGCTGACCCCGGGGATCGCATATTTCGTCTCAAGAACTTCGGACCGGGCTCAGCGAGCCCGGCTACATCTCTGCCGGACTGCTCTAGACCGCCTTCAGCTCCCAGAAGGTGACGTCCGGATAAAGACGGCTCACCTCATCCGGCTCGCTGGCCACGGTGGCTCGGGCCGCGGTGGTCAGGACGGTCCACCCCGCGGACGAAAACAGCGCGCTCAAGTCCGCCACGGGCCAGTCGTTCGCTAGCGGCGTGGTGATCAGCGCGCGTCCGCCGGACTTCGTGACCCGCCGCAGTTCCTTAAGGGCGGTGGTGCGTGCGGCGGTGTCAGCCAGATCCGCGAGGCCGGCCGCAGTCCAGATCACGCCGTCAAATACCCCGGCGTCAAACCCCAGGCGGGTGACATCGCCAACCCGAAACGGGGTCGCGTACTCCAATTTGGCCGCCAGCAACCGGGCGGCTTCGATCATGGGACGCGCAAAGTCCACGCCGATAACCTGATGATAGCCCAGTTCCCACAGGCCGAACGACACCCGGCCGGCACCGCAGCCGACGTTGAGCAGGACGCTATCCGGGACGAACAACGGTCGTAGGAGCGCTTCCTCGGAACGCCACAGGCCGATCTCGGCCGCGGCTGTGGCGTAAATGGCCACGATTTCGGCCTGACTATAATGGACTTTACGGTCGGTTTCCGCCACCCCTGAGCGACGTCCGGCGCGCGAGCCCCTGTCGAGGGCATTTTTTAACAAATTAACCTTGCGTGGCCCCTGACCAAACTACTTAGTTCGACGTTTTATTTATGAAAGCGACCATCAAAACCCAGGGGCAGCAGTTCGCTGTAACCGAGGGCGACATTCTGATCGTAAACCGCTACCCCAACACGGAAGCGGGCGCCACCGTCGAGATCACCGACGTCCTCTCCGCGGGTGAGGGTGCTGCCTTCAAGGTGGGTACGCCTACGCTTTCCGGCGCCAAGGTGACCGCCAAGGTCCTCGAGAACAAGCGCGGTGACAAAGTCATCGTCTTCAAGAAGAAGAAGCGCAAGGGCTACGAGCGCAAGCGGGGCCACCGCCAGGAACTTTCGGTCATCAAGATCGAGACCATTTCCGCCTAACCAACCCTTTCCCAGGAGACACACGTCATGGCACACAAAAAAGGTGCAGGTTCAACTTCCAACGGCCGCGAGAGCCAGTCTAAGCGCCTCGGCGTAAAGAAGTTCGGCGGCCAGGCCGTCCTCGCCGGCAACATCCTCGTTCGCCAGCGCGGCAGCAAGCTGCATGCCGGCAAGAACGTGGGCATCGGCCGCGATTGGACGCTCTTCGCGCTCACCGACGGCGTCGTGACCTACGACAAGGCCCGCAGCCGCGTCTCGGTCGGCCCCAAGGTCTGATCTAGCTTACAGTTACAACTTTCAAGCGCCGGGCTTTGGCCCGGCGGTTTTTGTTTTTCCGGGTCGGACCCGTTCGGCCGCACTGGTCAGGTGTCCGACGACCGGCTGAAGGAACTCCTGCGCCAACGCGCCCTGCTCGCTGAGCATCTGGCGTGGCTCGACCGCGAGATCGCGGCCGCCCAGCCGTCCAAGGGCCCGGTCGCCACCCCGCTTCCCGCCGATAACCCGGCAGTGGCCGTCAACGCTCCGGCCGCAGGCCAACCCCGACTCGCTCAGCCGGCGGCCTCGGCGCCGGCCACCGATGTCGACGCGCTCTTCGACCGCTTCCAAACCGAGGAAAAGAGTCGCGGGCAATTTTCCAAACAAGGCTGCTGGCTGGTCTTTAGCGTCCTGATGCTGGTCAGCCTGGTTGGCATCGCTGCCCTGATTTTCATCCGATACCGCTGAAGGAGTGTAGCCGGCCTCGCTGAGGCCGGTCCGTCATCGCTGGCATTCGGACTCGAGCCCCGGGGTCAGCGACCCCGGCTACACCTCAATTCAAACCGCGCGGGAACCGCTGCCGGTGATCCCGGTCCAGCGCGGGGTTGATGGACCTGACTTTCGCCGCTGATCCACTGGCCTCCTTGCGCCAGCTCTACCGCCAGGCGTACCTGTCCTCGCTGACCCGCGAGGAAGGCGCCGCCCCATCGTCCTTTCACACCGCCTGGCGCGATCAGCTCGCGCAACTCGCCCCCATCGATGCGATGGACCTCGAGCGCATGATGACGGAGGAGAGACGTCGCGTGGACGAGGCCCGCGTGCTCGCCGAGCTGCTGCTGCCGCAACTGCTTTCGACTCCCCCCGCTCCGCCCAGCGTCGTCGCCCGGACCGGATCGTCGTTTCCCACCGACTCACCCGCACGACGAAAACCCGATACGCCCACGCCGATCGCCGATCCGTCGGGGGCCGCGACCCCGGCGGTCGCCGATTTGCTCGACGCAATGCTGCGCCAGGATTCCTCCCGCCCCAAACGCAACGCGAACGCCGCCTGATTCCCTCACCCATCCCTCATTTCTACCATGACCACCGCAACCGCCACCAAAGATCGCCCGGATTCCTCCGCCCTGCCCGCCACGCCGCTGTCGACGCCATCCGGCAGCGCCAGCACCGCCAAAAGCACGCGCCCCGTGATACTGGTGGGCTTTGATTTCGGCACCAACAAGTCCTGCATCCTTGCCGGTCCCGCCGGCAGCAACGACCTGGCGTTGAGCAAGGTCGTGCCGACGGTCGTGGGCTACGCCAAGGAAGGCATCGTCAGCGGCATCATCACACACAACGCCAACATCCTCTTCGGTGAAGATGCGCTGCAGCACCGACTCCATGCCAATCTGGTGTTTCCCATGGCCAAGGGTGTCATCGCGCACCGCGAACCGGCCCGCGATTTCCTCAAGCACCTGCGCGGCCTGATCGATCCCTCCGGCCGCGCGGAGATTCGGGCCGTGATCGGCGTTCCCGCCAACGCCAGCGACGCGGCGCGCGAAGACGTGCGTCAGTCCGTCACCGGACTCTTCGAGCGCGTCCTGCTCATTCCCGAGCCCTTCCTCGCCGCGCTTGGTTATCGCGATGACGCGCGCCTCGGCCAGCCCGGCTATGTTGATCCAGTGACGAACTCGCTCTTCATCGACATCGGTGGCGGGACGACCGACCTCTGCCTCGTTCAGGGCTATTTCCCGACCGCCGAGGATCAGATCAGCCTGCCTTTTGCGGGTGACGCGATGGATGAGATCCTCGCAGAGGAGATCAGCCGGCAGTATCCAAACACCGGACTTTCCGGTCACCGCATCCGCGAGCTCAAGGAAGCGGGCGCGTATGTCGGCGCGATCCGCAAGCCGATCGATGTCGAGGTCATCATCGGCGGCAAGACCCGCACGCTCGAGCTCGGCGAGGCGCTCGGTCGCTCCGGCAACAGTCTGCTCGACCGGATCGTGGAGGCGGCCCGCGTCCTCATCGCGCGCGCATCGTCGGACTCGGTGGCGGTCCTGCTGCAGAACATCGTGGTGACCGGCGGCGGCTCGCAGATCAAGGGCATCGACACCGTGCTTCAGCAGCGCCTCCTAGACGAAGGCTACGCCTCGCCCAAGGTTCGCCTGGCGGGCGCTGACTACAAGCGCTACGTGGCGCTCGGCGCCCTCAAGGCCGCCCGAGCGGCCCGCGAGAGCCAGTGGCAGTACCTGCTCGCGTAGCTCGCAGGCGTTGGAGGTTGGGTATTGGAAGTTGGAGGTTCGCCAGCGGTGTTCTTTGCTGGTCAGCATCCAACTTCCAACCACCAACGCTCAACTTTCGGCGGTGAATCTCAATTCACCGCCGGATAGCTCCCGAGCCACTTCACCATCGGGCAGATCCGCTTCAGCTCGACGAGGGCGTCCTTCATCGCGGGGTCATCGTAGTGGCCGGTGACATCGAGGAAGAAGTAATAATCCCACGGGCGCTTCTTGCTCGGGCGCGACTCGATCTTCGAGAGATTGATGCCGCGCTCGGCGAGCGGCATGAGCATCTTGAGGAGGGCACCGGAGTGCGCCGCGGCCTCGTCGCCGAGCGAGACGATGAAGCTGCTCATGTCGCGGCCGTTGCCGACCGGACCAGAGGGCTTTTTGCCGATGACAAAAAAACGGGTCGTGTTGTCCGCCTTGTCCTGGATGTTCCGCGTCACGACCGGGACACCGTAGAACTGGGCCGAGAGCTCACTCGAAACCGCCGCCGCGCCGGGAGTCTCCTTGGCGATCTGCACCGCGCGCGCGGTGCTGGGCGCGTCGATCAGCTGCGCATGTGGCAGGTGGCGGGCCAGCCAGTGACGGCACTGGGCCAGCGCCTGGTCCTTGGAATAAACCGTGGTGATCTGGTCGAGCGGTGAATTCGAGATCAGGGCATGCGTGATCTCGATGTAGATCTGCGCGGCGATCTTGAGGTCGCTCTCGACAAAGCTGTCGAGCGTCTCGCGCACGCTGCCCTCGGTCGAGTTCTCGATCGGGATGACGGCGTAGTCGGCCTCGCCCTTCTCCACCGCGGTGAAGATGTCACCGATCGTCGCCATTGCGTGATAATCCACGCTCGCGCCGAACTTCTTCATCGCGGCCGCATGCGTGTTGGTCGCCTCCGGCCCGAGGTAGGCGATGAGCAGCGGCTTCTCGAGGGCGATCGCCGCGGACATGATCTCGCGGTAAATGGCCTTGAGCGCGGCGTCCTTGATCGGACCTTGGTTCAGGGCGGCGACCTTGCGCAGCACGGCGTCCTCGCGCTCGGGCACATAGATCTGGCCGCCCGTGCTGCGCTTGACCTTGCCGATCTCGGCGGCGAGGCCGAGACGCTGGTTCAGAATTTCCACGATCTGCCGGTCGAGCCGGTCGATCTCTTCGCGAATGGGGCCGAGGTTGTCCATGGCGACGTGGTTCAGGCGGTGGGCGGATTCGTTTCAGCCGGCGGCGGTTCGGCCGCGGGTGCCGGCTCAGGCAGGTCCTGCACCACGACACCGTGATCGGTGACGGTTGCGGTCTCCAATGGCAGATCTTCCTGCGGCAGGCCCATGGCCTGGTCGCCGGGCTTGGCCGGATTCATCGCGTTCTGCAGCCACTCGTCGATCTGGCGCGGCGACAGCACGTCGGACGCGGGCAGCTCGACCAGGGACTTCACGCCGACGAATTCGAGGAATTTGTCCGTGGTGCCGAACTGCAGCGGACGGCCCGGGAGATCGGCGCGGCCGGTGATGTAGATCAGCTCGCGCTCCAGCAGCTTGTTCACGCCGGCTTCGGCCGACACGCCGCGGATCGCCTCGATCTCGCTGCGCGTGACCGGCTGGCGGTAGGCAACGATGGCGAGCGTCTCGAGCGCCGACTGGGAAAGTTTCACGGCCGGAGGCTCGTTGCGGAGGATGCGGATCCAGCGTGCATAGCGCGGATGCGTGACCAACCGGTAACCCTGGGCGCTCTCAATCAGCAAAAACACATCGTCCGCCGTGCGCAGTTCGGTCGCGAGGGCGTCCATCGCCTCACGGATCTGCGAAGCCGTGATCAGGGACGGCACATCGGCATAGAGCTCCGACTCGATCGGGGCATCGGCGACGACGGTCTCAAGGTCAGGCGTGGCCTCGACCTCCGCTGGCGCGGCCTCCGCTGCAGCGCCCTCAGCGGCCGCAGCCGGTTCACCGCTGTCCTCACTGGCCAACGGAAGGGCGGCCTGCTCGTGGAAGCGGGCGAACGCACCTTGGATGTCCTTGATGGAGAGCGGCTGGCTGGAGGAAAAGAGCAGCGCCTTGAGAACCTGTTGCAGATTGAAAGCCATGCGTGGGGCCTCCGAGTGATGCGGCCGGCCGGGGGCGAAGCAACCTTGAAAACACCGCTTGCCGCCTTCGCCCCGGCTTGGTCTGCTGTTCGTCCTTTCCATGAGCAAATCCCAGCCCGTCGATCCGCTGCGCCCGCACTCCTCCGTCGTCGTTGATGGCAACGACCGCGCCCCCGCCCGCTCCATGCTGCGCGCGGTCGGATTCACCGATGCGGACTTCAAGAAGCCCCAGATCGCGGTCGCGTCGTCGGCCAGCGACATGACGCCCTGCAATGTGCACCTCGGCGAGCTGAGCGAGCATGCCCAGAAGGGCGTCGCCGCCGCCGGCGGCAAGCCGGTCTATTTCAACACCATCACCGTCACCGACGGCATCAGCATGGGCACGCTGGGCATGCGCTACAGCCTCGTGTCGCGTGACGTGATCGCCGACTCGATCGAGACCGCGGTCGCGGCCGAGGGCTTTGACGGCCTCATTGCGATCGGTGGGTGCGACAAGAACATGCCCGGCGCGATGATGGCCATCGCCCGCCTCAACCGGCCCGCGGTGTTCATCTACGGCGGCACCATCCTGCCCGGCTTCCTTCCCGGCGACTGCGACAAGAAGAAGCCCCTCGATATCGTCTCGGTGTTCGAGGCGGTCGGCAAGCACGCCAAGGGCGAGCTCGACGACGCCGGCCTGAAGGAGGTCGAATCCAGCGCCATTCCCGGCCCCGGCTCCTGCGGCGGCATGTACACGGCCAACACCATGGCCTCCGCCATTGAAGTGCTCGGCATGAGCCTGCCCAACAGCAGCGCCCAGCTCGCGATCGGCAAGGAGAAGCGCGAGGACTGCGAGCGCGCGGGCGCCGCCGTCATGGCCATGCTCAAGAAGGGCATCAAGCCCCGCGACATTCTCACGCGCAAGGCGTTCGAGAACTGCATCGTGGTCTGCACCGCGCTCGGCGGCTCGACCAACCTGATTCTCCACCTGCTCGCCATCGCCCACTCCGCCGAGGTTCCGCTCACGCTCGAGGACTTCAAGACGATCGGTGCGCGCGTCCCGCTCCTCGCCGACGTGAAGCCCTTCGGTAAATACGGCATGGCGCATGTCATCCGCATCGGCGGCATCCGCCCGCTGATGAAGATGCTACTCGACCGCGGCATGCTGCACGGGGACTGCCTCACGGTTTCCGGCGAGACGCTGGCCGAGAGCCTGAAGGATGTGCAGCCCTACCCGTCGTATCCGGATCAGCAGGACATCATGCGTCCGTTCGACCAGCCGATTAAGAAGGACACCCATCTCCGCGTGCTCCACGGCAACCTCGCCCCCGGCGGCGCGGTCGGCAAGATCACCGGCAAGGAAGGCCTCTACTTCAAGGGCACGGCCAAGGTCTACGAGGGCGAAGAGGACGCACTGCAGGGCATCCTGCGCGGCGATGTGGTCAAGGGCGACGTCGTCGTCATCCGCAACGAGGGTCCGGTCGGCGGCCCCGGCATGCGTGAGATGCTCTCTCCCACCAGCGCCGTGGCCGGTCGCGGCCTGATCAAGGACGTTGCGCTCATCACGGACGGCCGCTTCTCCGGTGGCAGCCACGGTTTTGACGTCGGCCACATCACACCCGAGGCGGCCAAGGGCGGTCCGATCGGCATCGTTCGCAACGGCGACCTGATCGAGATCGATGCGGTGAAGAACACGATCAGCCTCCTGATCCCCGATGCCGACTACGCGGCCCGCCTCAAGGCCTACACGCCGCCACCGCCCCGCGAGACGCGCGGCGTGCTGGCCAAGTACGCCAAGCTCGTCAGCACCGCCTCCGAAGGCGCCGTGACCGACAAGTACCTTTGATGGGAAGTAGCGAGTAGCGGGCAGTGAGGAGCGAGCATGACGGACCAATCCGAGCTCAGCTTACGCCAACCCGGCCATGTCATTCTGACTTTGATCTCTACTCACTACCCGCTACTCGCCACTTAATCCCAAACAGCCCCCTTCCCCTATGAGCTGGTCCCGATTCCAACAGTACTACTACACGAATTCCGATCTCGGTCTCTCGGTCGACATCAGCCGCATGCCGTTCCCGGATGGCTACCTCGCCAAGATGGAGCCGGACATGCAGGTCGCCTACACCGCGATGCAGGCGCTCGAGGCCGGCGCGATCGCCAATCCTGACGAGGGCCGCATGGTCGGCCATTACTGGCTGCGCGCGCCGCAGCTGGCCCCAACCAAGGAGCTGTCCGCCGAAATCAGCGACACGCTCGCCGCCATGAAGCGCTTCGCCGCCGACGTGCATGCGGGCAAGATCGCCGGGCCCAAGGGTCGCTTCACGCACCTGCTCGTGATCGGCATCGGCGGCTCGGCGCTCGGGCCGCAGTTCGTGAACCACGCGCTCGGCCAGCCCGGCGCGGACAAGATGGCGGTCACGTTCTTCGACAACACGGATCCGGACGGCATGGACTATGTGCTCGGCACCCTCGCCGGCCACCTGCCGACCACGCTCGCCCTCATCATTTCGAAGTCCGGCGGCACCGCCGAGACGCGCAACGGCATGCTCGAGGCCGCCGCCGCCTTCAAGGCCGCCGGCCTCAATCCCGCGAAGCACTTTGTCGCCGTCACCGGCGTCGGCTCCAAGCTCGACCAGCTTGCCACCAAGGAAGGCTGGCTCACGCGCTTCCCGATGTGGGACTGGGTCGGCGGCCGCACGTCCGAACTCTGCGCGGTTGGCCTGCTGCCCGCAGTGCTCCAAGGCATCGACATTGACGGCATGCTCGCCGGCGCGGCGGCGATGGACGTCGTCACGCGCTCGACCAAGACCAGCGAGAACCCCGCGGCGCTGCTCGCGCTGATGTGGCACTTCGCCACGGACGGCCGCGGGACCAAGGACATGGTCGTGCTGCCCTACAAGGACCGCCTGCTGCTCTTCTCGCGCTATCTCCAGCAGCTCGTGATGGAGTCGCTCGGCAAAGAACTCGACCTCCAAGGTCGCGTCGTCAATCAGGGCATCGCTGTCTACGGCAACAAGGGCTCCACCGACCAGCACGCCTACGTGCAGCAGCTCCGCGAGGGCGTGAACAATTTCTTCGTCACGTTCATCGAGGTGCTCAAGGACCGCGGAGCCGCCTCGATGGAAGTCGAACCGGGCGTGACCTCGGGCGATTTCCTGCAGGGGTTTTACCTCGGCACCCGTGACGCGCTGAGCGAGAAGGACCGCTGGTCGATCTCGATCACGATTCCGGACGTGACCCCGCGTACGCTGGGCATGCTGATCGCGCTCTACGAACGCGTCGTTGGCTTCTACGCATCCCTGATCGGCATCAACGCCTACCACCAGCCCGGCGTCGAGGCCGGCAAGAAGGCCGCCACCGGCGTGATCGACCTGAAGCTCAAGCTCACCGCCGCGCTCAAGGCCGCTCCTGGCAAGGCCTTCACCGCCGAGGCCCTCGCCGCCCAAGTGGGCGGCAACGCCGAACTCGCCTTTAAGATCCTCGAGCACCTTGCCGCCAACGGCAGCGTGAAGCGCACGGCCAAGGTGCCGGTGTTTGCCACCACCTACGCCATTTAAAGAAAACGATTGGCGTTATGGAGAAAAGGGCTAGGCTGCCGGCTTCGCATGAAGACCGGTATCCTAGCCCTTTCGCTTTTGGCTGTCGCAGGCCTCGTCACCAGCACGCTTCTCCTGCAGGCGCGAAGCACCCTCCTCAATCAGGTTGCTGACGCCGGAACCGCCGCCCAGGCGCTGCAGACCGATCTGGCGACCGTCCGCAAGGCGCACGCCGAGCTCACCAGCCAGCTCGGGGCAACCCAGGCCGAGTTGACGGAAACCCGTACCCGGGTGTCTGCGAGCGAGAGCGCCGCCGCCGAACTCCGGCGCGAGGTCGCCAGCGGCCGGCTCCAGCTGGAGGAGGCCGAGAAGCGGGTGACAGCGGGTGGCCTCGAAGCCGCCGCGCTCCGTGAGACCCTGGCTCTGACCAAGCTCGAGGTTGCCCAAGCCGGGGCCGATGAGATCGCGGCCTATCAGGCAGCCATCGCGCGGTTGGAAGAGCAACTGGCCGCCCTCACGACTCCCAATTCACCGGATTCCCTCGAACCGACTGCGCCCGTCCTGCCCACATCCGTTCCCGTGCTCAGCGTCGGCCCGGACAACGCCTTCGTCGTTCTGGGCTTTGGGTCGACCGACGGCGCCCGACCTGATCACACCTTGGAAATACGGCGTGGAACCGAAACGCTGGCCACGGTTCTCATTACTGGTGTCCATCCTCACCATGCCATTGCCCAAGTTCGGCCCGATACCTTGCGAGCCGGCTTGCACAAGGGCGACCTCGCGATCATAACTTTGTCACCATGACCTCCATCAAGCGCCTCGTGCTTGCGGCCCTTGTCACCTCCGGTGCCCTGCTGGCCGGCTGCAGCTCCCCATCTGATAGCTCCATTCCGTGGAGCCGTCCCGCCTCTTGGGAAAACCAAGTCCCGGGCATGGGGCCGATGCAGGGTGCGGGCGGTGGTCGCTAATCAGCCCCACGTTTCATCCTCTCTCTTTCGATCCGGTCCTGCTTTCTCGGGGCCGGATTTTTTATGCCGGGGTGCCGGGCTTCTGGTTTGAGTCCGGCTCGATCTGGACCCACAGAGTGACCTGCCAAGCCGTGAATCCCGCCGTCCTCAACCCCTCGCTCGTCCCCCAGCCTGGCCACCTCTACGTGGTCGCGACGCCGATCGGCAATCTGGCTGATCTGACTGAGCGCGCGCGCGCCCTTCTCGGTTCAGTGGATCTGGTCGCGTGCGAAGACACCCGCACGACGGGAGCGATGCTCACGCGTTTTGGTCTGCGCCGAGAACTTGTGGCCTATCACGATCACAATGAGACCGAGGCCGCCGAACGCCTTGCCGATCAACTCGCCGCCGGCCGCAGCATTGCCCTCGTCAGCGATGCCGGCACCCCGGCGCTGAGCGATCCGGGCTTCCGCTTGGTGCGCGCCTGCCGCCGACGCGGCCTACCGGTCGTGCCCGTTCCCGGCGCGTGTGCGCTCACGGCCGTGCTGAGTGCGGCCGGCTTGCCCACGAACGGGTTTCTCTTCGCCGGCTTTCTGCCGCCGAAGTCTGCCGCCCGGCTCGCCTTCCTCGAGAAATACCGCGATTTCGACTACACCCTCGCGCTGTACGAGAGCTGCCACCGCATTGACAAGTTTGCCGACGAGATTCTGGCCAAACTCGGCCCCGACCGCGTGGTGTGCATCGCGAAGGAAGTAACCAAGCTCCATGAGACCTTCCTCATTGGCACCGCCGCGGACGTGCGCGCCCGGCTTGGGCAGACCAGCCTCAAGGGCGAATTCGTCGTCCTGATCGCCCCGGCCGATTTCCGGAATTAACCGGGAGCACATTCGAGCGTGCTTCTTGAGGCTTACCGGAAATAGGCCATACCGAAGAAATCGCGCAGAGGCGCAGAGCCGCAGAGTTCCAAAACACGGTCTGATTTTCTTGAGGTTTTCTTTGCGGCTCTGCGCCTCCGCGTGACTTCCGGATAGGATCGCTTTGGACCAATATCCACCAAGGGAGGCGCATCCGTTCGAAAACACTGCGAACCCGCCGTTGCCTCCGGCTTGGCCGTCCCGCTAGCCTTGCGCCATGTCCTCCGGCCCTATTGCGATCATCGATATCGGATCGAACTCGATCAAGCTGCTCGTCGCCGGGCGCACAGCGAACGGCACGATCGTCTCGCACCTGATGCACACCCTGGATGCACGCATCAGCGCCGGGATCAGCCGGGAGCATCCGCGGTTAAGTGAGGCCGGGATGGCCGTCGGACTGGCCGCGGTGCAGGACCTCGTGGCCCGGGCCGCCCCGTTTGCCCCGACCACGACCGTGATGGTGGCGACCAGCGCCGTCCGCGACGCCGAAAACGGCGCCGAGTTTCGCGCGCGGGTCCAGACGGCGACCGGCGTCGCCATTCGCATCCTCACCGGCGACGAGGAGGCAAATTTTATCGGCCGCGGACTCACCGCCGATCCCGCGCTCACCGGGCTGCAGAATTTTTATGTGTTTGATCTGGGCGGAGGCAGCCTGGAGTGCCTCGCCTTTCAGCACCGCCGCGTGGTCCAGGCCGTGAGCCTGCCGCTGGGATGCGTCCGTTTGACCGAGCGCTTCGTGTCCGACGCGACCGGCCCGCTGACCCCGGCCGCCCGCACGGCCATCATGGAGCACACCCGCGCCGTGATCGCGAAGGCCGGCTTTGGTTTCTCGCTGCCTGACGCAGGCGCGGTCTTTGCGGGCGGTAGCATGACCACCCTGCGCGCCGTGCTTGGTGCGCGCAACGGACAATCGCTGAAGGAATCCCCGACCATGGTCGGCGTCGCCGAATTGCGGAGCGTCCTGGACTGCCTGGCGGAGCTTCCGCTCGCCGCGCGGCGGGAAGTCCCCGGTCTGCCCGCGGCGCGCGCCGACGTGTTTCCCGCGGCGCTCGCCACCCTCCTCGCGATTGCGGAAGCCGGCAGCATCCCGGTCTTCCAGCATTCGTTCTATAACCTGCGCTGGGGACTGGCGGCGGAGTTGTTGGGAGACTGACTCGGCGTGACCTAGAGCGGGGTAAATTGAGGTGTAGCCGGGGTCGTTGACCCCGGTCTGGGACATTCTAGACGTAAACACCGATCCCGGGGTCAGCGACCCCGGCTACAGTTTTCCTGAAAATGCTCTAGGCGATCGCAACGGGCGCCGTTACCTTGAAGCGCTCGGCCCACGACCGAAGCGCCGTCATGATGCCGGCATGGAGCACAACTCCCTGCGCCTGCTGCTCGGCCCGTCGCTTCAGCCCCGATTCTCCCGGGACCCGCACGCCCGCGTTCCCCGGAATGGGTTGGTTGGCGCGACATTGGGCCACCACGTGGCCCGTCTCGCGAGCGAACGCCGCGCTCCCGCCGAAGCGGGCTGGATCCATGACCTGCAGAAAAACCGTCGCGGACCAGCCCTCGTTGCGATCCGCCCGGCCATAGCCGGCCAGCCCACCAGTCAACGCCTCCACCAGCAGGGCCAGCGCATAGCCCTTGTGGCCGTGATCGAGCCCACCGACCGGTAGTAGCGCGCCCGAGGGTTTCGCGCTCATGACCGTCGGGTCATCCGTGGCCACGCCGTCCGGGCCGATCAGCCACTTGCCGGGCAGACGGCCGCCCTCGGCCTGTGCACGCTTCACCAGGCCGTTGGTCGTGATCGACATGGAGATATCAAAAACAACCGGACCCTCCGCAGTCGGCCAGGCCGCCGCGTACGGATTGGGCGTGAAGACGCCCTGCGTGCCACCGTAAGGCGCAACGGTCGCCGTGTTCGGATCGGAGCAGGTGAGAATCGCCATCAATCCCTGGTCGGCGATCGGACCGAGATAAGCCGCCAGGCAGGCAATGTGATGACTGCGGCGAATCACGACGGTGCTCGTCCCGAGTTCTCGCGCCCGCGGCACGGCGGCCGCGAGTGCCTGCTGCACCAGCCAAGGCCCTGGGAGACTCCGCCCGTCCCAGACGAGCGCCGCCGGCGCATCGGAGAGAACCTCGGGATCTCCTTCGCGCAGCATACGTCCCGTTTCCAATTCGGTGAGATACGAAGGCAGGAGCGCGAGGCCATGCGTGGTGTGACCCAGCAGGTCGCCCTCCACGAGAATCGCGGCCACCACGGCCGCCTTGTCGCTCGCCAGCCCGGCGCTCTCAAGCAGTTTGCTGGCGAACGAAATCAGGTCGGCGACAACGTAACGCGGGGTCATGCCGGCAGGTTGAGTGATTCGCGCAGCGGCTCAACTCCGTAAGCCCGCGCCATCGGACGCCGATTTCCCTGATTTTCCACAATCGTCACCTGCCGCGATTGCGGTGGTGAGAATCGAGGCAAGCGTTCGTCGCACGATGACGCTTTCGGAGGCCTATTGCAGCGTGCATGGATGCACCGAATCCCAATTTTCACGCCGGATCTTCTGGGCCTGCCTGCATCCCGCCGCCGTTCCCCTTGTTCCGCTGCTAATGGTGATCCGACCGGGTTATTTTCTGCCCGAGGGTCAGCTGATCGCACATGCCGCACGCGCGACCTCACTGCACGCGGTGGAAGAGGAGATTCAGGCGTTTCGCAGCGAGTACGCCAACCACCGCTGGCCGCGGCGCGGGCTGAACTTCCGGCTCTCCACCCGACGCCTGCGCAGCCTCGCGATCGCATGCTTCGCCAAGGCGAAGGCGGATCCCCTGAACGACCTAGCCTCCGCATGATCGGGCTGCGACGCCTCGCCCTCGGCTTGTTTCTCCTGGCCTGCGCCGGCCGCGCTCAGGAACGGAATGACCTCCTGACCGCGGGATTGGCCCTCTACGGTGAGCGGCGCTATGCCGAGGCGAGGATCATGCTTCGGGCCAGCGAAACCCAGCGGATGGACGATCCCGTGGTCGATTTCCACCTTGGGCGGATTGCGCTTTGGTTCGATGACACGGGCGAGGCCACGGAACGGCTTGAGCGGGCCCGGCTGCATGCGCCCGGGGATGCACGCATTCACAATGCGCTGGGTGACGCCTATGGCCTCGCGGCCCAACAAGCTCCGCTGTTTTCCAAACTGGGCTGGGCGAAGAAGTGTCTGGCCGCCTACGAGCGCGCCGTCGCGCTCGAACCGGACAATCCCGCCTTTCACTGGAGCCTCCTCGCCTACTCCCTGTTCGCGCCGCGGATCGCCGGCGGTGGGATGGACAAGGCCCGGGCCGCCGCCGCGCGGATCAAGGTCCTCGATCACGCGGGAGGTCATGCGGCCTTCATCACCGTCTACCTCGCCGAGGAGCAGTTCGACTTAGCCTTCGCGGAGGCCAACGAGCTTCTAGCCGCGGATCCGGATGATTTCATCGCCCTCTACCAGTTCGGCCGGTGTGCGGCGGTTTCTGGCCACGCGATCGAGCAAGGCATCGTCGCGCTCCAGCGCTGCCTCGACCTGGCAGAGCCGGAGGGAGACGGGCGCCCGAGTCATGCACTCGTCCACTATCGCCTCGGCAATCTGCTGGAAAAGCAGGGGCACGCGACTTCGGCCAAGGCCCACTACGCCCAAGCCTACGTTCGGCACCCTGATTTCAATCCCATCAAAATGACCCTGAAAAACTGATTGGACCGAGCCTGCGCTTGTCGTGGGCCGGCGGCGTGCCTTTACTCGGCGGATGGAACTATCCGATTGGGCCGGCCTCGGGGACGAGGCATTGCTGGAGAAGAAGATCTCCCAGCTCGGACTCAAGATCGAGGGCACCGAGGTCGAACCGCTGGTGAAACAGCTCTACGCCGAGCTCACGGAAAAGGGCCTTTCGTTCCTGCCCCCCTGTCACGTGGGCGACGAGTGGTTCGTGCCCGTCGGCATCCCGTCCATCTTCGTGCCGTTTTTCCTCGTGCACGAACGGCTCCGCAAACTCGAGCGCACGATGATGCTCGAAGTGGAAGGCGACACGGCGGAGTGGTTCATGCGCCTGATGCGGCATGAGGCGGCGCATGCCTATGCCTACGCCTACCAGCTTCCTCGCCGGCGGACCTGGCAGCGCGTGTTTGGGCGCACCTCGGCGGACGAAACCCCGCAATTCTACCGGCCGCGTCCCTACAGCCATTCGTATGTGGTCCACCTCGACGACTGGTACGCCCAGAGCCATCCGGATGAGGATTTTGCCGAGACGTTCGCGGTCTGGCTGACACCCGGGCTCGACTGGCGCGAGCGTTTTAAGGGCTGGAAGGCGCTGCAAAAACTGGAGTACGTCGACGAGCTCATGAAATCGCTGGCGGGCAAACCGGCGACGCATCAGCCCGCGTACCAGGTGGCTGACTACGATTTCCTCGGCGTGAAGCTGAAGACCTACTACGCGCGCAAGCGGAAGCTCTACGAGGACTCCTACCCCGACTTCTACGACAACGACCTGCGCGATCTCTTCCCGGGCGCTCCGGCCGGCGTGGTCGCGCTTCGCGGGTCTGCCTACCTGCGCCAACGGCGGCGGCCGCTGATGGATGCGGTCTGCAGTGCCACCAACGAGAAAAAGTACCGCGTGAACACCCTGCTCACGCGGCTGATCGCGCGCTGCGATCAACTTGGCCTGACCCTTGATCCGCATGAGACCAAGCAGGACCTACGCGTGTCCGCCTACATCACCACCCTGGTGATGAATTATCTCTTTACCGGTAAGTTCAAACGCACGAAGTGACATGAAGAAGAAGCTAAGAATCCTGGCGCTATTCGACGCCATCCGCCCAACCGGGATCGATGAGAGCCTGAGCGCCGAGCTGCAGACGGAGGATTGGAAAACCGAGGCCGGCGTGCTCGCCGCCCTGCGCGAACTCGGGCACACCGTCGAGCATCTCGCGCTCTTCGATGACCTCGATCTGCTGCGGCAGAAGCTCCAGAGCTTTGGCCCGGACCTCATTTTCAATCTCGCCGATCAATTCCGGAACAATCGGTCGTTTGACCAGCACATCGTCTCCATTTTGGCGATGTACGGGGTGCCCTTCACCGGCTGTGGCTCGACCGGCCTGACCCTCTGCAAGCACAAGGGGATTTCCAAGAAGATCCTCAGCTATCACCGGATCCACACCCCGGCTTTTGTGATCATCGCCCGCGGGCGGCGGATCGCGCGCCCGAAGCAGCTGCGCTTCCCCATCCTCATCAAGCCACTGAAGGAAGAGGCCTCCCTCGGCATCTCCCAGGCCTCGTTCGTGGAGAACGACGAGCAGTTCAAGGAGCGCGTCCAGTTCATCCACGAGAAGTACGACAACGACGTCATCGCCGAAGAGTACATCGACGGGCGCGAACTCTACGTGAGCATCCTGGGCAACCATCGCCTGCAGGTCTTCCCGGTGCGCGAACTGGTCTTCAAGGAGGTCCCGCCAGACGAACCCAAGATCGCGACCTACAAGGCCAAGTGGGACGAGGATTACCGCAAACGCTGGGGCCTGCAAAATCAGTTCGCGGAGGGCCTGGAGCCCGCACTCGTCCGGCAGATCGAGAATGCCTGCAAGCGCATTTACCACCTGCTCACGATCGACGGCTACGCACGGCTCGACCTGCGCATGACCGCCGCCAACGAACTCTATTTCATCGAGGCGAATCCCAACCCGATTCTCGCCGCCGATGAGGACTTCGCGCTGTCCGCGATGAAAACCGGGCTCTCCTACCCACAGCTGATCGAACGCATCGTACGACAGGGGCTGGTGACCGTGCGCGACTGACGTGTTTAAATGAAATTAAACAAATTCCACGGACTGCAGATCGGATTGATCGCCACGAAAAACACGAAATGACCGTCTGCGGAGTAAACTCGAGTTGGGCCTATAGGCCCTCGGAAGTGAATCGCCAGCAGTAGAGCATTCTTCGTGTTCTTTGTGGCTAACGTTCAGCTTAGATTGACCCAAGTCTGTTGCCGTTACCTGCCATTTACCCGAACCACTGCAGGAAGAACGTGATGATGAGGCCGTTGGTGAAATCGATGAGGAAGGCGCCGACGATGGGCACGGCGAGAAAGGCCTTGGGTGACACGCCGTGGCGCAAGGTCAGCGACTGCATGTTCGCGACCGCGTTCGCCGTGATCCCAAGGCCGAAGCCAATGTGGCCGGCCCCCATCACCGCAGCATCGTAGTCGCGTCCCATGAATCGGTAGGTCACGAAGACTACAAACAGAATGGCGACGACCTGGGTGAGCAGCATGACCAGCATCGGGCCGCCAGCCGCCGCGAGGTCGCGCAGGTTGATCGTCATCATGGCCGCGGTGATGAAGAGCCCGAGGAAGATATTCGACCAGGCCTGCACGGTCGCCGTCCTGATCCACGTTCCTCCGGCCGCATCGTGCACACTGCGCAGGATCACACCGACAATCATCGCGCCAATCTGAAGCGCAAAAAAGAGGCCGGCCTTCTGCAGGTAGAACGTCAGCCAGGCCCCGAGCTTCATGCAGACAATCAAAACCAGGAGCACGGCCAGCGCCGAGCGCGCGTCGGTCCAGAGAAGCCGGGCGTCCGCCACCAGACCTGACCGGGCCGTTTCGCGGTCGAGGAGCGTTGGCGGCTCGCCGTCGCTCCGGACGGCACCCGGGCCGCGCAGCTGATGCCGGCGGATCAGCCAGCTCCCGACCGGACCCCCAACCAATCCGCCCACGACAATGCCAAAGGTCGCAGCTGCGAGCGCAAAGTTGACCGCTCCGCTGAGGCCGAGCCGTTCGAACTCCGGCGAGAAACTCACCGCCGTTCCGGGGCCGCCCGTCAGGGTCAGCGCGCCGCAGACGAGCCCGAGCAAGGGCGATACGCCAAGACCGGACGCCACCAGCAGCCCGACAACATTCTGCACGACGGCTAGAATCGTGCCGAGGCCCAGGAGGCGCAGCACGAGCAGCGCCCCGGGGCGCAGGACCTCCCACGAGGCGTTCAGTCCGACGCAGGTGAAAAAGGCCACCATGAGCGGAAGCGTCGCTCCAATCGTTGGTCGATCAGCCCACAACGGCTCAATCGTGACCAGCCACGACCACGCCGCCGCCGAAGTGCGTGCGGTGAGCGAGACAACGCCCAGCCCACTGCCGTTGACGAAGAGCAGCGTCAGCGCGGCGAGGAGACCACCGATCACCGACGCCGGAATGCTGAGCCGGCGAATCCAACCGACCCGCTCGACAATCTGCTCGCCGCCGAGAACCAAGGGTGCAGCCAAGGCCAGCACGGCAAAGGCGGGCAGCGTCAGGGTCAGGGGCTCCACGCATCGAGCTTAGCGGGCGGGACCGTCCCGCCCAGTCCAAATCCGCGCCGCCCCCTACTTCGTTTCCGAAGCCGGCTCGCCGCCAGGTCCGATAATCCGCAGCTTGTAGTCGACGTCGGGATCGGGCGTTACGATCGGCATCGCATACTGAAGGTCCGGATTGGGCTCAACGATCGTCAAATGGGCCACGATCTTGGCCGGCACCCGCGGGCTCAGATCCGTGACCAGCTTCCGCCACGGAGTCGGTGCATCAAGCAAGGTCCGTAACTCGGCGGGCGAACTCTCAGCCATCGGCGTCGGGACCAACGAGAGTGGCTCGTTCGTGAACGACGGGATGGCGGGGGTTTGGGCGAAACTGGCTGAACCGGCCGAAAGCCCGACGAGCACAACGATCAGCTGCTTCATGCGACAGACGCTAGCGAGCTGCGTTTGTTTTTCAAGTCCTCGTCTCAATCCCGTCGCTCGTGGACGTGAAACGTCGGCTTGGCCCGAGCAGCCTGGAGGGCGCTGGCTGACGGCTTCTTGGCCTTGGCCTCGACCGCCTTCTTGGCCGCGGCGCGCAGCTGCTTCATCTGTGCCGTGAAATCCTTCGGGAGCGGCGCCCGCAGATCGAGCACCTTGCCGGTCACCGGGTGAGTGACGACCAGGTGCTCGGCATGGAGCATCACGCGGTCCGGCTGCGTTTTGATCCGCGCATCCGGTTTCCAGCCGTAGACTTCATCACCGAGGATGATGTGTCCGAGGTCCTTCAGGTGGACGCGGATCTGGTGCGTCCGGCCGGTGTGAATCAGGCAGCGGACCAGGGTCGCGATCTGACCAAAGGTCTCGACAATTTCCCAATCGGTGCGGGCGTCGCGTCCGCCGTCCTCCGGCTCGACGACCCCCATCTTGTGCCGGTGATTCGGATTGCGGCCGATCGCCTTGCGGATGCTCCCGCTCATCAGCGAGGGCACGCCGGTAACGAGCGCCACGTACTCCTTGCGGAGGGAGCGCTCAGAAAACTGCGCGGCGAGTCCGCGGTGAGCGGCGTCGCTCTTGGCCACAAGCATCACGCCCGACGTCTCCCGGTCCAGGCGGTGCACAATGCCCGGGCGTTCAACGCCACCGATGCCGCTCAACTCGCCCGCGCAATGCGCCAGCAGCGCGTGCACGAGGGTATCCTCCCCGGTCGCGGCGCCCGGGTGCACGACCATGCCCGCCGCCTTGTTGAGGGCGAGGAGGTGCTTGTCCTCAAAGAGGATGTCGAGCGGGATGTCCACCGGCCGCAGATCCGCCGGCCGGGTATCCGGAAACGAATACGTAACGACGTCATCCGTGCTCAGCGATTGGCTGCGCTCGATCGCCCGGTCCCCCAGCCTCACCAGTCCCGCATCGAACGCGCGCTGCCAGGCCATGCGGCTTTGCTCGGGAAACGCCTTCGCCAGCACCTTGTCGGCGCGCTGACGCCTGATTCCTGGCGGAACCAGATACTGGGTGGCAGAGTCGTCGGAGGAAGGCACGGGAGCGGAATCGAATCGATTCCGCTCCAACTCTCAACGCTCAACATTCAACGATTAACGCTCAATCGCCCCGGTCGGATCGGTGTAGCCGGGGTCGCTGACCCCGGTCCGGAGGACCGATGATTGATCGCAATCACAAAACCCGGCCTCAACGAGGCCAGCCACACCGGAGGTCAGGCGCCGAGCAGCCCGACCTGGCGGTCGATTTCGCTCCGCATTGCGGAACGGACCGCTGGGGGCACGGACGCGACGTCCCAACCGTTGCGGGCGAGTTGGGCCAGCTCCGCGACGGTGAAGCCGCCTTCGATGGCGAGCGCCGCATAGTCGTCGACCAGGTCGTTGGCGAAAACCAGAGGGTCATCCGTGCTGATCGTGCAGCGCACGCCGGCCTGCATCAGTGCGCGCAGGGGATGGGCGGCGTACGACGGGACCACCCCCAGCTTGATGTTGCTGATCGGGCAGGTGTCGAACGTGACGCCGCGTTCGCGGGCCAGCGCAACGACCGCCGGATCCTCGATGGCGCGCACGCCGTGCTGGATGCGCGTGACGCCCAGGTCCTCGATCGCCTCGCGCACGCGGGCGGGTCCATCGAACTCTCCGGCGTGGCTCTTGGTCACCTTGCCCGCGGCCCGCAGACGCGACCAGACCTTCGCAGTCCAGGGCTGCGTTGGCACCGCCTCGAAGCCGTGCAGATCGACGCCAGCCAGCTCATCCCAGTTTTCGAGATCGTCGATGACCGTCTGCATCGGCCCGGTGTAATCCGTGCGGAGCATACCGGCAAAGATGCGGACCTCGAGCCCGGGCGGCACGGCGGCGCGGATCGCTGCGATAAGTTCGCGCGCCGGCACGTTGATGAAGCCCGCCACCGGCAGGTGAAAACTCGTCTCCACGTAGCGGATGTTTTGCACGACATGCCGGGCAAAAATCACCCGGGCGGCCTCATGGTAGCGCTCAGCGGAGACAAACCAGGGCAGCGCGTGCCCCAGCAACACCTCGTCAAAGGCCGGAAATGTTGGAAAACGATACTCGGGGCGACGGAACGCAGGGTCAGCCGGAAATCTGACGGGATCCCAGCCATGCAGAAGATCGTAGGGCAGCGCGCCCTCGAGGTGCAGATGGGTCTCGGTCTTCGGCAGGGCCTGAATGAAGCCCCGCAGGCGCGCTGGCGTCAGGATGGGATCCATCGGGGTGTCGCGGGCCGGCGCAGTCCCTTATTTCCGGGCCGAGCCGAGCAGGTAGTCGGGATTGAGCTTGTGCAGGCTTTTCGGCACAAAGATGCCGTCCTTGCGGATGAGCTTCCCGTCGAACCAGATCTCGCCGCCGCCGTACTCCGGGCGCTGGATGCAGACCATGTCCCAATGGACCTGGGACTTGTTTCCGTTGCCCACGCCTTCGTAAGCCTGGCCGGGCGTGAAGTGGAAGGAGCCGGCGATCTTCTCGTCAAAGAGGATGTCGCGCATGGGCTCGCGGATGTGCGGATTGAAACCGATCGCGAACTCGCCGATGTAGCGCGAGCCCGCATCGCTATCGAGAATCTCGTTGAGGCGCTTCGTGTTGTTCGACGTGGCCTCGACGATGCGCCCCTGCTTGAACACGAGGCGGATGCTGTCGAACGAGGTGCCGAGGTAGACGGTGGGCGCATTGTACTGAATCACGCCCTCAACGCTGTCCTTGACCGGGCACGAGAAGACCTCGCCATCAGGGATATTGCGCTCGCCGCCGCATTCGCGCGAGCCGATGCCCTTGATCGAGAACCGGAGGTCGGTGCCGGGTCCCTTGATGTGGACACGGTCGGTCGCGTCCATGAGGGACTTCAGCGCCTTCATGCCCGGGATCATTCGCGCGTAATCGAGCGTGCAGACATCGAAGTAAAAGTCCTCGAACTTCTCCGTGCTCATCGCGGCCTGCTGGGCCATGGCGGGCGTCGGCCAGCGGAGCACGACCCACTTGGTGTCGTTCACGCGGTGATCGAGCACGGGCTTCATCAGGCGCGAGACGAGCTGGACCTTGGACGCCGGGACGTCGGAGCTTTCGAAAATATTGTCTGAACCGCGCAGCGCGATGTAGGCGTCCATCTTCTCCATGCGCTTGAGCTCCACCTCGGCGTGCGGCGCGTACTGGGCCTCGTCGGCGCCGAGTATGAGTTCGCGGCTGATCCGCGCGCGGTTGATATTCACGTACGGATGGGCGCCGCGGGCACGCGCCGCGCGGATGAGGGCGATGACCATCGCATCGGGCACATCGAACGCGTCGATGAGGACACGCTCGCCCTTCTTCAGCGACGTGGAAAAACCGGTAAGGCCCTCGGCGAGGCGGTGGAAACGGGGGTCGATCAACATGATGGACCGAGCTTAACGCCCGGAATCCCCCTGCGCGCAAGCGAAAGGTGACCGGCGCAACCCCGGTCCGGCGCCCCATCGTTCTCCTTTTCGTTCGCGATCCCATCTGGTCCCAAGCCGGAGAACGAGGAACGAGAACGATTTTCAGTTCAGACTACAGGTCCCGCCTGCTCCGGAAAGCAGATCCGTCCCACGGCCTCGTCGAAGTCGGCCGCACCGCGGATGATCTCGATCTCCAGCCGCAGGTAGTAAACCGGGACCGGACAGGGCATCTCGTCCGCGATGCGCACGGCGTCCTTTTCCGTCGTCACGATGTAATCCACCTTGTTGGCGAGCGCGGCGCTGAAGATCTCGACGAAGTCGTCGTAGCCGAAGCGGTAGTGGTCGAGAAAACGCCGCGTGAACACGAGCTGTGCGCCCAGGTCCTTCAGGAATTTTTCAAAGCTTTCCGGTACCGCGATGCCGCTGAAGGCACCGATGCGCCGCCCCTTGAGGTCGTCCAGCGACAGCCGCTCGTCGCCGCCGAAGCGCTGGAGGTATTTTGGGCGGTGGGCGCATTCGATGATGTCGACGTCGGGATTGTGCGCCCGGATGAGTTCCTCGAGTTCCGCGTCGCGGTGGCCGTCGGACTTGGTGAGAAAAACGTAGCTCGCCCGCTGGAGGTGCTTGATCGGCTCACGCAGGATGCCGCGCGGGAGGGTGAAGCCGTTGCCAAAGGGATTGGTCTTGTCGACCAGCAGCAGATTCAGCCGGCCCTTGAGTGGCAGGTACTGAAACCCATCATCGAGCACAAGCGTGTCGCAACCAAACTGCTTGATGGCGTAGGCTCCCGCCTTCACGCGGTTCTTGTCCACGAGGACGATTACGCCCGGCAGGTTGCGCGCGAGCATGTAGGGCTCGTCGCCGGCCTCCTCGCTGTTGAGCAGGACGGTTGTGCCATCGCTCACGACCTTGGGGGGCGGCTCCGCCGTGTGGGTCAGGGCGTACCACCACTTCTTCCACATCGAGGGCGACTTGCTCTTGTAGCCGCGGCTGAGGATCGCGACGGTGCGCCCGCGGTCGCGCAGTGCCTTGGCGAATTTCTCCACCACCGGGGTCTTGCCCGTGCCGCCCACGGTCAGGTTGCCCACCACCACGACCAGGCAGCCGAGCGGGTGGTCCTGCAGAATCCGCTTCCGGTAAAGCCACAGACGGGCCTGGGTGATGCCCGAGAACAGGTAGGACAGTGCCTGCAAAAAACCCGCAAACACCACCGCACCGGAGTCTTCCCGGCGGCCCGTGATCACGTCGATGGCATAGAGCTCGAAGGCGTTGAGCTTTTTCTTGAGCCAGGAGGCGGACATGCGGGCGGATGTGGGATTGGCCATTGACGACTGGCGTCAGCTGGCGATTTGTTTCCTCCTTCTATCAGCACGCCCGCGCAGCCACGCAATCCACATCTGCCGACCCTTTTTTCTCCATGAGCTACAAACTGTTCATCCCCGGTCCCATCGCTGTCTCGGAAAAGACGCTGCAGGCCATGGCCAAGCCCATGATTGGCCATCGCAGCACCGATTTCGTCGCGCTCTACCAGTCCATCCAGCCGGACTTGCAGGCGCTCTTTTACACCAAGGACCCGGTGTACCTCTCGACCAGCAGCGCCTGGGGCATCATGGAGGGCGCGCTCCGTAACGTCTGCAAGAAGAAGGTCCTGAACTGCATGAACGGTGCGTTCTCGGACAAGTGGAACGACGTCGCCCTGCGCATCGGCCGCCAGGCGACTGCGCTCAAGTTCGACTGGGGCCAGCCCGTCGATCCGGAGGCTGTCCGCCGCGAGCTCGCGACCGGCGCCTACGACGCGATCACCCTGATCCACAACGAGACCTCGTGCGGCTGCATGAGCGACCTGCCGGCGCTCATGGCCGTCATCCGCGAATTCCCTGACGTTATCTCGATCGTCGACACCGTGAGCTCGTTCAGCGCGATGCCGATTAAGAAGGACGAACTCGGCATCGACATCTTCATCACCGGTTCGCAGAAGGCCCTCGCGATGCCCCCGGGCCTCGCGCTCGTGTCGGTCTCGAAGCGCGCACTCGACCGCGCCGCGACCGTCGCCGACCGCGGCTACTATTTCGACCTCGTTGAGTTCCAGAAGAACCACGAAAACGGCATGACGCCCAGCACGCCGGCCATCGCCCTGATCTACGCGCTCAAGTCGAAGCTCGAGGACATCAAGGCCGAGGGCGCCGAGGTCCGCTACGCGCGTCATGCCCGCCTGAACAAGGCGGTCCGCGATTTCATCATCGGCAAGGGCTTCAAGCTCTTCCCCAAGGAGGGTTACGGCTCGGTCTCGCTCAACTGCTTCTCGAACACGCTCAACATCGACCTCGCAGCGCTGAACAAGACGCTCAAATCGAAGCACAAGCTCGTGATCGACGGCGGTTACGGCAAGCTCAAGGGCAAGACGTTCCGCATCTCGAACATGGGCGACGAGACCGACGAGACGATCGCCGCACTGATCAAGTCGCTCGACGCGGCGCTCGCCGAGACGCCGAAGCTGCCGGCGGCCTGAGGGCACCACGGTCTGAGCTGACGCAACACCCGGCAGCCCGCGCTGCCGGGTGTTGCGCATTGGCTGGATTTTCGCGCTTATAGTGCCTGCTTGGCGTTTTCCCTGGAAGGTGCTGCACTCAAGAAAACTCTGGGGACCCCTTCACTTTTCTCCGCCTCATTTCCGTGTTTTGGATCATTGCCGTACTTCTCCTCATTCCTTGCTCGACGTGGATCTGGCTCCGCCGTTCGGAGAGGGGCCGGTATGAGGCTGTTCGCATTGCTCTTCTCACCGCTGTTTGCGGCTTCATCTCGGGACCGTTTCTAACCGAGCGCGGACTCGGCACCGGCGAAGCCGCGAACTATTCGCTGGCCGTCGCGGATACCGTTTTACAGATGAGGGAAGGCGTCTTCCCGGTCTTCGTAGGACAATCGGAATACGCCTTCAACGGCCGGGTTCACCCCTTGCGCACAGCGGTCTATTTCACGCACGCGGCCGGGATTCTGGATATTATCACCTTTCGCCAGCTCAGTTTCTGGGGTCTGCAGAATTTGAGTCTGGCGCTTAGTCTGTGGGGAGCGGTGTTCGCCATGTATGTCTGCCTTCGGCGCACGGCGTCCACCGGTCCTTGGGTCAGTTCCGCGATCGCTTTCATTTACGGGTGTTCGCCCGGATTGCTCGCCCCGGCCTATGGCATGGACCTGTACATGACGGTTACTGCGGCGCCGTTTCTTCCAATCGCCTTTTACGGGGCGGCCATGAGTTTTTCCGCCCGCCGGTTCAGTCATTACGCTACCATGGCCGTCGGCCTCGCCGGAGTCTGGCTGGCCCACCCTCCGGTCGCAGCGTGGGCCAGCCTGGCCTGCGGCGTGGTTGTTGCCTTGAGCTGGGTCTCACGCCGGCCCGAACTCGGCGCCCTCCTTGCACTCGGCGCCGGCGCAGTGGCCGGCGCCGCCTTGAGTGCCTGGGCCTTTGCCTCAGCACTTTCGCTGCGCGACGGGATCGTCGACGCGGGCACCTCGGAGCTGATCGCTCGGACCATCACCTCCACGACAGCGGAAGCCGGCTGGTCGGGTTTGCTTCCCGCCACCGGCGCCGGCACGAAATTGGCTGACTACCAGCTCGGCTACGCCGGATGGGCCATGCTCGCGGTCATGACGATGGTCGCGGTTCGTCGCGGCATGCCCGGCCTCGTGCGCGCCCTGCTTTGCGCCGGCCTGCTTCTGCTGGTGCTCACCCTGCCGGTGCCCCTCGTCCATGAATGGCTTTGGCAGACACTTCCCTCGACCTTCGGGATGTTGACCAATTCATGGCCGATGCAGCGGGCCTACCTCGTCATCGCGGCGCTGGCGTGTATCGGATTCAGCCACGCCTGGGCTGCACGGCCGCCGGCTTTCGTCAGGGAGAAACGTCCGCGCGTCATCCTGTTTTCGATCGCGGCCCTCTTGCTCTTGTGGACGGGATGGCAGGCCTCGACTTTCACGGCACGCGGCTACGCGACCCGCCTGACCGGCGACCGCAGCGACCGGCTGCACGCATCCGCAAACATCGACATCACCGGTGTTGCCTATGCCTTTCTCGGGGTGCCGCGAAGCTATTATCACGGCACGCGCGACCCGGAACAGGAGCTGCAGATTCTGTCGCCGGATTTGGATCGATCGATCGTCAGCAACCAGACCTCGCTTCTACCGTCCGCGGGGACAACCGCAGGGGAACTGGTTTCCTCAAATCCGCCCAACGAGGTGCGCCACTTCGCGCAGACCATCACGTTGGAGCCGGGACGCCGTTATCGGCTCACGCTGGAGTTCAAGACCCCGCCCATTCCGGGTGTTCTCGTGCTGACCGGTGACTCCGGGCTCTACCGCGAGTACAAATTGCCGGATTCCGGATCCCCGCGCGGATTCGGCCTGGGAGAGGAACGCCACGGGGTTCTCACCATTTGGACCGACGCCGCCGTTCGAGAGCAGGTATCGCTGGCGTTGCATCCAGGGGATCCGGCTGCGGGAGCGGTAACCGCATTCGCCACCTATCGCCTGGAAGAGATCGATCGGGCCGCGTTGCCGCTCAAGCTGACCCAACTCAGCCCAACTCTGAAGATTTCGGTGGATGCACCTGAAAGCGGCTGGCTTGAGACTCCGCGACTTTTCGTGCCGGGCTACACCGCCTTGGTCGATGGACGTGCGGTCGAGCCGCGGCGGTCGAAGGACCGTTTGACGATCATCCCGGTCGAGGCCGGCCGGCACGACGTGGAACTTCGCTACACGGGATCGCCGACTCTGCGGGCAGCCTCAACGCTGACCCTGGCGTGCTGGGCGGGGCTGGTCGTGGGGCTAACGGGCCTCGGAATCCTTCAATTTGGCTACCCGGAACTCCGAACTCGGCTCGTCCCTGACATCCTTGTTCGGCGCGTCGTCCTTGTGACCATTGCCCTGATCGCCGTCGGATTTGCCGTTTATGGCTGGGACCGATGGAAAACGCAGAGGCCGGCGGAGCCGGGTCCGCTGCTGCTCTCCCTGGCTTTGCCTGCGGATGCGATCGGCAAAGCGGAGCCACTAGCTTCCGCAGGCCAAGGCCCCGGAAGCGTGACCGTGTTTGTCCGCTATGTCTCCGAACGAATAATCCGGGTCGGCGTGGACGTCTGGGGCTACGGTCCCCGCGAAAGCGAGGACTTGGCCATCAATTATGCGATGCCGGTGGAGATCATGATCTCGACGGGATTCTTTTATGATCGAGGGCAGACTGAGCTGACGGAGCGCCTCGGATCGGAGCATGCCAACTGGCTCCGGGGCTACACCCGGCTCTGGGTGAACGGGGCTGAGGCCCTGCTGACCGCTGATCCGCCGCGCGTTGTCGCTCCGACGCGTTGGGGAGTGCTCCGAGCAGTAACGGGAGATGGAAATTACCAGCACCGCTTCAGTGGTAGCGTTCTGGAGAACGAATGGCTTTCCACCGACTCAGCTCAAGTCCCCTTTCCGACCAGCACCCAGTTGAACACGGAATCAGGCCCCCTGCGCCTGCGCATCAAACTTCCCAAAAACCAGACGGGCCAGGCGGAGCCGATTCTGTCGATCGGCGAACCGGGGGCAGGTTCATGCGTTTTCGTTCATTACCTGGATGATCGCCATATTCGCATTGGTATCGAGGGACCCGGTGCAAACATGGTCACCAGCGGACCTGTCGCCGTGGACTACGACACACCGCTCGCGATCGCGATCTCGATCCCTTCGCTGTTTCATTCCTCGACCGGGCTCGCCGGTTACTCGGTCGATCAGGCGCGATCCCTGCGGGAGCGTCTCCGGGTCGCCATCGACGACCGCTGGATCGTATCATCCGCGCCGACACTCACCATCGCCGGAGCACCCATCCGGTTTGCGATTAACTCCGTGGAGGCAAAATACCCCGGGGCGGGCTTTAGCGGCCGCATTCTCGGAACCGATAGACTCGTCCCCGACCAATGGCCAATTCCTCCAGGGAATCCCGAGGCCGCCACGGCCGCCGGGACCGCGGGGCCGATCGAGATCACCGCCCGGCTTCCCCTGGAAATGACCGGGCGCCAGCAACCTCTTTTCGTTATCGGCCAGCCCGGCGAAGGCACCCTCATTTTTGCCCATTACCTGGATGGTGATCACATCCGCATCGGCGTGGACGTCTGGAACAAGGCGCTCTTCTGGAGTCAGCCCATCCCAACCGACTACCGCACGCCGCAACGCATCCGGATCGCGATGACCTCGCTCTTCCCTGAAACCCACCCCGAGGTGCAGGCCCTTGATCCGGCCGCGCGGGAGCGTCTGCGCAACACCCTGTCGGTCGCCGTGAACGACACGGTCGTGATCAACGAGACCATTTCAGCCTACGATTCGGCTCCTGAACAGATGACCCCGGGCCGGTCCGACATCGGCGGATCCAATCATGAAGCCACGTTTCTCGGCGATATTCTCGAGGTGAAACGGCTGCCGGTCACGCCGCCGTAAGCCCCGTTTTCCCGCGAAAATCGCACCGCTTTCAATGAGCCCTAAAAAACTAAGGCTTGAAATCAACCCGGTCGGGGCCTAACGCGTCGCGGCCTCATGAAGTCGCTCATCATCGCGGAGAAGCCGTCCGTCGCCGCGGACCTGGCCCGCGCCCTCGGCAAAATTCCCAAGAAGGGCGACCATTACGAGGACGACACGTACGTCATCTCCTCCGCCGTCGGTCATCTCGTCGAACTCGAGATGCCGGAGGACATCGACAAGAAGAAATACGGGTTCTGGCGCCTGGAGATGCTGCCTATCATCCCGGAAAAATTCGGACTGAAGCCGATCGCCGATTCCAAGGACCGATTCGATCAGCTGAAAAAGCTGCTCGCCCGCAAGGATATCGACCTCGTGATCAACGCCTGTGACGCCGGGCGCGAGGGCGAACTCATCTTCGCCTACCTTTACCAGCTCGCGAAATCCAAGCTGCCCGTGAAACGCGCTTGGATGCAGACGATGACCACCGAGGGCATCCAGCAGGCCTTCAAGAATCTGCGCGACGGCGAGCAGATGGCCGGCCTCGCCGATGCCGCCCGCTGCCGCAGCGAGAGCGACTGGCTGATCGGCATCAACGGCACCCGCGCCATCACCAAGCGCATGTTCGGCTCCCGCGCCGGCAACGTCGCCTCGGTCGGTCGCGTCCAGACCCCCACGCTGGCCATCGTCTTCGGTCGCGAGCTGGAAATCCGCAACTTCAAGCCCCGGCCCTACTGGCGCATCACCGCCCAGTTCACCGTCGCCAAGGGCACCTACGAGGGCGTCTACCAGCGGCCCAACTTCAAGAAGGCGGAGAACGACGACCTCGATCGCATCGACCGCGTGTGGGACGAGGCCGTCGCGAAGGCCGTTCACGCCGCCTGCTCGGGCCAGCCAACCGCCACGGTCCGCGAGGAGAAAAAGGCGTCGAACCAGGCCAGTCCGCGCCTCTACGACCTCACCACCCTGCAGCGCGAGGCCAACGGCCGCTTTGGTCTGCCCGCACGCCGCACGCTCCAGATCGCGCAGGCCCTTTACGAGCGCCACAAGGCCATCACCTATCCCCGTACCGATTCACGCGCCCTGCCCGAGGATTACATCCCGACCGTGCGCCAGACGCTCACCAACCTGTCCGGCGACCTCGCCGGCCATGGCGCGATGGTCCTCGACCAGGGCTGGCTCAAGCCGAACAAGCGCATCTTCAACAACGCGCAGATCTCTGATCACTTCGCGATCATCCCCACGACCACCGCCCCGGTGAATCTCGATGAGATGGAAGCCAAGGTTTACGACATGATCGCGCGCCGTTTCGTCGCCGCGTTCTATCCGTCGGCCGAGTTCGATGTCACCACGCGCATCAGCACCGTCGCGCCGGGTCATGATTTCAAGACCGAGGGCAAGGTCCTCACCTCCCCGGGCTGGCTCGCTGTCTACGGCAAGACCACCGTCGATGACGATTCACCCGACTCCAAGGCCCTGCCGGCCCTGCCCCCCGAGGACAAGTCCCAGGCCGTCACCAATGAGGCCAAGCTCCACGCCGAGACCACCAAGCCACCGCCACGCTACACGGAAGCCACGCTGCTCTCCGCGATGGAAGGCGCCGGCAAGCTCGTCGACAACGAGGACATGGCCGAGGCGATGAAGGAACGCGGCCTCGGCACGCCGGCCACGCGCGCCGATACGATCGAGGGCCTGATCAACCAGAAGTACCTTGAGCGCAACCAGCGCGAACTCGTGCCCACGACCAAGGCCGAGTCGCTCCTGGAGTTCCTTGCCGCCGTCAAGGCCGACGCCTTGACCAAGCCCGACATGACCGGCCAGTGGGAGTACAAGCTGCGCCAGATGGAGCACGGCAAGTTCCCCCGGCCCCAGTTCATGGCCGAGATCATCGAGGTCACCAAGGGCATCGTCGAGCGGACGAAGACGTTCGAGGAGAACGAGAGCAATTCGCGCGTGACGGATATCATCTCGCCGACCGACGGCCAGCCGATGCTCGAGACCCTCCGCAGCTACAAGTCGCGCGACGGCGTCCTCACCGTCTACAAGGTGATGAGCGGCCGCAAGATCGAGGAGCCCGAGGTCCGCCAGCTCGTGGCCCAGGGTGAGATCGGGCCGCTCGACGGCTTCGTCTCCGCCAAGACCGGCAATCGCTTTCCGTCGAAGATCAAGATCGTCGACGACGAGAAGAAGCCGGGCCAGCGCA
>CAYWRG010000006.1:0-2862 GCA_964460715.1 uncultured Opitutus sp. | reverse complement strand
CACGCTCGAGCCATTCTGGACCGACCCGGCGACCAAGGCCGAACTCTGCGAGGCGCCCACCAATTATGTCCTGCGCGAGCGCGAGGGCGACGGTTGGAAACAGACGTTCAGCGTCGGTCGCCTGATGTGCCAGAAACCCATCACCCGCGAAATCGCGATCGAGCTCGTCACGATCGGCAAATCATCACTCGTCGAGGGCTTCATTTCGAAGAAGGGCCGTCCGTTTGACGCGTTCCTGCTCCGTCAGGGACCGAAGATCGCCTGGGAATTTCCGCCGCGCAAACCGCGCGAGGGCGGCGGCGCCAAGGGCCCGCGCAAAGCCAAGGCGCCACTCGATCTCACCAAGGCCCTCAAGCTGGGGGACAGCAAGGCTCACGATGGCGAACTCTACCAGACCGAGGAATCGTTCGTGGTCGTAAAGCCTCAGGCCGACGGCTCGCCCCGCACGGTTTTCGAGGTCAAGCGCACGCTCTGCGGCAAGGAGTTGCCGGCCGAGGAAATCGAGCGCCTGCTCGAGCTCGGGAAGACCGGTCTGATCGAGGGTTTTGTCTCGAAGCGGGGATCAAACTTCAGCGCTTATCTGACGCTCTCGAAGGACAAAAAAAAGGCCGAATTCGAGTTCCCGCCACGTTAGTCCAGTCTCCGACCGGCTTGCGCCGGCCCCGGGTGCCACTACGGTAACCAACGACCCCGTTGATGCGTCGTACGGTCATATCGTGAATGCTTCCCCGAAGAATCTCCTGATCGGTTTCCTCGCGCTCACCACGGTCGCGGCGAGTGCCCTGGCGTGGCAGCAGTACCGCCAGCTCCGCGCGCTGCAGGCGACCGCGACCCTCGCCTCCAGCGAACGGGCCGAATGGCAGAAACGCGTTTGGGATGCCGAGAAACGCGCCGTGGCTTCACCCGTCGCCCCGGAAGTCTCTCCGCCCGCCATCGGAGATACCGTCACGGTGAGCGAGGCCCGTCCCAACGGCGGTCCGCGGAGCGGTCAGGGACGCGGCATCCAGATGGTCGCGCTCCTGAACAATCCGGAGTTCGCCCGCGCGATGGCCCTGCAGCAAAAGGCCGCCCTCGATGGCCGCTACGCCGACCTTTTCCGACGGTTGAAACTTTCGCCTGCTCAAGTCGATCAGTTGAAAGACCTGCTCGTTGAGCGTCAGAGCGTGGCCACCGACGTCATGTCCGCCGCCCGCGAGCAGGGCCTCGATGGACGCGACAGCCGCGATCAGTTGCGCAAGCTCATGCAGGAGACCGAGGCCGGCGTTAATGCCGAGATCGAGAGTCTCCTCGGCGCGGAGGGCTACGCTGCCTATCAGACCTACGAGCAGACCCAGTCCCAGCGCAATGTCGTCTCCCAGCTTGAGACACGCCTGAGCTACAGTTCCGCTCCGCTGACCGACAGCCAGTCGGAGCAGCTTGTGCGCATCCTCGCCTCCACCTCACCGACCTCGAACCAGGGCGGTGGCGCCGCGCTCAATTTCATCGCCGCGGCCGGACGCGGTGGTGCCGGCATCGCCCAGGTCGCCGGTGTGGCGACCGGAGGAACGTCGCTCGTGACCGACGCCGCCATCGCCCAAGCCCAGTCCGTTCTCGCCCCGGCCCAAGTCGACGCACTCAGGCAGATTCAGGTGGAGCAGCAGGCACAGCGCCAGATGGGCGAGGCCATGCGCAACGCCGGCCGCGGCGGCCCGTGATTGTTCCGGCCAGGTAAGGGTGCGCCCGTGCTCGCCCTCCCTCCGGACCGGGCGTGGACCAGCCTCGCCCCTGGCGTTTGTGTCTGACGGACTGCGCCGCCGAATCGTGCTCGTTCTTCGTTCTCCCACTCGCTCTCAGATCGAGAGCGAAGAACGATAAAGGGAACGAGAACGAATTCAGGATAGGACTGATTGACGGCCGAGAATACCCTTGCCCGGGCCTTCCCACGGGAGATACAAATGCAGCCCCAACCCGACCCTCGCCGCCCATGATCGTCACCACCGCGCAGCTCTTCAAGCACGCCTACGGCAAGTACGCCGTCGGTGCCTACAACATCAACAACGCCGAGCAGGCCATGGGCCTGTTCAAGGGCTGCATCCAGTCCAAGGCTCCCTTCATCATCCAGATTTCCAAGGGCGCCCGGAAGTACACGGACAAGCGCATGCTCGAGGCCATCATCCGGGCCGCGGCCGAGATCTTCCCTGAGGCCATTTTTGCGGTGCACCTCGACCACGGTGACGAAGAGACCTGCTACGATTGCATCGACTCCGGTTTCTTCAGCTCCGTGATGATCGACGCGTCCCACGACCCGTTCGACCAGAACGTCGCGATCACCAAGCGCGTCGTCGACCGCGCCCACGCCAAGGGCATCTCCGTCGAGGCCGAGCTTGGCATGCTCGGCGGCGTTGAGGAGGACATCAAGGTCGAGGACGGCCACGCCACCCTCACAAACCCGGCCGAGGCCGAGGATTTCGTGAAGAAGACCGGCTGCGACTCCCTCGCCTGCGCGATCGGCACGTCCCACGGCGCTTTCAAGTTCAAGGGCAAGCAGTCCCTCCACTTTGACGTGCTCGACAAGATCAAGCTCCGTCTCCCTGGTTTTCCGCTCGTCATGCACGGCAGCTCGAGCGTGCCGAAGGAGGAGGTCGACCGCATCAATGCCGCCGGCGGCACGATCAAGGACTCGATGGGCGTCGACGTGAACGAGTACCTCCCCGCGGCCAAGCGCGGCGTGACCAAGATCAACATCGACACCGACGGCCGCCTCGTCTGGACGCGCGTTCACCGCGAGTTCTTCCGCGACAAGCCGGCCGAGTTCGACTTCCGCCCGCCGGGCAAGATCTTCATCGAAGAGTACGCGAAGTTCATCGCGAGCCGCAACCAGCT
>CAYWRG010000005.1:81423-110790 GCA_964460715.1 uncultured Opitutus sp. | reverse complement strand
GTAGGCGGCGGCGATGTCGGCCTCGATCACGGCCTTTTGCTCGGCGGGCAGCGTGGCGATCTTGGCGAGGAGGTCGCCAAAGCCGTTGTTCAGATCGACCTTGAGTGCCGCAAACGTGGCGGCGTGCTTGGCGAGGAGGTCCTTGAAGAAAACGCGGACGAAATGACCGAAGATGATCGGGTCGGAGACCTTCATCATGGTCGCCTTGAGGTGAACTGAGAACAACACGCCGTCCGCCTTGGCCGCGGCGACTTGCTCTTCGATGAAGGCGACGAGCGCCTTCTTGCTCATGACGGTCGCGTCGAGGATTTCGCCGGCCTTGAGCGGCGTCTTTTCCTTGAGGACCTTGGTCGAGCCGTCGGCGCCCAACCACTCGATCTTGACCGTGGTCTCAGCCGCGACGGTCACGGACTTCTCGTTCGAGAAGAAATCGCTTTTCGCCATCGTACTGACGCGCGTCTTTGAGGCGGGCGACCAGGCTCCCATGGAGTGAGGATGCTTCTTGGCGTAGTCCTTGACGGCCTTGGGGGCACGGCGGTCGGAGTTGCCTTCGCGGAGGACCGGGTTGACGGCGCTGCCCATGACCTTGGCGTAGCGGGCGCGGGCGTCCTTCTCGGCGTCGGTGACCGGGTTTTCCGGGAAATCAGGGATCTTGCAGCCCTTGGCCTGGAGCTCGGCGATGGCGGCCTTCAGCTGCGGAACCGAGGCGCTGATGTTGGGCAGCTTGATGATGTTGGCCTCGGACTTGAGCGTCAGGGCGCCGAGCTCGGCGAGGTGATCACCCACGCGCTGCGACTCGGTCAGCAGCTCCGGGAACTGCGCCAGGATGCGGCCGGCGAGCGAGATGTCCCGGGTCTCCACCGCGATGCCCGAGTGCTTGGTGAAAGCCTGGATGATCGGGAGGAGGGAATAGGTGGCGAGAGCCGGTGCCTCGTCAGTCTTTGTGTAGATGATGGTGGGATTCGCGGGCATGGTGATAAAAGTGAGTCGAAGGGTAAGTCCGCCACTCAAGGTGACACGGGCCGAACGGTCAAAAGCAATTACAGGCCAGGCCGGCGCGCCCCGCGCCGCCCGGGTGATAATTAGAACCGGGATTGGCGGTCATTCCGCTCTTTTGCACTTTGGCGAAGCCTCAGCTGCGACTTGCCGGGGCGGGGGAGGCCTTCCATAAAGCGCCATGCGTTTCTTTCCTCACACGCTTGGTTCAGTTTCCCGTTTCATCGCCACTGTCGGCTTCGCCGCAGTGCTTCTTTCCCCGGCTGCCCGGGCCGTCGGGGACCCGGCGGTCCTGATCAATGATCCCACCGTCAAGGCTGCCCTCGCGGCCGCCAAGCGCAACGAGCCGTGGACGCTTGATGAGCAGGTCCGCATCAACGAGATCCCGGCGCCGCCGTTCAAGGAAGAGGTCCGCGCGCGCGAGCTCGAGCGTCTGTTCAAGGAACTCGGCCTGAAGGACGTCCGCATCGACAAGGAGGGCAATGTCATCGGTGTCCGTCCTGGTGAAAAGCCCACGCCCAATGTCGTGATCTCCGCCCACCTCGACACCGTGTTCCCTGAGGGCACGGATGTGAAGGTGAAGCGCGAGGGCAACATTCTCCGCGCTCCCGGCATCGTTGACGACACCCGTGGTCTCGCCGCCATGCTCAACGTCATCCGCTCCCTCGATGAGGGCAAGGTTCGCACCGCTGGCACGATCACCTTTGTCGCGACCGTCGGCGAGGAGGGCCTGGGCGATCTGCGTGGCGTGAAGGCGCTCTTCCGCGACACGCTCAAGGACCAGATTGATTTCTTCATCTCGATCGACGGCACGAGCGTCAACCGCGTCACCAGCGCGGGCGTCGGCAGCTACCGGTATCGCGTGACCTTCAAGGGCACGGGTGGCCACAGCTACGGTGCTTTCGGCCTTGCCAATCCCATCCACGCCCTCGGTCGCGCGATCGACGGCATCGCGGACATTCAGGTCCCGCGTCAGCCCAAGACCACCTTCAACGTCGGCCGCATCGGCGGCGGCCCGTCCGTCAATTCGATCGCCTTCGAGGCCGGGATGGAAGTCGACATGCGCTCCGAGACGATGGTCGCCCTCGAGGCGGTCAAGGCGCAGTTCATGACCGCGGTGAACACGGCGCTCGAGACCGAGAAGAAGCGCTGGGGTGACCGTGGTAACCTCACGGTTGAGGTCGAGCTGGTCGGCCTGCGCCCCGCCGGCGAGACCTCCCAACAGTCCCCGATCGTCACGGCCACGAACGCGTCGATTGTCGCCCTCGGCATGCAGCCGATCCACAGCGCGGGTTCGACCGACTCCAATGTTCCCATGAACCTCGGCGTGCCGGCGGTCACGATCGGTGGTGGCGGCTCAGGGTTTGGCGCCCATGCGCTCGATGAGTACTTTGATTCGACCGATTCGCACCTCGGCCCCCAGATGGCGATCCTGCTGCTTTCGGCGCTGACCAAGTAAGCCGGAGCCGATTCCTTGTTTCCTCAGCCGGTCCCGCGCAGGTGGGACCGGTTTTTTTGTGGCGGGTATGAGGGCTAAAGATCCTTCGGGCAAAAATGCCGGAAGGTCGCGCAGAGACGCAGAGACGCAGAGAATACCATGGCTTCACATTAGTTTTTCACTCTGCGGCTCTGCGTCTCTGCACGATATCTGGATTGGATCAGGCGCCACGCTATCGCCTCCAAATCCATCGAAAGACCGCTTCGCGCCGTTTTCCGGGAAGAAACCGGTCAGTCTGGCCTTCCATATATACGCGTTCAAAGCGTAACATTTTTGCGAGGCATGCGTCTTGCAGGAAGAAGTGGCGAGTCGCTTGAAATAATCCCCCCATCAGCCCATCGTTGCGCATGCCGGTCACCCTCGAGGTTCCTCGCGTCGGTTTCGTCTCCGCGTGGCTCCGTCGACTCGTGATGCGTTCAGTTGGCATTATGGCGATCCTTGCTGGCCTGCTGTTGGCTGGCCCTCTGCTGGCCGCTGATGCGGACGAGGCATGGAAGCAGCTGCGGAAGGGTGAGTATGAGGCCGTGATTGATGAGGCATTGACCTTGGTCAGTGACCCCGCGACGCCGGAGGAGTGGCACCTGCTTTTGTCGGAGGCCCTGCTCACGGTCGGTCGCTATGCCGAGGCCGAGGCCGCGACTGCGCGCGGGTTGGTCCGTGAACCGGGCAGCATTCGGTTGCGCTGGCTCGCCCGTGAAGCCGCCCGCGCCCAGGGCAAGATCGTGCGGGCGGAAGAATTATTGACCGAAATCGGCTCGACCGTGCGTGCGCAGCCGTGGATGTACCGCAATCCGGAAAACCTGCTCATTTTCGGCCGCGCCGCCCTCGAACTTGGCTCGGACCCCAAGGAGGTGCTGGACCGCATCTACACGCCGATGGCGCAGGCCAACCCGGATTTGCGCGAGGTCTACCTCGCGAAGGGCGATCTCGCCCTGAGCAAACACGACTTCGCGCTGGCCGCGACGACGTTCCAGGGCGCGGTTAAACGCATCCCGGACGACGCCGATCTCCACTACGGGCTCGCCCGGGCCTACGAGAACGGCGATCGCGGCGCCATGATCGAGTCGCTTAAGGCTGCGCTGGAGGCGAATCCGCGCCACATTCCCAGCCTCCTGCTCATGGCTGATCACCGCATTGTCGCTGAGCAGTATGGCGAGGCCGAGGACAGTCTGTCCGAAGTCCGGGGTGTGAACCCGGCCAGCCCCGAGGCGTGGGCCTATTACGCCGCCGTCGCGCACCTGCGCAATCAGCCGTCGGGCGAACGCACGTCCCGCGCCGAGGCGCTCAAACCGTGGCCGGAGAACCCGCTGGTTGACCACATCATCGGGCGCGTGCTCTCACAGAAATACCGTTTCGCCGAGGGCGCCGCCTACCAGCGCAGCGCACTCGCGATGGACAAGGATTATCTCCCGGCCAAGGCCCAGCTCGCGACCGACCTGCTCCGCCTCGGCGAAAGCAGCGAGGGCTGGATGCTCGCACAGGAGGTCAGCGTGCGCGACGAGTTCAATGTCGAGGCCTTCAATCTCGTGACGCTCCAGGAGACGATGCAGAAGTACACCACGCTCACGAGTGGTGACTTCATCGTCCGCATGACGAGCCGCGAGGCCGCCGTGTACGGCCCGCGCGTGCTTGCCCTGCTGACGAAGGCGCACCAGCAGCTTTCGGAGAAGTACGGGTTTCAGCCGGTCAAGCCGACCACGGTCGAGATCTTCGCCGACCAGCGCGACTTTGCCGTCCGCACCTTTGGCGTACCTGACGTCCCCGGCTATCTCGGCGTTTGCTTCGGGCGGGTCGTCACCGCCAACAGCCCGGCCGTCAATGTCGGCGCGCCCGTCAATTGGGAGTCGGTGCTGTGGCATGAGTTCTGTCACGTCATCACCCTTCAGATGACGAACAACAAGATGCCGCGCTGGCTGAGCGAGGGCATCTCCGTGTACGAGGAACGCCAGGCGAATCCGGCGTGGGGCGACCAGCTCAGCCCCGAGTACCGCGACCTCATCCTCAATGGCCGCATGACGCCGGTGTCCCAGCTCAGCTCGGCCTTCCTTGCGCCGCCGAGCCCGCAGGCCCTCCAGTTTGCCTACTACCAGTCGTCGCTGGTGGTTGAATACATCATCGAGAAGCATGGGCTCGATTCGCTCAAGGCGATCCTCCGCGCGGTCGGCATCGGCATGGACATCAACGCGGCGATCGCGGCCAACACGACGTCGATGGCCAACGTCGAGCGCGAGTTCACCGCCTTTGCCCGCACGCGGGCCGAGGGACTGGGCAAGGGACTTGACTGGACCAAGCCACCCGCGTCCCTGGTCGAGTCGGGGGACGAGGCAAAATTTTCCGAGTGGGCAGGAGAGAATCCCGATAATTTCTACGCTCTCACCTGGCGCGCCCGCCAGCTCACCGAGGCCCAGAACTGGGCCGAGGCGGTGCCGGTCCTGCAGCGCCTGCTCGCACTCTATCCGGAGCAGACCGGCGCCGACAGCCCGTGGAAGATGCTGGCCGCGGCGTTTCATGCGCAGGGCAACACGGCTGGCGAGCGCACCGCGCTGTCGGCCCTGGCGCGACTCGACCCGGCGGCCTCGGATGTCTACCTTCGCCTGATGGAGTTGGCGGAAGCGCAGCAGGACTGGACCGCATTGGCCGAGAACGCTGAGCGCTTCCTCGCCGTCAATCCGCTGGTCGCGCCGCCTTACCGCCAGCTGGGCACCGCCAGCGCGAAGCTCGCCGATCTGCCCACAGCGATCGGCGCTTACCGTACCCTCCTCGAGCTCGATCCGCAGAATCCCGCGACCGAGCACTACCAGCTGGCGTCATGGCTGCAGCAAACCGGCGAGTCCGAAAGCGCGCGCCGCCATGTGTTGCGCGCGCTGGAGGATGCCCCGCGCTTTCGCGAGGCGTTGACGTTGCTCCAGCAGATCACCGGATGCTGCGAACCGGCCGAACCTGAACCTGCGCCCGCGCCCGCCGCTGAAACCGCGCCGGTCGCCACGCCTCCTGCATCATGATTCGTGCGGTGCTGATCCTTTCCGGACTGGGACTGGCTGCGGGCCTGGTCATGGCCCAGATGCGCGCGAACTGGCCCGCGTGGGCCGGCGGCCGCGGGCAGAGCCGCATGGAAAACGCCCAGACCGCCCGTGACGTGCCCTCGGACAGCACCGGCACGCCGATGTGGGAAAATCCGACGGACTTCAGCCGCGACGTCTTCACCTTCACGCGCATCCGCTATTCCAACGGTGGGGGTGGCTACGGAGGACGGCGTAGCCGCGGTGGGTGGAGCACGGATCTGCCCGATAGCGATCTCAATCTTTCCTACCGCGTGCAGCAGATGACCTCGATCCGGGTCGATCCGAACGGACGCATCATCCGCCTCACCGATCCCGAACTGAAGGATTTCCCGTTCATCTACATGGCGGAGCCAGGCAGAATGGTGCTAGATGAGGCGGAGACCGTGGCCCTCCGGGATTACCTCCTGAACGGTGGATTCTTGATGATGGATGACTTTTGGGGCGAAGCGGCCTGGGACCATGTCGCCTTTGTCTTTAAGGAGGTCTTCCCTGACCGTGACTTCGTTGAGCTTCCGCTCGATCACCCGCTCTACCGCGGCGTCTTCGACATCAAAGCGAAGGGACAGGTCCCGAACGTAGGCCTCGGCGTTGCGAGCCAAGAGCACGGGATCACCTGGGAGAGCGAGGATGCGCAGGAGGTGCACCACCGCGCGATCCTCGACGACAAGGGTCGCATCATCGTCCTCGCCACCCACAACACCGACAACGGCGATGGCTGGGAGCGCGAGGGCGAGAGCGACTACTATTTCCACAATTTCTCCGAGAAAATCGCCTACCCGCTGGGGATAAACATCATCTTCTACATCATGACCCACGAATGAGCTTCGCGACCCCACCCAACGATCCCGCCGTCCCCCCAACCCCCACGCCCCCGCCGATCCCCCCACCGCGGGAGAAGGAGGTCGTTTAACGCCTCGTCGCCGGGCGCGCCCCCATCGAGAAGGAACATTGCAAAGTCATCGTCGGCCAGCGCGACGTGATCGAGCAGATCCTCATCGCACTCATCGCCGGCGGCCACTGTCTCATCACCGGCGCACCCGGCTTGGCCAAGACCCTGCTCGTGAAGTCCATCGCGCAGGTCTTTCACCTGAAGTTCCAGCGCGTGCAGTTCACGCCGGACCTGATGCCCGCCGACATCACCGGCACCGAGATCCTCCAGGATGTCGAGGGCGGCGGCCGCAAGCTCACCTTCGTGCCCGGCCCGGTGTTCGCCAACATGACCCTGGCCGACGAAATCAATCGCACGCCGCCCAAGACCCAGGCCGCCTTGCTTGAGGCGATGCAGGAGCATCAGGTCACCGCCGCCGGCGTCCGTCATCCGCTGCCCGAGCCATTCTTCGTCCTCGCGACCCAGAATCCGATTGAGATGGAAGGCACGTACCCGCTGCCCGAGGCGCAGCTTGATCGTTTTATGTTCAACGTGGTCATGGACTACCTCCCCGTCGACGACGAGGTGCGGGTCGTGACCCAGACCACGTCGGTCCGCCCGGTCGCGATCTCCGCGCTCTTCACCGAGGAGGATGTGCTGCGCTTCCATGAACTGGTCCGCTCCGTTCCGATCGCTGAGGAGATGGTCCGCTATGCGGTCCAGCTCGCGGCGTCCTCGCGCCCGAAGCAGCCCGGCACGCCGTCGTTCGTGAACGACTGGGTGGGCTGGGGTGCGGGCACGCGCGCCGGCCAGTGCATCGTCCTCGGTGCGAAGGCCCGCGCGCTCCTCCAGGATCGCGCCCATGTCACGCTTGAGGACATCAAGGCGGTCGCCCAGCCGGCCCTGCGCCATCGCATCCTGCTGAACTACCGCGCTGAGGCCGAAGGCGTCCGCGTGGATGATGTCATCAACCGTCTGATCGAAGGCACCAAGGCGCCGGTCGCCTGATTCACCCGTCATGGCCCTCTCCGGTTCCGCCGCGTCCACGTCGCTCATCTCGCCTGCGGCGCTGATGAGCATCCGCAACCTCGAGTTGCGGGCGCGTGCGGTCGTGGAGGGATTCTGGAACGGCCTGCATCGTAGCCCGTACCACGGCTTCTCGGTCGAGTTCACCGAGTACCGCCAGTATGCCCACGGAGACGATCCGCGCTACGTGGACTGGCGCGTCTTCGCGCGGAGCGACCGCTACTACATCAAGAAGTTCGAGGACGAGACCAACCTTCGCTGCTACCTCTCGGTCGACCAGAGCCGGTCGATGACGTATGGTTCCGCCGGTTACACGAAGGCGGAGTATGCGGCGACCCTGGCCGCGACCCTCGCTTACTTCCTGCACCGGCAGGGCGACGCGACCGGCCTAGTCACGTTTGACGAGTCGGTGCGTGACTATCTCCCGGCCCGCAATCGCGCGAGCCACCTGCGCCAGCTCATGCTCACGCTGGAGAAGCCGGCCGGCGGCAAGTCCACCGACCTCGCGGCGCCGCTGGAACGTCTGGCCACGCTCGTGCGCAAGCGCGGGCTGGTGGTGCTCGTATCCGATTTCCTCGCGCCGGTTGACCGCCTGGAGCGCAGCCTGCTCGCGCTCCGCGCCTGCGGCCATGAGTTGAGCCTGTTCCAGGTGCTTGATCCGGCGGAGCTGACGCTGTCCTTCAAGGGCCCGGCCGTCTTCGAAGATGTCGAGACGCAGCGCACGCTTTACATCGACCCGACGGCGGCGCGTGACGGTTATCTGAAGAAGCTGGAGGCCCACAATGCCGCCCTGCAGGCGCTCTGCGCCCGTCTCGGAGCCGGCTATCACCGGATCGCGACGGATCAACCGCTTGAGCTGGTGCTGTTCGACTTCCTGCAGGAACGCATGCGGAAGGGACGTGCGGTTCGCAATACCGCCCACGCGTGATGAATTTTCTCGCCCCGCTTTTCCTGTTCGGTGCGCTCGCGATCGCCGCGCCATTCATCTTTCACCTGATCCGGCGGACGACGAAGGAGCGCACGCGCTTCGGTTCGCTGATGTTTCTCGAGCCGTCGCCCCCGCGCCTGACCAAGCGCAGCCGGCTTGAGCACCTGCTCCTGCTGTTGCTGCGCTGCCTCGCGCTGGCGCTGCTGGCGTTCGCGTTTGCGCGGCCTTTTTTTCAGGAAACATCCGTGCAGGAATCGGAGTCCGGCTTGCCCGCCCGCACGGTCGTCCTAGTCGATACCAGCGCGAGCATGCGCCGCGCCGGCCTCTGGGATGCGGCCCGCGAACGGGCCGCGGAGATGTTTGCCGATGCCGGTCCGGCTGATCAGGTCGCCGTGGTCACGTTCGGTCGCGGCGTGAACACGCTCTTGAATTTTGAGGACTGGTCCGCGGCCGAACCCGGCGCCCGGCGTGCACTGGCGGCGGAGCGGCTCGCGGTGACGACTCCAAGCTGGGAAGCGACCGAACTCGGCGGCGCGGTCGTTACGGCTGCGGAAATGCTGCTCGATAACGACACCGCCAATCCTGGTCCGCGCCGCATTGTCCTGATTAGCGATCTGCAGGCCGGCAGCCGCGTCGATGCGCTGTCATCGTTTGAGTGGCCCCAGGGGGTGCAGCTCGTGCTGGCGGGAGTGACCGCGCGGAACAGCACCAATGCGAGCCTCCAACTGATCGCGGATGCGGCCGATGCACAGCAGAACAATGCCGAGCCGGTGGTCAGGGTCCGCGTGACGAATGCCGCGGACTCGCAGCGTGAACAGTTTTCGGTGGGGTGGGATGAGAGCGGCGTGGGCACGGGCGCTCCGGTTGGCGCGGTGGAGATTTATGTCCCGCCGGGCCAGAGCCGCGTGATTCCTCTCCCAGTCGGCGACCTGACCCGGCCGCGCACCACGATCGTGCTGACGGGTGATGACGAGCCCTTCGACAATCGAGTGTACATCAATCCGCCGGAGAAGCGTCAGGTGCGGGTGCTTTATCTCGGCAGCGAGACGGCCACCGACTCTCGCCAACCGCTCTTCTTCCTCCAGCGCGCCCTGACGGGTACGTCGCGCATCGATCTGTCCGTGGTTGCGCGCTCGCCGGCCGCGGCTCCGGCGGCCGATGAGGCCGGCGCGGCGCTGGTCTTTGTCACGGATCCGCTGCCCTCGGCCTCCGTAACCGCGCTGCGGACGCAATTGCAGGCGGGTGCAACCGTCGTTGCCGCTCCCAAGTCGGCGGCATTCGGGCTGACGCTCGCCGCGCTGCTTGATCGTCCCGGGCTGGCGATGGAGGACGTCAAGCCGTCCAACTACGCCATCCTGTCCGACCTTGATTTCCGTCACCCGATCTTCGCTCCGTTTGCCGATCCACGGTACAGTGATTTCACCAAGATCTATTTCTGGTCCTACCGGCGGGTTGATCCGGCGGCGCTGCCTGCCCATCGCGTGCTGGCCCGCTTCGATTCCGGCGATCCGGCGTTGGTCGAACTCGCGGTCGGACGTGGCCGCCTGCTGCTCTTGACCGCCGGCTGGGCGCCCGTTGACAGCCAGCTTGCGGTTTCCTCCAAGTTTGTCCCGCTGCTTTATTCGATGCTGGAACTCGGCGGCGCGCTACCTGCGGCCTTTGTTCCGTATGTGGTGGGCGATGCGCTGCCGCTGCCGACGACCACGGACGCCGCTATCACGGTCACGGCTCCGGACGGGACGACGGCCGCGATTGCGGCCGGTGCGCGGTCTTACGCCGGTGCCGCGGCGCCCGGACGCTATCGCCTCGAGGCGGGTGGCTCGGTCGTGGCCTATGCGGTGAATCTGGATTCGGCCGAGTCGCGTTTGCAGGCGTTGTCTCCGGACGAACTCGAGCAGTTGGGCCTGCCCCTTGCGCCGGCCGAGGTTGACACGGCCAAGACCGCGGAGCGCCAAGTCATGTTGCGCGGAGTCGAAACCGAGGGCCGCCAGAAACTGTGGCGCTGGTTTGTGCTCGGTGCGCTGTTGATTTTGCTCATTGAGTCGGGTCTCGCGGGGCTTACCGCCCGCCGGGCCGCACCCCAGGGAGGACCCTCGTCATGATCCATGATTTTCTCGCGTCCCGGCTGAACCGGGTCCTCCGCCGTCAACGTCAGCTCGAACTCTGGCGCGGTCTCACGGTCGTGTGGTCGGTCACTGCAATTGTCGCGATCGGGTTCGTGTACCTGCACAGCCGCACGGGCTGGGCGTCGCCCCTCACGTTGCCCTTGCTGTCGGCGCTGGCTGTGAGCATTTCCGTGGCGGTGGCTGCGCGGGTGTACTCGAAGCGCCCCGACTATCGGGCGTTGGCGGCCAAGGTTGAAGCAAAATTCCCGGAGCTGAACGGTGTCCTGTTGACGGCGGTTCAGCAGCAGATCGATTCGCCCGGCGAACTTGGTTACCTGCAGCAGCGTCTCCTCCAGCAGGCGGTGGGCAAGGCCCAGGAGCGCGACTGGCGCCGGGTGGTCCCGGGCTCGCATCTGGCCGGAGCGCATCTCGTACACCTCGCCACGCTCGCGGTGCTTGTGCTGGTCGTCCTCCGGCTTCCGTCTTCGGGCGAACGCAGCGGCGAGCGCCTCTTTCCGGTCATGAGTGGTGGTGTCGCCGTGACGCCCGGCAACACCAGCATCGAGAAAGGCGAAAGCCTTGTGGTGCTCGCGAAATTCTCGAGCGACCTGCCGGCCGAGGTGAGCCTGATCGCACGCGCCGCTGATGGCACCGAGCGCACCGTCCCGTTGGCTCGGAGCCTGGGCGATCCCATTTACGGCGGGAGCATCCCGGATGTCGCGATCGATTTCACGTACCGCCTCGAATACGAGGGCAAGCGGACCGATGATTTCAAGGTGACCGTGTTCGAGCACCCGCGTCTGGAGCGGGCCGATGCGCAGCTGGTGTTCCCGGCCTACACCAGCCTGCCGGAGAAACGCATCGAGGACACGCGCCGCGTCAGTGCCGTCGAGGGCACGCAGCTCAGCATGGAGCTGCAGCTCAACAAGCCGGTGAAAACGGCGGTGCTGGTCGCGCGCGACGAGGCGAAGACCGAACTGCCGCTGACCGTCACGGCGGGCAAGGCGAGCGTCTCACTGCCGGCGATGGTCCTGGCGGAAACCAAGACGTACGATCTCAAGCTGGTCGATGCCGATGGCCGCGCCAACAAGACCGCGACGCCCTTCGTGATCGAGGTGGTGCCCAATCGCACGCCGGAACTGCGCATTGCGTCCCCACGCGGCGATACGCGTCCATCCTCGATCGAGGAACTTGGATTTGGCGGCACGGTTTGGGATGATTTCGGTTCGCCGGCCTTTGGCCTGGGTTATTCCGTGGCGGGCGGTGACACGACCTACATTGAGTTAGGCAAGGATGTCCCGGCCAAGGAGCGCCGTTCCTACGAGCATCTGCTGGGACTCGAGACGATGGGCTTGGAACCCGGCCAGCTGATCTCCTGGTTCGTCTGGGCCGACGATGTCGGTCCGGACGCGCAGGTCCGTCGCACGACCAGTGATCTCTATTTTGCCGAGATTCGCCCGTTCGATGAGATTTTCCGCGAGAGTCAGAATATGGGTGGCCAGCAGCAGGGAGGCCAGCAGGGCGGGCAACAGGCTCCGCAGCAGCAGTTGGTGGAACTGCAGAAGCAGATCATCAATGCGACCTGGCGTCTGCAGCGCACGGCGGCAACGTCGACCTACGCGGCGGACGCGGCGGTCGTGCAGGAATCCCAGGCGCAGGCGCTGGAGCAGGCCAAGAGCGCACAGGCAGAGTCCCGGGATCCGCGGCAGCAGGTGCTCTGGAGCCGCGTGCTGGCGGACATGGAAAAGGCCGTGACCCAGCTGCGCCTTGCCACGGCCTCGCCCAAGCCGCTCCCGCAGGCGCTCTCGGCTGAGCAGTCGGCTTATCAGGCGCTCCTGCAGTTGCAGGCCCGTGAGACCTCCGTCACGCGCCAGCAGGGTGGCGGAGGAGGGGGTGGCGGCCAGCAGGCATCTCAGCGTCAGATTGACCAACTTGATCTTGAGCAGTCGGAGAACCGCTACGAGACCCAGCGCATCGCGCAGGCACCGCAGAGTCCTGAGCGCCGTGAGGAGAATCAGGTGCTGAACCGGCTGCAGGAACTCGCGCGCCGCCAGCAGGACTTCAACGATCGGCTGCGTGAGCTGCAGACCGCCTTACAGGAGGCGAAGACCGAGGCCGAGCGCGAGGAACTTCGCCGCCAGCTCCGTCGTCTGCAGGAGGAGCAGCAGCAGATGCTCGCCGATGCCGACGAACTTCAGCAGCGCATGCAGCGCCAGGAAAACCAGTCGCGCATGTCGGAGCAGAGCCGTCAGCTCGAACAGACCCGCGAGGAACTCCAGCGCTCGGCCGAGGCCGCGGGGCAGGGGGACGTCGCGCAGGCGCTCGCCGCCGGCACGCGGGCGCAGCGCGAGCTCCAGTCTATGCGTGACGAGCTCCGCAAGGAAAGCTCCAGCCAGTTTGCCGAGGATCTCCGCACCATGCGGGCCGAGGCCCGGGATCTTGCGCAGGACCAAAAGGCCCTCGCCGATCGCATGTCCAATCTTGGCCAGGAAGAGGGCCGTCGGACCCTGAGTCCGACCGAATCACCTGAGCGTCTGCAGATTGCCGAGGAACTGGCGCAGCAGCGTGAGCGCCTGAAGTCGCTCATCGAGCAGGCAACCGAGGTGTCGAGTCAGGCCGAGAACACCGAGCCGCTGCTCTCGCGCGAACTTTACGATAGCCTGCGCAAAGTCGCGCAGGATGATGTCCGCAACGTGAAGGAGCTCCAGCAGGACCTTCTCGGTCGCGGCCAGATGACCCGCGGTCTCTACGACCAGCTCCAGCAGCGCACGCAGGGCGAGGAGAATGGCCGTGCGCTGGCCGCCACGACTGACTTGTTGCGGGAGAACATGATTCCCCAGGCCCGCGATGCCGAGCAGCGCGCTCGTGCGGGGATCGAGGACTTGATGCGCGGTGTCGAACGCGCCGCCGAACGCGTGGTGGGCGACGATGCCGAATCGCTGCGCCTGGCGCGTGCGGAACTGGATGCCGTGACCGAGCAGCTGCAGCGCGAAATCGCTGAGGCCCAGCGCGGGCAGGCGGGCGGCGGGCAGTCCGGTCAGGAAGGCAACGAGCCCGGACAGCCGGGCCAACGCGGTCAGCGAACCGCGGGTCAGGGCTCTGGCGAGTCAGCTGAGAACGGTGAAGGTGAGAATGCTTCGTCCGAACCGGGCGAAGGTTCCCCCGGCCAGCAACCCGGCCAGCGCGCACAAGGTCTGGCGCAGTCGAGCCAGCCCGGTCAGTCAGGCCAGTCTGGTCAGCAGCCAGGCGAACAAGGCCAGCAAGGACAGGGCGGGCAGCAGTCTGGCGCCGAGGGCCAGGCTCAGGCCGCCCAAGGCGGCCAATCCGGTCAACCGGGTGGTGGCCAGTCTGGCGCTGAAGGCCAGCAGCCGCAGCAGCCCGGGGGCGGTCGCACGCCCCGCAGTCTCGCTCAGGGCGGTGGCCAAGCCAACGCCGGCGGCGGCGGGGGCGGATTCGATTTTGGCGGTGTGCTCAACGGTGACGACTACGGCGCCGGTCCGATCACCGGCGAGGCCTTTGCCGGCTGGTCGGATCGCCTGCGCGATGTCGAGGAACTCATCGATGAGCCCGGCCTGCGTTCCGACGTGGCCCAAGCCCGCGAGCGGGCGCGTCTGCTCCGCCGCGAATTCCGGCAGGACCTGAAGAAGCCGGACTGGGCGGTCGTCGAGTTGGAGATCGTTCGTCCCCTTGTCGAGGTGCGCAACCGGCTCGCGGAGGAACTCGCCCGGCGTGAATCGAAGGATTCCCTCGTGCCGATCGACCGCGATCCCGTGCCGAATCGCTACGCCGACCAGGTCCGCAAGTACTACGAGGAACTCGGCAAGGACACCCCGCAATGATCGTGTTCGCTGCTGTCAGCTTCTCTGCGCAAAACTGGCTCGTTCCGGCCCTGGCCTTCGTGGTCGTGGGGGGCGCGCTCGTTTTCTGGAGCTACCGCGCACCTGGTCCGGCCGGACCGTTGCGTGGCGTCTGCTTGGCGCTTAAACTGCTAGGTCTCGTGGCGCTTGCGCTTTGTCTCCTCGAGCCGACGTGGACCGGACAGCGCGCGCGTCCGGGCTCGAATTTCTTCGCCGTGCTGGCCGACAACAGTCAGGGCCTGCAGATCAAGGATCAGGGCGAAAGCACCACCCGCGGCGAGGCGCTGCAGGCGCTGGTCGATCCCGCGCGATCGGACTGGCAGGCGACGCTGGCGGACACCTTTGAACTGCGGCGGTACTACTTCGACGGACGCCTTCAGCCTACGCGCGATTTCCGTGAACTCGTGTTTGACGGACGCTCCTCCGCGATTGGCGGTGCGCTCAAGACCTTGGGTGAACGCTTCCAGGGCCGTCCGCTTGGCGGCGTGCTTCTGCTGACGGACGGCAACGCCACCGATCTGAACGGAATGATTCCTGATGTGACGGGCCTGCCGCCGATTTACCCGGTGGTGATCGGCCGGCGCGGTCCGGCCCGCGATCTCGCGGTGCAGCAGGTTCAGGTCAGCCATAGTTCCTTCGAGGACGCCCCGGTGACGATCCAGGCCGACGTTGCCGCCGCCGGGTTTAACCGCGAGCCGGTGACGGCCCGGTTGGTCGACCAGGATGGACGCCTGATCGAGGAACGCACGCTCGATGGGCGTGCAGATGGCCAGACGCTGGCGTTCCGCTTCCAGCTGAAGCCGGAGCGCCCGGGTCTTTCCTTTTATCGCGTCGAAGTCGGCCCGCAGAACGCGGTTCCCGCCGTGACGCCGCCTGCAAGTGCCACGGGCCCAACCGAAGAGGCCACGACGGTGAACAACACCCGCGTGGTCGCGGTGGATCGCGGACAGGGACCCTATCGGGTGCTGTATGTCACCGGCCGGCCGAACTGGGAGTTCAAGTTTCTAAATCGTGCGGTCTCCGAGGATCGCGAGTTGGAACTCGTCGCGCTCATCCGCGTGGCCAAGCGCGAGCCCAAGTTCGATTTCCGCGGACGCGCGGGTGAGACCAGTAACCCGCTTTTCCGTGGCTTCGGCAACCAGGCGCCGGAGGAGGTCGAGCGCTACGACCAGCCGGTGCTGGTGCGCCTCAATACACGCGACGAGTTTGAGCTGCGCAGCGGCTTCCCGCGCACGGCCGAGGACCTCTACGGTTATCACGCGGTGATCATCGACGATCTGGAGGCGGAGTTCTTTGCTCCTGATCAGGCGTTGCTCCTGCAGAAATTTGTGTCCGAGCGCGGCGGTGGTGTCCTGATGCTGGGCGGCATGGAGTCGTTCCAAGAGGGTTCCTACCAGCGCACTCCGATCGGTGAAATGCTGCCCGTCTACCTCGATCGGCCGGACGAACCGCTGCCCGCCAACGCCGTGCGCTGGCAGATGGCGCGCGAGGGCTGGCTGCAGTCCTGGGCGCGGCTGCGTGACAACGAGGCGGACGAGCGCGCGCGCATCGACACGCTGCCGACCTTCGAAGTCATCAACCGGGTGCGGGCGGTGAAGCCCGGCGCGAGCGTGATTGCCACGGCGCAGGACGTTGAAGGCGCCGAAGTGCCGGCGCTGGTCGTGCAGCGCTTTGGCCGCGGCCGCACGGGTGCGCTGACCATCGGTGATTTCTGGCGCTGGGGCATGCAGGATGCCACGGCGCGCGTCGACATGGATAAGGCCTGGCGCCAAACCGTGCGCTGGCTGGTGTCCGACGTGCCGTCCCGCGTGGAGCTGTCGATCGAGCCGGAGGCAGGTGACGCCAACGGGGCTGTCCGCCTGCAGGTGCGGGTGCGCGATGAAAAATTTCAGGCCGTCGATGACGCCACCGTGGCCGTTGACGTGACACCGGTGCTGGCCGAGGGCGCGTCGGGGCCAATCAAGTTGCAGGCCGAGGCGTCGCTGACCGAAGCAGGGCTTTACGAGGTCACGTTCGTGCCGCGGCTCACGGGCGGCTATCGCGCCGCCGCGGTCGCAACGAATGCTGTCGGGGCCGAGGTCGGTCGCGATGAGGCGGGCTGGGGCACGGATCTCGCCGCCGAGGAATTCCGCTCTCTCACGCCCAATGTGGGGCTGCTCGAGGACCTCGCGCGCCGCACGGGTGGCGAGGTCATTGACGCGGAGCGCCTGAGCGAGTTCGTGCAAAGCCTGCCCGAGCGCAAAGTCCCGGTGATGGAAACCTGGTCGTATCCACTGTGGCACACGCCGGCGATGCTGGCCTTCGCGCTGGCCTGCCTGCTTACCGAGTGGGGCCTGCGCCGCTGGAAAGGACTCCCATGAGCACGCGCCGTTGCACCTGGATTGGCCTCACGGCCCTGCTGGCGGCTGGATCGGTCTGGGGGCAGACATCGACCGTGGAATCCACGCCTGCACTGGCGCCGGCGCGGGCCACGCAGCCCTCGGCAATCGTGGTGCTGGGCGCAGGCGGCGAGAGCACGTACGAGGAAACGTTCGTGAAGCAGGCCGCGCTTTGGAAGGACGGAGCCGTGCGCGGCGGTGCGCGCCTGGTCTCCATCGGCGAAGATGCGGCGATGGCGGACGCGCCCAACGACCTGACCCGGTTAAAGGCGGCGATCGCGGCCGAGCCGCGCGAGGGGACCGAACCGCTTTGGCTGATCCTGCTCGGGCACGGGACCTTTGACGGCAAGGTGGCCAAGTTCAATCTGCGCGGGCCCGATCTGACCGCGACCGAGCTCGCGCTCGACCTGCAGCCGTTCACGCGTCCGCTCGTGATCGTGAACGCCGCCTCGGCGAGCGCGCCGTTCATGAACCTCCTCAAGGGGCCTGATCGGATCGTGATCACTTCCACGAGGAGCGGCTACCAGCAGAACTACGCGCGGTTCGGACTGTACCTCGCGGAGGCGATTGCGGATCCCAAGGGCGACTTGGATAAGGATGGCCAGACCTCGTTGCTGGAAGCGTATCTGTCGGCGGCCCACAGTGTGGCCGAGTTCTACAAGACCGAGGCCAGGCTGGCGACTGAGCATGCGCTGCTTGATGACACGGGCGATGGTCGCGGCACGCCGGCGGACTGGTTCCGCGGCGTCCGGGCGATCCGGCGACCAGCGGAGGGTATCGCCTTGGATGGCACCCGCGCCCATCAGGTGCATTTGGTGCCGTCCCCGGCCGAGCGGGCGCTTTCCGCGGAAGTCCGGCTGCGGCGCGATGAGCTTGAGCGGGAGATCTCGATTCTGCGGGAATCCAAGGATCGCATGCTCATCGACGAGTACTACCGTCAACTGGAGGTGAAGTTCATTGAGCTTTCCAAACTCTACCAAGGCGTCGGGCAGGGGACGTGACGAAGATCGATGTAGCCGGGCTCACTGAGTCCGGTTCGCAATCCATCCGTGGTCGACCAAGGCACCGGCCTCGGCGAGGCCGGCTACACCAGGCAAAATCGTTCTAAGCGTTTGGCGGATGGAGATTAGCGTGACGCCGGGTGGCACATTCCGTGCTGACAGGATCAGACTACACCAAACCAACATGCCCAAGCTCAACACCGTGGTCCTGCTCTCCGCCGCAACGGCCACCCTGCACCCGCTCGCGGCCCAGACCGCGCTCGTCGCGCCAGGCAGTGAGACCGTCGAAATGGAACGTTTCGAGGTTTCCGGCGTGCCGATCGAGCAGCAGATCCTGCCGACGTCCCGTCCCGTTAACTCGGTCTATGGCACGGACCGCAGCATCCTCGATACGCCGCGCAACGTCACCATCATCTCCCGCGAGCAGATGAACGTGATCGGTATCCAGGATGTCCGCTCGTTCTCGCAGCTCACGGCGTCCAGTTACACGCAGACCAACTTCGGTCTGCCCTCCAATCCGTCCATTCGCGGTCAGGCGGCCGACGTGCTCGTCAACGGGATGCGCCGCGGCCTCACGGTTAACGGCAATGGCATGCCGGTGAACTTCAACGCGGTCGAGTCGGTCAACATCGTCAAGGGCAGCGCCAATGTCATCTACGGTGCGACCAGCTACGCCGGCGGCTACGCAGATTTCATCACGAAGAAGCCCTATTTCGACAAGTTCACCGGTCTCGTTTCCGGCACGATCGGATCGTACGATGTCAATCGTTGGACGCTCGACTTCGGCGGCCCGGTTTCCCCGGAGCTGGCTTATCGCGTGAGCTACTCCGGCGAAAACAGCGAAGGTTATTACTACAACGGCAAGAAGAACACCCAGGCGATCTACGGCGCGATCGAGTGGCGCCCGAATCAGAACTACACGCTGGAATTCAACGCCGAGTACTTCGAGGCGGATGTCACCGAGAACTGGGGCATCAACCGCGTCACGCAGCAGTTGATTGATGACGGCGTCTACATTTCCGACGCCGGCGCCGATGCAGACTACGCGGCCTCGCTTGCGACGCTTGGGGGCTTCGGCAACCCGGTTCGCCCGTTCGGCACGCCGGTCAAGCTCGACCGCCGCGTGCGCCTGCTCGCGCCGGGTGACGACAGCTACGGCATCAACGTGACCGCGCAGGCGATCCAGACGTTCAAGTTCGATACGGGTGCGCGGATCGTGAACAACACGTTCTACAACTCCATCGATCGCGACACCTTCTCGTCGTACTATTACAACTCGGTTCACCGCGACAATTTCGGACTCGAGAACCGGCTCCAGCTCCAGCACGCGATCGATGCCGGCACGGTCAAGCACAGCTTCTCGGCCGGTTTTTCCGCGCGGCACCAGAAGGTCTGGGCGGTGGACGACTTCTACCATGAGCCGGTCAACTCCTTTGACCTCACCCGCGACCCGAACCTGAACCGGGTGCCGGTGGCCGGCTTCGGCGGCTTCAACGCCTCGGTACTGATCCCGGGCGAAGATCCCCGTGGCGTCCTTCCGGGCCGCTACGGCACCCCGGGCGCCAGCTACGGCTTCGATCCCGCGACGGGCGGCATCTACAACGGCGGCGGCAGCTCGAACGACTCGCGGCTCGATCTCCTGGCGCCATTCTACCAGCACGATGTCGCCTTTAACGAGCAGTTCAGCCTACTCGTCGGTGGTCGCGTTGACTTCATCGACCTGACCAATGTCGATCCGCTTCCGCCCGCGGGCTACACGCCGTTCAGCGACGAGATTTCGGTCAAGATGCCCAGCTACAACCTCAGCCCGGTCTACAAGATAAATGAGCGCCTGACCGCCTATTACACGTATTCGTTCGCGACTTCCGCCTACGCGGGTCTGGGCGGTGGCTATCCGTTCATGGACTCGAGCTACGTGGTCGACACGAACCGCTACCACGAATTCCAGTTCGACCAGAAGAACTCGCTGCACGAGATCGGCGTCAAGGGCAGTTTCCTGGAGAACAAACTCTTTTTGGGCGCCTCGGTCTATGAGCAGAAGCAGGAATGGGCCACCGGTGACACCGCAGCCAACCAGCTCGATCGCTACATCTCGTCACGTGGCTTCGAGATCGAGTTCAACTACCAGCCGAGCAAGCAGTTATTCGCGACGGCCTCGTACAGCTACTTCGATTCCGTTGAGCGCTACGCCGGCTTCCTCGCTGACTCAGTGGCCTACGACCAGCGCCTGTCGGGCGCAGCCGCGCCCATCACGCCGGATTTTCCGTCCATCTCGGCGGAGTTCCAGCAGCCCGGCGTGCCGGAGCACCTGATCAACTTCCTCCTGAACTACAAATTCGACTTCGGCCTCAGCGTCTCGCTCGGCACCGTCATCACCGGCCCGATCGTGACCAGCCAGGAAGGCGCCGGCACGGCGCTGGGTGCACCGATCACGCTCACCGGAAACGAGATTCCCTGGCAGTACACGACGGATGTGACGTTATCCTACAGCTTCAAACAGTGGGACACGCGCCTCGCGGTCCGCAATGTGACCGACGAGAAGAACTGGTCCGCCCCGAATCCCGGCTACGGCAACGGCTCGATCAACGCCGAGCTGCCGATCACCGCCGAGTTCACCGTCGGCTACCGCTTCTAAGCGAAGACCGTTTCGGTCTCTCTCCAAGGCCGCCCGCCTCGCCAGGCTGGCGGCCTTTTTGTTGCTGGGCGTGTAGCCGGGGTCGCTGACCCCGGGGATTGAGTTCCCTGTGCATGGCTCCCCCAAAGCACCGGGCTCAGCGAGCCCGGCTACATTTCGGCCGCAACAAACCGCGCTCGCCTCGCTCGCGGGTTTGGTCGAGCCTCGGCGCTTTCCCGCGCCTTGCATGATCTCCACCCGCCGCCGCCTCGAATACGCCACGGGCTATCTTGAGCTGGGACTGGCCGCTCAGGCCGCGGTCGAGTTGGCGGCGATCGATCCGGCGGACCAGGACCTGATCGAGGTCCTGCGCGTACGTTCGGAGTACCACATGCAGGCGAAGGAATGGGAACCGCTGATCAATGTCGCCGCCTCGCTGGCCCGACGCGCGCCCGACGATGAAAGTGGTTGGATCTCCTGGGCCTATGCCTTGCGCGAGCTCAACCGGGTGGAGGAGGCGCGTTCGGTCCTGCAGGAGGCTGAGCTTCGTCACGGCAAGACCTGCGGCGTGCTGCACTACAACCTGGCCTGTTACGCCTGCCTGCTGGGCAACCACCTCGAGGCCCTGCGTCGCCTGCGTCGTGCGCTAAGAATCAACGAGGAATGGAAACAGTCGGCGCTCGGAGATACGGACCTTCAGCCGCTCTGGCCGGAGATTGCCGAGATGAAGTAGGGCTACGCCGCCTTCCGCTTACTCCCGCCGACTCTGGCGCAGGCGGTCGAGGAAGACAGCGACGATGATCACCAGGCCGATGATGATCTCCTGGAAATACGTGGGCCAGCCCATCTGCTGGGAGCCGTTGCGTAGGACGGCCATGATGAGCGCGCCGATCATCGATCCCAGCACGGTGCCGACGCCGCCGTTCAGGCTGGCACCGCCGATGATGACGGCGGCGATGATGTCGAGTTCGAGTCCGGCCGCCACGGTCGGATCGCCCTGGCGCAGGCGCGAAAGCTGGAAGAGCCCGGCCAGACCAAAGTAGCAGCCGGCGAGGGCATAGACCGCGATCTTGAGCCGGCGGGCGGGAATGCCGCAGAGGCGGGCCGTCTGTTCGTTGGAACCGAGCGCGAAGACGTGGCGGCCAAAGACCGTGTTGCGGAGCAGCAGGTGCGTCACGATCGCGAGTCCCAACGCCACCCAGACGCCGACCGGGAGCGCGCGACTGAAGGGATCGGCCGTCGTCATCCACTGGTTGATCGCTGAGGTGTCGTAGTTGACGGTCTGGTTGTCCGCGAGCCACTTGGCCGTGCCACGCCCGATGCCCAGCGTGCCGAGTGTGATGATGAACGGCGTCATGCGCAGTCCGGCGATGGCAGAACCGTTGAGGAGGCCGATGAACCCGCCACAGGCGATCATGGCGATGACTGTGGCCGGATCCGACCAGCCCTGCTGGATGAGCAGGGCCCCGACCACGCTGGTGAGGGCGATGGTGGAGCCGACGGAGAGATCGATGCCGCCGCCGACGATGATCAGGGTCATGCCCAGCGCGCCGATGGCGACGATCACCGTCTGGGTGAAGATGATCTTGAAGTTGTGGTAGGTCAGGAAGAACTCCCGCGTCTCAGTCGGGATCGCGAAGAGCGCGATGACCAGCAGCAGCCCGAAAAACGGGCCGGCGCGGACGAGGAAGGACTTGAGCGCGGGGTTCATGGGATGTTTGAGGAAAAGCTCGGGAAGCATTCTTTGCCCGGAATTAAGCCGATCAAACCGACCTCAGATTACACAGATTACACGGATAAAACCGGAGAGATGAAAGGGTCTCAGATGAGATCGGGTGCTTGCGGGCAGAGGTTCACATATCTGTGCCCATCCGTGTTATCGGTGGTTAAAGACTGCTTTCGATTGTTCCTGAAAATGGCATCTGGATTATGGTGTTGCTGGCTCAACGTGGCTGCCCGTCGCCACGCGCATGATCGAGGCTTCGGTCCATTCGGCGCGTGGGCGCACGGCGGCGAGCTCGCCGCGGCACATCACGCCAATGGTGTCGCAGAGGCCGAGGAGTTCCGGCAGGTAGGAGCTGACGACGATCACGGCCTTGCCGGAGGCGGCGAGGGCCCCGATGAGCGCATAGATCTGGGCCTTGCTGCCAACGTCGATGCCCCGCGTGGGCTCGTCGAGCAGGAGGATTTTTGCCGGATGTTCGAGCAGGCGGGCGAGTGCGACCTTTTGTTGGTTACCGCCGGAGAGCTCGCCGACGGACTGCGCGGCGTCCCGGCACTTGATGTGAAGATTGCCGACCCAGTGCTGTGCGGCCTGGTGCTGACGCCGTGCATCGATCCAGCCCAGGCGGCCGAAGCGAGTGAGGGCGGTGAGCGTGAGATTGTCGGCGATGGACCGGCCGAGCATCAGCCCCTCCTCCTTGCGGTTCTCGCTGAGCAAGCCGACGCCTTCGCGCCAGCGTGACGCCGGCGTGGCCCGCTTGGCGGGACTGTCCAGAACGACGACCGAACCGGCGTCCAGGTGGTCCAGTCCGAACACGGCGCGCAGCAGTTCGGTTCGGCCCGCGCCGATGAGTCCGGCGAGCCCGAAGACCTCGCCGCCGTGCAAGGTCAGCGACGCATCCGTCAACCGGGATCCGGCGGACGCGCCCCTGATCGCGAGCACGACGGGCCCGGGCGCAGTGGGCGTGGCCGGACGGGGATAGAGATCCTGCACCTCGCGTCCGGTCATGAGCGTGACGAGGTGGTCGATCGAGGTGCCGGCCACCTCGCCGGTGCCGACGGTCTGGCCGTCCTTGAGCACGGTGTAGCGATCGCAGAGCTGGCGGCATTCCTCGAGGAAATGACTGATATAGATGATGCTGACGCCCTGGGCCTTCAGTCGGGTCATGGCGGTGAAGAGCCTGGCCGTGTCGGCCTGGGTCAGGCTGCTGGTCGGCTCGTCCATGATGAGCACCTTGGGCTTGGCCAGCAACGCGCGGGCGATCTCGACGATTTGCTGGGTGGCGATGGAGAGTTCACCGGCGAGCTGTTCGAGGTCGAGCGACTCGTGCCCAAGCTGGGCGAGGGCGGCGCGGGCCCGCTGGCGTGCGGCCTCCCGATCGATCCAGCCCAGTCGCGACGGCTCGCTGCCGAGCAGGATGTTTTCCCGGACGCTCAGGTGGAGCGCGAGGTTCAGCTCCTGATAGATCATCGCGATGCCCTGGCGACGGGCGTCGAGCGGATCCTTTGGCGTGTACGGCTGACCCTCGAGTTCCAGCGCACCTGAGTCGGGCGCGTGCGCGCCGCTCAGGATCTTCATGAGCGTGCTCTTTCCGGCACCGTTATCGCCGATCAGGGCGTGGATCTCACCCCGCGCGATTGCCAGCGAGACGCCAGCCAGCGCTTGGGTGGCGCCGAAGCTTTTCCGGACGTCGGTGAGGCGGAGGCGCGCGCCCGCAGCGGTCATTTCAGGTACTGGTCGAGCGGCGGATTGACGATCTCAGCCAGCGCGGGGTCATTGAAATTCTCGCGCGTGACATAGCCGACGCCGGTGTCGATGACCTCCGGGACCTTCTCGCCCTTGAGCACGGCGACCATGGTCTTCACGCCCAGGTAGCCCATGTTGAACGGATTCTGGACGACCAGCCCTTGGATGTCGCCCGACTTTAGGCCAGCATTGAGGGTTTCGCCGGAATCAAAACCGACAAACTTGACCTTGCCGCCCGCGAGACCGGCATCGCGCAGGGCGAGCAGCATGCCGGCGGCGGAGGATTCGTTGGCGGCGAACACGCCGTTGAGGGTGCGGCCGTGGCGGTTGAGGAGGTTTTCCGCGGCGCGACGTGCGGTGTCGCGGGTGGCTCCGGCGTGCTGGTCGGTGGAAACGAGGCGGATCTCCGGAAAATCGCGGTTCATGACCTCCAGAAAGCCGGCCTCACGCTCCTCGGTGCTGGCGGAGCCGACGGCGTAGCGCAGGAGGATGACGTTGCCCTTGCCGCCGAGAAGCTTGCCGAGTTCGCGGGCGGCGATGCGGCCACCTTCGCGGTTGTCGGTTGAGACGAAGCTGGATTGGGCCTTGGACTGCAGGCCCGAGTCGATGATCACCACGGGGATTTTGCCGCGCACGGCGGTCTCGACCGGGGCGACGAGTCCGCGGTTGTCGAGCGGGGCGAGCACGATGCCGCTCACGCGCTGGCCGACAAAATTCTCCACGACCTGCACCTGCTGTTCGCGGTCGTCTTCCTTGAGCGGGCCTTTCCAGATGACGCGCACGGGCGTGCCCGCGGCGGTGAGTTCGCGCTCGGCCTTGATCGCGCCGGCGTGGATGGCCTTCCAGAATTCGTGCGTGGTGCCCTTGGGTACCACGGCAATGTTCAGGGTCTGAGCGTAGGCAGGCGCGAGCGAAGCCGCCGCCAGCGCAAGGCTGAGCAGGAATCGTTTCATGGGGTAAGTGCATCAACGATGGCGACGGTCGCACCTGTAACAAGCCTTGATCCACGGTCAGGACTAATCTGACAGACCGAGCTCAAACCGTTTTAACCACGGATGGACACGGATGAACACGGATTCGGAGCAGATGATTGAACAGGAAGGAACGGAGACAGAGAGGAGGTCAGATCACGGAAAAACAGACTCGAATCTCCGTTGCCTCCTGTAAATCAGGTCCTGATTCCGAAGGTATTCATCCGTGGTTAAAAATTCCGACGGATTGGTCGCCGACTCAGACGTCCGGGCAGAAACCGTAGAGCAGGTCATCACGGCCCTTGCCGGGCCAGTTGACCTGGTCGACGCGCTGGTGACGCATGACGGCGAAGACGAGGGCGTTGAGCGCGGCCTCGAAGCCAAAGATCGAGGTCAGCGGCGGAGCCTCGACGCGGACGACAAAAGCGCTGAGGCCGACGTTACGCAGCATGGCGACGCTGCGTCCGACCAGTTCGGCCTCGGCGGCGGATCCGCCCTGCAGGATGACGACCGGGTGCGGATGGGCATTCATCTGCTGAAACGGCCCGTGGGCAAACTGGAGAAAATCGCTGATTGGCGGGCAGGCCCAGTAGAGGCCTTCCATGAACTTGCAGGCGAGATTCTGCGCGAAATCGGAGATGGGCGCGGCGGTGACGAGATTGAACCCCTGCGAAAACGCGCTGGGCAGGCGAATCATCGCATCGAGCAGATCGGCGGGCGGTGGCGTGGCGAGCAATCGCAGGATGTCGGCCTCGCCGGGCGGCTGGTAGCGGCAGCAGCCGAAGCGTGCGGCGAACTGGAGGCAAGCGAGGTAGCCGGCCATCGGTCCGACGAAGCGGATCAGGGTTGTGTACTCCTCGGCGAGCGGGAATTCCACGAGGTCGCCGCCGTCGGCGAGGATGGATTCGAGAAGCGCCGCGCGGTCGGCCTTGCCGGCGGCGCGGGCGGCGGCCGGCGTGGTGGCGCTGAAGAGGACGGTGTGCCCGAATTCACTGCGGCGTCGCAGCGCGATCTGGGCATTGGGCGACACGCCCTGGCTGAACACGACGAGCGTCTTGCCCGCGAAGGCACCGGCCGGTGAGTCGACGAAGCCTGACAGCGGCAGGTACGAGGCGGCTCGGTCCGTGTAGAGATTGAGCAGCATCACCAGGTAGCGGGCGTGGGCCTCGGAGCTGCCTGTCCCCGTGATGATGAAGCGCTGGGCGGCGAGGGTCGCCGGTTTGAGTGGTGCCGGCGGGCGGCGCAGCATCTCCGTGAGGATCGCGGGGATCTGCGCGAGTCGCTGGGCGAGAAGTTCGTGGCCGAGGGGATCCATGGCGCTCGCTACGCTCGCGCAATGGCCGAATGACCAATGGGCAATGACCAATGGGATGAGTGCTTGGCCTTGGTGTAGCCGGGGTCGCTGACCCCGGTCCGGCTTTCTTCCCGCGCGTATCCGATCCACCGGGGTCGGCGACCCCGGCTACAAAGAGCCGATTGCGGCGTTAAGAACTCATTGGTCATTGGAAATTGGACATTGGTCATTCCGGTGCGGCTTCGCCGCGCCGGTTACTCCGCAATATTCTCATCATCGATGAAGATCCAGCGCTCGACGTCGATGCGGTGCTTCTTCAGGGCCTCGGCGTACTCGGGTTTTTTCACGAGGCTCGACGGGGAGTTCATCACCATCTGGATCTTCTCGTTGGGCACGTGGTGCTTGAGGAGAAGGATCGAGGCATCGTAGTCGCGGCTGTCGTAGTTGATGCCGATCTTGCGGTACGCCTCGTCAGTCGAGAGCGCGTGACCGCTTTCGCCCAGCATGAGGTCGGTGGCGTAGGCGCCGAAGCCGGCGCCGCGGCCGTCGTTGTACACGAGGAGCATCGCGCCGACGCCGTAGGTGACGATGTGCTTCACCGATATCTTCATCTTGTCGCGATTTTCGACCGTGCGGAGCGGGAAGCGGTTGAAGAGGGACTCGCTGTGCAGGCGCACGACGGGGATGTCGTAGATGCGGGGTGTGCCGTGGGTGAGCACGACAAATTCCTGACTGGTCACGATGTCGTAGTAGACGTGAACGCGGAACCAGTAGGGCGTGGTCAGCAGGTCGACGATCGGATCGTGCGGGTTCTGCGTGTTGAAGGCGTTGAGGTTGTCGGTGTTGATCTTCACGAAAAACCGATTTTCGCGGATCAACTGGTAGCCGAGCACGAGCGGCTTGGGGCCGGCCATGTAGCGGTCGATCGTGTTCTTGCTGAAGAGTTCCTTGAACTGCGTGTCCGTGAGCAGGATGTCGTTGTCGACCGGCTTCATCGGGAGGAAGTAGCTCGCCGAGTAGATGAAGCGCTTGGCCTCGGGCAGGGCGTAGGGCTTGAAGGGAATGACCGGCTCGGGCGGGAGCGCGCGCTTGACCTTGGTCTCGGCGGGCCGCGTGAGGATGTGACCGCCCGCGGCCTTGGACGTCAGGTAGGCGAGATTGAACGGCGAGGGCTCGAACTCGAGGGCTTCGGTGCCGGCGACGACGATGCCCTGCGACTTGAGCGCATCGACCTTGTCGGGATTGTTGGTCAGGACGGTGAACGCGGCCTTGATCCCGAGCAGATTGCAGATGTGGGAAATGTTCTCGTAGTTGCGGTGGTCCTTCTTGAGGCCCATCGCTGCATAAGCCTGGAAGGTCGAGAGCTGGTCGAGCGAGGCCTGCACAAGCATGCGATCCCGGGACTTGCCCACATAGCCGACGCCGCGGCCCTCCTGCATGAGATAAAAGAGGATGCCGTTGCCCTTCTCGGCGATGACCTTGAAGGCGCCCTCGAGCTGCTGCACGCAGTCACAGTCACAGCCGCGCAGCGTCTCACTCGTGACGCACGACGAGTGGAGGCGCGTGTAGAGCATCGTCGCGTGGGTGATGTCGCCGTGGGCGAGCGCGATGATGTAGTGCTTGTCGATGATGTCCTGAAAAATGTAGGCGCGGAATGGCCCGAAGCGCGTGTCGAGGGCGCAGTTGGCGATGTAGAGCGTCGTGCCGTACAGCGGCCGGTCGTCGACTGATTGGAGATTGAAGGCGCAGCCCGGCAGATGCTGCAGGCCGGCGATCAGCGCGTCGAAATCAGGCGCGGGTGCGACGGTGGGATCGAACTTCACAACCTTGGACATGATGCCTGCACCCTCGGCGAAAAGCGGAGCGGGCGCAAGCCGGAGGATGGAGGCCGAGATTTGATCGTTCTCGTTCTCTTTATCTTTCCTCGTTCTCCGGATCGAGAACGAGAACGATTCATGCAGCTTGTAGCCGGCCTCGCTGAGGCCGGTGATTGCTTCCGACGCAACGGTGCGCCAACGGGCCGGCCTCAGCGAGGTCGGCTACACCGATCACCGTTGCGTCACGAGCCCGTGGAACATGTGCAGGAAAAACAAGCCCGCGAGGCCGTAGGTGAAGGTCGGGAGCGTCCGTCCCTTGCCGGTGGCGAGCGCGATCGCGGCGAGGGCGATCACGCCGAGGCCGAGGCCCTCGGCGATGCTGAAGGTGAGGGGAATGCAAAGCAGCGTGACCACCGCGGGCACCGCCTCTGTGAAGTCCTCGAATTTGATTTCGGCCACGGTCTGGAACATGAACACGCCGACGACCACGAGCGCCGGCGCGGTCGCGGCGCTGGGGATGATCAGGATCAGCGGGGTCAAGATCAGCGCGAAGAGGAAACACACGGCGGTCGTGGCCGCGGTGAGACCGGTGCGGCCGCCTGCCTCGACCCCGGCGGCCGACTCGATGTAGCTGACGACCGTGGACGTGCCGAGGAGCGAGCTGATGATCGCGGCCAGCGAGTCGCTGACGAGTGCGCGGCCGGCCTTCGGCAGAGAGCCGTCGGGTTTGAGCAGACCGGCGCGCTTGCTCACGCCGATCAGCGTCCCGATGTTGTCGAACATGTCGACGATCAGAAGCGTGATCAGGATCGGCAGCGCCTTCGTGAAGTCGTTGAGCAGGAAATCGAAGTTCAGCTTGAGCAGGACCGGCTCGGGCGAGGAGGGCAGTGAGAGCAGCGCGGACGGGAGTGGTGTGACCGTGCCGCCCTTGCCGTTGGGGATGAGCATGCCGACCAAGGTCACGACGAGAATCGAGATCATGATCGCCCCCGGGACGCGCCGGGCGATGAGCACCGCGGTCAGGATGATGCCCGCGAAGGCGAGCGCCACGGGCGGCGATCCGAAATCGCCCTGTGCGACAAAGGTCGCCGGATTGGCGACGACGATGCCTGCGTTCTTGAGTCCGATGAACGCGATGAAAAGACCGACACCGCAGGTGATGGCGACCTTGAGCGAAGGCGGGATCGAGCTGACGATTCTCTCACGGATGCCCGTGACGGAAAGGAGCAGGAAGATGACCCCGTTGACGAACACCAGTCCGAGTGCGGACTGCCAGGGCACGCCAGCGCCGAGACAGATCGTGTAGGTGAAGTAGGCGTTGATTCCCATGCCCGGCGCGAGGGCGAGCGGAAAGTTCGTCATGAACGCCATGATCAGCGTGCTGATCGCCGCGGTCAGCGCCGTGACCGTGACAAGTGCGGCCTGGGGCATGCCGGTGTCCTTCAGGATCAGCGGATTGACGGCGAGGATGTAGGCCATCGCC